>NZ_QEZH01000032.1:0-275196 GCF_003993515.1 Xanthomonas sp. BRIP62415
GGATTGGGGATTGGGGATTGGGGGAATCGGGAATCGGGAGCGGAGATTGGATATCGACGGCCTGGCGGCTGAGGGCGGCGCTGGAGGCTGGGTCTTCGACACGTGATCTCCGGTGTGTGTCGCATCGTTCTACCGTGCAGACCTTCTGGCTGGACCGACGCCCTTCCGGATTATTCCTTGTGCAGCGCGCGGCCTGCATGTCGTTGCAGCGCGCCTGCATGGCGCTGTAGCGAGCCTTTGCCGCAGCGCCCGATCTGACTGGGTGACCGCCGGCTCACGCGGGCAGCCTGACAACCCGGTGGCGTACGCGACTGGTACTTCACACCTGAAAAAGCCAACCGCTTTCGACTGCGCAGTCGCAGCAACTGCGCCGGTGTCACCGTATCGTCAACCTAGGTCTGCAAATTCATGCAGAATCGAACGGCGCTGCCGGCCAGGGACGTGGCCGGACCAGGGGAGCGTTTCACGTCTCACGGATCAGGGGACTCTCATCTCATGCATGTGTTGCAGCGTCGTGCAGCCTTACTTGTCTGTGCGCTGGCGGTTGCCGGCCACGCCAACGCCCAGGTCGTCATCAGCCAGGTCTACGGCGGTGGCGGCAACAGCGGTGCCACCTTCCGCAGCGATTTCATCGAGCTGCACAACATCGGCAGCACCACGGTCAGCCTGGACGGCTGGTCGGTGCAGTACGCCTCGGCCGCCGGCAGCAGCTGGCAGGTCACCCCGTTGGCGGGCAGCGTGCCGGCCGGCGGCTACTACCTGGTCAAGCAGGCCGACGGCAGCGGCGGCAGCGTTGCGCTACCCACGCCCGATGCCACCGGCACCATCGCCATGGGCGGCGGCGCCGGCAAGGTGGCGCTGAGCAACAGCGCCTCGGCGTTGAGCGGCGCCTGCCCCACCGGCAATGCCGATCTGGTCGGCTATGGCAGCACCGCCAGCTGCGCCGAAGGCAATGCGCCCACCCCGGCGCCCAGCAATACGCTGGCGGTGCTGCGCGGCGGCGATGGCTGCACCGACACCGACAACAACGCGGCCGATTTCGCCACCGGCACGCCGGCTCCGCGCAACGCCGCCAGCCCCGCACGCCTGTGCAGTGGCGGCGGCCAGCCAATCGCCACGCTGGCCGATGTCAGCCAGGCCGAGGGCAATAGCGGCAGCCGCAGCGTTGTGTTCACGCTGAGCCTGAGCCAGCCGGCCGGTGCGGGCGGGGTGAGCTTCACCGCAGCCACCGCCGATGGCACCGCCGTCGCTGGCAGCGACTATGTCGCCCTGCCCGCGTCCAGCGTCCGGATCGCCGCTGGCGAGCGCAGCGCCAGCATCAGCGTGGAGGTGCTGGGCGACACCACACCCGAGCCCGACGAGACCTTCGCGCTGCAGATCAGCGGCCTCACCGGCGCGTTGCCGGCCACGCTGAGCGCCACCGGCACCGTCCTCAACGACGACTTCAGCCTGCTGCCGATCCACGCCATCCAGGGCAAGGGCGCACGCTCGCCGCTGGAAGGCCAGGTGGTCGCCACCTCGGGCATCGTCACTGCCCGCCGCAGCGCCGGCTTCTTCCTGCAGGCAGCGGATGCGGAAACCGATGGCGATGCGGCCACCTCCGAAGGCGTCTATGTCTACACCGGCAGCGCACCGCCGGACGCCGCTGCCATCGGCAACCGGGTGCGCGTGCAAGGCACGGTGCTTGAGTACGTGCCCACCGCCGACCCGACCCAGCCGCCACTGACCGAGATCGGCGGCAGCCTGACCGTGCTGCTGGATTCCACCGGCAATCCGTTGCCGATGCCGGTGGCGTTGAGCACGAACTTCCCCAACCCGAACGGAGCCTTTGATCAGCTCGAAGCGCTGGAAGGCATGCGCGTTACCGCCGCCAGCCTCACCGTCAATGCGCCCACCGGCGGCAACGTCAACGAGACCAACGCCACCGCCACCAGCAATGGCGTCTTCCATGCGGTGGTCACCGGCGTGCCGCGTGCCTTTCGCGAGCCCGGCGTGCAGTTGCCCGATCCATTGCCGGCCGGCTCGCCTGCCGGGGTGCCGCGCTGGAACACCAACCCGGAAGTGATCGCGGTCGGCAGTGCCGGCGTCGGCGCCGAGCGTCTGGACCTGGCATCGGGCTGCGTCCTGCAGGATGTCACCGGCCCGCTGGACTACAGCTTCCGCCGCTACACGCTGTATCCGGAACGCACCCCGCAGGTGAACTGCAACGGTGCCGACCAACCGCGCCCGGCACCGCGGCCGCAGGCCGACGACGTGGCCGTGGCCACCTACAACATGGAGCGCTTCTTCGACGACCAGAACGACCCGGCGACCGGCGAGCCGGTGCTCACCCCGGCCGCATTCCAGGCCCGCCTCAACAAGGCCTCGCTGGCGATCCGCAACTACCTGCACACGCCCGACATCCTGGGCACGGTGGAAGTGGAAAGCTTCGGTGTGCTGCAGACGTTGGCTGCGCGCATCAACGCCGATGCCATCGCTTCCGGCCAGCCCGATCCGCAGTACGTGGCCTACCTGCAGGAAGGCAATGACGTCGGCGGTATCGACGTGGGCTTCCTGGTCAAGACCGGTTCGGTCTCGGCCGGCGTACCGCGCGTGGAAGTGGTGTCCGTCGCCCAGGAAGGCAAGACCACCACCTGGACCGAACCGGGCGGCGCGGTGAGCCTGCTCAACGATCGCCCGCCACTGGTGCTCAGTGCCAAAGTGCACCAGGCCGATGGCCGCGTGCTGCCGCTGACCGCCATCGTGGTGCATCAGCGCTCGCTCAACGGCGCCGAGACCGACGATGCGGCCGGCACCCGCATCCGCGCCAAGCGCCAGGCCCAGGCCGAGTACCTGGCGCGCCTGCTGCAGACGCGCCAGCAGCTCGACCCGGCCGAGCAGGTGCTGGTGATGGGCGACTTCAACGCCTTCGAGTTCAACGACGGCTACGTGGATGCGATGGGTACCGTCACCGGCAGGCCGGCGCCGGATGCGCAGACCGTGGTGGGCGGCGATGGTGTGGACCTGGTCAACCCGGACTACACCGACCTGACCTGGTTCAACACGCCGGACCAGAGCTACTCGTACGCCTTCGACGGCAACGTGCAGTCGCTGGACCACATCCTGGCCAACGAGGCGCTGATGCGCGCACCCAACATCGCCTCGCTGTCGGTGGGCCATGCGCGCATCAATGCCGACTTCCCCGGCACCGCGCGCAACGATGCCAATACGCCCACGCGCTTGTCCGACCACGACCCCACCGTGGTGCTGTTGCGCATGACCAAGCAGGTGAACGCGGACGTGCAGGTAGCTGTCACCGCCGCGCGCGACCAGGTGGTCGAAGGCGAGCACATCGACTACACCGTGGATGTCGAGAACCGAGGGCCGGATCGCGCGCCGTTCACTGCGCTGGCGTTGGTGTTCGACCTGCCGGCACGGGCGCGCCTCACTGCCCCGCCGGGCTGGATCTGCCAGAACCAGACCAATGCCACGCAGACCACGTTTACCTGCAACATCCCACTGCTTGCGGCGGGATCTGCGCAGAGTTTTGCAGTGCAACTGGATGCCGGCCCGGACCTGGCCGGGCGCACCCTGACCCTGGCCGCCTCGGTCGCCTCGCAGTCGCCCGACCCGCAGCCGGACAACAACACCGACACCGCTGCCGTTGTGGTGCAGGCACGGCCGCAGCCGCGCAGCGACCTGGCGGTGCGGTTCGACGGCCCGGCCAGCCTGCCGACAACAGCGTTCAGCGCCAGCTATCGCGTGCTGCTGGACAACGTCGGTGCCGCGCCGGCGCAGCGTCCCGGCTTGGTGATCGAAGGCAATACGGTGTCTGCGCTATCGCAGCTGGTGCCGCCGCAGGGCTGGCGCTGCGACAAACAGCTGCAATCGCTGCGCAATGCCCGCTTCGTGTGCAGCAGCGCGGCGGTCGTGCTGCCGGGCGCGCAGCTGGCCTTCCAGTTGACCGTGGCAGCCAGGCCGATCCCTGCCGACGGTGCCATCCGCGTGCAGGCGAGGGCCACATCGACCTCGCCCGATGCCAACCCGGCCAACGATTCGGCGCTGATCGTCACCCCGATCGGTGGAGGCGCCGACCGCCGCTGATCGCAGTGCACCACGTCGCAATTCTGTACTGCGACAAAGGGCGCGGCCTGGTCCGCGCCCTTTTTTTTGTGCAAGCCAGCATCATTGTGTGCTGCGGTGCAGGACAGCTTTTTGCTGTGTGGTCCTTAACATCGCAACTCATATCATTTGAAACTTCTTGGTGAAGGTGTCGCCGCAATGAGCGTAGCCGCGCAGTTCGAGATCGAATATCTGCAATACATGGACGCGGACGGCCAGATCGTCCGCGACGACCTGCCGGCCGACGCCGCCAACCCGCAACAGCTGCTCGCCCTGTTCAAGCGCATGCTGTTCGTGCGCACCTTCGACAGCAAGTCGGTCGCGCTGCAGCGCACCGGCAAGTTGGGCACCTATGCGGCCTGCCTCGGTCACGAAGCCACCCACGTGGGCATCGGCGCGGCGATGCGCAGTGGCGATGTGTTCGCGCCCAGCTATCGCGAGTACGGCACCATGTTCGAACGCGGCGTGCGCCCGCGCGATGTGCTGCTGTACTGGGGCGGCGACGAACGCGGCAGCGACTATCCGCGCGATGCCGATGCGGCGATCGACTTCCCGATCTGCGTGCCGATCTCCACCCAGTGCCTGCATGCGGCCGGTTCGGCGCTGTCGTTCAAGCTGCGGGGCAAGCCGCAGGTCGCGGTGGCCTGCTGTGGCGATGGCGGCAGCTCCAAGACCGACTTCTATGCCGCGCTCAATTCGGCCGGCGCCTACAAACTGCCGCTGATCCTGTGCGTGATCAACAACGGCTGGGCGATCTCGGTGCCGCGCTCGGCGCAGACCGGTGCGCAGACGCTGGCGCAGAAGGGCCTGGCCGGCGGCCTGCATTGCCTGCAGGTGGATGGCAACGACCTGATCGCGGTGCTCGAGGCGATGCGCCAGGCGCGCGCGCGCGCATTGGCCGGCGACGGCGGCACGGTGATCGAGTTCCTGACCTATCGCCTGTCCGATCACACCACCGCCGACGACGCGCGGCGCTACCGCGGCGAAGAAGAGGTCAAGCAAGGCTGGGCGCGCGAGCCGCTGCTGCGCCTGCGCCGCTATCTCACCGCGCAAGGCCTGTGGGACGAGGCGCAGGAAACCGCATGGAAGGCCGAATGCGGTGCGCGCGTGGACGCAGAGGTCAATGCCTATCTCAACACCCCGGTGCAGCCGGTCGAAGCGATGTTCGATTACCTCTACGGCGACCCGCCGGCCGAGTTGCTGGCCCAGCGCGCCGAGGTGATGGCGCAGGAGGCCCGTCATGGATGAGCTCAACCAGTCACACCTGGCTGCGACACAGCAGCAGGCCAGTGCCCCCTACAACGCCGCAGCCACGCGCGGAGAGAGTGCCATGAGTTCGCCCATCACCCTGATCGAAGCCATCACCCAGGCGCTGGCCTGGGAGCTGGAACACGACCCTGCGGTGCTGGTGCTGGGCGAGGATGTCGGCGTCAACGGCGGCGTGTTCCGCGCCACTGCGGGCCTGCAGCAGCGCTTCGGCAGCGAGCGGGTGCTGGACACGCCGCTGGACGAAACCACCATCGCCGGCCTGAGCGTCGGCCTGGCCGCGCAGGGCATGAAGCCGGTGGCCGAAGCGCAGTTCGACGGCTTCGTGTATCCCATGGTCGATCACCTGATCTGCCATGCCGCACGCCTGCGCAACCGCACCCGCGGCCGCCTGCATTGCCCGATGGTGCTGCGGGTGCCGTGGGGCGGCGGCATCCGCGCGCCGGAACATCACAGCGAAGCCAACGAAGCCATCTTCACCAACGTGCCCGGCCTGCGCGTGGTGTTGCCGTCCTCGCCGCAGCGCGCCTACGGCCTGTTGCTGGCCGCGATCCGCGACCCGGATCCGGTGATCTACATGGAGCCCAAGCGCATCTACCGCCAGTACAAGGAAGTGGTCGCCAACGATGGCGAAGCGCTGCCGCTGGATGTGTGCTTCGTGCTGCGCGACGGTACCGACGTCACCCTGGTCACCTGGGGCGCGCAGGTCAAGGAAGCGCTGGAAGCGGCCGACAAGCTCGCCGGCGAAGGCATCAGCGCCGAAGTCATCGACGTGGCCACGCTGCGCCCGCTCGACTTCGACACCATCGCCGAATCGGTGGCCAAGACCGGCCGCTGCGTGATCGTGCAGGAAGCCCCGCGCACCGCCGGCTTCGGTGCGGAGATCGCCGCGCAGCTGGCGGAAAAATCGATGTACGACCTGCTCGCACCGGTCGAACGCGTCACCGGCTACGACACGCATATCCCGCTGTTCCGGCTGGAAATGAAGTACCTGCCGAGCGTGGAGCGCATCGTCACCGCCGCCCGTCGCGCGGTGGCTGCCGGCTGACATGCGCGCCCGTCTGCTCTGCGATTACCGCGCCGCGTACGCCAACCCGATCCGCTTCCACGCTGGCCAGCACGTGACCATCGGCGTGCGCGACGAGGAATGGCCGGCCTTCGCCTGGGTCAACACCGGCGACGGTCATGCCGGCTGGGCCCCGGTGGCCTGGCTGCGCCCCCTGGGCGACGGCCAGGCCGAAGCCCTGCGCGACTACGACGCACGCGAACTCGACGCCCAACAGGGCGAGGACGTGTTGCTGCATTACGAACATGGCGGTTGGTGGTGGTCCGAGCGTGCCGATGGCATGCAGGGCTGGCTGCCGGCTGCCGACCTCGAACTCCTCGACGACACCACGCCGCCACTGCCTGCGGCGCAAGAGAACCTGCCATGAGCGAAGCCAAGAATTTCCACCTGCCCGACCTGGGCGAAGGCCTGCCCGATGCCACCATCGTCGAATGGTTCGTCAAGGAAGGCGACAACGTGCGCCTGGACGATCCGCTGGTCTCGATGGAGACCGCCAAGGCGGTGGTCGAGGTGCCCTCGCCGTTCTCTGGCACCGTGACCAAGCTCGCCGGTGCCGCTGGCGATGTGATCGTGACCGGCGCGATGCTGGCACAGTTCGCGCTGGACGCCTCGCAGCCGCAGCGCGCCGACGGCCAGGACACCGGCCACTCGCATGGCCCTGCACCCACGCACACGCCCAGCACCGGCGAAAGCGCGGCCGGCCCGACCGCGCGCGTGGTCGCCTCCGACAACGGTGGCGAGATTGCCGACGCCGACGCCAGTGGCCAGAGCGAGCGCGACGACGCCGGCACGGTGGTCGGTGCGATGCAGAGCTCCAACGCCGTGCAGAGCGAACAGGCGATTGCCGTCGACGGCGTGCGCGCGATGCCGGCGGTGCGTGCGCTGGCGCGCAAGCTGCGGGTGGACCTGGCACAGGTGCGCGCTACCGGCCCGGACGGCACGGTGACGATGGCGGATGTGAAGCAGGCCGCAGCCGCGGGCACCGCACGGCTTTCAGCCGGCGCGCAGGGCGTGTCGACCTCATCGGCCAGTGGCCGAGGGACCGCCGCTGGCGGCGGAGCGACCGCAGGCAACAACGCGCACCAGTCAGACGGTAGCGTGCATCCTTCGGACAACAGCGCGAACCATTCGGATGGCAACGCGCGTTCCCTTCTCCCGCCTGCGGGAGAAGGTGCCCGCAGGGCGGATGAGGGCACCACCGCCCGCTCGTCGCTGTCGGCCAGCGGCAAGCCGATGCGTACCCAATCGCCCGGCACCAGCGTCAAGGGCCAACCCGAACAGCTCAAGGGCGTGCGTCGCAACATGGCGCGGGTCATGGCCGATGCGCACAGCAAGGTGGTACCGACCACGCTCAACGACGATGCCGACATCCACGCCTGGCAGCCCGGCAACGACGTCACCGTGCGCCTGGTGCGCGGCATCGTGCGTGCCTGCCAGGCGGTGCCGGCCCTCAACGCCTGGTTCGACGGCGAGGCACTCAGCCGCACCCTGCACCCCCAGGTCGATATCGGCATTGCGGTGGATACCGAAGAAGGCCTGTTCGTGCCCGCGCTGCGCAATGCCGACATGCTGGACGCGCACGGCATCCGCGAGAGCGTCAACCGGCTGCGCCAGCAGGTGGAAACCCGCAGCATCGCCGCATCGGAACTCAGCGGCTACACCATCTCGCTGTCCAACTTCGGCATGTTCGCCGGCCGCTACGCCACTCCGGTGGTGGTGCCGCCATGCGTGGCCATCGTCGCCGCCGGGCGCGCGCGCTACCAGCTCACCCCGGTGATGGGCGGCGTGGAAACCCACAAGGTGATGCCGCTGTCGCTGACCTTCGACCACCGCGCCGCCACCGGCGGCGAAGCTGCGCGTTTCCTGCGTGCGCTGCTGGACGATCTGGCGCTGGCCAACTAACCCGCGGACAGCAAGACGACCGGCGCCCACCGCCAGGTGGGCCCGGCCAGTCTTGCGGATCTCATCCGCACGCGACCGGGGCGGCGCCTGCAGTGCACGCATTGCTTGGGGACCGTTGGCGGCAGGCCACCATGTCGCCATCCATGGATGAAGTCGCGACGTGTCACACGATCGGTTGAGGGCGCCGCTCGGTAAGGGCGTCGCGCAGTCGACCCACCGTTTTTTTTCAAGCATCTGACCGCGGCGGAATGACGCCTTGGTCGAAGTATTGGTCGCTTTATGCGCCGTGCCCCGATGAGGCTTGAACACTGCGGATGGATCAGTTGCAGAGCAGCCGATCTGCGGGATTTCTGCAGGGCCCTCGCCTGCCCATCATCGCAGGACACGCCGTGAATCCATCCATGGAGGCTCTTACGCGGCATCCATGCCGCGTAAGGTCCCGCGACGGTGAGCAGGCAAGGACCTGTCGAGATGGTCGGTGTGCGGGTGCAAGCAATGCATGACGTGCACTGTTTGGATAACGGGGCGTTCGCTCGACCTTCCACCATTTTCCATTGCAGGCCAGGCGACAGACCGGCCTCCAAGACGCAACCTGCAAACGTCTCGTCTGCCACGCAAGCCGAGCATGCTTTCAGGAAAGCAGCCGACCAACTGCCTGGTGCGGTGTCCTCGCCGGTTGCGGGACCGTGTGGCGGCATGGATGCCGCCACCGAGCCCCCAGGGACGGGTTCACGGCGTGTCCCGCAAGCGGTGAGGGCACCGCACCCTCGACGCTGGGGCTTGGCTGCAGGGCCCTTGCCCGCCCACCATCGCAGGACACGCCGCAAGTACGTCCATGTAGGCTCTTACGCGGCATCCATGCCGCGTAAGGTCCCGCGACGGTGAGCGGGCAAGGACCTCTGTCGGGAGGGTCGGTGTGTCTAGTCGCAAGCAGTACATGATGCGCACGACGTGCGCTGGTCGGATCACTAGGCGTTCGCTCAACTCCCATCATTGCTCCGTCGCAAGCCGAGCGGCAGACAAGCCTCCTACACGCAACCTGCAAACGTCTCGTCTGCCACGCAAGCCGAGCACGCTTTCAGGAAAGCAGCCGGCCAACTGTCTGGTGCGGTGCCCTCGCCGATTGCGGGACCGTGTGGCGGCATGGATGCCGCCACCGAGCCCCCAGGGACGGGTTCACGGCGTGTCCCGCAAGCGGTGAGGGCACCTCGCACTCGACGCTGCGCGTTGGCTGCAGGGCCCTTGCCCACCCACCGACGCAGTGCCCGCGGCGGCCCCGCATGGGTCTCACCGACCATTGCAGTGCAAATGCCTGGATAATCGGTCCATGTCATTTGCCCATCTTTCGCTGTCGCCGCAGCTGCAGCCATTCTTCGACACCGCGCTGGCACGCGCCGGCCACCACACGCCCACGCCGATCCAGCAGCAGGCGATTGCGCCGATGCTGCAGGGCCGGGATCTGATTGCGATGGCGCAGACCGGTTCGGGCAAGACATTGGCCTATGCGCTGCCGCTGCTGCAGCAACGCTGCCTGGCGCCGGATGTTGCCCCGCGCGTGCTCGGCGCGCTGGTGCTGGTGCCCACGCGCGAACTCGCCGCGCAGGTCGAAGACACCTTGCGCCAACTGGCCGCGCATCTGCCGCGGCGGCTCAAGATCGTTGCGGCCACCGGCGGCAGTTCGATCAATCCGCAGTTGCTTGCCCTGCGCGGTGGTGCCGATATCGTGGTCGCCACGCCCGGCCGGTTGCTGGACCTGGTGGATCACAACGCGCTGCGCCTGGGTGAGGTTGCCACGCTCGTGCTGGACGAAGCCGACCGCCTGCTCGAACTGGGCTTCGGCGCCGAGCTCGATCGCATCCTGGCCCTGCTGCCGGCGCAACGGCAGAGCGTGCTGTTCTCGGCCACGTTTCCGCCCGGCATCGCCTCGCTGGCCAAGCGTCGCCTGCGCGACCCGCTACGCATCACCGTCGATGCCACCCCGGAAGCTGCGCCTGCGATCGAACAACGCGCGATCGCCGTCGACGCCGGCCAACGCACGCAGCTGTTGCGCCACCTGCTGCAGGAGCATGGCTGGTCGCATGTGCTGGTATTCGTCGCCAGCCGGCACACCGCCGAGAAAGTTGCCGAAAAACTCACCAAGACCGGCATCAACGCGCAACCGCTGCATGGCGAACTGAGCCAGGGCCGCCGCGAGCGTACGTTGCATGCCTTCAAACAGCGCGAGCTGCAGGTACTGGTGGCCACCGATCTGGCCGGGCGCGGCATCGATATCGATGCGCTGCCGGCGGTGGTCAATTACGACCTGCCACGTTCGACGGTGGACTACACCCACCGCATCGGCCGCACCGCGCGCGCAGGCGCCAGCGGCCTTGCGATCAGCTTCATCACCGCAGAGAGCCAGCCGCAATGGCGCCTGATCGAAAAACGCCAGGGCCTGCGCGTGCCGACCAGCGTGGTTGCCGGTTTCGAGCCGACCCTGGCGGCGACGACGCCTGCGACGCAGACGCCACATGTCGGCGCGCGCGCTCCGGACGACAACGGCGGCATCAAGGGCAGGCGGCCGAGCAAGAAGGACAAGCAACGCGCAGCGGCCGCGACGCAGGCTGGCAAGCCCGACTGACAGCAGGAAGTGCCACCTGACGCGCCGTCGTCACGCGAAGGTGGACGGTGCGACGATGCCTCAGTCCTGCTCGAAATCCAGCTCGCCGCCCGGCGCGTTGTCGCCATCCGCACGCGGGGTACGCTTGCCGGGCTTGCGCAGGATTTCCACGAAGAACTGTTCGCCACCTTCGCTGGTGAGCGCATTGATCGAGCGGATCAGCTCGGCCGGCGGCAGCGGCGCGGCACTGGCCTCGTCCACCCCGAAGCGCATGTCGAAGTCCCAGTAATCCGCGCCTTCGGGCAAATCCTTGCGGCGCTCGCGGCGGATGTACTTGCGGATATCGTGCTTGCTGGACTCCAACAGACGATCGCGGTTCTTGCCTTCGAGGTTGAGCTGATAGGTCTTGCGCATGGCGACATCGGTTGGGAACTGGCCGCCTATTGTGAGGCCATGCGGCCAGTCTGGGTGAATCGCCGGCCATTGGCGTGGACCGAGCAGGCACCTGCGTGTGCATGCGCTCGATTGCGTGGTCGCGTTCGTGCCGGGATGCACGCCGATGCCAGGCAGCACCATGTGCAAGCCTCCGTCACCTCAACTCGTCATCGCGCACACGTGCATCAGCCGCAGTCCCTCACCCCACCGTTGCCGTTGCCGGCGCCAGCGCTTGCGTGCCCGCGACGAACGCCTGCTCGGCCGCAATCACCTCATCGGCGTGGTCCTGGCACCAGTGCAGCAGCGCCATCATCGGCGCTTCCAGGGTGTCGCCCAAGGGCGTGCGCCGGTATTGCACGGCCACCGGAGACGAGGAAATCACTTCCCTGCTGATCAAGCCGATCCGCTCCAGCCGCCGCAGCGCTTCGGTCAGCGACTTGTGCGTCACCCCGTCCAGTTGCCGCTTGATCTGATTGAAGCGCGTCGGTCCGTTGCACAGCACCGTCATGATCATGATCGACCACTTGTTGGCGATCGGCTCCAGCACGGTGCGGATATCCGAGATGCGATAGAGGTCGCAGGGCGCAGCGGTTTCCTCGGCCATATCTAGTTACCTCAAAGTGCGTAATTGAAACTAAGTATAGGATGGATATCATCTCGCCGGTACTGAAAACCGACTGGACGCGGTATCGCCGCGTCCAATCCCGTATCGACAACCAGCGAGAGACTGTCCATGTCAACGAATGAGCTCCACGGCAAAGTGGCCCTGATTACCGGCGCCTCCAGCGGCATCGGTAGCGCAACGGCCAAGAAACTCGCAGCGGCAGGAATGAAGGTGGGCCTTGCGGCGCGTCGCATCGACCGGCTGCAGGCATTGAAGGCAGACATCGAGCAGGCGGGCGGCCAGGCCGTCGTGCTGGAAATGGACGTCGCCAGCAAGGACTCGGTCGCTGCCGGCGTCGCAGCACTGATCGCCGCTTATGGCGCCATCGATGTGCTGGTCAACAACGCCGGCATCATGCCGCTGTCCAGCATCGATGACTTCCATACCGACGAATGGGAACAGATGATCGATGTCAACGTGAAAGGCGTGCTCAACGTGGCCGCAGCGGTGCTGCCGCAGATGATCAAGCAGCATTCCGGCCATGTCTTCAATACTTCCTCGATCGCCGGGCGCAAGGTCTTTGGCCAGGGATTTGCGGTGTACTCGGCGAGCAAGTTTGCGGTGACCGCGTTCACCGAAGGCCTGCGCATGGAAGTCGGCAAGAAGCACAACATCCGCGTCACCAGCATTCAGCCGGGCATCGTTGCAACCGAGCTTCCGGCACAGACCACCAGCGCGGAATATCAGGCAATGATGGCCGGTTATGCCGGCACGGTGCGGATGCTGGATCCGATGGATATTGCCGACACCATCCTGTTCGCAGCGCAGGCACCGGCGAACGTCAATATTGCCGAAGTGTATGTGTTACCCACCGACCAGGTGTAACCGATGCTCGACCACTCCATGCAGCCGGCTCCCCGGCGGCATGGGGCACGCGACGCTTTGGAGCAGCTAGCAAAGCCCCTGTGCGCACCGCCACCCGGGCGTGGTCGGTGCTCGAAATCGGTGCGTTGGTCATCGCTCGGCACGCGGTTGACCTAGCCGCCGCTGCCAAGCGGTGAGGGGTCGCCCCACATGGTTGGGGCGACACACGCAAGGCCGGCGATGGACAGGCAGTGCGTGGCGATTGCAGGCACCACCCGCATCTGCCCGGCGACGCGCAGTGCTTGTCGACGCGCAAGGTGTCACGCATCCACCCGCAGGCGCGCTAGGTGCGTCAGCTCAGCCCAAGCTGCTTGCGCAAACTGCCATCCACCGCGCTGGCGGGCATGAACCGGCGCAATTTGCTCAGCAGCGATGCCTGGCCGGGCGGGGTGCGACGCATGCGCCACTTACCCAGTGCGGCCTCCACCACGGTGGTGGCCACGTCCTGCGGTCCCGGCGCATTGTCGATGTAGCCGGTGAACGCACGGCCGACCATGTCACGTTCGCGGTCGTACTCGGCGATGGTGCTCTGCACCACCGGCGAATTGCTGCCCAGGCTGGTCTTGGTGTACGCCGGCTCCACCAGCGTCACCCGGATGCCGAACTGGCGCAGCTCATGGTCCAGCGTTTCCGACAAGCCTTCCACCGCGTGCTTGGAGGCGGCATACACCCCCATGTACGGTGCCGGCAGGAAACCCAGCACCGAGCTGACATTGACGATGCGCCCCCGGCGCTTGTCACGCATGTGCGGTGCCACTGCCTGGACCGTGCGCAGGATGCCCAGCACGTTGGTATCGAACAGCACGGCAGCTTCTTCGGGGCTGGTTTCCTCCACTGCGCCGATAAGGCTGCTGCCTGCGTTGTTGACCAGCACATCGATGCGGCCGCTGCGGCCGACGATACCGTCGACGGCGCGCCGCACCGAGGCAGCGTCGCGGATATCCATCTCGACCAATTCCACATTGGCCAGCGGCGCGGCGCCGGAAAGCGCGCGCACGCTGCCGTAGACGGTGCAGCCGCGCTGGGCGAAGCGCTCTGCGGCAACGCGGCCGATGCCGGAGGACACACCGGTGATCAGCACAACGGACTGCTGTTGCATGGTAATTCCTTTATCTATGAGGGAAGAGCGGCCGGCTAGGTGCGCAGCCGTTGGCGGCGCGCGGATCGAACGCGAGGATGACAAGCGCCCTATAGCCAAAGGCGACGGCAGCTTGGTCGCCGTCGCCAATGGCACTCAGGCGTGCTGCGCAACCGCCGCGGTGCTGCTGCCGTTGCCGTTGCCGGTATCGGGGCGGATCTTGAACCAGATCGAATACATCGCCGGCAGGAACACCAGCGTCAGGATCGTGCCGGCCAGGGTGCCGCCGATCAGCGTGTAGGCCAGCGTGCCCCAGAACACCGAGTGCGTGAGCGGGATGAACGCCAGGATCGCCGCCAGCGCGGTCAGGATCACCGGCCGGGCGCGCTGCACGGTGGCTTCCACCAGGGCATGGAACGGGTCCAGACCCTCGGCCTCGTTGTGGTGGATCTGTCCGATCAGGATCAGCGTGTTGCGCATCAGGATGCCCGACAACGCGATCAGGCCCACCAGCGCATTGATGCCGAAGGGTTGCTGGAACAGGATCAAGGTCGGCACCACACCGATCAGGCCCAGCGGGCTGGTCAGGAACACCATCACCATCGCCGAGATCGAGCGTACCTGCAGGATGATGATCAGCAAGGTGGCCGCCAGCATGATCGGGAACAGCGGCAGCATCGCGGTGGTCGCCTTGCCGGATTCCTCGATGGAACCCGCCTCCTTGATCTGATACCCGCTGGGCAGCTTTTCGATGATCGGCTGCAATTGCTTGGTGATCACGGCCGAGACATCCGGCGGCTGCAGCTGGTCGTCGACATCGCCACCCACGGTGATCGTCGGCACCCGATCGCGGCGCCGCATGATCGGCTCTTCCATCCGTACATCCACCTTGCCCACCTGCGCCAACGGCACGCGCTGGCCATTGGCGCCGGCCAGGGTGAAGTCGGCGATGCGCGCCGGATCGAAGCGCGTGTCGCCGGCCGAACGCGCCATTACCTGCACGCTGCGGATATCTTCGCGCACCAGCGTGACCGGCACGCCACTGAGCAGGAACTGCAGTTGCTGGGCCACGGCGGTCGAGGTCAGCCCCACTGCCTGCAGGCGGTCCTGGTCCAGGGTGAAATGCAGCGTGGGGGTGCGCGTGCCCCAGTCGGTGTTGACGGTGCGCAGCATCGGGCTGTCCTGCATCACCTGCCTGACCTGCGCGGCGATGCCACGCAACACCTGCGGGTCCGGCCCGCTGACCCGGTACGCCACCGGGAACTGCGAGTACGGGCCGAAGGTGAGCTGGGTGACACGCACGCGTGCTTCGGATGCGAGGCCTTCGGAAATGGCCTTGCGCAAACGCAGCTTCAATGCATCGCGCTGGTGCTGGTCATCGGTGCGGATCACGATCTTGGCAAACGAGGGGTCCGGCAACTCCGGGCCCATGGCCAGGAAGAAGCGCGGCGCGCCCTGCCCGATGTAGGCGGTGACGATCTTGGCTTCGTCCTGCCTGGCGAGCCAGGCTTCGACCTTGGCAGTGGCCGCGCTGGTCTGGTTGATCGAGGTTCCGTACGGCATCTGCACTTCGACCAGGACTTCGGGGCGGTCGGAGATCGGGAAGAATTGCTTCTTGACGATGCCCATGCCAACGATCGCGAGCACGAACAGCCCCACCACCGAGCCGGCCACCAGCCATTTGCGCGCGATGACGCGCCCCAGCGCAGCGCGGAAGCGGTTGTAGCGCGGCGTGTCGTACATCGCGGCGTGGCCGCCTTCGATCTTCTTCAGGTCCGGCAGCAGCTTGACGCCCAGATAAGGCGTGAACACCACCGCCACCACCCACGACACGATCAACGCAATGCCCACGATCCAGAACATGTTGCTGGTGTATTCGCCGGCGGTGGAGGCGGCAAAGCCGTTCGGCATGAAGCCGACCGCGGTCACCAGCGTGCCGGACAGCATCGGCGCGGCGGTATGGCTCCACGCATACGCCGATGCGGCGACGCGGCTGTAGCCTTCCTCCATCTTCACCACCATCATCTCGATGGCGATGATGGCATCGTCCACCAACAGGCCCAGCGCCAGGATCAACGACCCCAACGTGATGCGGTCGAAGTTCTTGCCGGTGGCCAGCATCACCACGAACACCGCCGCCAGCGTCAACGGCACCGCCGCCGCCACCACGATCCCCACGCGCCAGCCCATGCTGACGAAGCACACCAGCATCACCACCAGCAATGCGACGAAGAACTTGGTCATGAACTCGCCGACCGATGCGTCGATGTTGACCGCCTGGTCGGTGACCTTGCTCAGGGTCATGCCCAGCGGCAGCTCGGCATTGATCGCGCTGACTTCGCTGTCCAGCGACTTGCCCAGATCCAGCCCGTTCCAGCCATCGCGCATGATGATGCCCAGCAACAACGCCGGCTCGCCGCCGCTGCGGATCATGAAGGTGGACGGATCCTCGTAGCCGCGCTTGACCGTGGCGATATCCGACAGCTTCAGGGTGCGGCCCTGCACCACCAACGGGGTGTCGCGAATCTTCTGCAGGCTGTCGAGCGCACCATCCAGGCGGATGAACACCTGCGGCCCGCGCGTTTCCACCGAACCTGCCGCATTCAAGGCGTTCTGCGCATTGAGCGCGGCAAACACGTCCTGCGGGCTGATGCCCAACGTGGCCAGGCGCTCGTGCGAGAACTCGACAAAGATGCGCTCGGGCTGTTCGCCGATGATGTTGACCTTCTTGACGCCCGGCACGTGCAACATGCGTTGGCGCAGGGTCTCGGCATCGCGCGCAAGCAGGCGTTGCGGCTCGCCCTTGGCCTTGAGGGCGAACAGTGCAAAGGTGACGTCGGCATATTCGTCGTTGACCATCGGCCCGATCACGCCGGCCGGCAGGTTGCCGACTTCGTCGCCCACCTTCTTGCGTGCCTGGTAGAACTGCTCCTGCACCTGGCTGGGCGGCGTGCTGTCCAGCAAGGTCAAGGTGGTGAACGCAAGGCCGGGGCGCGTATAGGTTTCGCTGCGGTCGTACCAGCGCAGTTCCTGCAGGCGCTTTTCGAGTTTCTCGGCCACCTGGTCCTGCATTTCCTGCGGCGTGGCACCCGGCCAGGCAGTCACGATGGTCATCACCTTGACGGTGAAGGCCGGGTCTTCGGCGCGGCCCAGCTTGAGAAATGCGACCAGGCCGGCCAACGAAATCAGGAAGATCAAAAACAGCGTGATCGAGCGCTCGCGTACCGCCAGTGCCGAGAGATTGAATCGGCCCTCGCTCACGGCTGCGCTCCTGCCGCGGACGCGGTTCTGGCGCCGGTCGCGCTGCCATTGGCAGGCGCGATCGTGTTGGCGACCCGCACCCGCTCGCCGTCGCGCAACAGGTGCGCGCCCAGCGCCACGATGCGCTCGCCACGCCCCAGCTTGCCGGCGACATTGGCATGGTCATCGTCCAGGCCCAGCACGGTCACCGGCCGCCAGCTCACCCGGGTCGGGTTGCCGGCGATGACCCACACGCCCGGCCCCTTGCCGGCATCGAACACCGCGGCCAGCGGCACCTGCAGGCCGGCCTGGGTGCCGGTGGCGGTGCCGGCAGGCACGCGGACGCTGACGGTGGTGCCCAGCGGCGCCTGCGCCAGCGCGCCGTTGAGCACGTACCGCGCCTCGAAGGTGCGGGTGAGCCGGTCTGCGCTCTCGGAGAGCTGGCGCAAGGTGGCCGGCACGCTGACCGCGGCGTTGCCGAACAAGGTGGCCTGGGCCACCGAGCCAACCTGCGGGCGCAGGGTTTCCGGCAACTGGATCACCGCCTCGCGCGGCCCGGCATGCGCCAGGCGCACCACCGGCTGCCCGGCAGCAACCACCTGGCCCGGCTCGACCAGGGTCTCCATCACCACCCCGTCGGCATCGGCCAGCAGGTCGGTATAGCGATTGGCATTGCGCGCGACAGCGGCCTGGGCCTGGGCGGCGCTCAGCTGCGCCCTGGCCGCATCGGCGGCCGCCTTGATCTGGTCGTAGGCCGAGGCAGAGATGGCGCCGGTGCCGCGCAGGTCGCGATAACGGGCTTCATCTTCGGCGGTCTGCAGGGCACGGGCGCGGGCAGCGGCCACCGCATCCTGCTGCGCACGCGCGGCCAGTTGCAGGTCCACCGGGTCGATGCGCATCAGCGGCTGCCCACGCTTGACGCGCTGGCCGGCATCGACCAGCCGCTCGGATACCTTGCCGGCGACGCGGAAGCCCAGGTCGCTCTGCACCCGCGCGGCGACGGTGCCGGAGAAACTGCGCGCGCCTGCGTCGGCGTACGCGACAGTGGCCACCCGGACCAGCGGCGCGGCGGTCCGCGGGTCAGCAGGAGCATTGCCTCCGCAGGCGCTCAGCGCCAGCGGCAGAACACACAGTAGGGCGAAGGGAATCGGGAGGCGCGGCAGCATGGTCGTCTCAAAGCGAGCTGTTGATGGCTCGCATCTTGAGACTTGTGACCAAATCAGTCAATAGTCACAAACGAACTAGGGCGCCAGACTGCGCAATACCAGACTCGACAACAGCGCCGGGACCTCTTCGGCGTACTCCAGGCTGTGCTGCAGCAGCAGCGGATTGATGTATGGCCGCATCACCAGGTAGATCGCCCGGCTCGCCTCGTCCAGCGGCGTCTTTCGCTCGAAGTCACCACTCAAACGCCCCTCCACCAGGATCTCCTGCAGCAGCGCCTGTAGCTGCGCTTCGTAGACGAGGACCGTGGGCCACCGCTCGATCGAGGCAGACGTGGCAATCTCGTACAGCTTCGGTCCGCGTGCGTGCAGGCGCAGGCTTTCGTTGACTACCACCTTGAAAAGACTGCGTAATTTCTCCTGCGGCGTTGTTGCCTGGGCAACGGCCGCGGCCGTCTCGAGCTTGATTTCCTGCAGGCACTGGCCACAGATGACCTCGCCGATGGCCTGCTTTGAGGCGAAGAACTTGTAGATGTAGGCCTTGGAGAATCCAATCTCCTTTGCCAGATCGGACACGGCGGTCTTTTCGTAGCCATAGCGACTGAAGTGGTCGGCTGCTGCGGCCACGATCTGGTCGCGCACGTCGTGATCGACCGGGCCCCGGCCCGCAACTGGGTAACTGGATGCTTTGTTCATTTGGACAGCTTAGCGCTGTCGCCCCCGACTTACAAAAGTGACCATTTCGTATTACAGTCACTCACCGTTTCGCCACTTTGGTCTCCTCATGCCACTCCGCACCCTTGCAGCGCTTATTGCCGCCAGCCTCGCCGCAGGTTGTGCGGTCGGCCCCGACTACGCCCGCCCGGACGCGCCCGTGCCGGATCGCTACCTTGGCCAGGCCGCCGTGGCTGAACGCCAGGCCACCGTGCAGGCCGACCTGGCCACCTGGTGGACCGGCTTCAACGACCCGGACCTGAGCCGCTACGTCACCCAGGCGCTGGCGCAGAACCTGGACCTGGCCCAGGCCACCGCACGCGTCACCCAGGCCCGCGCCGGGCTGACTGCCGCCACCGCCGCGCTGCTGCCTTCGGGCAACATCAGCGGCAACGCGGCCCGCGCCTATCAGTCGCTGGAAACGCCGCTTGGCCAGGTGCTCAGCAGCACGCCCAACTTCGACCGCTATGCCAGTACCTACGAAGCCAACCTGGGCGCGAGCTGGGAACTGGATCTGTTCGGCGGCCTGCGTCGCGGGCGCCAGGCCGCCCTGGCCGACTACCAGGCCAGCGAAGCCGGTGCCGCCGCCACCCGCCTGGCGGTGGCGGCGCAGACCGCCGATATCTACATCAGCATCCGCGGCCTGCAGGCCCGGCTGGAGGTGGCCCAGCGCCAGGTCGCCACCCAGCAGGGGCTGGTGTCGATGGTGACGCTGCTGCATGGCAAGGGACTGGCGCCCGAGCTGCAACTCCACCAGGCGCAAGGCGCGCTTGCGCAGGCGCAGGCGTCGGTGCCCGGCATCGAAAGTGGCCTGGTCGCGGCGATGAACGCCCTGGACGTGATGCTGGGTGTGCCGCCCGGCACGCACCGCGCGGAACTGGCCGCCACCAAGCCGATTCCGCTTGCACCGCAGATCGCCGCCACAGGCACGCCCGGCGACCTGCTGCGCCGCCGCCCCGATCTGATCGCCGCCGAACGCAGGCTGGCAGCGTCGAACGCGCGCATCGGCGTGGCCATGAGCGAGTACTACCCCAAGTTCTCGCTCAGCGGCCTGCTCGGCAGCGCCACGGCCATCTCCGGCGGCAACCTGTTCACCGGCGATGCCGCGCAGTCGTCCGGTGTGCTGGGGCTGCGTTGGCGGCTGTTCGACTTCGGCCGCATCAATGCGCAGATCGCCCAGGCCAAGGGTCAGGAAGCCGAGCAACTGGCGGCGTATCGCCTGGCGGTCCTGCGCGCCACCGAGGACGTCGAAAATGCATTCACCGCGCTGGTCAAGCGCGAGCAGCAGGCCGCGGTGCTGTCGCAGGGAGTGGAGGCGCTCGGCAAGGCGCGTGGCGCCTCGGCCCTGGCCTATGAGAAAGGCGCGGTCAGCCTGATCGAAGTGCTGAATGCCGACGACACGCTGCTGCGCGCGTCCGATGCGCAGGTGCAGGCGCGCACGGATGCAGCGCGCAGTGCAGTGGCCACCTTCAGGGCGCTGGGCGGAGGCTGGCAATCCAGCGCCGCCGAGGCGGTGGCAGTACAGCAGTCGTCACCGCGGTGACGTGACCCAGGCAAGACCCGAGCATGCAATCGCCAGCCGCGGCGATTGCATGGCATCGGCACGCGGCCCGACCGCTGCAGGCCGCAGGGCAACGCGATGGCGCTGCACTGCAGCCTGCAGTCGTCACGGTGCAGCGCGATCAATCGGCGTGGAAGCGGATGCCTTGATTGATCGTGCATTGATACGCCAGCACCGGCCCACGTTGCTGCAGGCCCGGCAGATCGTACATGTAGGTGGTGAAACGCACGCTGCCATCCGGGCGCAGTTGGTAGCGCATGAACTGCTGGATCGGCTTGCCGTCGTTGGCCACGGTGAAGTGCGAACCGGAGAACGCGGCGGTGCCGTCTTCGGTGATGCGGTACGCCTCGATATGGCGGCCGCCACGGGTCTGCGTGACGGGCGTGCCCTCTTCGGGTGTGCAGCGGCCAAGGTCGGTGGTCAGGCTGACGTCGTAGCCGGATTCCAGGGCTGCGAGCACTTCAGCACGGGTATTGAGCGATTCGCTGGCCCAGGCGGGCAGCGCACAGGCGCACAGCGTGGCGAGCAAGGTGGCGGGAGCAAGACGGGGCATGGCGGACTCCAGGCGGACGGGGGAATCAAACGCCCTGGACGGTCATCTGCCCAGGGCGATCACCATGACCTAGTCCTGTCTGCACCGCTGCGCTGCGCTACGCATCACGCGGCATGATTGCGCTGTTTGGCGAAGCCCGCACGCAATTGCCAGATGCGGGCTATGCCCGTGCGCGCAGAGGCTGCTTGCAGCGTGATCGGGCGTCTTCCGCGCCAGAAAAAATGACAGGGGAAAGACGGCACACGGCAGACGGTATGCGCATCACGCAAGTGTCCGATGCACGCGTCACGCGCTGCGCGGGTGCCGGTCACGCCTCAGTTGCGGCCAGGTCCGCTCCTACGGCTGGCGCGTCGACCGGAATGACCTTTTTCAGAGAATCCTCTGACCACACGAGGCTGCGCGCGCGCCCCCATCCGGCGCGGGCGCGCCCCCCTCTCTCGATGGGAGAAGGGCTGGAACCCGCGATCGTCGAAGCTTCAACGCCCGGCCGTCCGTAAAGACGTCGGAATGAACGCACATTCGCTACAAACGCCCATTGACCTCGCGCGGCACCTGTTCCGGCTCTGGCTGTAACGCCGGCATCGCCCCCAGCAACAGACGTTCTGCCAGGGCGCGCGTGGCCACGCGCAACTCCGGCACGGCGGTGATTTCCCAGTAACGCCCGCGCAGCAGCGGGCCCACGCAATACAGCCCCGGCACGATCTGCCCGGCACCGTCGCGCACGCGCAGTTGCGCATCGGTGTCCACGCCCAGGCCCAGCGGGTCGGCACGCAGCAGCCCGGCTTCGCGCATGCCGGCGATCAGCGGGTCACTGGTGCGGTCGATATCGGTATCCAACCCTGTGGCGCGGATCACCGCATCGTAATGAGCGGTCTGCGCGTCGGCCGATCCACGCGGGCGGATCACCGCCTCCACACCATCGGGCACCCAACGCGCACGCAGCAGCCGCGCTGCAACGATCTGCAGCTGCCCCGATTCCTGCAATTGCGCCAGCTGCTCCGCCGCGCCCGGCGCAACCCGATGCCGCGCCACTTCCCAATACGGGCGCAGATGGCGCAGGAAACGCGCACGCTGCGGCAGCTCCAGCCGCTGCCACAGCGGTTGCAGATGCGGGCGCAAGGCATCCACCACGCGTCGCCAGTCGTCGACCACGGCGCTCAGCTGGCGCACGCCGCGCAGCAGGCCGCGCAGGTCGGCATCCTTGAGTGCGCGCTGCAGATGCGGCGGCAACTCCAGCGCCGCGCCCGGCTGGCGCAGATGCGCCTGCGGCGCCAGGCCGCGCCGCGAAATCGCCAGCAGGCGACCGCGATGCCCGCGCGTGTGCAGGGTCAATGCCACGTCCACCATGGTCAGCCCGGTGCCGACGATCAGCACGTCGTCGTCCGGCGCCAGGCGCGCCAGGGCATCGCCCTGCCACGGCCAGCCGATATAGCGCGGATGCACGCTCAGCCGCGGACCGATGCCGGCCAGCGCCTGCGGCTGCAATGCGCCCACCGCCAGCACCACCCGGTCGCTGTGGAAGGCGTCGCCATTGGCCAGGAACACGCGGAAGCCCTGGCGTGCACGCTCCACTGCTACCGCTTCCTGCGACAGCCGCACGATCGACGCCTGCGCGCCACTGACCGCGGTATCCAGCTCGCTGCGCAGATAATCGCCATAGGCAAGCCGCGGCAGGAATTCCAGCCGCCCGCTGTCGCCCAGGTGCAAGGTGTCGGCGAAGGCGCCTGGCGCCTGCGCATCAATTCCCAGGTCCTTGGCGCGCACGTTGAGCAGGTGCTCCGGCCGCGCGGCGCCATAGGCGATGCCGCTGCCGAAGGTATCGGCCACGCCGACCAGGGTGATGCGCACCTGCGCATCGGCCGTCTGCGCCAGTGCACGGACCAGCGCGGTGCCGCAAAAGCCGGCACCGATGACGGTGATATGGGTTTCCATGTGCAACTCCCACTGAATGACCCGCACGTTTTGCCCGCAGCGCGATGCAAGCGTGTAAACAAATGGTTAGTAGCGAACAACCGAAAACGCATGAGCTGATCATGCTTGGTGATGAGGCTTGCGTCGCAAGCTGCGCGTACACCGTGTTGCACGCAGATGACAGCGCACGCGACCGCAGACAGGTGCCGGTGCATGGCTTCCAAGCTGGCGCATAGCGCAGCGCTGCGCACCGCCATTAGGGTGACTGACAAAACAACGTAGCGAGCAATCGCTCGGGGCGTGTGGACGGTGCGCTCAAAACCTGAGTGTACGCGTGGCACATGCAATTCCGAGCCCCGGCCGCGCGCGCCTGGGGATGAGCGCAGTAGATCGCCAACCCGCTATGCGCGGTGGTCGACGCGTCGTTGGCAGAAGCGGTGGAAGAGTGAAAGGGACAGCAGACATTGCGATGCTGCGTTCAACACTGCAACGGCACCGGGCACCGCGTCATGACCGGGCTGCTCGATAATGTCGGTTTCCGATCGAGTGTCCGCCATGTCCATTTCCGCAGCACCCACGCAAATCTCGCCGCGCAATCAACGCGTGCTGATCGCAGGCGGCAGCCGTGGCATCGGCCTGGCCATTGCCGACGCGTTCGTGCGCAACGGCGCGCAGGTCTCGCTATGCGCACGCAATGCCGATGGCCTCGCACAGGCCGCCCACGCGTTGGCGCCTCATGGAGCCACGGTACACACCTTCGCCTGCGACCTGTCGGATGCTGCGCAAATCGAGGCTTATGTGGAGACCGCAGCGCAGGCACTCAATGGTCTGGACGTGGTGATCAACAATGCCTCCGGTTATGGACACGGCAACGACGATGCGAGCTGGCAAGCCGGCCTGGACGTGGATCTGATGGCCGCAGTGCGCTGCAATCGCGCCGCGCTACCGCACCTGCGCAACAGCGACGCGGCGGTGATCCTCAATATCAGCTCGATCAATGCGCAACGTCCCACGCCGCGTGCGATCGCCTATTCCACCGCCAAGGCGGCGCTCAATTACTACACCACCACGCTGGCCGCCGAACTCGCACGCGAGCGCATCCGCGTCAACGCGATCGCACCGGGCTCGATCGAATTCCCCGACGGGCTATGGGCCCGGCGCCGCGATGAAGAACCGGAGCTATATGCACGCATCCGCGACAGCATCCCGTTCGGGGGATTCGGTCAAGTGCAGCACATCGCCGATGCGGCGTTGTTTCTCGCATCGCCGCAGGCGCGCTGGATCACCGGGCAGGTGCTGGCGGTGGATGGCGGGCAGTCGCTGGGGGTGTGAGTGGGGATGTTTGCGCTGGCGAAGATGTCGATCCGCCGCGTGGACCCGTAGGAACGTGCCTGCGCGCAACGGAGCTTTATCGGTAACGCCGCGTCGCGCGCAGGCACGCTCCTACGACACAGCTGGCAGCCAGTCCTATTTCTGCGGCACCCTCGCAGCTATGGGCGAGCCCTGGCGGTGGACGATTTGGCAGTCGCTGGGGTGTAGGCAAGGTATTTGTAATGGCGAAAACGCCGATCCGCTACGCGCGCATTTGTAGGAGCGCGGCGCGCAATGAGGCTTTACCGGTAACGCCTCATCGCACGCCAGCGCGCTCCTACCACACGGCGGACAGCCAGTCCTATGTCTCGGCACCCTCGCGACTATAGGCAGGTGCTGGCGGTGGATGGCGGGCAGTCATTGAGGGTGTGAGTAGGGATGTTCGCTGGCGAAGATGCCGATCCGCTGCATGGACCCGTAGGAGCGTGCCCGCGCGCGACGGAGCTTTATCGGTAACGCCCCGTCGCGCGACAGCGCGCTCCTACGACACGGCGGCTTCTCACATCTATCCGACCGACTGCCTCGCGACGAGGCGTTGAGACAGCGTTAGACAGCCAGCTCCGCCGCCTCGACACTGTGCTCGCCACGCGCCGGTGCCAGCGCGGCGCCCACCATGGCGGCGGCGATGCGTTCGGCCGGGTTGAGGCGGAAGCGGCGTGGCAGCAGCGGACCGAGCGCGCCCAGCACGAGGCTGCCGATGTGTTCGCCGGTGCGCCGCTGCTCACGTTCGCCGCCGATCAGCCCCGGGCGTACGAAGGTGAGCGAGGGGAAGCCGACCGCGCGCAGGTCGCGTTCCAGCTCGCCCTTGACGCGGTTGTAGAAGATGCGCGAGTGCGCATCGGCACCGGCGGCCGAATTCAGCACGAATACCGAGGTGCCCTGCGCGCAGGCCGCGCGTGCCAGCGCCATCGGATAATCATGGTCGATGCGGTAGAAGGCCTCGCGCGAGGCGGCCTGTTTCATCGTGCTGCCCAGGGCGCAGATGGCCGCCTCCATGCGCGGTGCGGTCCAGTGGTCCAGGCGATCGAAATCGATCACCTGGTTGCGCAGCTTGGGGTGGATCTGGGACAACGGCCGGCGCGTGATCGCCACCACGCCGGTACAGCGCGCATCGGCCAGGAGTTGTTGCAGGGCATGTCTACCGACCAGACCGGTGGCCCCTGCCAGCAACACATCCATCAGATCACCCCCGCCATCAGCGCGCGCCCTCGGAGACGATGCGCGCGCTGCTGGCGATGCGATCGCGCTCTACTGCGAGCAAGGTCAGCGAGTGCGCCGGGGCCTTCCATTCGCTGCCGCCGGCCACCACGCGGCCGCCGTGGCGCGCGGTGTCGACCAGCACGCGCCAGTGCTCGTCATGCATCGCCGGCAGCGTGAACGACACGCTGGTGGAGGCGGCATTGATCAGCATCAGCAAGGTCACGTTGGCGGCGATCTCGCGCAGGCCGGTGGTCGGCGAGCGGCCATCCAGCCGCAGCATCAGCGCGCGCGCTTCCGGGTCGTGCCAGCTGGCTTCGTCCATCTCGTGGCCGTCCGGCGCCAGCCAGGTGAGATCCTTCAAACCCAGCGCTTCATCGAACTTGCCGTCGAAGAAGCGGGCGCGATGCAGCAGCGGATAACGCTGGCGGATACGGATCAACCGCCGCACGAACGCAGCCTGATCGGCGGCAGCGGCCTTGGTGGCAGCAGTCCAGTCGATCCAGGTCAGTTCGTTGTCCTGGCAATACGCGTTGTTGTTGCCGTTCTGGCTATGGCCGAACTCATCGCCGGCCAGCAGCATCGGCGTGCCTTGCGAAAGCAGCAACGTGGCCAGCAGGTTGCGCATCTGCTGACGGCGCAGCTGCTTGATGGCGGGATCGTTGGTGTCGCCCTCGACACCGTAGTTGGCCGAGATATTGTGGTCGCTGCCGTCCCTGCCCTCTTCGCCGTTGGCGAAGTTGTGCTTGCCTTCGTAGCTGACCAGATCGCGCAGGGTGAAGCCATCGTGCGCGGTGACGAAATTGACCGATGCGGTGGGGCGACGACCGCTGTGGTTGAACAGGTCCGCCGAACCGGTCAGGCGCGTGGCCAGTTCGGCCAGCTGGCCGCCGTCGCCACGCCAGAACGCGCGCACGTTGTCGCGGAACTTGTCGTTCCACTCCACCCAGCCGGGCGGGAAATTGCCCACCTGGTAACCGCCTGGACCGATATCCCAGGGCTCGGCGATCAGCTTGGTCTGGCTCAGCACCGGATCCTGGCGCACCGCATCGAGAAAGCTGCCCGATGGATCGAAGCCATAACGCTCGCGCCCGAGAATGGTGGCCAGGTCGAAGCGGAAACCATCGACATGCATTTCCTGCACCCAGTAACGCAGCGAGTCCATCACCATGCGCAGCGCGCCGACATTGGTCAGGTCGAAGGTGTTCCCGGTGCCGGTGTCGTTGATGTAGAAGCGGCGATCGTCGGCCAGGCGGTAGTAGCTGGCGTTGTCGATGCCCTTGAACGACAGCGTCGGCCCCAGCTCGTTGCCTTCGGCGGTGTGGTTGTAGACCACGTCCAGCAGCACTTCCAGCCCGGCGTGATGCAGCCGCGCCACCATCTGCTTGAACTCGGCCACGGTGCGCGTGGACATGTAGCGCGCCTGTGGGGCGAAGAACCCCAGGGTGTTGTAGCCCCAGTAGTTGCGCAGGCCTTTTTCCAGCAGGTATTGATCGTCGACGAAGGCGTGCACGGGCAGCAGTTCCACTGCGGTGACGCCGAGTGAGCTGATGTGGTCGATCAGCTCGTCGGTCTTCAGCGCCGAGAACGTGCCGCGATTTTCCGGCGGCACCGACGGGTGCAGCATGCTCAGCCCACGCACGTGCGCCTCGTAGATCACCGTGCGGTTCCACGGCGTCTGCGGCGGGCGGTCCTGGCCCCAGGTGAAGGCCGGGTCGATCACCGCGGATTTGGGCATGAACGCGGCACTGTCGCGGCGATCGAAGCTCAGATCCTTGTCGCGGTGGCCAATGGTGTAGCCGAACAGGTGCGGCGCCCATTTGAGCTCGCCGACGATCTGCTTGGCATACGGGTCCAGCAGCAGCTTGTTGTGGTTGAAGCGATGCCCGGCATCGGGCGCATAGGGTCCATGCACGCGATAGCCGTACAGCTGGCCGGGGCGTGCGTCGGGCAGATAGCCGTGCCAGACCTCGTCGGTATATTCGGGCAGCGCCAGGCGCTCCTGCTCGCGGCCACGCTCGTCAAACAGGCACAGCTCCACCCGGGTGGCGTTGCGCGAATACAGCGCGAAATTGACCCCCAGGCCATCCCAGGTGGCGCCGAGCGGGTTGGGACGGCCTTCGCGGATGCGCGAGCGCTGAGTGAACTTGCGGGTGGCCATCGGTAACTCCTGAGAACGGTGAACTCAAAACGCTGAGCGAATGCGGCTGCCTGCGTGCCTGTGCACGCTCACCCTGACATGGCGCAGCCTGCAGGGTGAGCCATGCAGGGTGACAGAGTGACCGTTACTGGCGTGCACTCGCCGGCGGGCCGGCCTGCTCGGCGGCGCGCTCTTCGGCATCCACCAGGCGCTCGGCCATGGCCCAGTGCCGATCTGCGTGGCCGTCCGGGCGGCCTTCGGCCTCCCAGATCTCCTGTGCCAACTGGCGAAGCCGCGCCTGCCGTTCCGTGTCGTTCATTGCGTACGTTCTCTTAGGGGGTCAACAACACTGCCACTGGCGCACGTGCAAACAGCGTGGATATCGCCACGCGGCCGCCTTGCGGCTGCACCGTGCTGCCATCGAGCACATTACGGTAACTGGCCTGCGGCAATGCCAACGCCGCCTGACCCCAGCTGGCCGGCGGCACCAGCAGCGGCAGATCGCCATCGCCCGCGTTGCCGGCCCCCAGCCGCGTGACTGCCACCACCAGCGACTGCCCGCGGTACTGGCGGCGGAACGCCAGCACCTGCGCATCGCCGCTGCCGGTCACGGTCAGGGGCTGGTAGTCGCCCTTGGCGAACAGCGCCGGATGTTCGGCCCGCAACTGCAGCAGCAGTGCGGTCAGACGTGCCTTGACCGCACCATCGCGCCAGCTGCGCAGCAGCGTGTTCCAGTCGCGTGCCTGCGCCAGCCACTGCTGGCGCTGCGCGTAGTCGACCGGGCGGCGGTTGTCCGGGTCCACCAGCGACAGATCCCAGCCTTCGGTGCCCTGGTACAGGTCGGGCACGCCCGGCACGGTCAGGCGCAACGTGGTCTGCACCAGCGCGTTGCGCGCACCGGCCGCGGCGATGTGGTTGCTGGCGCGCAGCAGCGCCCGCCGCAGCGGCAACCCGGCGCGGCTGCACAGCACCTGCTCCACGGTGGCCTGCACGGCCTGTTCGTAGGCCGGCGAGCCGTCGGTCCAGCTGGTGTGCAACTTGGCCTCGCGCACGGCCTTGAGCAGCCACTGCGCAATGCGCTCGGCGTACTCGGCCAGCGGCTCGGTCTGGTCGGCACCCAGGCCGATCGGCCAGGCGGCCACCAGGGTCTGCCAGAGCATCTGCTGGTCGCCGCCGGCCAGTGCCGGTGCCTCCAGCGTCTCGGCCAAGGCATCGAACCGGGTGCTCTGCTCGATCCACCAGCGCGGTTGCTCGGACAGCACCGCCAGCCGCATGCGCAGGTCTTCGCCGCGCTTGTGGTCGTGCGTGGCGGTGGCCAGCAACGCGCGCGGGAAGTGCTTGGCGCGTTCGAGATTCTGCGCGTGGAAGTCGGCCGCCTCGTTGGCGAAGTGGGTCGGATGGCTGCCGACCTCGTTGCGCGACAACAGCACGCCGTGCCGGTAGAACGCGGTGTCTTCCACCGACTTGGCATTGAGCGGTGCGGACAACTGCTCCACGCGACGACGCAGAATGCGCCGCAGGGCGACCTGCGCGCGGTCGGCGCCGGCATCGTCGAGCAGCCAGCGTTCGATCGCATCGACGGCCGCAACGATGGACTCCGGCATGCCCTCGCGCGCACGCGCGGCGGTGGCGCGCAGGCGCTCGGCTTCGCTGCCGGTCACGCCCTTGGCACCGGCGTAGGTGCGGTACACCGGGAACCAGCGCAGCAACACGCACAGGCCGCGCGCCAGCATCTGCGGGCTGAACTCGCGCGTGGGCGGGTCCAGCCGCGCCAATGCCGACAACGCACCGACGGCGCGATTGAATTCGGTCTGCAGCGGGCCACGCAGGATCTCGTCGCGGGCGGCGCGTTCTTCCTGTGCGAAGTCGCCACTGCGCCCGCTCACCTTCTGCCAGGCACGCGCCAGCGGCTTGAAGCCGGCCGCGTCATGCAGCACGCCGCCGACCTGGTCCATGAAGTCGTAACCGGTGGTGCCATCGCAGGGCCAGTCGGCCGGCAGGTGCTCGCCGGGCGCCAGGATCTTTTCCAGATACAGGCCCAGGGTGCCGGGCTTGAGGCCACGCGTGCGGCCGGCCGCATCCAGCCGGCTGCGCAGCTTGCGCACATAGCCGGTGGGATCGGTCAGCCCGTCCACATGGTCGATGCGCAGGCCGTCCAGATGGCCCTCGGTCACCAGCCGCAGCGGCAGCGCATGCACCGCGTCGAACACCGCCGGCAGCTCCACCCGCAACGCCACCAGCGAGGTGATGTCGAAGAAGCGACGGTAGTTGAGCATGTCGTTGCCCACGCGCCACCAGTTCAGGCGGTACGGCTGGCGCTCGATCAGCTTGTGCAGACGGCCATCGCCGCGCTTGGCGCCGTCGTTGTAGTCGCGCAGCCATTGCGCACGCGCAGCCTTTTCAGGCACTTCCAGCGTCTGCGGACGGATCGGATACCGCTGGTCGTAGTGCGCCAGTGCCGCGCTGCCGTCGTCCTCGACCACCAGGGTGATCAGGCCTTCGGCCAGTGCGGTGGCATACGGGCGGTCCAGCACCGCCAGCCACAACTTGCCGTCGCGCCCGGGCGCGCGCCAATCGATGTCGAACCAGTCGGCATGCTTGGCACTGCGGCCGTTGCGCAGCACATCCCACCACCACGCGTTGTCCGCATGCGTGGCCATGTGGTTGGGCACGATGTCGGCGATCAGGCCCATGCCGTGCTCGCGCGCGGCCTGCGACAGGGCGATGAGCGCGTCTTCGCCGCCGAGCTCGGGATTGACCACGGTCGGGTCGATATTGTCGTAGCCGTGCGTGGAGCCGGGCACTGCGGTGCCGATCGGCGACAGGTACAGATGGCTGATGCCCAGCCCGGCGTAGTACGGCACCTGCGCAAGCGCATCGTGCAGGGTGAAGCCGACATGCAGCTGCAGGCGGGCGGTGGCGCGAAGCTCGATCATGGATGCGGTTCCGAAACGGCCGCGACGCGACGCGCCTCGGCAAAGCCCTGCAGCGCCGTACTCAGGCGCGCATGCGGCAAGGGATCGGGCAGGCGTCGACGCCAGTTGGGATGGACCTCGACGGTACCCGGCAGATTGGGTTGTTCTTCCAGCGCCAGCGCATCTTCCACCGGCAGCAGGGCCAGTGGCGACACGCTGGTGGCGGTGAAGCGCAGCGCGCCCAGCAGCGGGTCGTCAGCGCTGAGTCCGGTGTGTTCGACCGCTGCATCCAGGCGTGCCACATCCTGGATGCGGGCCGCGGCATCGTCCTTGGCCTGCGCGGGCTGGATCAGGTCCAGCCTGCGCCGCCAGTCGATATCACGGCCTTCGCGCCAGCCGGTCAGCGTCGGCAGATCGTGCGTGGTGGTGGTGGCCAACGCATCCGGCCGCCACAACGCCGGCGAGACGAAGGCGCCGTCGTCGTCGCGGGTGAACATCAACACATCGATGCCCATCACCCCGCGCCGCGACAGTTCCTCGCGGATGCCGGGCGGCACCACGCCGAGGTCTTCGCCGATCACGATCGCCCGGTGCCGCCACGATTCCAGCGCGAGCAGATTGAGCAGGTCGTGCAGCGGATAGGCCAGATACGCGCCTTCGTTGGAGCTGGCCCCTTCGGGCACCACCCACAGCCGCATCAAGCCCAGAATATGGTCGATACGGATGCCGCCGCGATCGCGCAGCACCGCGCGCAGCAGCGCGATGTATGGCGCATAGCCGCTGCGCCGCAACGCGGTGGGCGAATATGCGCCGATGCCCCAATGCTGGCCGTCGGCATTGAAGGCGTCCGGCGGCGCGCCCAGCACCAGGCCACGCAGCACGGTGTCGGCGGCCGCCGCGGCTTCGGCGCCATTGGGATCGAAGCCGACCGCCAGATCGGCGATCAACCCGATCTTCATGCCGCGCTCGTGCGCCTCGCGTTGTGCATCGGACCAGCTGCGCGCCGCCAACCATTGCGTGAACACGTGCAGTTGCGGATCGCCATCGCCGAAATCCTGCGCGGCAAACCGCGCAAAGCCTTCCAGCGCCGCGCCGCCCTCGCTGCGGAAGGCGAGCAGATCGGGGTGATCGGCGGGCACGCGGGTGTACAGATGACGCAGCAACTGCCACTTGGCCTGCGCGGAGGCCGGCCAGTCGATCAGGGCGCCGTGGTGCAGCGTATCGAAGCGCTCGCGCAGGCCGGGCACCTCGTTGATGGCCTCCAGCGCGCGCTCGCCCAGCACGCGCACCGGCGCGGCATGCAGCGGATCCAGGAAGCGCCGGTCGCTGGGCGAATACGGGCTGTAGCCGCCAGTGACCGGGCGCGCGGCATGCACCGGGCTCAGCGCCAGCGCATCGGCACCGGCCAGTGCGGCATGCCGCACCCATTCCACCGTGCCCGCAGCATCGCCAATGCCGGCATCGTCGATGCTGCGCGCCGAATACACCTGCAACGCCATGCCCCAGGCACGCGGTGCCGGCAGGCCACAGGCATCGGCCACGCTGAAGCAGCGTTGCGGGGCAACCGCGACCTGCTGGGTCAGGTTGCCGATCTGCAGCGTCCAATAACCGAAACGCTGCGGCGCACGCACCTGGCCCTGCGCATCGGCACGCGCCGGCTCGCTGGCGCCGCTGTCGTCCACCCAACGGCCGCTGGCGTTGGCGGCAACCGACACCGGCAACAGCTCGGCCACCTGCACGGTCAGCAGCGGCGCCGGCTCGGTGGCTTGCGCCTTGCAGCGACGCAGGCTGTCTTCGCGTTGCGTGGCGGTGCCGGCAGGCAATTCCAGCGCGGTGAGCACCGCATGCAGCGATGGCTCGGCCACCTGCCGCGGCTGGTCGCTGGCATCCACCCAGTCCACCATCACCCCGGCCGCGCCGGCCAGCGCATGCAGATCGCTTCTGCTCAGATCGCGCGTACTCATGCGCGCGCCTCATGCCAGGCGATGAAGCCATCGACCGGCAACTGCTGCGCGTCGGCGGCGACGTTTTCGGCATGCGCCACGCGTCCGCGCAGCGGCGGCATCGGCACCGCCGCGGCACCCACGTTGAAGGCGACATGCCACAGCCCGTCGGGCAATTCCCAGCTGGCGGTCACTGCACCGTCGGCCAGCACCTCGGCGCCCACCGCGCGCGCCTGTGCCAGCCCCGGGACCAGCCACTGGCGGCGTACGCCCAGCAGCGCGGTGAACCAGGCTGTCCACTGCACGCCATCGCCGCGGGCGGCGTCTTCGATCGGCGCGCGCGAGGCAGCAAAGGTGTCGTGGCTGTTCGGATCGGGAATGGTGGCGCGCTGCGCTTCGTCGGCGAATGCGGCGAAGTGCGCAAATTCACGGCGCCGCCCTTCGCGCACCGCATCGTCCAGCGGCGGGCCGAAATCGGTGAAGAACAGAAATGGCTGTTCGGCGCCCCACGGCTCGCCCATGAAGAACAGCGGAATCATCGGCGTCAGCGTCGTCAGCGCCAGCGCAGCGCGCAGGCGCTGCGGCGAGACCAGCACGCTCAGCCGCTCGCCGCGCGCCCGGTTGCCGATCTGGTCGTGGTTCTGCGCGAAGACCACGAACTTGTGCGGCGGCAGCGCCCCGCTCGGCTCGCCACGCACATGCCCGCGCGGGTCCGGCTCGCCCTGGTAGGCGAAGCCTTCGCCAAGCACGCGCGCCAGGTGCTCGGTGGGCTTGTCGGCGAAGGCGGCGTAATAGCCTTCGGCTTCGCCGGTCAGCAGCACATGCAGGGCGTTGTGGAAATCGTCGTCCCATTGCGCGGTGTAGCCGCGTTGCAGCTGCGAGGCCTGGTTGGCCTCGTTTTCCAGCACCAGGTGCACGTGGCGGCCGGCCGGCAGGCTGGCCTGCACGGTCTGCCGCAGGGTATCCAGGAACGCGTTCGGCGTGATCGCATGCACCGCGTCCAGGCGCAGGCCGTCAAAGCCGTATTCGTGCAGCCACATCAGCGCATTGTCGAGAAAGTAACGCTGCACCTGCGGCTTGCGGAAATCGATCGCCGCGCCCCACGGAGTGGGCTTGTCCTCGTTGAAGAACGGGGCGGCATAGCTGTGCAGATAATTGCCGTCCGGGCCGAAGTGGTTGTAGACCACATCCAGCAACACCATCAGGCCGTGTCCGTGCGCGGCGTCGATCAGCGCCTTCAACTGGTCCGGCGTGCCATAGGCTTCCACCGGCGCGTACGGCAGCACGCCGTCGTAGCCCCAGTTGTGCGCGCCCGGGAATGCGCTCAGCGGCATCAGCTCGATCGCGGTGATGCCCATCGCCGCCAGCTGCGGCAATTGCGCCTGCACGCCGGCATAGCCGCCGCAGGTGCCGACATGCAGTTCGTAGATCACCGCCTCGTCCCACGGCCGTCCCTGCCACTGGGTGTTCTGCCAGGCGTAGCCGTCGGTTGGCTGCACGGCGCTGGGGCCATGCACGCCCTCGGGCTGCCAGCGTGAGGCCGGATCCGGCACCGGTTCGCCACCATCGACGCTGTAGCGATAGCGCGCATCGGCCGCGCAGTCGATCGCCGCACTGAAGAAGCCATCCTGCGCGGCCTGCAACGCGACGCGCGCGCCGTCGTCGAAGACCACCTCCACGCTCCTGGCATCCGGTGCCCAGAGCGCGAAGCGCACCTGTCCCTCACCCGCTGGCCATGCGCCCCATGCCGGCGTGGTGTCATTGCGCTCGTTCATTGCTATTTCTCCGCTTGCAGATAGATCGTGGCCAGCGGCGGTAGGGTCAGGCGCAGGCGTTGTGCGTGCCCGTGCATGCCCATCGGCTCGGTCGCCAGGCGACCGCTGTTGCCGAGGTTGCTGCCACCGTAATGGGCACTGTCGGTGTTGAGGATTTCGCGCCAGCCGCCGGCACGCGGCACGCCGACGCAATAGTCGTGGTGCGGTCGCGGAGTGAGGTTGCTCACCGCCAGCAAGGGTGCGCCGCCCTCGGGATCGTGGCGGATGAACGCCAGCACGCTGTTGCGCGCGTCGTCGGCCACGCTCCAGTCGAAGCCGTCGGCACGATGCGTGCCGCGATACAGTGCCGGCACCCGTCGCAATGCGGCATTGAGATCGCCGACCAGTTGCTGCACGCCGCGATGCGCGGCCCCGTCGAGCAGATGCCAGTCCAGCGACTGATCGTGATTCCAGTCGTTCCACTGGCCGAATTCGGCGCCCATGAACAGCAGTTTGTCGCCCGGATGCGCCCACATCAGCGCCAGATACGCGCGCAGGTTGGCAAAGCGCCGCCAGTCGTCGCCAGGCATCTGACCGAGCAGGCCACCGGTGCCGTGCACCACTTCGTCGTGCGAGATCGGCAGCACGAAACGCTCGGAGAACGCGTACACCAGACCGAAGGTGAGCTGGCTATGGTGCTGCGCGCGCTCGGCCGGATCGCGCTGCATATAGTGCAGCGTGTCGTGCATCCAGCCCATGTTCCATTTGTGGGTGAAGCCCAGGCCACCCTCGCTGATCGGCGCGGTCACGCCTGGCCAGGCGGTGGACTCTTCGGCGATGGTCAGTACACCGGGGAAGCGCGCGGCAATCTCGCTGTTGAGCTGGCGCAGGAAGGCAACGGCTTCCAGATTCTCGCGGCCGCCATGCGCGTTGGGCACCCACTCGCCTTCGGCACGGCCATAGTCGCGATACAGCATCGAGGCCACTGCGTCCACGCGCAGGCCGTCCAGATGGTAGTGGTCGATCCACTCCAGCGCGCTGCCCAGCAGGTAGGCGGTCACTTCGGGCCGGCCGTAGTTGTAGATCAGCGTATTCCAGTCGCGATGCATGCCCTCGCGCGGGTCGGCATGCTCGTACACCGCCGCGCCGTCGAACTGCGCCAGGCCGTGGGCGTCATCGGGAAAGTGCGCGCTGACCCAGTCCAGGATCACGCCGATGCCGGCGCGATGACAGGCGTCGACGAACTGGGCAAAGCCGTCCGGGCTGCCGTGGCGCGCCGTCGGCGCATACAGCCCCAGCGGTTGGTAGCCCCAGGAGCCGCCGAATGGATGTTCGGTGATCGGCAGCAACTCGATATGGGTGAAGCCGAGCTGCTGCACATAGGGAATCAGCTGTGCGGCCAGCCCCGGCCAGTCCAGCGGCTGGTTGTGCCCATCGCGTCGCCAGGACGCGGCGTGCACTTCATAGATGGACAGCGGCGCCGGCGCGGCACGGGCATCGCGCGCGGCCATCCAGGCCGCGTCGGTCCAGCCGAACGCTGCCGCGCCCGGCACCACCGAGGCGGTGGCCGGCGGCAATTCGCTCTGGCGCGCCACCGGGTCGGCCTTGAGCAAGACGCGGCCATCGGCAGCGGTGATGGCGTACTTGTAACGCGTGCCGGCTTCCACGCGCGGCAGGAACAGCTCCCAGAACCCACCGATGCGCTGGCGCATCGGATGCCGGCGTACGTCCCAGCCGTTGAAATCGCCCACCACCGCCACGCGCTGCGCATGCGGCGCCCACACCGCAAAGCGCACCCCCGGCACATCGTCGCAGCGCAGGTGCCGGGCACCCAGGGCGCAACGCAAGGCCTGGCCGTCGCCGGCAGCGATCTGCAGCAGGATGGATTCGTCCAGCGTGGCAGCAAAGGCGTAAGGGTCTTCGATCTCCTGCACCACGTCCGGCCACACGATGCGCAGCCGATACGGTCCTTCGACCGCCAGCACGCCCTCGAACACGCCATCGACCGGGCCGGCCTGCATGCGCGCCAGCAACTTGCCGCGCGGATCGATCAGGCCCATGGCCTCGGCACCGGGCGCCAACACGCGCACCAGACGGCGGCCGTCGGCCTGGACATGCGGGCCCAGGACCGCGAATGCATCGGCAGGCAGGCCAGCGGCCAGCGCCTGCACGCTCTGCGCTGAATCCGAGATCCCGTCCATGGTCACCGCCGTCGTTTCCGTCTCCTGCCCCTGCACGCCCAGCCGTTCGCTCATGACACCGTCGCAAGCGCGGGAGCGGTTGCGGCGGTGCGTTCGTACAGCGAGAGGTACTTCTTGCCCGCCACATCCCAGCCACTGGGACGCAACATCGCCGCGCGGCGCATCGCCGACAGCAGGCTGGGCAGGCGGAAGGTACGGAATGCGCGCTCCAGGCAACGGCGCAAGGCCTCGGCGCTGGCGTGCTGGAACAGGAAACCGGTGACGCCGTCATCCACCGTGTCGATCAGGCCGCCGGTGGCGTGCGCGATCGGCAGGCAGCCAAAGCGCTGCGCGTACATCTGGCTCAGGCCGCACGGCTCGAAGCGCGACGGCATCAGCAGGAAGTCGGCACCGGCAAACATGCGCCGCGCCAGGCCTTCCTCGAACCCGATGAAGGCACCCACCTGGCCGGGATAGCGCCGGGTCAGCTCGGCGACCTGCTGCTCGATCTCCGGCTCGCCGCCGCCGATCACCGCGATCTGGCCGCCAGCGGCCACGATCTGCGGGGCGACTTCGCAAATCAGGTCCAGGCCCTTCTGGTGCACCAGCCGCGATACCACCGCAAACAGCGGGCCGGTGCTCTCGCGCAGCCCGAAGGCCTTGCGCACCTGCGCGGCGTTGGCCTGCCGGCCCTGCCACTGATTCACGCTGAAATGCGTGTCCAGATATTCGTCGGTGCGCGGGTCCCAGCTGGCGTCGATGCCGTTGACGATGCCGGTCAGCGCGCCCTTGGCGGCGCGACCGGCCAGCAGGCGGTCCAGGCCACAGCCCTGCGCCGGGCCGGTGATCTGCTGGGCATAGCTGACGCTGACCGTGTTGACGTGGTCGGCATGCACGATGCCGCCACGCAGGAACGACATCTGCCCGTAGAACTCCAGCTCGGCCACGCGCTCGGCGGGGATGCCCAGCGCAGCGGCCATCGAATACGGCACCAGGCCCTGGTAGGCCAGGTTATGGATGGTCAACAGGCACGGCGTGGTGCCGCCGGACCAGCGCACATAGGCGGCAGCCAGCGCGCACGGCCAGTCGTTGAGGTGCAGCAGGCGCGGCTTCCAGCCCAGCCCGGCGTGGCCGGCGGCGATCTGCGCGGCGGCATGCGACAAGGTGGCAAAGCGGATCGCGTTGTCTTCGAACTCCGACCCGCTGGTGCTCACATAAGGCGACCCGTCGCGCTCGAACAATTCCTTGGACAGCAGGATGTAGATCGGCAGGCCGTCCGATTGCACGATGCGGCCGATGTCGCAGGCCGGCAGTGCCGCATGCGCCAATACCCGGCCGACGATCTCCACCTTGCCCGCGCGCGCCAGCACTGCGCGGTAGCCGGGGATCAGTACCCGCACGTCGTAGCGATGGCGCAGCGCGCGCGGCAGCGCCGCCGCCACATCGCCCAGGCCGCCAGCCTTGATAAAGTCCGCCATCTCCGACACCACGAACAAGGCGCCGCGGGTATCGGCCGGCGACACCGGCAGACGTTCGTGATGGCGAATGAAGCGCCCGCGTGCGTCACGCGGTCGCCCGCTCTTCTTCAGAGTGGGGAGCAACGTACTGCGTTCAAAGCGTGCGGTAGTGGCGTGAAGCGGCATCATGGCAACCATCTAAACGTCCGTCGTAAAGTGGGTGGAGACGGAAAACAGCGAAGCGACAACCATCATCTGCCGATTCAGCCAGACGACCTGCTACGAATGAGGAGCGGGGCCAACGCGCGTACTCCACGTCGTCCTTGAGATGAATCTACACCCCGGGCAAATAAAATATGCGTGAATACGTGCTGACTTTTCTGCGACACCGACATTCCCTTGCGCATGGTCGCGTGTACGTCCCGGCATAAGCGGCGCGTCGCCGTGTGATGACATCCCCGCCGTGGTGCGTGGTTGTTGAAACGCACCGGAAGCAGGCGCTGGCCGCGGCGCCTGCCAGTCCCGCCTGACTTGTTCAGCCACAGGTCGGCATCGCCTTTCGACCATCGCCGGCCATCGTGCGCGCAGGCTGGAACTGCGCAGACCTGTCCGGACCGCTTAAGCAAGACGCTTGCACGCCGATAACCAGCGGTAGCATCACGACTTTCCGAGACCCCGGCGCATGGCAGACCAGCCTGAACTTCCAAGCCGCCCACGTGGTGGGCTGCGCCGCCTGTTGCCCTGGGGTGGCGCGGACAGCGCACGCCCGGCCGCCGCCCTGCCCAGCGTGGTCGGCGGCGGGCACGGCCTGGCCGCGCATCAGCTGGTGCCGGCCAAGAACAAGTCCGGCGCGCACGACCCGGCTGCCGCCACCGCCCTGCTGATGCGCCTGTTCTCGCATGCCGCGCACCCGGAGGCCTTGCTGCTGGCCTTCGCCGAGGGCATCACCAGCCTGCATGGCGAACTCGGCGATATGGGCGTGCGCCTGAGCGCGGCCTATGCGGCCGGCGACTGGCCCGGCTACGGCCGCGCCTTGCGGCAATTGATCGACAAGTACATCCGCACCATCGATACCGGCGACTCGCTGGCCGAAGGGCGCACCGAAGCCGAGCAGCTGCGCGACCTGCTGCGTCACGCACTGGGCAATGCCTTGGCCACGCTGCTGCAACGCAGCCCGGAGCTGGCCGAAGAAGCACAGACCCTGGCATCGGCGCTGCGCCACTGGCGCCCCGGCCATGAACTGATCACCCTGGACCAACGCTTGCGCGAACTGAGTCATCAGATCGGCCTGCGTGCCGAAGATGCCAGCGAGCAGCAGAACCTGTTGCTGGGCCTGTTCGACCTGTTGCTGGAGAACGTGGGCGAACTGCTGGACGATCGCAGCTGGCTGCAGGGGCAGATCTCGGTGGTGCGGCAGCTGATCTCCGGGCCGCTGGATGTCGGCTCGATCGAGCAGGCACGCGGCACCCTGCGCGAGGTCATCTACAAGCAGGGCCTGCTCAAGCAAGGCATTGCCGACTCCAAGACCGCCATGCGCGAGATGATGGTGTCCTTCGTCGACCGGCTCGACGGCATGGCCACCAGCACCGGCGAGTACCACGATCGCGTTGCCGGCTATTCGCAGGCGATCGGCGACGCTCGCAGCATTCCCGACCTCAATCGCCTGCTGCAGGACGTGTTGCAGGACACCGCCGGCGTGCAGGCGCAGGCGCTGGCCGCGCGCGACGAGCTGCTCGCCGCACGTCGCCAGGTCGAGGACGCCGAGCAGCGCATCGCCCTGCTGGAACAGGAACTCAAGGACGTGGCCGGCCTGGTGCGCGAAGACCAGCTGACCGGGGCGCTGAACCGCCGCGGCTTCGAAGAGCTGTTCCAGCGCGAGGCCGCCCGTACCCAGCGCGGCGGCCAACCCTTGTGCGTGGCGATGCTGGATCTGGACGACTTCCGCCGCCTCAACGAGACCCACGGCCATGCCGGCGGCGACGCCGCGCTGCGCCATACGGTGGACGTGGCCAAGTCGGTGCTGCGCACCACCGATGCCATCGCCCGCTTCGGCGGCGAGGAGTTCGTGTTGCTGTTGCCGGACTCCACCATCTTCGAAGCCAGTGCGGCGGTGATCCGCCTGCAGCGCGCGCTGGCGCAACGCTCGCTGTTGCACGACGACGTGCGCCTGTTCGTCAGCTTCAGCGGCGGCGTGGCGCTGCGCCATCTCGACGAAACCCAGGACGATGTCATCCGCCGTGCCGACCGCGCCATGTACGAGGCCAAGTCGGCCGGCAAGAATCGCGTGGTCAGCGCCGACTGAGCACGACCGTCGGCGGAACGCAGGGGGCATCTGCCCTGCCTGGAGCGGTGAAGACCGCCGCCCGGTGCGCTCCTCGGCACAGGGTGGCGTGGCCGTGCAGGGCGGCGCCGTTGGCGCGGCGGCCCGAGCAGAGCCGTGTTGACAGCGATTTCCGCCGGCTATGGCGTGCCGGCTGATCCAGCACGCGGGGCGATCACGGCGCGCCGGCCCGGGCGCCCATCCCGCGCCCGGCCCGCCGCCGCGCGGATCAGTGCGCCGCCGGCTTGCCGCGCAGCTTCTGGAACAGCATCACCGCGCCCAGCACGACCGCACCGGCCACCACGCCCACCAGCATGTTGCCCAACGCATCGACCAGCCAGCCCATGCCACCGGCCGACGTGGTCAGGTCCTGCACGGTGTGGTGCAGCGCCGGGATGTTGTGCACCAGGATGCCGCCGCCGACCAGGAACATTGCCAGCGTGCCGGCCACCGACAGGAACTTCATCAGCCACGGAGCGGCCACCAGGATGCCGCGCCCCAGCGCAGCCAGGGCTGCGCCCTTGTTGGTCAGGTACAGGCCCAGGTCGTCCAGCTTGACGATGGCCGCGACCAGGCCGTACACGCCGATGGTCATCGCCAGCGCGATCGCCACCAGCACTGCAACCTGCTGGCCGAACGACACTCCCGCCACCACGCCCAGCGACAGCACGATGATCTCCGCCGACAGGATGAAGTCGGTGCGGATCGCGCCCTTGACCTTGTCCTTTTCCAGCGCCACCACGTCCACGCTCTCGTCGGCCAGCGCGCGGGTGCGTTCGGCATGCCGCTGCGCTTCGTCTTCCTCGTTGTGCAGGAATTTGTGGGCCAGCTTCTCCACGCCCTCGAAGCACAGGTAAGCACCGCCGATCATCATCAGCGGCATCACCAGCGGCACGTTGTAACCGCGCCCGCGCAGCCAGGCCTCCAGGGCGCTGATCGCCAGCGCCGCCGGCACCAGGATCACCTTGTTCATCAGCGACCCCTTGGCCACTGCCCACACCACCGGCAGCTCGCGGTCGGCAGTGACGCCGGTGACCTGCTGTGCATTGAGCGCCAGGTCGTCGCCAAGCACGCCGGCGGTCTTCTTGGCCGCGACCTTGGTCAGGATGGAAACGTCGTCCAGCAATGTGGCGATGTCGTCGAGCAGGGTGAACAGGCTGGCACCGGCCATGCGGGGGTCCTTCGTGAGTGGCGGTGGATTCTCGCCGATCCTGCGCCGGTATGGGGTGATGGCAGGCCGTTGCAGGCTGTTGGCGACCGTTGCTGCGCGATGCCGCCGCCCGCCAGCCGGACGATCCGGCCGTGCCCGCCGGCCCTGGGCCGCGCACGGCAGCGCCTTGGCCACATGGCTGGATTCACCGCCTGACGACCCGCCGCTGGCCACACTCGCCCCCTTGCACGACCGCCGGAGATGGCCTTGAGTCCGAACGACCCGTACCGCACACCGGCCCAGGCCGCGATCCCCGCCGACACCGGCGTGGTGGGCGGCATGAGCCGTCGCACGCAGATCCTGCGCCTGTTGCTGCGGTATCGCGGGTCGGGCGTATTCGCCGGCATGAACCTGGATCCGGCCGCGATCAACGAGTACGAAGTGCCCGCCGAGGGCACGCCCGACCAGTTCGTCTCCGACCTGGAAGCGCTGGGCCCCACCTTCGTCAAGCTTGGCCAGATGCTGTCCACGCGGCCGGACATCGTGCCGCCGGAGTTCGCCACGGCGCTGGAGCGCATGCAGGAGAACACCAGCTCGGTGCCGGTGGAGCGCATCCGCCAGATCATCGAGGAAGAACTCGGTGTGTCGGTCAACAAGGCGTTCTCGTTCTTCGACCCGGTGCCGCTGGGCTGCGCCTCGCTGGCGCAGGTGCACCGCGCCGCCCTGCGCGACGGCACCCCGGTGGCGATCAAGGTGCAAAAACCCGAAGTCGCCGCCCAGGTCCGTTCGGACCTGGACGTGCTCAAGAGCTTTGCCACCGCCGCCGACCGCCTGACCGGCATCGGCCGGCGCGTGCGCTTTGCCGACTGGCTGGGCGAGTTCGGCAAGACCCTGCGCGCCGAGCTCAATTACGAAGACGAGGCCGAGACGCTGGCGCGCTTCGGCAAGCATCTGAAGCCATTTCCGCTGTTGTGGATTCCGCAACCGGTATGGGACCTGAGCAGCCGCAAGGTGCTGACCATGCAGCTGGCCGAAGGCGTGCGGGTGGACAAGATCTCCGGCCTGCGCCGCACCGAGCAGCCGATGGACAACCTGGCCGCAGAGCTGGTCAAGGGCTACCTGGACCAGATGTTCGTGCATGGCGAGATCCATGCCGACCCGCATCCGGGCAACCTGCGCGTGCTGCAGGACGGGCGCCTGGCCATCTTCGACCTGGGAATGGTCGCGCATGTTCCCCCGCGCCTGCGCGAGCGCTTGCTCAAGCTGCTGTTCGCCGCCGTCGACGGCCGTGGCGAAGAAGTCGCCGAAGAGACCATTGCGCTCAGCACGCGCCTGGAGGATTACGACGAGGACCGCTACCAGCGCGAAACCGGGCAGATGATCGCCCGGTATGCCGCCCACGACACCACCTCCGAAGGCCGCGTGGTGCTGGATCTGGTGCGCATCGCCACCTCCAACGGCTTGCGCACGCCACCGGAGCTGAGCCTGCTCGGCAAGACCTTGTTGAACCTGGAAGGCGTGTGCCGCGCGCTGTCGCCGCACCTGGACACGCGCCGCATCGTCGAACGTCATCTGCAGCATGTGATGCGCGCGCGGCTGAAAAAGTCCCTGTCCGCCGCCAATCTGGCCAGCGAGGCGATGGAACTGCAGCACCTGGTGCGCGAAGGACCGCGCCGCATGTCCGAGATCCTGTCGCTGGCGGCGGAAAACCGGCTGCAGATGCGCGTCACCGGGCTGGAAGAATCGCATCTGATGGAAAGCCTGCAGAAGATCGCCAACCGCGTGGCGGCCGGCATCGTGACCGCGGCATTGATCATGGCCTCGGCGCAGATGATGCGCATCGAAACCGGCTTGAAACTGTGGGGCTACCCGGCCATTGCGATGGTGCTGTTCCTGCTCGGCGTGGTGCTGGGCCTGGGCATCGTGCTCAGCGCCCTGTTGTTCGACCGCCGTGTGCGTGCGCGCGAAGAACGCGGGCATCGATAGCACTCCAACAGACCCCACCTCCGCGTAGGAGCGCACCCGGGCGCGACATCGCTTGCCAAGACAGCCGCGTCAAACCGTCAAAGCAGATCGGGTGGTGCGGGGTGATAGCCACGTCGCCCATCTGCGAGAAGCGCGCCAAATGCGCAATGCAGATAGCGCCGATTTTCTGGCGAACGCCACCGCGACCAGGGGAGCGTCAACGCGTGCGATCCGCCACGCTGCGGCGATGGCTTAACGCGAACAAACATTTCAGTCAGCTTCGGCGCGGCATAGTCCGTCATCCGGGTGTCACATTGGGTGTGGCGCACAGGACATGGCGAGCAAGGCGTCCGGTACGCGCTCGCATCATTCCCCCACGGACGCTGCCGCATGCATTGGATGTTGTTGTTTTCGCTGTTGCTCCTGCTTTGGCTCTTGGTCGCCTCGCCGCGTCTGGCGTGGCTGAAGGCCGGTCTGTTGTCGTTGCTGCTGCTGTTGCTCAGTGCCTGGGGCCTGGTGGATCGGCTCAGCGGCGATGGCATCAACGCTGCCACGCTGTATCACCTGCGCGCGGACATGGACGGTGCCGGCGTCAGCGATTTTTCCGCCTATATCGCCGTGTTTATCGGCATGGTGCTGCTGTCGCTCAGCCCGCTGGTGTTGCTGAAGGTGCGGCGTTTCCGTCGCCCGCGCGGAGGCAACGCGGTGTTTGGCGCCTTCGTGATGATGTTGCTGGTCAGCATCGCGGTCAGCCCCTTGTACCGCGACGGCAAGCGCCTGTACTACCAGTTGCGCCCCGTGGATTACGCCACCGTGGTGCCGGAATACCTGGTGCCGCAGCAGCCCTTGCAGAAGCGCAAGAACATCGTGTGGATCTACGGCGAGAGCCTGGAACGCACCTACTTCGATGAAAAGGTGTTTCCCGGCCTGATGCCGAACCTGCGCGCCCTGGCCAGCGAGGCAGTGGACGTACGCAACCTCACCTCCACCGAAGGCAGCGGCTGGACCATCGCCGGCATGGTCGCTTCGATGTGCGGCGTGCCGCTGACCACCGCGCCCGGCGATGAAAACAGCATGGGCCGCATGGGCCTGTTCCTGCCCGAAGCACGCTGCCTGGGCGACTATCTCAAGGATCAGGGCTACCGCAATCACTATGTCGGCGGTGCCGATGCCAGCTTTGCCGGCAAGGGCAGCTTTCTGTCCAGCCATGGTTTCGATGTGGTGCACGACGTCAGCTACTTCCGCGACAAGGGCGTGGCGCCCAAGCACTTTTCCGCCTGGGGGGTGCACGACGATGTGCTGCTGGACGATGCCTGGGACAGCTTCCAGACGCTGTCGCGCGCCGGCCAGCCGTTCATGCTCACCACGCTGACCATGGACACCCACCACCCCGCCGGCCATCTGCCGCTGGCCTGCAAGGGCCAGCACTACGACAGCGCACTGGGCGACATCGGGCTGCTGCATGCGATCAAGTGCAGCGACCGGCTGATCGGCGAGCTGGTCACGCGCATTCGCAACAGCCGCTACGGCAAGAACACCATCATCGTGATCGCCTCCGATCACCTGGCGATGCCCAACGATCTCAGCGACGTGCTCGCCAAGCAGAAGCGCGAAAACCTGCTGCTGTTCCTCGGCAAGGACATCGCTCCGCAACAAGTGGTCACGCGCGCCGGCAGCACGCTGGATTCGGGTGCAACGCTGTTGCAGCTGCTGGAACCGGGCATGCGCACGCTGGGCTTTGGCCGCTCGCTGCTGGCCAGCGACGCGCCTCCCAGCGCCAGCGTGGCGGCCAGTCGCGACAGCGGCAAGGACTACCCGCGCTATCTCGCCTACGCGCGCACGCTGTGGACCGGGCGCAGCACACGCATGCTGCGCATCAACGGCAATGGCGATGTGGTGGTGGGCGTGCAACAGGTGCGCCCGCCGGTGCTGCTGGAATACGACGACGACACCAATCTCAAAACCGTCTATCTGGAAAACACCTCGCGCCAGTTCGATCGCACCCACACCGAGGGCACGCTGGCGTATGTGGATCGCTGCACGGCGTTCGAGGACGGTTCGGCCGATGGCGATTGGTGCGCATTGGTGGTCGACCGCCACCAGAGCATGAAGCTGTATCGCGATCCGGACCTGACCCGCGGCATCGCCGTGGACGCGCCGCTGGAGGCCAGCCAGCAAGGCCCGCGCCCCCGCGTGCGCCAACCGATCATGCTCACCCAGACTGCCCGCAAGACCGAGGCCGGTCGTTACATGCTGGAGCTGTACGCCAAGCGCCGGCCGACGCGGGCCTTCTGGGTGGAAGCCGTCTCGTCAGAGCGCAAGGTGGTGCTGGCCCAGCAGTGGGTGGTGCCCGATGCGGCCGGTCGCATCCGCATGCCGGTGGGCCTGGAACATGCGGTGGACGATCTGGAGATCCGTGCCTGGCTGGACTACACCGAAGATGTCAGCGTGGACGATCTGGCCCTGGTGAAACAGAGCCAGGTCGCGGATCGCTCCTGAGCCTGGCCAACGTCTCGGTCTCGGTCTCGGTCTCAGTCGAGGTCGAGGGATGTGGATGAGGTAAAGGCAAAGGCAAGGCCGAAGCCGAAGCATGCGATGTGCGGCCTGGCTGCAGGGCCCTTGCCCTCCCACCATCGCGGGACACGCCGCAAGTACGTCCATGTAGGCTCCGGCGCGGCATCCATGCCGCTCAAGGTCCCGCGACGGTAAGCGGGCAAGGGCCAGTCGAAACGGTCGGTGTGCACGGTAAGAGCGGTGCTGGATGCGTCGTACGCTCATGACGTATCGGCTCCATGTCTGATGCACACCGCACGACAGGCAGCTTTCAAATGAGCGCCGACCAACTGTCTGGTGCGGTGTCCTTGCCGGTTGCGGGACCGTGTGGCGGCACGAATGCCGCCACCGAGCCCCCAGGGATGGGTTTACGGCGCGTGCCGCAAGCGGTGAGGGCGCCGCGCCCTCGACCCTGCGAGTTTTAGCTGCACCACCAACGCAGGACACGCCGCGCATCGTGCACGGGCCGGCTCAGTCTTCCGATGCCGGCGTGCCATCGCCCGGATCGCGCGCCACCGCAGCACCTGCGCGGCTGAAGCGGATTTCCTGCGGCGACTGCAGCGCAATCCCTGCCGTTTCCATCCGCTGCAGCAACGCGAAGAACAGCTCGCTGCGCACCCCATACGAATCGCGCGGACTGCGCACGTACGCGAACGAATTGAAGTTGACGTGCCCGCCAGCCAGCGAATCGATGAACACCGAGGGTGCCGGGTCGGCCAGCACCTTGGTGTGCTCGGCGAACAGGTCCAGCAGCATGTTGCGCACCTTTGCCACGTCGGTTTCCAGCGGCACCGAGAACTGCAGCTGCACCCGGCCCATCGGGTTGGACAGCGTCATGTTGCGCACGCTCTTGGTGATCAATTCCGAGTTGGGCACGATCAGGGTGGAGCGGTCGCCGACCTGGATCTCGGTCGCACGCACGCTGATCTTGCGCACATCGCCCTCCTGATCGCCGATGCGTACCCAATCGCCGATCTTCACCGGCCGCTCGGCCAGCAGGATCAGACCCGACACGAAGTTCTGCGTGATCGCCTGCAGACCGAAACCGATGCCCACCGACAACGCACTCAACACCAGCGCAAGCCGCTTCAGATCCAGGCCCAATGCGGTCAGGCCCCACACCACCACGATCAGCCAGCCCAGATAACGCGCCACGGTGCTGATGGAGTTACGCGCACCGTCATCGAGCTCGGTCTTGGGCAGATAGGTGTTGAGCAACCACTGCTGCACCACGTGCACCAGCCCCATGCCGAGCAGGAACACGCATAGCGCCCTGAACACATCGCCGGGGGTGATCACCAGCTCCTTGCCGATGGTGATGCCGTGGGCGATGTTCTCCGCCCAGTCGGTGACCACGCTGATATTGGCACCATACGGCGTCAGCAGCACCGCGATGCCCAGCAGCACCAGCAACACCCGTGTCGCGGCAGAGATCAGCAGCCCGAGCTGCACCAGGCGTCCGCTGCCGATGCTGAGCGCATGCGACAACGCCCGGCTGAAACGGCCGTCCGGCTTGAACAGCCAGGTCATCAGATCGTCGGTAAAGACCACCAGCAGGCCGAGCAGACTGCACACCAGGGTGATCCAGATGATCTGCCGCTCCACGAACAAGGCCAGATTGAGATAACCGAACAGGGCTGCGATCAATGCGAAGATCACCGCCAGGTGACCCAGCAGGCGGATCAGCACGATGAAGCCGCCACCGCGCGTGACCACCGGCGGCGGCGCATCGCTGTCCGGATCGGCCACGCCGGCATTTGCCGCATGCGCGCGCAAGGACAGGGTCAGCCCGGCCAGCGCCGACAGGATCAACCCCGCATACAGCAGCGCCGCCACCGCATCGGTGGCGGCGGTCAGCGCCGGACTGCTGCCGGCCACCTCGTTGATCTTGATCGCCATGCCGCTGAACCAGATCACTGCTGCGGTGGCCAGGCAATGCACGCGCAGGCGGTCGACGGTGGCATCGTCCAGCGGGAACAGGCGCCAGCTGGGCTGGTGTTTCATCAACAGGCTGGCACTGAGCGAACCGACGAAGGCAGCCACCACGCTGATGGCGACAAACCCGGTCAGCAGCTGGTCCAGGTCATCGGGCAGCTCGCCGAGCGCGCGGATCCCTTCGACCAGCACGAATGCCGCAATCCCCAGGCTCAACGTGCCGACCAGCAGGAACCACAGGGCCAGCCCCGAGCGCCGCAGGCGTCCGCCGGGCGCACGCGAGGCCGCATAGCGACGCCCCAGGTGGCGCAGGAAGATGCGCAGCGGCAGTGCCAGCAACAACGCGACCACGGCAGCGGTGATCAGCCCGCCCACGCCATTGGCCGCCACACCTGCCTGCACCAGCTGCACCGTCTTGTCGGACAAGGCCTGCAGGCGGGCACGATCGTCCGGCCACTGCTGCCCGATCTGATGCCATAACGTCGGCGACAACGGCGAGGCCACCCGTGTGGAGAGCTGCACGCTGAAGCGTTGCACGCGCTCGCGCTCGAGCCGGTCGGCCAGGTCCTTGGCGTTGGAGGCCAGCAGCGTGGCCCGGATGAACTCGGCATTGAGCTGATCGCGCTCCTTGGTCAGCGCCCTGCGCTGTTTGACCAGGTCGGCCGGTTCGTTTTGCGCCGCGACACCAAGCCCCTCCAAGCGCCCGTTGAGCTCCTTGAGCGGTTGCTCCAGCGTGCGCACCAGATCCTGCGCCTGCCGCTGCGCGCCGGCGACGTCCTCGGTCAGCTTGCCCAGCTGCTCGGTATCGGCCTTCTCCATGCCCGCGTCGGCCTGGGTCAGTACCTTCTGCATGCTGTCGAGCTGCGTCTGCGCGGTCTCCAGCAGGGTGTCGTCGTCCTGCGCGATGGCGGCACCCACGCACACCATCCACAACGCGACCAGCAACAGCACACGCTGCAACACGCCGCGACGGGCACCCAGGGCAACTCGGAATTCGGACACAGGCAGACATCGGACAGGCGCACATCAGCGCGGTGCCGGCATCTTAATCCACTGCCCGCAGCCGGGCAGTTCGCCGCTGCCGTGAGGGTTCAGCCTGGCAGAGCTCGCCAGGCGTGACGGGTGCTGCGCGATTGGAGGCGCGTTGGCGATCGCGGTTACGGCGCCGGCCGCCGCAGCGGGTGCACCGCCGGGCCATCCCAACCTGTGCATGAACGTGGTGCAGCTTGTCACCTTGCGGCAACGGTGCGCTGTCGCAGAATCGAGTCACCGCTACGGCAGACGCAGCGGATGACCGCGAAGGAGACACTCTATGCAGATTCAGATCCAGACCGACAAGCACGTGCCGCATGACCCCTCTGTCGTGCAGCATGTCGAGAAGACCTGCTCCGCCCAGCTGGCGCATTTCGCCAGCGACATCACCCGCGTCGACGTGCATTTGCGCGATGAAAACGGCCAACGCGGCGGCGCAGCGGATCGAACCTGCAGCATCGAGGCGCACGTCGCCGGCCTGCCGCCGATCGCGGCCACCAATAGCGCCGAAACCACCGCCTCGGCCGTCACCGGCGCCGCGCGCAAGCTGCGCACCGCCATCGAACACGCACGTGGCAAGCAGCACGCCAAGGCCACCACACCGCCGCCGGACGTGCTCTGATCCGAGCCTGCGCAGGGTGGCGCTCCTCGCCCCCTGCCAAGCGACGCATCGCTGGCCTCACAGTGCAACGCCGCGTCGATACTCAGGCCGGCGTGCAACCCTGATCAGAAACGCCATCGGCCCGCTGCAGTGACACTGCAGCGGGCCGATGGCGTTTTGCTTTTGCATTGGAGCTGCTCGCCGCGCTGAGCCTGGACATGGCCGTGTTGCGCCGGGGCTGTCGAAAGTGCCGAGGCCCATGCAGCGCGCAACGCTCGAGGGCCACCTGATCGTCCTCTTCGCCTCGACAGTAATTAATTGACCCGTCATCTATATTTCCACACACTAGTTCGACTGGCGGCCGCGAGGCCACTCAATCGCAGGAGAAGAATGATGGGCAGACTGCAAGGCAAAGTCGCAATCGTCACCGGTGCCGCACAGGGCATGGGCGCGTCGCATGTGCGCAATTTCGTTGAAGAGGGTGCGCACGTTGTTTTCACTGACATCAATGCCGAGGGAGGGCGTGCACTGGCCTCCGAGCTGGGCAAGCATGTTCGCTTCGTCCAGCAGGACGTCACGAGCTGGGACGCATGGCAGAACGTGGTGGCCGAAGCGGAAGCGGCATTCGGCAACGTCACGATTCTGGTCAACAATGCAGGGATCCTGGGCCCCATTGCCAAGACTGCGGACATCTCCGAAGAAGATTTCCTCAAGGTCTGTGCGATCAACCAGAATGCCGTTTACCTTGGCATGAAGGCAGTCATCCCCTCCATGCTGAAGGCGAAGGTGGGATCGATCGTCAATATTTCCTCGATCGCAGGAATGGCAGCCAATTACGGATTCCCGAGCCTGGCCTATGTCGGCAGCAAATTCGCCGTACGCGGAATGAGCAAGGCGACGGCAATCGAATATGGCGCAGACAACATCCGTGTGAACTCGGTCCACCCGGGCTTCATCCAGACCCCGATGATGGTGGAAGGGACGGACGAAAACGGCGGTGATGCCGTTGCCCAGATCCCACTGGGGCGCATCGCCAAGGCCAGCGAGGTCAGCAACCTGGTTCTGTTCCTGGCGTCCGACGAATCGTCCTACATCACCGGGCACGAGCATGTCGTCGATGGTGGACTGCTCGCCCAGTAAGCTTGCCCGTGTCAGGACGCGTGGGGACTCGCTGCCACGCCTGGTTCAACCGGCATCGTTCCCGGGCCCTGACCGGCGGGATCACTTCGCCAAGGAACGTGTGAGCAGTGAAGTGCACCAGCACATCAGGGGCGGCGACGTGGTGGCAGTGATGGAACGCTTGCGCCACCATCGTGACTGCCGCGCCGCCTCCGGTACGGCGTGGCAGCTGCACGGGTTTTGTTGGGCGGCGTCCAGCAATCGCGCGTCGAGACGCAAAATTTCAGAGCAATCCACCGTCAATTTGGCGTTGGACTATAATCATGCGGCACGGTCCGGGCCGGTTCGACAGGCCGTTGGTTCGCATTCGATGACAGGTGAAAAATCGCATGAAGAAAACGCTGATGTTCATGACATTTGCCACCTGCATCGGTGTCTTCGCAGGAATGAGTTCCGTCAACGTCGCACGTGCACAGCAGCGGGCCAGCCACGCCCCTGATCCGCTGCACGCCAAGGTGTTGGCACGTTACGAGGCGATTAACGCTAGCCTGGCCGAGGCGCGCAAGGCAGGCAAGCTGTCCAATGCCCAGGCTGCGGAGATCGAGAAGAAGCTCAGCTGGGTCCGCACCGATTCCGCAACGAGAGCGAAGCAGCAGGGATTCGTCAGCGCGGGTGAGAGCGCCAGCTACAACAGGACCCTGGACGAGGCCGAGCAGACAATTCGCCGTGGCACGAGTGGCAGCAAGCATTAGGTCCGCGGCGTCCTCCAGCATCCGGGCACCAGGGCAGTCAGTCGCCAGCAAGTGACGAAAGTACAGACGCTTGGACTGATCAGGTGGGTATGGGCCGGTGCGCGGAATCGGCACGCGTCAGTCGTGCACGCCGGTTTCCGTTTACCGTCCGCATCCACCCTGACGAGCGCTTGTTACGTCTTGTCAGTCGCTCCTGGCGATAGGACTCGCACGCACATTTCATACTGACCTGCTTACAGTCTGCTTCCATAACGGGGCCGCACTGGCCTTCCATCTATCCCGACGTCAGCGTCCGAATTGGAGTGGTCATGAAGCTAGGTCTCTTGTCAGCGCTTGCGCTTTCACTTACTGCGTGCACGGGCGCCCCCGTCGCCAAGGAACACAAGATCGACGATGGCGCCCTGCCCAGCGCAGAGGTCAAGGCATTCGAGCGTGCCCAGGCGCGTTATCACTACAAGGACGCGCGTTTTGAATGGGATGCCAGCAACTGCGCGGTGTATGAAGGGACTGCCCCGGACGGTAAGCGTCAGCAGCAGCCGTTGACCAAAGAAGACGGCTCCCGTTTTTGTAGCGCCCCCTGACAGCCGAGTGCTTCCCGCCTCTCCGAGCGCCGCCGGTGACGCATCCAGCTCCACGGTCCTGCGCCTGCGCTTGTCCATCCTGCTCTTCACGACGGTCGCAGCACGCACGCACGACGAATCGATTGAACGGCGAGACGCGGATGGGATTTAATTGATGCATCGACAACGGACCAGCGCTTCAATGCCTCGGCGCAGATCAAGCTAAGGTATCGGGGAAAACAGGCGAAACCCGGACGCGTCGTCCCGGCCGCATCAGCAATGGGACTCACGGGATATGTCATTTCACGAAGGCGAAGATTGGCGAACGACGCTGACCTGGACCGTGCTGCCTGCCGGGCGCGCCTGGCAACGCGCAGCAGGAATCGCCCTGGCGCAACTGGGCGTTTCCCTGTCCATCGCGGCGGTTCTTCTTGTGATCGCCCGGCTGGGCGATGGTATCCGGCAGAAAGACGTGGCCGAGGAATCGGCGCTGGATCCGGCCGCCATTGCGCGATCGGTCACCCAACTCGAACGGGACGGTTTGCTGAAGCGGCGCAGGGACCTGTCCGATGGCCGCGCCAAAACCCTGCACCTGACCGAACGGGGTCGTGCGGTGTCGCTCAAACTCGGCAAGGCGCTCGACGGCCTGCGAAACGAACTGATCGCCGGCATGGACGACACCGAAGGGCGCATTGCGGTGCGCGTACTCCGTAACCTGGAGAGCCAATGCCTGGCATTCTCCGCTGGAGACCTTCATGCCGGAACGTCCGAGGCCTGACCGACCGCATGACATGTGGGTAAGGAGCGGGCTTTTGCGGGAGGCGGCCAGGTGCTTGCCAAGGAAGCGTCCCGAGGTAGCAGCTGATCAAGCGCTGCAGCGGTGCCTTACCGATGCGCCCGGTGCGCCGCTGCCCGGAGGTGTCGACCAGCGGTGATACGACTGGAGAAAGCGCCCCCGGCTCTCGTGAGCCCGCCAACCCGCGTTTGCTCGGTCGAATCCACCAGCTGCACCTAGACGCCCGGGTACGCACGTAGCGCAAACGCACGGCTATCTGGATCCATCACCATGAAGATGGCCATTGTTCGTGCATTGAAATCATTTCAATGGGCCTGCCCGGATTTCGGCGGACCAGCAACAATAAACCCCCGATTTCTCGAGGGTTTATTGGTATCCCGGGACAAGCCTGGAACGCGAATTGGTGCGCCCGGAGGGATTCGAACCCCCGACCAATGGCTTCGGAAGCCACTACTCTATCCGGCTGAGCTACGAGCGCCTGGTCGGGCATTATGCCAGAACCGCCGCCGTGCGCGTGACCCCGCAGCGCAGGCCTGCCGAACGACCAAGCACCACCGCGTTGCCGACCTGGGCTCGCCCGGATGCCGCGCCCACTCCTGCCCGGCCTGGCGCGGCGTCGGGCAGCCGCCTGGGAGCCCGGACGATGCACTGCGCGATCACCGGCCAGCGCATGACCGCGGCCAGGCCGCACTGCTACCCTTTGCAGGATGAGCAAGCATGGTGTTGAACAGCTGCCGACAGCGCCCGCGCTGACCTGGCCGCAGCGACTGGGGCAGTACTGGAAGCTGGTCCGCGGCGATCGTCCGATCGGCAGCCTGTTGTTGCTGTGGCCCACCTGGTGGGCATTGTGGCTGGCTGCCGATGGTTTGCCGCCGCTGTGGACGCTGTTCGTGTTCACCGCCGGGGTCTGGCTGACCCGCTCGGCAGGCTGCGTGATCAACGACTACGCCGACCGCTGGCTGGACCCGCATGTAGAGCGCACCAAGTCGCGGCCGCTGGCCACCGGGGCGGTGTCCGGGCGCGAGGCGCTGTGGGTGTTCGTGGTGCTGATGCTGGTGGCGTTCGCGCTGGTGCTCACGCTCAACTGGCTGACCGTGGCGCTGAGCGTGCCGGGCGTGTTCCTGGCTGCCAGCTACCCCTATCTCAAACGCCATACCCACCTGCCCCAGGTCTATCTGGGCATGGCCTTCGGCTGGGGTATCCCGATGGCGTTCGCCGCGGTGCAGGGCAGCGTGCCATGGCTGGCCTGGCTGCTGTACGCGGCCAACATCCTGTGGGCGACGGCCTATGACACCTGGTACGCCATGGTCGACCGCGAGGACGACATCCGCATGGGCAGCAAGTCGACCGCCATCCTGTTCGGCAGGTTCGACCTGCTCGCGCAGGGCCTGCTGTATGCGTCGATGTTTGCGGCACTGGCACTGGTCGGCCTGCGTGCCGGTCTCGGCATCGCGTACCTGGCAGGGCTGGGCGTGGCCGCGCTGCTGGTGGCCTACGAATTCCGGCTTGCCCGCCACCGCGAACGCGGCCCCTGCTTCCGTGCCTTCCTGCACAACAACTGGGTGGGCCTGGCGATCTTCGTCGGCATCGCCGCCGCCCTGGCAATGCGCTGACCCGCAGACGGGAAAACCACCTCGGCTTAAGCCCCGCTCCCCGCGGGAGAGGGGTCGGGGTGAGGGTACGGGCGAAGCTCCATGGTGCAGCTCACAACCCGCGGCCCACCAGCCTCACGGCACCCGCGCGCACACCCACGCATCCACCCGCTGCACGCCGGCCCGATGCAAGGCCTGCGCCGCCGCATGCAGCGTCGCACCGGTGGTCATCACGTCATCCACCAATGCCACATGCGCCGGCAACGCGCCACCCGCGACGAAGGCGCCGCGCAGGTTGCGCTGGCGCTCGGCCGCATCCAGCTCCGACTGCGGCGCGGTCGCGCGGACCCGGCGCAGCAAGGGCAGGCAGGGCAACCGCAGCGCGCGCCCGAGCGGTCTGGCCAGCTCCAGCGCCTGGTCGTAACCGCGCTGGCGCAGGCGCTGCCGATGCAGACTCACCGGCACCAGTGCCTGCGGACGCGGCAGGCCCGCACACGCCTTGACCATCAACTCGCTGAGCAGACGCCCGGCGGCCAGATCCTGGCGAAACTTGAAACGCCGCAGCAGGCCATCCACCGGCCAGCGATAGGTGAAGCACGCATGCACGTGCTGCAGCGGCGGCCGATGCTGCAGGCATTGCCCGCACAGCAGCGCTTCATCGGAGGCGGACAATGGCGTTGCGCAGCACAGGCAGGCGCGCCCGTGATCGGGCAAGGCCGCGCGGCACCACGGGCAGAGATCGCCATCGGCAGTGCCGGCCTCGGCGCATACCAGGCACACGTTCGGCAGCAGCAGCCGCAACACCCGTCGCGGCCAGCTGTAAACCGAATGCACCTCATCGAAGTTGACAGCCTCTCGCATGCTCACCAGACTGCCTGGCTTCCAAGCCGCTGACTGTCAGGAAACCCCGATGTCTGTTGTCGTACGCCATGACTGGGATCGCAACGAGCTGCAGGCGCTGTTCGATCTGCCGTTTCCGGAGCTGCTGCACCGCGCCGCCAGCGTGCATCGCGAACACTTCGATCCGGCGGAAGTGCAGGTCTCCACGCTGCTGTCAGTCAAGACCGGCGGCTGCCCGGAAGACTGCGCGTACTGCCCGCAGGCGCAGCGCTACGACACCGGCGTGACCGCGCAGAAGCTGATGGAGACCGAAGAGGTCGTCGCCAAGGCGCGCCAGGCCAAGGCCGCCGGCGCCTCGCGCTTCTGCATGGGCGCGGCCTGGCGCTCGCCCAAGGAGCGCGACATCCCCAAGGTCGCGGCGATGATCCGCGAGGTCAAGGCGATGGGGCTGGAGACCTGTGCCACGCTCGGCATGCTCGACGCCGGCCAGGCGCGCGCGCTCAAGGACGCCGGGTTGGACTACTACAACCACAATCTGGACACCGCGCCGGATTACTACGACTCGATCATCCACACCCGCCAGTATCAGGACCGCCTGAACACGCTGGAGCATGTGCGCGATGTCGGCCTGAAGACCTGCTGCGGCGGTATCGTCGGCATGGGCGAAACCCGCGAGCACCGTATCGGCCTGCTGCTGGCGCTGGCCACGCTGCCGGCGCATCCGGACTCGGTGCCGATCAACCAGCTGGTGCAGGTTGCCGGCACGCCGTTGCACGGCACCCAGCAGCTGGATCCGTTCGAATTCGTGCGCATGATCGCCGTGGCCCGCATCACGATGCCGCACTCGATGGTGCGCCTGTCCGCCGGCCGCGAAGCAATGAGCGACGAGCTGCAGGCGCTGTGCTTCCTGGCCGGTGCCAACTCGATCTTCTACGGCGAAAAACTGCTGACCACCGGCAACCCGGACACCGAGCGCGACCAGGCCCTGTTCCAGCGCCTGGGCCTGCGCCCGATGCAGATCACCGTCGACGCCGCCGACCATGACCACCCGGGCACCGTGCATGCGGAGATCACCCGCAGCACGGCCTGCGAGCACGCTGCCTGACCGCGAAGCGAGCACCCGGCACCGATCGTCGGTGCCGGCTGGGCGCGCCGGGCGCGGCAGGCTACGCTAGCGCACCTTTCTGCCGCTGAATGCCCCCATGGCTCGCCCCGATCTGCACGAACGGATTTCGTCGCTGCGCACCTTGCGTGTGGCCCAGGAACGGGTGCGGGTACGGCGGCTGGTGAGCCGGCGCGATGGCGTGCGGCTGGAGATCGATGGCCGCTGGCTGACCGGCTTCTGCTCCAACGACTATCTGGGCCTGTCGCAGCAGTTCGAAGTGGTCGCTGCGTTGCAGGACGCCGCCGCGCGCGATGGCGCCGGCGCCACCGCCTCGCACCTGATCTGCGGCAACCACACCGCGCACGAAACGCTGGAACGCGAGATCGCGCAGTGGCTGGGCTATCCGTCGGCCCTGCTGTTCGGCAGCGGCTTTGTCGCCAATCTGGCGGTGCAGCAGGCCCTGCTCAGCGAGGACGACGATGTCTGCGTGCAGGACCGGCTCAACCACGCCAGCCTGCTCGATGCCACGCGCCTGGCCGGCTGCCGGCTGCGCCGCTATCCGCACCTGGATGTAGAAGGCGCGATGCGTCAGCTCAAGGGCGCGCCCGAGGGCGCGGCGATGCTGGCCAGCGATGGCGTCTTCAGCATGGATGGCGATGTGGCCCCGCTGCGCGCGTTGAGCCTGGTGGCGCGCATGCAGCAGGCGCTGTTCTATGTCGACGACGCACACGGCGTGGGCGTGCTCGGCCCGCAGGGGCGCGGCTGCGTGGCCGATGCCGGACTGGGCGTGGCCGAGGTGCCGCTGCAGTTGGTGACCCTGGGCAAGGCGCTCGGTGGCTATGGCGCGGTCGTCGTTGGCGATGAAGCGCTGGTACGCCATCTGGCCGAAACCGCGCGCCCCTACATCTACACCACCGCGTTGCCGCCGGCGCAGGTCGCTGCAACCCTGGCGGCGGTGCGCCTGGCGCGTCGCGACGATTGGCGGCGTGCCAAGCTGGTCGAGTCGATCGGCAGTTTCCGCGATGGCGCACGCCGGCACGGCTTCGAACTGATGGCCTCGGATACGCCGATCCAGCCCTTGCTGTGCGGCGAAGAAGCCACGGTGATGGCGATGTCCGCCGCGCTGGAACAGGCCGGCTTTCTGGTTGGCGCGATTCGCCCGCCCACCGTGCCCGAAGGCAAGGCGCGTCTGCGTGTGACCCTGTCCGCGCTGCATACGCCGCAGCAGGTGCAGGCCTTGATCGAGGCCATCGTGCAGGCGCGCGATGTGGTCGGTCGGCAGCCACTGCGTGCGTTGGCCTGAAGGCGACGATCAAGACGCTTGCCCAGCAGCCGGGCAGCGCCGCCGGTGCCCGGGATGGCACGGATCGCTCGACTGAAACCGCAGCGCTGCGCGCACAATCCACACCCAGCTGACACCTGATGGATCATTGGCGTTGCCACTGCCGCGATCAGGGTCATGTGCGCACGCAACGGAGCTGCTTCGGATCCCGGGGTCAACGCGCCACGTACAAGCGCCATGCGCCGACTCGGCACGGATCTGCGCGCACCGATTGTCCAATCGGCGACAATCCCCGCATGCATATCGATGTCATCGGCCACGGGCCTGCGCTGGTTCTTCTGCATGGTTGGGCGTTGCACGGCGGCGTGTTCGCGCCGCTGGTGGAACGCCTGGCCGCGCACCATCAACTGCATCTGGTGGACCTGCCCGGGCACGGTTTCAGCCGCGAGGACAGCACACCGCTGGCGCTGCCGGACGTGGTCGCCGGCATCGCCGCGGCCACCCCGCCGGCGGTGTGGGTCGGCTGGTCGCTGGGCGGGCTGTTCGCACTGCATGCCGCAGCCACCCAGCCCAAGGTGCGCGGGCTGGCGATGATCGCGGCCACGCCGCGTTTTGTGCGTGGCCCCGAGTGGCCCGACGCGGTCGAGCGCGAGGTATTCGTGCAATTCGGCCAGGACCTGGCGCGCGATTATCGCGGCACGCTGGAGCGCTTTCTGGCGCTGGACACGCTGGGCTCGGCGCATGCCCGCGCCGAGTTGCGCAGCCTGCGCGAGACGCTGGTGGCGCGCGGCGAACCGGCGGCCGCAGCGTTGCAGCAAGGTCTTGGCCTGCTGGAACGCACCGACCTGCGCCGCGCGCTGCCGCAACTGACACGGCCCAGCCTGTGGATTGCCGGCCAGCGCGACCGGCTGGTGCCGGCCGCCGGCATGCAGGCGGCCGCGGCGCTGGCTCCGCACGCCCAGGCATTGACCATTGCCGGTGGCGGCCACGCACCGTTTCTTGGCCACGCCGACCAGGTCGCCGAGGCGCTGCAACGCTTCGTTGCGTCCGTGCCGTGAACCGATCGTCGATCATGCGCCATCGCTGATCGAGGACACACGCATGGATCTGGGAATCGCCGGGCGCTGGGCATTGGTGTGCGCCGCCAGCAAGGGCCTGGGATTGGGCTGCGCACGCGCGCTGGCCAGCGAAGGCGTCAATGTGGTGATCGTCGCGCGCGGCCGCGATGCCCTGGAGCAGTCCGCCGATGCGCTGTGCGCACTGCCGGGCGCCGGCGAAGTACGCAGCGTGGTGGCCGATATCGCCACTCCGCAGGGACGCAGCGATGCCCTCGCCGCCTGCCCGCAGGTGGATATCCTCATCAACAACGCCGGTGGCCCGCCGCCCGGCGATTTTCGCCAGTGGGAGCGCGACGACTGGCTGCGCGCACTGGATGCCAACATGCTGGCGCCGATCGAGTTGATACGCGCCAGCGTCGATGCGATGCGCGCACGGCGCTTCGGCCGCATCGTCAACATCACCTCCAGTGCGGTGAAGGCGCCGATCGACATCCTGGGCCTGTCCAATGGCGCGCGTGCCGGCCTCACCGGCTTCGTCGCCGGGCTGGCGCGCAGCACGGTCGCCGACAACGTCACCATCAACAATCTATTGCCCGGCCAGTTCGCCACCGACCGCCTGCGCGGCAACTTCGCGGCGATCGCCCAACAGCAAGGCCTCGGCGCCGAAGAGGTCGCCGAGCGCAAGCGTGCAGGCATTCCGGCCGCACGCTTCGGCGAGCCGGACGAATTCGGCGCGGCCTGCGCGTTCCTGTGCAGCGCGCAGGCCGGCTACATCACCGGGCAGAACCTGCTGATCGACGGCGGCAGCTATCCCGGCACGTTCTAGGACGCGCCGGCCATGCCGATGGGTGTGGCCAATGCGGTGACCGACGCGCTCTAGGCGGACGTTGCGGGCCGATGGTTGTGGCTACTGCGGCGGACGTTCCGGTTGCCTCCGGCCACGACGCGCGCGTCGAGACACCCTGCCGGTCCCTTGCGGTCGCCATGCTGTCGCTGGCGGACCGACCGCTTGCACTGCTCCGGGCCGATCGCCGGTCCGCACCACACATCGATTCCCTCCGCCCCGGCCACAGGCGACAATAGCGCCGCTCATGAACAGTACTTTCGACCCCCGCCACGTCCGGCGCGCCTTTGCGCGTGCCGCCAGCAGCTATGCCGCCGCCGCCGCGCTACAGCGCGAAGCCGAAGCGCGCCTGCTCGAATCGCTCGACTATCTGGGCGACCAGGTGCCCAAGGTGGTGCTGGATGTCGGTGCCGGCCCCGGCCATGCCAGCGCCGCGATCAAGAAGCGCTGGCCCAAGGCGCAGGTGATCGCGCTGGACCAGGCCATGCCGATGCTGCGCCAGGCGCGCAAGGCGGCGGGCTGGTGGAAGCCGTTCGCGCAGGTCTGCGCCGATGCGCGCGCCTTGCCGGTGGCCGACGGCAGCGTGGATGTGATCTTCAGCAACCTGTGCCTGCAGTGGGTGGAAGACCTGCCGGCAGTATTCGCCGGTTTCCGCCGCGCGCTGCGGCCGGGCGGCCTGTTGCTGTGCTCCACCTTCGGCCCGGAGACGCTGATCGAATTGCGCGAGGCCTTCGCCCAGGCCGACCCGGCCCCGCATGTCAGCCGCTTCCCGCCGATCGCCCAGTTCGGCGATGCCTTGCTGATGTCCGGCTTCCGCGACCCGGTGCTGGACCGCGACCTGTTCACGCTGACCTACAGCGACCTGCCCGCGCTGATGCGCGAGCTGCGCGCGATGGGCGCCACCAACGCGCTCAGCAATCGCCGCGCCACCCTGACCGGGCGCGGCCGCTTTGCCGCCGCCAGCGCCGCCTACGAGCCGCTGCGGCGGCCGGACGGCACCTTGCCCAGCTCCTGGGAAGTGATCTATGCCCATGCCTGGGCACCGGCACCGGGCGCGCCCATCCGCGAGCAGGGGCATGACGTCGCCAGCGTGCCGGTGGCCTCGATTCCGATCCGCCGCCGCATCGACTAGCGACGGTGCAGATCGCCGGCAACACCGCAGCCGTTGCCGGCGAGACACACAGTTTTGCGACCACACCAATGCCGACCTGTCAGGCTCGGTCCCGACACCCGGTAGAATTCAGCAGTCAACGGCCGCAGGTTCCTGTTGCGGCTCACCTTGTTCAATGCCTCAACCAGCGTGGCGAGCACTACGTCGCAAGCGATCGCCAGGTGGCTGCAGACGGCGCGCAGGAACCGCCGTGTACGCGTGATACATGCAGGTTCCGAGCACCGCCAGCGCCCGCCCGGCCGTTTTGTCGTTTTGATCGCCGCGCTGATGGTTGCGGCCCCCGCCCCCCAATTGGTCTTCCCAATGTTGAAGTGGCTCATCATCGCGCTGTTCATCGCATCAGCGCTGTACATCCATTACCGCGGTCGCGTGCGGCACCGGCTCAGCCGGCAGCTGCTGGACCATTCCACCTTCATGGCGCCGATCAACACGCTGATGTATCTGTGTTCGCGGGTGCCGACCACACCGTTCATCGATCCCGGCAAGGAGTTCCCGGAACTGGCGCCGCTGCGCGCCAACTGGCCGCTGATCCGCGATGAAGCGGTGGCGCTGCAGCAGATGCAGAAGATCCGCGCCGCCGACGGCTATACCGACATCGGCTTCAACTCGTTCTTCCGCCGCGGCTGGAAGCGCTTCTATCTGAAGTGGTACGGCACCGCGCACCCGTCGGCGTCCGAGCTGTGCCCGCAGACCACCGCGCTGCTGAAGTCCATCCCCACGGTCAAGGCCGCGATGTTCGCCGAGTTGCCGCCGGGCAGCGAACTGCGCCCGCACCGCGACCCGTTCGCCGGGTCCATGCGCCTGCACCTGGGCCTGGCCACGCCCAACGACGACCGCTGCTTCATCGACGTCGACGGGCAGCGCCACAGCTGGCGCGATGGCGAATGGACGATGTTCGACGAGACCTACATCCACTACGCGCGCAACGACACCGACCAGGACCGCATCATCCTGTTCTGCGACATCGAGCGCCCGATGCGCTGGCGCTGGGCCGCGGCGGTGAACCGCTTCGTCGGCCGCAGCCTGCTCTCGGCCGGTGCCTCGCCCAACCAGGAAGGCGACAAGACCGGCGGCATCAACCGCGTGTTCCGCTACTTCTATGCCGCGCGGCTGAAGGCCAAGGCGCTGAAGGAACGCAACAACCCGCTGTACCAGACGCTCAAGTGGGGCATCTTCATCCTGGTGGTGGTCGGAATCGTGCTGCTGTAACCCGGACCACCGCGCAGGAGCGTGCTTGCGCGCGATGGGACGTTACCGGTAACGCCCATCGCGCCCGGGTGCGCTCCTGCGCAGGTCTGGCTGCCCATGCCGATCGGTCCAGGCAGGATATGCACCGCGTCATGCCGCAACGCCGGAGTCATGCCACAACACCGAACCCACCACGTAGGAGCGCACCTGGGCGCGATGAGGCGTTACCGCAATGCCTGGTCGCGCCCGGGTGCGCTCCTACGCAGGGCTGGCCCGCGCCGATCGATGCACTCAGCGCGCCACCTGCGCGATCCATTCCTGCAGGTTGTAGTAGTTGGTGACGCGGGTGATCCTGCCGTCGTGCACAGCGAAGAATGCACCGCCCGGCAGCACGTAGGTCTGCCCGTTGGCCTCCGGCAGGCCTTCGTCGGTGGTGTGGTAGACCCCGTGCACCACGTACTCGGCACCGACCCGCGTGCCGTCCTCGTCGGCGGTGACCACGACATCGCGCAGCTGCTCGCGGTAGCTGTCGTTCATGCGTTGCAGGAAGGCGGCAAATGCCGCCCGGCCGATCTCGCGGGGGCCCTGATTGAGGTCGTGCGCGACATCGTCGGCCAGGAACGCCAGCATGGCATCCCAATCGCCGCGGTTGAAGGCGTCGTAATAGGCCTGGACTAGGCCGATGGCGTGTTGCCGATTGCGCTCGCTCATGCTCGCACCTGCCGCTGGGAAAGCCGCATCATAGAGCGCGTGCTGCGCTTGGACACGCCTGCCATGCAGCACACCCGGCCTCAGGCGCCCTGCACCACCAGATCGCGGTGGAAGTAATAGACCTCCTGCAGCAGGAAGCGCCAGCTGGTGTGGAAGCTGCGAAAGCGCGTGCTGGGCGTGGAGGAGGCCAGCGCGTCCACCCCCAGCTCCTGGCTCAGCCGCAGCGCGCGCGCCATGTGCAAGGGGTCACTGACGATGATCGCCCGGTGCATGCCGTGCCGGTCCATCAGCGCGCGCGCCTGTTGCAGATTCTGCCGGGTGGTGCGCGAGACCGTCTCGATCACGATCGCTTCCGGCGGGACGCCGTGGCGTAGCGCATAGCGCCGCGCCACCTGCGATTCGGCAAAGCGCGCGCCGTTGCCGAAGCCGCCGGTGAACAGCAGCCGCGGCGCGTAGCCCTGCGTGTACAGGTCCAGCGCATGCCGGATGCGCTCCTCGAACACCGGCGAGGGGCGCGCGTCGTAGGCGGCCGCACCCAGCACGATGATCACGTCGGCCGGCGCGGCCTGGTCGCGATCGCCGACCCAGACGATCCAGCCGGCCACGCCCACCAGCCAGATCAGCGCCAGCATGCACAGGCGCCAGCACCAGCCCCACAGACCGATCCCGCGCGAGCGCCTGCTCACGCCGCGGCCCAGGGCAGCGCGTCCAGGTCGACATTGCCGCCGGACAGGATCAGCCCGACCCGCCGCCCGGCGAAGCGTGCCGGGTCGGCCAGCACCGCCGCCAGCGCAATCGCCGAGGACGGCTCCACGACCTGTTTGAGGACCTGCCAAATCAACCGCATCGCCTGCACCACCGCCGCATCGTCCACGGTGATCACCTGAGCGCCGGCGGCCTGCAACAGCGCGAAATTCGGCGCGCCCAGGGTGCCGCGCAGGCCGTCGCAGAGCGTGTCGGGCACGAAGTCGACCAAGCGCTCGCCGGCCGCCAGCGAGCGCGCGGTATCGGCCGCCCCGCTCGGCTCGGCCAGCACCAGCGTGCAGCCCGGCGCCGCTTGCAGCGCCAGCGCCGTGCCTGCCGCCAGCCCGCCACCTCCGACCGGTGCCACCAGCACGTCCAGCCCGCCGCTCTGCCGCAGCAGCTCCAGCGCGGCGGTGCCCTGCCCGGCGATCACGGCCGGGTCGGTATACGGATGCACCAGCGTCGCGCCGCTGCCGGCCTGGACCTCGGCACACATCTGCTCGCGCGCCGCGATGGTGGGCGCGCAACGCCACAGCGTGGCGCCGTGACGGGAAATATTTGCCAGCTTGGCGGCCACCGCGCCTTCGGGCACCACCACATGGCAGCCGATCCCGCGCGTGCGCGCGGCAAGCGCCAGTGCGGCGCCGTGATTGCCGGACGAATGGGTGACCACACCGCGTGCGGCAAGCCCGGCCGGCAATGACCACACCGCGTTGCAGGCACCACGGAACTTGAATGCGCCGCTGCGCTGCAGGTGTTCGGCCTTGAAGAACAGCTGCGCGCCGCAGAGGGCGTCCAGGCTGTGCGCGGTCAGCAGCGGTGTCGGCGCGCACTGCGGCGCGATGCGCGCAGCGGCTTGCAGGACGTCGGAATGGGCAAGAGGGACCGTCTCGATCATGCCTGCAAGATTAACGTATCGTCCCCGCCTTCACGGCTGCAGGCGCACTGCCCGCGCATGCTGGATCGATGAAGAAGCGCCACATTGCGGCACAGTTAAGGACCGATTCAATGCATCGGTTCGAAAGTGACACCATGGTTGCAGGAGGGCACCATCGATGAAATTCCGTCTGATCTTCGCCGCCGGGCTGTTGGCCCTGGGCGGCTGCGCAACGTACGACTACACCGGCGCTGGGTCGGGCGGCTATTACCGCGGCGCGCCCGCGGTGCAGTATCGCTACCCGCCGGGGTACTCACCGTATTCCTACGGCAGCCCGTACGGCTACCCCTATGGTGCCGGGTCGATCGGGCTGTACGACTACCCGGTGTATCCGGTCTACCGCGGCGGTGGCGGCTATTACTACCGCCAGAACGATCGACGCCCGCAGTACCGGCCGCCGCGTCCGAATGGCTCGTTCTACGGCCCGCGTCCGAACGGCCCCCGCCCCAACGGGCCGCGCCCGCAGCAACCCAATCGCCCCCCGGCGACCGGTGCGCCGCCGTCGCGGCCGCCGCCACGCATCGGTGCACCACCGCGGGTGATCCGTGAGATTCAACGGCAGACCGCGCCCCGCAACACACGCCAGCAGATTCCCTGAGTGGCTGACTGCGACGTGGCCCACAAATGGTGATGTTGGGGGCTTGCGTTCAGCCGGCACTTGGTCGCAAGCTAGGTGCTCTGTGTGACCCGCCACGTCATTTTTTGACCTGACTCGCTTCACTGACCGACTTATGTCGATGTCCGACAGGGAAATCTGGATCCCCCCTGTTCCGGCCCTGTCGGATATCGGCGCCTCCAATGCATAAAGCCCCGGCATGCCGGGGCTTTATGTTTTTGTCGCCCGCTCTGCCGTACCCGTGGATATCCAAGCCCGGCAGGCGCGGTTGCGGTCGCTGTTGGATCGCAGAAAAAAATAAGGGCCGGCAGTCCCCCGACTACCGACCCTTACGCGACCCCGTCGCACGCGTGGCTGGCCCCTGTTCCAATTCCAGCCTTGCGCCCATGTCGCAATGCCACGACGGGTGCAGTAGGGATATCCGCACGGAACATGCCAACTTGAGCGCCACTGTTCGATAATGTGATTGGAGTCACACTTTTAGTGATTTCGTGACCTCGCCCGCCCTTCAGCCGATACTTTCGCGGCCGCCAACCTCCTTCTGCTCCTGGTCCACGCCCATGTCCGACTCCTTCTATCGCTACGACGTCATCGTGATCGGCGGCGGCCATGCCGGCACCGAGGCGGCGCTGGCGTCCGCGCGCGCCGGTGCCCGTACCTTGCTGCTGACCCACAACATCGAGACGGTGGGCGCGATGAGCTGCAACCCGGCCATCGGCGGGATCGGCAAGGGCCATCTGGTCAAGGAGATCGACGCGCTGGGCGGGGCGATGGCACGCGCGGCGGATCAGGCCGGCATCCAGTGGCGCACCCTCAATGCCTCCAAGGGGCCGGCGGTGCGCGCCACCCGCTGCCAGGCCGACCGCAACCTCTACCGCAATGCGATCCGCCGCATCGTCGAGGCGCAGCCAAACCTGACCGTGTTCCAGGCAGCGGTGGACGATCTGATCATCCACCACGGCGCTGCCGAAGCCGACAGCGTGCGCGGCGTGGTCACCCAGACCGGGCTGCGTTTCGAAGCGCCGGCGGTGGTGCTGACCGCCGGCACCTTCCTGGCCGGCAAGATCCATGTCGGCGAAACCCAGTACGCGGCCGGGCGCATGGGCGACCCGCCGGCCACCACGCTGGCCGCGCGTCTGCGCGAGCGGCCGTTTGCGATCGACCGGCTCAAGACCGGCACCCCGCCGCGCATCGACGGGCGCACGCTCGACTACGGCGTGATGGCCGAACAACCCGGCGACGATCCCCTGCCGGTGATGTCGTTCATGGGCCAGCTCGGCGATCACCCGCGCCAGGTCAGCTGCTGGATCACCCAGACCACCGAGCAGACCCACGACATCATCCGCAGCGCGCTGCATCGCTCGCCGCTGTATTCGGGGCAGATCGAAGGCATCGGCCCGCGTTACTGCCCGTCGATCGAAGACAAGGTGGTGCGCTTTGCCGAGAAGACCAGCCACCAGATCTTCGTCGAGCCCGAAGGCCTGGAAGTGGCCGAGATCTATCCCAACGGCATCTCCACCTCGCTGCCGTTCGACGTGCAGCTGGCACTGGTGCGCTCGATCCACGGCTTCGCACAGGCGCATATCACCCGCCCCGGCTATGCGATCGAATACGACTTCTTCGACCCGCGCGGGCTCAAGGCCTCGCTGGAAACCAAGGCGGTGGGCGGGCTGTTCTTCGCCGGGCAGATCAATGGCACCACCGGGTACGAGGAGGCGGCCGCACAGGGCCTGCTGGCCGGGCTCAATGCCGCGCGCCACGTGCAGGGATTGCCGGCCTGGTCGCCGCGCCGCGACCAGGCCTACCTGGGCGTGCTGGTGGACGATCTGATCACCCACGGCACCACCGAGCCGTATCGCATGTTCACCAGCCGCGCCGAATACCGCCTGCAGCTGCGCGAGGACAATGCCGATGCGCGCCTGACCGGCGTCGGCCGTGCCATGGGCCTAGTCGACGATGCGCGCTGGGCGCGGTTTGCGGCCAAGCAGGAGGCGGTACAGCGCGAAAGCGCGCGCCTGTCGCTGCTGTGGGCGACCCCGGGCAATGCGCTGGGCCGCGAAGTGGCCCAGACTCTGGGCGTGGCGGTGAGCCGCGAAACCAACGTGCTGGACCTGATCAAGCGCCCCGAACTCAACTACGCCACGCTGATGCGCGTGCCGACCCTGGGTCCGGGCGTGGACGATGCGCAGGTGGCCGAGCAGGTGGAGATCAGCGTCAAGTACGCCGGTTACCTGGATCGCCAACGCGACGACATCGCGCGCCAGCAGCGCCACGAAACCACGCCGATTCCGGAAGGATTCGATTATGCCGGCGTGCGTGGCTTGTCGATCGAAGTGCAGCAGAAACTCGAACGCGTGCGCCCGCAGAACATCGGCCAGGCGCAACGCATTCCCGGCATGACGCCGGCGGCCATCTCGCTGCTGCTGGTGCATCTGGAACGGGCGCGCCGCAGCCAGGTGGCGTGAGTGCCCGCCGATGCGCTGACACGTTGATGTCGGCGGCCTGATCGCCTCATCGCTTTACACGCCGAAAATGCGTGGATGCTTGTCAACCGATGTCATGGCGCGACTCCATGTCGCCGCACGCGAAGCAATGCGCCGGTATCGCACGGGCGATGCCGGGAAGCTTGATGGAGGTCGCGACCGAGTTGGTATGCTCCGGCACCACTGACGACGTCCTGACCATGAACCCACTGCGCGCGCTGCTGTCGGCAACCTACCGAATCGCCTGCCCCGCCCTGCTGCTGATGCTGGGCGGCACCTCGCAAGCGGCCGCGCAGACCGAGGAAGACGGGCGTTACTGGCTGAGCGTGTATGCCCAGGGCAAGCTGCCGGTCGAGAACCTGTACTGGAGCATGGATGTGCATCCGCGCTGGCGCGAAGAAGGCGAGCAGTTCGACCAGTTGATCCTGCGTCCCGCGGTGTTTTACCGGTTCACTCCCAAGGCCAGTGTCTGGATGGGTTACGACACCATCATCAGCCACCCGGCCGGGCAATCCTCCAACCGCGAAAACCGCTGGTGGGGCCAGTTTCAATATCAGTTCGATCCGATTGCCAACATCACCATCACCAGCCGCACCCGCCTGGAGCAGCGTCACCGCGAAGGTTTCAGCGACGAAGGGTATCGGGTGCGCCAGATGATCAGAGCGGTCCGGCCCAGTGCGTGGTCTGCGCAACTGTCGTGGGTGGCGTTCAACGAACTGTTCGTCAATCTCGATCAGACCGAATGGGGTGCGCGACGCGGCCTGGACCAGAACCGCGTCTTCGTCGGCATCAACTGGAAGTTCAACGACGTTGCCAATGTCGATGTCGGCTATCTGAACCAGTTCGTCAATACCAGCACGGTGGACCGCGAAAACCATGTGCTGATGACCACCTTCCGCTTCAATTTCTGAAGCGTGATGGGCGGCCGCAAGGCTTGCGCGGCCACCGGCTCGGCCGGGGCTTCCCGACGCCGGTGACCTGCATGCGCGAGTGGCTGCAGTGCCGCGGCAGCGCGCGCATGCACGCCTGCCGCATGCATGCCTTACGCCGCCCTGCGCTCGACGGCAGGCAGCAAGCGCTGGCGCAGTAGCAGCGTCGCCATCTCCAGCGTTTCGGCGGCGGCGCGCAGGACCCCGCCCATATTGATGAAGCCGTGGATCATGCCGGGAAAGCTGTGCAGGGTGACTTCCACGCCGGCCGCGCGCAGACGTTCGGCATAGCCGCGTCCTTCGTCGTAAAGCATGTCGCGGTCGCCCACGATGACCAGTGCGGGCGCAACGCCGGCCACCTCCGGCACCAGCATCGGCGAGACGCGCCAGTCCTGTGCAATGGCAGGATCGGGCAACAGATGCCGGTTGAAGAAGCGCACCGCCTCGGTGGTCAGTGGCGGCAGGCCGGCGTTGTGCGATCGCGACGGATACTGCCCGTTGTCCTCGCGCGCATCGGTCAGCGGATATACCAGCACCTGGCAGCGCAACGCGATCCCGGCGTCGCGCGCGGCCAGCGCCGCGACCGCGGCCATGGCCCCGCCGATACTGTCGCCAGCCACTGCCAGGCGCCGTGCATCGGCACCGACCGCATCAGGCTGGGCAACCAGCCAGTGCAGGGTCGCCAGCACGTCTTCCACGCCCGCCGGCGCGGGATGTTCCGGCGCCAGGCGATAGTCGACCGCCAGCAGCTGGCAGCCGGCGCGCGCCGCCAGTTGCCGGCAGACATCGTCATGGGAGTCCAGGTCGCCCACCACACCGCCGCCGCCGTGCACGAACAGGCAGGTCGGTGCGGGGCCGGCGGTTAGCCCTGGTGGGCGATACAGGCGCAGGCGCACCGGGCCGGCTGCGGTATCGGCCTGCAGGTCGCGCACCTCGGCCATCTCCACGCGTGGAAAACCCATCTGCGCGCCGAGTGCACGCATCATTGCGCGGGCACCCTCGAGCGGCAGGGTTTCCATGGGTGGTTGAGCGGCGTGTTGAAGCTGGGCAAACAGGCGCACGACATCGGGATCAAACGACATGACGGACTCTCCAGGAGACGATGGCTGAGCCTGCCAGATACTTATGATCAATCACCATCGACCGTCATCAATCATTTCAATGGCGTTGCCGACTGTGCGCCACAGCGCCGCAAAATCCGGTGCTGCCGACGCATGCAGCCGCAGTGGCGGTGTCCAGCAAATGGTCGACGCGATCGGGCATCGCCGGTTTTTTGCTGCGCTGCAACGCACCTACGCGCCTGCCCGGCGCGCACCTGTTCGATCTCCCTGCGCGCTGCATGCCGGCAGCGCTGTCGCTGTGCCGCCGCTGTCGCGCCGACGCGCGCGCCAGGGCAGCGGCAGTCTAGTCGTCGTCCTCGGCAGCGGCCTCGCGGCCCTGCTGACGGATGAGGTTTTCCTGGCGCGCGTCTTCGATCGAGGCGCGGATGGCACGCACGTCGGCCCGGCGGGTGTCGAACTTGAAGCGTCCGGTCAGCACGCTGTCCGGGCGCAACTCACCCTTTTCGAACAGCGCCCACATCTCTTCGCCGTAATGGGTTTCCAGCAGCTCCGGGGCGAAGCGGCCGAGGCAATCGCGCAGGTTGTGCACATCGCGCAGCAGCATGTCGCGGGCGGCGTTGTTGCCGGCGGCGCTGACCACCTGCGGGAAGTCGATCAACACCGGGCCCTCGGGCGAGACCAGCACGTTGTATTCGGACAGATCGCCGTGCACCAGGCCCAGCGACAGCATCTTGACCACGTCGCCGATCAGGCTGGCATGGAAGCTGCGCGCCTGTTCCGGTTCCAGGTCCACCTCGCCCAGCCGCGGTGCGCTGTGGCCGGCCTCGTCGGTGACCAGGTCCATCAGCAGCACGCCATGAAAATAGCCGCGCGGCCTGGGCACGTGCACGCTGGCATCCATCAGCTGATAGAGCACCTCGGCTTCGGTGTTCTTCCATGCGGTCTCGGCTTCGCGCCGGCCGAACTTGGTGGCCTTGCCCATCGCGCGCGCCTGGCGGCTGCCACGCACCTTGCGGCCTTCCTGGTACTGCACGCGCGCCTGGAAGCTGCGTTGCGCCATGTCCTTGTAGACCTTGGCGCACAGGATGTCGGCGCCTGTGCTGACCACGTAGACGGATGCTTCCTTGCCGCTCTTCAGTGGTCGCAACACTTCGTCGATGATGCCGTCGTCGATCAGCGGTTGCAGGCCCTTGGGGGTTTTCATGGACTAAGGGGACCGATCCGAAACAAACCAGCAACGATTATGCGGCAACCAGGGTGAAGCGCTTACATGTCCGGGCACAAGCTGCGACCGGGCGCATGCATCGGCGTGAGCGCTTACCATGCATGGACCCCTCCAGCCCGCGATCTGATGCCCGAGCCCGCCTCCAGCCGACGCAAACGCCCCACCGCCGTGGCCACCGCCGGTAGCGAACGCGGCCTGCCGCATGAGTTGATGCAGCAGATCGCCGCGGCCCAGGGCGACCCGGACTTCATGACCTCGCTGGGCCGCGGGCTGGTGGTGCTGAGCGTGTTCGCCCAGCACGCGCGCGAGGTGACGATGTCGCAGATCAGCCTGGAGACCGGCATCTCGCGCGCGGCGGTGCGGCGGGTGCTGCACACCCTGGCCAAGCTGGGCTATGTCGGCGAGCAGGGCCGCGGCTACGTGCTGCTGCCACGCGTGCTGGGGATCGGCGGCGCCTATGCGGCGTCTTCGTCGATGACGGCGGCGGCGCAGCCGGTGCTGGACGGGCTGCGCGACCAGTTGCACGAATCCTGCTCGCTGGGCGTGCTGGACGGCGACGACCTGCTGTACGTGGCACGCGCAGAGACGGTGCGCATCATGTCGATCGGGCTGCGCCCGGGCACACGCCTGCCGGCCTATTGCACCTCGATGGGCCGCGTCCTGCTGGCCGCCCTGCCCGGCGACACCTTGCAGGCGTACCTGAAGCGCACCACGCTGCGCCCGCGCACCGACCGCACCGTGACCCAGGCATCGGCATTGCTGGAGGTGCTGGCACGTACGCGCCGCGAAGGCATGTGCCTGACCGACCAGGAACTGGAAATCGGCCTGCGCTCGATCGCGGTACCGGTGCGCAACCTGCGCGGCGAGGTGATCGCCGCGCTCAATATCGGCGCCCAGGCCGGGCGCGTGAGCCTGCAGACGATGCAGACGCTGCTGGAGCCGTTGAAGCAGGCCGCGCAGCGGCTGGGCGCGTTGTTGAGCTAGCGGGCTGCCGGCGCGCTCAGCGTGGCCGGCGCAGGAAACTCACCACCGCATCCACCCAGGCGGCGTGGGTGTCCTCGACATGTGCCACGTGATCGGCGTGCGGCAGCGTGACCCAGCTGCGGTCTTGGCTGCGCAGACGTGCGTACAGGTGCGCGTTGTCGGACTGGGTCGCGATGGGATCGTCGACGCCACGCAGCAGCAAGACCGGCAGCGTGGTCACCTGCTCCGGCTGGAAGGCGAACTGCTCCATGGCGCGCCAGTCGGTGCGCACCGGGTCGGCCGACACCGCCTGCGCCACATAGGCCGCACGCACGCCGGGCGGGGCGGCGTTGGCGGTGATGAAATCCTCGCCGGCCGCCGCGGCCGTGGTGCGCGCACGCACTGGCTGCGCAGGCGCCGGGGTGGCGTCGGGGGCTGCGTCGACATCGTCCGGGAAGCCGTACAGCACCAGCGCCGACACTGCCTGCGGGTGTTGCTGGCCGATCAGCAGCGCCACCCGCACGCCATTGGAATAACCGAGCAACGCCGGCGCCGGCAGCTGCGGGTGCTGACGGGCCACCCAGGCCAGCACCGCACTGACGTCGGCCACGGCGCGCGCGGGCGTGTTCCAGCCGCTGGGATCGCGCGCACTGCCGCCATAGCCGCGCAGGTCCACCGCGTAGGCGGCATAGCCGGCCTGCGCCAATGCCGCCAGCACCGAGCGCGCATCGCGCGGTTCGTCGGGAACCTGCAGGTCGAAATTGGGCAACGCACTCCAGGTGCGCCCATGCACCAGCAGGATCGCGCCGCGCGGCTGCGCCGGCACGCGCGACCACACCGCCAGCGTCTGGCCATCGTCGGTGCGCACCTGCGCCAGGCGGGTCCCGGGCCCGGGATGCGGTTGTGCCTGCAGCCCGGAGGCGGCGAGCAGCAGCAAGAGCAGGCAAACGGTACGCAGCAGCATCGGCAACCTCGTGGGGAATGTCCTGTGCGACCGGAAGCGGTTGTCCGTCGCCGTATTTCCATCATCCCGTTGTCGATGGGCGATGTCATCACCGGCCGGTGTGCTCACGGCGCCGCCAGAACGCAACCAGATGCATTGCATCTGCATCCTTGCCGCACCTGCGCTGCTGGCCTAGCAGCGGCACGCCATCCGAACCGATCGCGGTGCATCGCCGCCTGGCGCGCCAGCCACACGCGCCTGCTGCATTGGCGCGTCGCCGTGGTTGTCAGCCTTCGCTTGCCGGCCCTGCGTCGCCCGCCTGCTCCTCGAGGATGGGCTTGGCCAGCGCAAAGGCATGGTTAGCGGCAGGCACGCCGCAATAGACCGCGGCCTGCAGCAACACTTCCTTGATCTGCTCGGGGGTGACGCCGTTGTTGCGCGCGGCGCGCACGTGCAGCTTGAATTCCTCGTCGTGGCCCAGCGCGACCATCATCGCCAGGGTCAGCAGCGAACGGGTGTGTGCGGGCAGGCCATCGCGGGTCCAGATGGTGCCCCAGGCATAGCGGGTGATCAGCGCCTGGAACTCGTCGGTGAACGCGGTGCGTGCGGCCAGCGAGCGCTCGACATGCGCATCGCCCAAGACGCGTCGGCGCTCGCGCAGACCTGCCTGGTAACGCTCGTCTTCGTGCATCGGAGTTCTCCTGCGTGGGAATGGGGAATGGGGAATGGGGAATCGGGAATCGGGAATCGGGAATCGGAAATGGTCGCTGCAGATCCGCAGCGGCTGCAGGTAGATGCTGACGTGTCAGGTGGCGTGGTGGCCGTCGACGTTGCCGACCTGATGCGGTTGTGATGCGTCAGCTGGGCACAGATGCAAGCTACGACCGGGAATGCCGAGCGTCGCACCTGCCGGATCGGGGTGCCGGCTTCGCGCATGGGGCAACTGCCTGGCTGGGCGTGCGAGGGTCACACGTGGTCGGCCTGCAGAAAGCCCAGCACGCTGTCGTTGAAGGCGGCCGGCGATTCGAGGTTGCAGATATGCCGGCCGGGCACCTGCGCGTAGTGGCCGCGTGGGGCGGCATAGGCGATCTCGCGCAGATCGGCCGGCGGACAGACCGGGTCGTCGTCGCCGGCCAGTGCGAGCAGTGGCAGTTCCAGGGTGTCGAGCGCGCCGCGGAAGTCGGCGTCGGCCACCGCCTGGCAACAGGCGATATAGCCCTGCGGCGAGGTCGACACGAAGGCGGCCACGATCATGTCCAGGCGCTGCGCATGGCGGGTGGCAAATGGCGGTGTGAACCAGCGCTGCAAGGTGGCATCGACCAGCCCCGGCAGGCCTTCGCTGCGCACCTGTTCGATCCGCGCGTTCCAGCTCTGGCTGCTGCCGATCTTCTGCGCGGTGGCGCACACCACCAGCCGGCGCAGGCGCTGCGGCGCATGCAGGCCCAGCCATTGCCCGGTGAGTCCGCCGATCGACAGGCCGCAGAAGTCGCTCTGCGCGATCTGCAACGCATCCCACAGCGCCAGCACGTCCTGGCCCATGTCGGCAACGCGGTACGGGCCGGGCGGCGTGTCCGAATCGCCATGGCCGCGGCGGTCATAGCGCAGGATGCGGTAATACGGCGCAAACGCGGCGATCTGCGCGTCCCACATGTGCAGGTCGGTGCCCAGGGAATTGCAGAAGGTCAGCCAGGGGCGGCCCTCGGTGCCGTCGAGACGGTAATGCAGGCGATGCGTGGGCAACTGGAGATAAGCCATCGGAGCACCGTCAGCGGGATGAGGAACCGGCCAGCACGCGATCGATCCAGACCGAGGACATGCCGCGCCAGCTGTCCACATCGAACACCGCCTGCAGTTGCGCCTGCGTGAGCACCGCGCCCACCTGCGCGTCGTCACCGAGCACCTCGCGCAGATGGCGCTGCTGCGCCTGTGCACGCGCCACCGCGCGCTCGACCAGCGCATGCGCCTGCGCCTTGCCGAGCCTTGGTGCCAGCGCGAACACCGCCGCCTCGGCATACAGCGCGCCGCCATGGCTGTGCAGGTGCGCGCGCATGGCGGCGCGATCCAGTTGCAGGTCGGCCAGGCAGGCCTGCATCTGCGCCAGGCTGCCGGCGGTCAGGCACACGATCTGCGGCAAGGTCTCCCATTCGGCATGCCATTGCCCGGCGGCGCGTTCGTGCGGCTGCGCCATCGCGCTGAACAGGGTCGCGACCAGGCCGGGCACGCGCGTGGCGGCGGCAACCGCGGCGACGCTGGAGACCGGGTTGCGCTTGTGCGGCATCGCCGAGGAGCCGCCCTTGCCGGCCGCGGCCGGCTCGAACACCTCGCCGACTTCCGACTGCATCAGCAGCACCACGTCGCCACCGATCTTGCCCAGGGTGCCGGCCAGCAGGCCGAACGCACAGCCAACCTCGACCAGGCGATCGCGGGCGGTATGCCACGGCAACGCGGGCAGCGGCAGCGCCAGCGTCGTTGCCAGCGCCTGGGCGACAGCGAGACCGCGCTCCTGCAACGACGCCAGCGTGCCGGCCGCACCGCCGAACTGCAGCACCAGGCCATCATGCTGCAGGGCCTGCAGGCGGTGGTGCGCGCGCTGCAGCGCATCCAGCCAGCCGGCGACCTTGAGCCCGAGGGTGACCGGCACCGCCTGCTGCAATAAGGTACGACCAGGCAGGCCGGTGTTGCGTTCGCGGTCGGCCAGCGCAGCCAGCTCGGCGCACAGGCCTTGCAGGCGCGGCAGCAGGAGGCCGAGCGCGGCACGCAGCTGCAGCACGGTGCCGGTGTCGATGACGTCCTGGCTGGTGGCGCCCCAGTGCACCCAGCGCGCGGCCTGCGCATCGTGGGCGGCCACGCGCGCGGTCAGCGCCTTGACCAGCGGAATGGCGGGGTTGCCGGCAAGTGCGGTGGCCTGGGCCAGCGCGGCCAGATCGTAATGCTGCACGTCGCAGGCGGCCGCAATGGCCTGCGCGGCATCGGCGGGAATCACGTCGCATTGCGCCTGCGCGCGGGCGAGCGCGGATTCGAATTGCAGCATCGCCTGCACGCGCGCCGCATCGTCGAACAATGCGTTGCAGGCAGGCTCGCCAAACAGGGATCCCAGCAGGGAAGACGTCGCAGTCATGCATGGCCTCTGGTGGCGTGCCGGCAGCATGGCACCGATGCGTGGGAGTGCCAACTGGCGTGCGCGGTGGGGCGTGGTGCAAACGCAGGTGTGCGTGGCGTGCACACGCGTTTGTCTGGCATGGTCATGCACGCGGCCTGCGTGTTTCGCCAATGCAACTGACGCTGCGGATCACGGCGCCGCGCGCCGGTCACGTGCCGATCGCGACGGGTCATCGACGGCATCGCGTATTGCCACGTGGTTGCTTGCCGCGCTGCATCTGCGTGCAGCGTCTGCACGCGGATGCAGGCGTCGTGCTCATGCGGACACATCGCAGCAGCCAACAGCGCGCCGACGATGCGATCAATAGTGGAAGAACACGGTTTCTGCATCACCCTGCATATGAATGTCCCACACGTAGTCGCTGCCGCCACGCGACTGGGCCAGCAGCGTACCGCGACGTTCTGCCGGCACCAGGGCCAGGATGGGATCGCTGCCCAGCTGCGGGTCGTCGGCGAAGTACAGCCGCGTCGACACGCCGCGCAACAGGCCGCGCATGAACACCAGCACGGTCAGATGCGCGGCCTGCGGCACGCCGCCGGGGCCGGCGACCCGGCCCGGCTTGATGGTGCTGAAGGAAAAACGCCCCTGCGCGTCGGTCGGCACGCGGCCCCAGCCATCGAAGCCGGGATCGTGCGCCTCGCAGCGTGCGTCGGCGGCATGCGCATAGATGCCGGCCGCATCGGCTTGCCACAGTTCCAGCACCGCATCGGCCACCGGGCTGCCGGCGCCGTCGAAGACGCAACCGCTGACCCGCACCTGCGTGCCTGCGGCCTGCGCAGGCGCGAGCTGCTGGCGATACAGCGGCTCCAGCCCGAGCCGGTAGTACGGGCCGACGGTTTGCGACGGGGTGGTGTGCAGGCTCATCGATTCACTCCCAGACCGTCTGCTTGCGGCCGCGCAACACGATGTCGAAGCGGTAGGCCAGCGCGTATTCGCTCACCGCGTTTTCCCAGTCGAAGCGGGACACCATGCGTTCGCGCGCCAGCGCATCGTCCACGCAGTTGTAGATCGGGTCGTGCGCCAGCAGCGGGTCGCCGGGGAAATACATCTGGGTGATCAGCCGCTGCCCGATGCCATCGCCATGCAGCGAAAAATGGATATGCGCCGGCCGCCAGGCGTTGTAGTGATTGCGCCACGGATACGCGCCCGGCTTGATGGTCTTGAATGCATAGCGGCCGTGGTCGTCGGTGAGCACCTGGCCGGTGCCGCGGAAGTTGGGGTCCAGCGGTGCGTCGTGCCGATCGCCGGCATGTTGATAGCGGCCAGCGGCATTGCATTGCCACACCTCGACCACGCTGTTGCGCACCGGCTTGCCGTTTTCGTCGAGCACGCGGCCGGACACGATGATGCGCTCGCCCAGCGGCTCGCCCGCAAAGCCGGCAGTGAGGTCGGCCGCATGCGCGCCCAGGGTGAGCCGATTCAACTGCGGGCCGGTGACTTCCGACAGCGTGGCCGGGATCTCGATTGGCGCGCGCGTGGGCCCGCGCAATGCGGTGGATGCGTAGGGCGGATGCAGATAGGCCGGCTGCGTGCCGATCCGCGGCCGGCGATAGCCGAGCAGCGGATCGATCAATGTGTCAGAGCTGGGGTCGCGCATGCGGGATCTCCATCGGTGGCGCTGCGGCAGGATCAAGACGTGGGTGTGCGGTCACGGCAGCGGCGGTTGCAATCGGCGCACTACACGCGCTCGATTGCCAGCGCCACGCCCTGCCCCACCCCGATGCACATGCTGGCCAGCCCGAGCCGCCCGTCGACCGCTTCCAGTTGTCGCAACAAGGTCAGTGCCAGCCGCGCGCCGCTCATGCCCAGGGGATGGCCCAGCGCGATGGCGCCGCCATTGGCGTTGACGTGCGCGGCATCGTCGGCCAGGCCGAACGCGCGCGTGCAGGCCAGCACCTGCGCGGCGAAGGCTTCGTTGAGTTCGATCGCATCGAACTGCGCAATGCCCAGGCCCAGGCGTGCCAGCAGGCGCTGCGTGGCCGGCACCGGGCCGATCCCCATGTAGGCCGGCTCCACACCCGCCGAGGCGAAGCCGAGCACGCGTGCGCGCGGGGTCAGCCCATGCGCGTGCACGGCCTGCTCGGATGCCAGCAACATGGCGGCAGCGCCATCGTTGAGACCGGACGCATTGCCGGCCGTCACCGTGCCGGGCTGGCGGAACACCGGCTTGAGCTTGGCCAGCATCTCGGCGGTGGTGTTCGGGCGTGGATGCTCGTCGCGATCGACAGCGGTCGCCTCGCCCCCTTTGCGTGCGGTCACGGGCACCGGGGTGATCTCCCCCTCGAAAAATCCCGCTGCCTGTGCGGCGGCGGCGCGTTGCTGGCTACGCAGCGCGAACGCATCCTGGTCTTCGCGCGCGATGGCGTGGCGCTGGGCGACGTTTTCGGCGGTTTCGCCCATCAGCTCCACGCCATAGGCGCCCTGCAGGCGCGGATTGACGAACCGCCAGCCCATCGTGGTGTCTTCCAGCTGTTGCGTGCGGGCGAACGCGCTCTCGGCCTTGCCCATGACCCAGGGCGCGCGGGTCATCGACTCGACCCCGCCGGCGATCGCCAGCCCCAGTTCACCGGCACGGATGCCGCGCGCCACGGTGCCGACCGCGTCCAGCCCGGAGCCGCACAGGCGATTGAGCGTGCTGCCCGGCACCGAACTGGGCAGCCCCGCCAGCAACAGACTCATGCGCGCGACATTGCGATTGTCTTCGCCTGCCTGGTTGGCGCAGCCCAGATACACGTCATCGATCAGCGCCGGCTCCAGTTGCGGATTGCGTGCCATCAACGCGGCGATCGGGACCGCGCCCAGGTCGTCGGCGCGCACCCCGGCCAGTGCACCGCCGTAGCGCCCGATCGGCGTGCGGATGCCATCGATCAGATAGACCGCGCTCATGCCTCGGCTCCGGCTGCCTGCTTGCCGTGCGCCGCGTCGGTGCGTGCCTGCAGCGCGCGCAGCGCCTGCAATTCCGCGGCACTGGGCGGGGTGGTCTGCGCCAGAGCGTCGGCAAAGCGGATCGGCCAGCCGGTGGCCGCGCGCACCTGCTCGCGGGTGCTGCCGGGATGCAGCGCGGTGACGGTGAGTTCGCGGGTCACGGGGTCGGGCTCCATCACGCACAGGTCGGTGACGACCACGCTGGGGCCGGCGCCGGGCAGGCCTGCACGCTGCCGCGCATCGCCACCGTCCAGATGCCCGACCGTGGTGACGAAGTCCAGCGCGGGCACGAAGCTGCGTGTGGATTGGCGCATGATGATGAACACCTGCTTGGCGCTGGCCGCGATCTCCGGTGCCCCGCCTGCGCCGGGCAGCCGCGTCCTGGGCGCCGCGTACGGGCCGATCACCGTGGTGTTGAGGTTGGCATGGCGATCGATCTGCGCCGCGCCCAGGAAGCCCACGTCCACGCGGCCACCCTGCAGCCAGTAGCGGAAGATCTCCGGCGTGGAGACCACGGTGTCGGCGGTGTCGGCCAGTTCGCCGTCGCCGATCGACAACGGCAGCACATCCGGGCGCGCGCCGATCGGGCCGGATTCGTAGATCAGGGTGACATCCGGCGCATGCGTCAGCCGCGCCAGGTTGGCGGCCGTGGACGGCAGGCCGATGCCGACGAAGCACACCGCGCCATCGGGCAGGCGCCGCGCCGCGGCCACGGTCATCATCTCGTTGGTGCTGTGGTCGCTCATGCGGCCACCTGCAGCAGCGAGTGCGCGTACACGCGCTGGAACGCTGCGAAATCGTCGGTGTCGAGAATGTGCGTCTGGATCCAGGCCTGGAAGCGTGCGCGGTCGCGCGCGATCGCATCCCAGGCCAGATAGAAGCGGTTGTCGCGGGCGTAATAGCCATGCGCGTACGAGGGCGCGGCGCCACCGGGCACGTGGCAGACCGCATCGACCACCCAGCGCGGCAGGATGCAGGCGTTGGGCGGCGCCTCCAGCGTGTCGACGATCTCCTCCACCGTGACGATCACCTTGCGCGCGGCCAGCGCGGCCTCTTTCTGCACGCCCAGGATGCCCCACAGCAGCACATTGCCGCGGCGGTCGGCCTGCTGCGCATGGATCACGGTGACATCGGGGTTGACCGCCGGCGTGGTGGCCAGCGTCTCGCCGGTGTAGGGGCATTGCAGGAAGCGGATGCTGTCGTTGACGCGCGGCAGGTCCGAGCCGACGTACCCGCGCAGCACCGCAAACGGAAGGCCCGAGGCACCGGCCACATACGCGTTGGCCATGTCGGCATGGCTGTGTTCGCGGATCTGCAGCGGCTGCGGCCAGCCGCGTTCGACCGCATCGCGCAGCCGGTGCAGCGAGCCGACGCCGGGATTGCCACCCCAGGAAAACCGCAATGCCGATGCGCAGCCGGCGCCGATCAGCTGGTCGTAGATCAGGTCCGGGGTCATGCGCACCAGGCGCAGGTCGCGCTTGCGCTGGCGGATCACCTCGTGGCCGGCCGCATGCGGAATCAGATGGGTGAAGCCTTCCATCGCCACGCAGTCGCCATCGGCGATCAGCTGGGACACCGCTTCTGAAAGGGGGACGATCTGGGCCATTGCCTGGGTCCTGCGCAGCGAGCGTGCGGTCACGTTAGGCGCAGCTGCACGGCCCGGTCAATGCGATTATCGGTGTACCAACTCGATAATCGCACAATTTCGCTGCGCGACTGATACTCCAACATTGTCTCCGGTGTATACATAACTTCGCTCGCAAGCAGACGCCAGCGCTGGCATGGGCGTCAACTGGTTGCCAGCCGGCGCACTACTGCCGATCCGCACCCCAGGTTGTATACAAACCCCAGGAGTCACGGTCATGTCCCAGTCCAAGCAGCTGTTTCCCCTCAACGCGTGGTATGCCGTCGCCTGGGACCACGAGATCAAGCACGCGCTGACCCCGCGCAAGGTCTGCAACCTGGATGTGGTGGTCTACCGCAGCACCGCCGGGGCGGTGATCGCGCTCGAAGATGCGTGCTGGCATCGCCTGGTGCCGCTGTCGATGGGCAAGCTGCGTGGCGACGATGTGGTGTGCGGGTATCACGGGCTGGTCTACAACAGCCAGGGCCGCTGCGTGCACATGCCCTCGCAGGAGACCATCAATCCCTCTGCGTGCGTGCGCAGTTTTCCGGTGGCCGAGAAGCATCGCTATGTGTGGATCTGGCCGGGTGACCCGGCGCAGGCCGACACCCGCCTGATTCCCGACCTGCACTGGGCGCACGACCCGGCCTGGGCCGGCGATGGCCGCACCATCTACGCCAAGTGCGACTACCGGCTGGTGCTGGACAACCTGATGGACCTGACCCACGAGACCTTCGTGCATGGCTCCAGCATCGGCCAGGACGAGATCGCCGAAGCGCCGTTCGAGGTGATGCATGGCGACCGCTCGGTGGTGGTGTCGCGCTGGATGCGCAATATCGACGCGCCACCGTTCTGGGCCAGCCAGATCGCGCGCCATCTGGATTACCGCGGCAAGGTCGACCGCTGGCAGATCATCCGCTTCGAAGCGCCCGGCACCATCGCCATCGATGTCGGCGTGGCCATCGCCGGCACCGGCGCGCCGGAGGGCGACCGCAGCCAGGGCGTCAACGGCTACGTGCTCAATACCATCACGCCCGAAACCGACACCACCTGCCACTACTTCTGGGCGTTCATGCGCAACTACGCGCTGCACGATCAATCCCTGACCACGCTCACCCGCGCAGGCGTCACCGGCGTGTTCGGCGAGGACGAGGCGGTGCTGGAAGCGCAGCAACGCGCCATCGACGCGCATCCGGATCACACCTTCTACAACCTCAACGTCGATGCCGGCGGGATGTGGGCACGCCGCGTGATCGACCGGCTGATCGCCCAGGAACAGCGCGCGCAGGAACTGTCGCTGCGCATGGTGGGCTGAGGCAGCGCGCCGGGAGCTCCGTATGTCGCCCAGCACTCCGTTTCGCAGCAGTGCCGCGCAGACCACGCGTGCGCTGCTGTCGCTACGCGAACTGATCCTCGACGGCACCCTGCCCGCCGGAACGCGCCTGTCCGAGCTGGCGGTGGTGCAGCGGCTGGGCATGTCGCGCACCCCGGTACGCGCGGCATTGCAGCGGCTGTGCGAGGAAGGCCTGGCCAGCGCACTGCCGGGCGGCGGCTATGCGGTGCAGGCCTTCAGCGAACGCGATGTGCACGATGCAATCGAGCTGCGCGGCACGCTCGAAGGCCTGGCCGCGCGCATCGCGGCCGAACGCGGCGCATCGGCCGCGGCACTGGCCCAGGCACGCCAGTTGCTGGACACGCTCGACGGCATCGTCGGCCCGCCGCTGCAGGCCATCGACTTCAGCGCGTACGTGCAGGCCAATGCGCAGTTCCACGCGCTGCTGGTGGCCATGGCCGGCAGCGATGTGCTGGGCCGCGAACTCACCCGCGTGCTGCAGCTGCCGTTCGCCTCGCCCAACAGCCTGGTCATGGCGCAGACCACCAGCACCGAGGCGCGGCTGATCCTGACCCTGGCGCAGGACCAGCACCGCGAAATCATCGCCGCCATCGAGGACCGCCAGGGCGCGCGTGCCGAAGCGCTGATGCGCGAACACGCACGGCTGGCCCATCGCAATCTGCGTCACGTGCTGCAGACCCCGGCGGCGATCACCCGGGTGCGCGGTGGTGCATTGATCGGCCGCGCCCATCCCGCCACCGCTGGCAGCAGCCAGCCCGCCCTTCTGCCTGGAGTTCCCCATGCGTAAAGACACCCAGTGGCACCGTGCCCATGTCGTCAGCATCGCCGATGCCTGCGAGGGCGTGCGCGAGATCGTGCTCGACCCGGGCACCGCGGCACGCGGCTTCGAGGTCGGCAGCCATCTGGATTTTCGCCTGCAGCTGCATGGCCGCGCCGACGTGCGCTCGTACTCGCTGGTGGGCGAGCCGCGTGCCGACGGCTACTACCAGATCGCGGTACGGCAGATGCCCGACAGCCGCGGCGGCTCGCGGCACATGTGGACGCTGCAGCCCGGCGATGTGGTGGAGATCTCCCCGCCCAGCAACAACTTCGCGCTGGATGAAGGCGGCGAGGAGATCCTGCTGATCGCCGGCGGGATCGGCATCACCCCGATCATCGGCATGGCGCAGCGGCTGGCGCGCCGCCACCGCGCGTTCCGCCTGCTCTATGTCGGACGTACGCGCCGTGCAATGGCCTATGTCGACGAACTGGAAGCGCTGCTCGGCGAGCGCCTGCAACTGCACTGCGACGATGATGCCGGCCGGCCGGAGCTTGCTGCCGAGCTGGCGCGGCTGTCGCCCACTGCCGAGGTGTACGTGTGCGGCCCGCTCGGCATGCTCGAAGCGGTGCGCCAGCACTGGCACGCGGCCGGGCGTTCGCGCGCGCGGCTGCATTTCGAAACCTTCGGCAACAGCGGGCGGGTGCCGGCGCAGGCCTTCGTGGTCAAGCTGCCCGGGCTCGGGCTGGAAGTGCCGGTGGCCGAGAACGAATCGATGCTGGATGCACTGGCCGACGCCGGGGTGGAGCTGATCGCCGAATGCCGGCGCGGCGAATGCGGGCTGTGCGCGGTCGAGGTGCTGGACAGCGCGGCCGATATCGATCACCGCGATGTGTTCTTCAGCGACGAACAGCGCCGCGAGAACCGCAAGCTGTGCGCCTGCGTCTCGCGCGCGGTGGGCGGCAGCATCACCATCGATACCGGCTACCGGGGCGAGCTGGGCTGAGCGCGGCCATCGACACGCCGGCGCTCACGCGGCGCGTGTTTGCATCCTCACGCGCATGCGCGATCATCTGCGCATGGAGTCGACTCACTACAGGACGGTCCCGGCGCCGGCACTCAACCCGCGCCAGGAACAATTGGTGGCATTGGTGCGGCAGCAGGGCTTTGCCGAGGTGGAAGGGCTGGCGACGCGCTTCGAGGTGACGCCGCAGACCATCCGGCGCGACCTGACCCTGCTGTGCGATGCCGGCGTGCTGCGCCGCTATCACGGTGGCGTCAGCATGCCCTCGAGCGTGGAAAACCTGGCCTACACCGCGCGCAAGGCGCTGCAGGCGCGCGAGAAACAGCACATCGCCGCACAGGTCGCCCGCTTCATCCCCGACGATGCCTCGCTGTTCATCAACCTGGGCACCACCAACGAAGAGGTCGCGCGCGCCTTGCTGCAGCACCGCGGCCTGCGCGTGATCACCAACAACCTCAACGTGGCGGTGATGCTCAGCGCCAATCCCAGCTTCGAGGTGATCGTGGCCGGCGGCGTGGTGCGCGGGCGCGACCAGGGCGTGACCGGCGAGGCGACGGTGGAGCTGATCCGGCAATTCAAGGTGGACTTCGGGGTGATCGGCATTTCCGGCATCGACCTGGATGGCACCTTGCTGGACTTCGACTACCAGGAAGTACGCGTGGCCCAGGCCATCATCGAACACTCGCGGCAGGTGTTGCTGGCCGCCGACCACAGCAAGTTCGGCCGCAACGCCATGGTGCGACTGGGCGCAATCGCCCAGGTGCACGACTGGTTCACCGACCGGCCGCCGCCGCAGGAGCTGGCCGCCGTGCTGGCCGAGGCCGGCACCCGCGTGCATCTGGCCGCACCCGGCAACGCCGGCTGAGCCGTTTGTTCGTTTGTGTGCGTTTGCGCAATGCACACCCCGATTGAATCGCCCGATCGATCCACCCTGGCGATCGAATTTGAGTTCCCGATAGGCTCAAACATTAGAACGTCGCCCGCAGCCCGGGCGTCGCAGCTCTTCACGTTCCAAAAAGGTTTGATGTTCGAATATGTTCGAACATGACAACTTGGGTTCGCTCCTGCGCGCCCGGACGGAGACACCAATGGGCGAGACATACGATCTTCTGGTGATAGGCGGCGGCATCAACGGGGTCGGCATCGCCCGCGATGCGGCCGGGCGTGGCCTGTCGGTGTGCCTGTGCGAGCAGGACGACCTGGCCGCGCATACCAGCAGCGCCAGCACCAAGCTCATTCACGGCGGCCTGCGCTACCTGGAGCAGTACGAGTTCGCACTGGTCGGCAAGGCGCTGGCCGAGCGCGAAGTGCTGCTGCGGCTGGCCCCGCACATCATCTGGCCGCTGCGCTTCCTGCTGCCGCATCAACCGCATCTGCGCCCGGCCTGGATGATTCGCGCCGGCCTGTTCCTGTACGACCATCTCGGCGGCAGCAAGCGCAGCCTGCCGCGCTCGCGCCGGCTGTCGCTGCGCACGCACCCGGTCGGCCAGCCGCTGCAGGAATCGCTGCGCACCGGCTTTGTCTATTCCGATGCCTGGGTGCAGGACGCGCGGCTGGTGGTGCTCAATGCGATGGACGCCGCCAAGCGCGGTGCCCAGATCCGCACGCGCACGCGCTGTGTGGGTGCCTGGCGCGATGCGGGCTTCTGGTACGCCGAACTGGAAGACCGCGACGGCCGCCGCCGCACCGTGCAGGCGCGCGCGCTCGCCAATGCGGCCGGGCCGTGGGCGGTGTCGTTCCTGGACAAGGTCGCCGCAGTGCCGCACAAGCACGCACTGCGCCTGGTCAAGGGCAGCCATATCGTGGTGCCAAAATTGTTCGACCACGACCATGCGTACATCTTTCAGCAACCGGATCGGCGCATCGTGTTCGCCATTCCGTACGAGCACGACTTCACCCTGATCGGCACCACCGACGTGGATTACCAGGCCGACCCCGCCGCACCCAGCATCGATGCGGCCGAGGTGCAGTACCTGTGCGAGGCGGTGAACCTGTATTTCCAGCAGCAGATCAGCCCTGCCGACGTGGTGTGGAGCTATAGCGGCGTGCGCCCGCTGCTCGACGATGCCGAAGACAACGCCGCCGAAGTCACCCGCGATTACCAGCTGGAAGTGCTCACCGACGGCGCACCATTGCTCAACGTCTTCGGCGGCAAGCTGACCACCTATCGCAAACTGGCCGAAGAAGCGGTCGACCGCCTGACCCAGGCACTGGGTGCACGCAAGCCGGCATGGACCGCGCGCGGCGATGCATTGCCGGGCGGCGAACAGCGCGATATCGCCAGCCTGCTCGAACGCGTGCGCACGGCACGCCCGTGGCTGCCGGCACCCACCGCGCAGCGGCTGGTGCGCAACTACGGCACCTGCGCGGAGCAGCTGCTGGGCGATGCGCAGGATATCGCGGCATTGGGCACGCACTTCGGTGCCGATCTGTACCAGGCCGAGGTGGACTACCTGTGCGCCCACGAGTGGGCCGTGACCGCCGACGACATCCTGTGGCGCCGCAGCAAACTCGGTCTGCGCATCGACGCGGCCGGGCGCGCGCGCCTGGAAGCGTACCTGCAGACGCAATCGGTCCAGCAGGCGGATGCCGTGCCGGCCTGATCGAACCGCGTTGCCGGCGAGGACGGGTCGTTCGGCAACGTATCCTGGCGCATTCGCCGGCATCATCCTGAGTCACGTGGAGGGCACCCCCAGATGAGCATTACCCAGCACCCCTGCGCGCCGATGCGCGCATCGCACCACCCTGCCTGCGTCGTCGCCCTCGGCACGGGGTCGCGCGCATGAGCCGCCAACTGGTGGGTGAGTTGATTTCCGAAGCGGTGGCGATGTTCATCATCATCGCGCTCGGCGATTCGGTCGCGGCCATGTACGTCCTCTACGATCCCAGCCCGTACCAGAACGCCTATTGGGGCGTCTGTATCGCCTGGGGCCTGGCGGTGACGCTGGCGATCTATGTCACCGGCTCGGTGTCCGGCACGCATGCCAATCCGGCAGTGACGCTGGCGCTGGCACTGTTCCGCGGGTTCTCCTGGAAGAAGGTGCTGCCGTACTGGGGCGCGCAGGTGATCGGTGCGTTCCTGGGCGCGGCCATCGTCTACCAGTTGTATGGCCCGGTGATCGACCACTACAACCAGGTGCAGCAGCTCACCCGCGAAGCCGGTGGCGCCGCCGGGGTGTTCTTCACCGCCCCCGGCCTTGCGGTCACGCCGATGCATGCGCTGGTCGACCAGATCATCATCACCGCGTTCCTGATCTTCGGCATCTTCGCCATCACCGAGCAGTTCAACGAAGCTGCGCCGACCGCCAATTCCGGCGCGCTGATGATCGGCCTGCTGGTGGCCACGCTGGGCGCATCGATGGGCTATCTGGAAGCCTGGGCGATGAATCCGGCGCGCGACTTCGGCCCGCGCCTGTTCGCCTACCTTGCCGGTTGGGGCGAAGCCGCCTTGCCGGCCAAGGACAACTACTGGTGGATCCCCATCGTCGGCCCGTTGATCGGCGGCCCGATCGGCGCGCTTGCCTACCAGTGGCTGATCCTGCCGTTCCTGCCGGCACGCGTGCGCCACCTGCAAGGCGGCAAAGCGCCGCTCGATCCGCGCTGACCGCACTACTGCACGACTGACAGCACCGCTCCGCTGTGGAGCAGGCCCCGGTTTCATTGGCCTCTCGAACAGCGGCGTGCATTGCCCACTTTCTCGCCGTGCGCCAGCGCCGGCATTGTTCGAGGAATCTCCGATGGAAAAGCAATACGTCCTTGCGATCGATCAAGGCACCACCAGCTCGCGCGCGATGCTGTTCGATCGCAACGGCAAGGTGGCCGGCGTGGCGCAGCGCGAGTTCGGCCAGATCTTTCCGCAGCCGGGCTGGGTGGAACACAACCCGCGCGAGATCATGACCAGCGTCTACACCACGATCACCGAGCTGCTCAACAATGCGCAGATCGATGCGCGCTCGATCGCCGGCATCGGCATCACCAACCAGCGCGAGACCGCGGTGGTGTGGGACAAGGCCACCGGCCAGCCGATCTACAACGCCATCGTCTGGCAATCGCGGCAGACCAAGGACATCTGTACGCAACTCAAGGAGGCCGGGCACGAGCAGATGGTGCGCGACAAGACCGGCCTGCTGATCGATGCGTATTTTTCCGGCACCAAGGTCAAGTGGATCCTGGATCACGTCGACGGCGCCCGCGAACGCGCGCGCAACGGCGAACTGGCCTTCGGCACCATCGACAGCTGGCTGATCTGGAATCTCACCGGCGGCAAGGTGCACGTCACCGACTACACCAATGCATCGCGCACCTTGATGTACAACATCCACACGCTGGAGTGGGATGCCGAGCTGCTGGCCATGCTCGACGTGCCGAAGGAGATGCTGCCGGAGGTGCGCTCGTCCAGCGAAATCTACGGCATGACCCAGACCCAGTATTTCTATGGCGAGCAGGTGCCGATCGCGGGCATCGCCGGCGACCAGCAGGCGGCGTTGTTCGGCCAAGCCTGCTTCGAACCGGGCATGGCCAAGAACACCTACGGCACCGGTTGCTTTGCGCTGATGAACACCGGCGACAAGGCGGTCGCGTCCAAGGCCGGCCTGTTGACCACGATTGCCTGGGGCATCGACGGCAAGGTCGAATATGCGCTGGAAGGCTCGATCTTCGTCGCAGGGTCGGTGGTGCAATGGCTGCGCGACGGCCTGCGCATGCTCGGCAAGGCCAGCGACTCGCAGGCCTATGCCGAACGCGCCGGCGACAACGACGGGGTCTATCTGGTGCCGGCCTTCGTCGGCCTGGGCGCGCCGTACTGGCGCAGCGATATCCGCGGCGCGGTGTTCGGGCTGACCCGCGGCACCACCAAGGAACATTTCGTGCGCGCGGCGGTGGAATCGATGGCGTACCAGACCCGCGACGTGTTGACCGCGATGCAGGCCGATTCGGGCATCGAACTGAAGGAACTGCGCGCCGACGGCGGCGCAATCGCCAACGATTTCATGGCGCAGTTCCAGAGCGACATGCTCAACGTGCCGGTGCTGCGCCCGGAAGTGGCCGAAACCACTGCGCTCGGCGCCGCCTATCTGGCCGGCTTGGCAACCGGGTTCTGGAGCAGCCGCGAAGAGATCGCCAAGCAGTGGGCGGTGGATCGCCGCTTCGAGCCGACCATGGCCGAGGACAAGCGCGAACAACTGTATGCCGGCTGGCAGCAGGCGGTGGAAGCGACGATGGGCTTCCGTATCAGCTGACCGCTGTCATCAAGACGACGACGCCCGCCATCAGGCGGGCGTTTTCGTTTTCGTCAACCGCTTGCACGGTTGTTACTCCCTGCACGGATCACGCATTGCAGAGCTGCACACTGCAGCCCTGCAACGCAGCAGCGATTACTGCCCGCCGGTATTGGCGCGGCCGGCAATGGTGTCCGGATCCCAGTGCTCCTTGATCAGGCCCTTTTCGATGCGGAACATGTCGAACCAGGTGGTGGTGTAGGTCTTGCTCGGATCGCGCGGATCCGGCAGCGTGCGCACCGACACCAGCGTGACCAGGTCACGGTCGGCGGTGATGGCCACCAGCGGCAGCTGCACGCGTTCCTGCACCGGTGTCGGCGGCACGAACGCGGTCAGGAACGCGATGAAGGCATCGCGGCCGTTCGCCACGTTCGGGTTGTGCTGGATGTAGTTCTTGTCCATGTATTTCGGCGCTTCCTGCACCTGCCCGGCCTCGAACACGATGCGCCAGAAGTCGTAAACCAGCCGCTTGTTGACAGTCTCCGGCCAGGTGGAGCCGAGCAGCATCTTCTGGTGGTTGGGATTTTCGGTCACCGCGGTCTGCGCGAACGCAGCCACCGGCGCTACCAGCATGACCAGTAGCAAGGCGCGGGAGAACAGCTTATTCATGGAAGACTCCTCATGTGGAGACGGGCGCTACGCTGGCTGGAACGCCAGCACGGTGCGCCGCTGATTGGGGGAATGACGCGCCTTGGCAGACAGGGTTTCTACGCGTCGCCGCCAGCCTAACGGCCGCGTCTGCTCGCCCGCTAGCCGCCCTGGAGTGCACCAGGGCACTTCCGACATTGGTGGTAATCCATAGGTAACCACTGCGGCCGAATTCTCAGGCGCACACGAGGGATCTCCGGCAGCGGTCATGGCCACACTTACTCCGGCAGTTCCACCAGTGGCAGGCCGGCGTAGTTTTCAGCCACCGTCGCGCGCCCTGCCTCGCTGCCCAGCAGATACTCCAGTTCCGCGGCATGAATGCGTGCGGTGAACGCGTCCTGGTCGGCGAAGGTATGCAGCAAGGTGGTCATCCACCATGAAAACCGTTCGGCCTTCCAGACGCGTTGCAGCGCCAGCGCCGAGTACTGTTGCAGCACCTCGGCATCGCCACACGCGTTCCAGCGCTCGAACAATTGCGCAAGCAGGCCGACATCGGCCAGCGCCAGATTCAAGCCCTTGGCGCCGGTGGGCGGCACGATATGCGCCGCGTCGCCGGCCAGGAACAGGCGCCCGTACTGCATCGGCTCGGCGACGAAGCTACGCAACGGCGCAATGCTCTTTTCGATCGATGGCCCGGTGATCAGTTGCGCAGCCAGCGTCTCGGGCAACCGCGCACGCAATGCATCCCAGAACGCCTGGTCGCTCCATGCCTCTACCCGCGCATCGGCCGGTACCTGTACGTAGTAGCGCGAACGCGTCGGCGAGCGCATCGAACACAACGCGAAGCCGCGCGGGTGCTGCGCGTAGACCAACTCGTCGTGGACCGGCGGGGTGTCGGCAAGCACGCCAAGCCACCCGAACGGATACACCCGCTCGAACAGGCGCAGTCGCTCGGGCGGAATGCTGGCGCGGCTGATGCCATGGAAGCCGTCGCAGCCGACGATGTAGTCGCAGTCGATGCGCTGGCGCCGCCCGTCATGGGTGAACTCCACCGCGGGTGCGTCGCTTTCCACCCCGCACAGCGTCACGTCCTGCGCGCTGTAGTACGTCGGCGCAGCGCTGCGTGCACGTGCCTGCATCAGATCGGCAGTGACCTCGGTCTGGCCGTAGACGGTGACGCTGCGTCCGCAACCGCGCAGCAGGTCGATCCGCTCCCGGCGGCCATCCAGCGACAGTTCGAAGCCGTGATGCGGCAGGCCCTCGCGCTGCACGCGTTCGCCAACCCCTGCCCGCTGCAACAGCGCCACACTGCCCTGTTCCAGCACGCCGGCACGAATCCGTCCCAGCACGTGGTCCGGCGTCTGCCGCTCGATCACCACGGTGTCGATGCCGGCCCGCAGCAACAGCTCGCCCAGCAACAGGCCGGACGGGCCGGCGCCGATGATCGCGATTTGGGTGCGCATGCAATGCTCCTGCCCCAGCTGACGGATGCACGCCAGTGTGGGTAGCCAAGCGCGTGCAGTGAAGGGATGATTGCGCGCAGTGCTTGGACTTTTCGACGATGCCCAGACGCGCGCACGCCATTGCTGCAGCCACCGCGGTGCCCGCCTTCGGCCTGTACGGCGAGCAGCACGCCGACACGCCCGAGTTGTTGCACTGGGAGTCGATTGCCGCACGCAGCCGGCTACATGACTGGCACATCGCTCCGCACCGGCACGAGGACCTGGCACAGTTGCTGTACGTGCAACGCGGGCCGGCGACGCTGCAGCTGGATGGCCGCAGCCAGCGCGTGCGTGGCGCGCGCGTGATCTGGCTGCCGCCGCTGTGCGTGCATGGCTTCGGGTTCGATCCGCGGGTGCGCGGCCACATCATCACCTTGTGCATGCCGCTGGTGCGCGACGCCTTGAGTGCTGCACCGCTGTTGCAGGCTGCCCTGACCATCCCGCAGGTCCTGCGCGCACAGCGCGCACGCGGGCTGCTCGACGTGCTGTTCGCCAGCATTGCCGACGACCATGCCTGCCGACGCGTCGGCCATGAGGCTGCATTGCACGCTGCCGCAGCGCAGTTGTTGATCTGGACCGCCCGCACGGCGCTGGAACACGCGCAGGATGCCGCTGCGGTGAGTCCGTATGCCGACCCGGCACTACGCCATCTCCGCGGCTATCAGGCCTTGATCGACGAGCATTACCGTGCGCATTGGCCGATCTCCCGCTATGCCGAGCAATTGGGCCTGACGCCGGGCCATCTCAACGCGTTGTGCCAGCGACTGGCCGGCGCCTCGGCACTGCAATTACTGCAGCGCCGCATCATGCTCGAAGCCCGCCGCAGCCTGCGCTACACCAGCCTGAGCGTGCAGCAGATCGCCGCCGACCTTGGATTTTTCGACGCTGCGTACTTCAGCCGCTATTTCGTACGTCACGCCGGCTGTTCGCCGACGCGCTTTCGCGCTGGCGATTAAGAGCGACCGATCCGTGGGCTGGTTGCAGGGTTTTCAACAAAGTAACCAGCGGACTGTCCGGTGCGGTGTCCTCGCTGATTGCCGGACCGTGTAGCGGCATGGATGCCGCCACCGAGCCCCCGGGGATGGGTTCACGGCGTGTCCCGCGAGCGGTGAGGGCACCGCGCCCTCGACGCTGCTAGCTGGCTGCACGGCCCTTGCCCGCCCACCATCGCGGGACACGCCGCAAGTACGTCCTTGTAGGCTCCGGCGCGGCATCCATGCCGCTCAGGGTCCCGCGACGGTGAGCGGGCAAGGACCCAGGCGAGATGGTCGGTGTGCAAGGCTAAGAGCCGTGCTGGATGCGCCTTGTTCGACCATGGAGCATCGGCTCCATGTCTGATGCACACCGCACGAGAGACAGCTATTCAGATGAGTGCCGGCCAACTGTCTGGTGCGGTGTCCTTGCCGGTTGCGGGACCGTGTGGCGGCATGGATGCCGCCACCGAGCCCCCAAGGACGGGTTCACGGCGTGTCCTGCAAGCGGTGAGGGCACCGCGCCCTCGACGCTGCGAGTTTTGCTGAAGGGCCCTTGCCCCACGCCGGTCAGAACGGGTATTGCGGCACTTCGTTCTTGATCGTCAGCCACTGCCAGTGGGTGTACTGCTCCCAGTCGGCCGGCCCGCCGACACTGGTGCCGTTGCCCGAGGCACCGGTACCGCCGAAGGGGTTGATGACTTCGTCGGACACGGTCTGATCGTTGATGTGCAACAGGCCGGTATGGAGCTTGTCGCCCAGGTTCATCGCGCGCGACACCGATGCCGACAGGATGCCGGCGGCCAGGCCGTACTCGCCATGGTTGGCCAGTTCCGCGGCTTCTTCGTCGGTGTCGAACACGGTGATGTTGATCACCGGCCCGAAGACTTCCTCGTCGAATGCACGCATGCCCGGACGCACGTTGGACAGCACCGTCGGCGCATAGAACAGGCCTTCGTTGCTGGCACCGGCTTCCACCACCGCACCGGCGGCAACGCTGTCGTCCACGATATCGATCACACGCTGCAGCTGGCGCTGGTCGATGATCGGGCCCAGGGCCACGGTGCCGCTGACCGGATCGCCAACCGGCAGATGCCTGGCCTTTTCAGCCAGCCGCTGGGTCAGCGCATCGGCAATGCCACGCTGGACCAGCACGCGGCCGGTGGCCATGCAGATCTGCCCTTGATGCATGTAGGCGCCGAACGCCACGGCAGAGGCCGCCCTGTCCAGATCGGCGTCGTCGAGCACGATCACCGCGTTGTTGCCGCCCAGCTCCAGCGACACCTTCTTCAGGTGCCGGCCCGCGATCTCGCCGATGCGTCGCCCGGCAGCGGTGGAACCGGTGAAGGCAATCATCGGGACATCCGGCGATTCGACCAGCGCCTGGCCGATGGCGGCATCGCCATGCAGCACGTGCAACAAGCCCTTCGGCAGGCCCGCTTCCTCCAGCACCTGCGCGATGACCACGCCACCGGTGTACGGCGTGCGCGGGTCAGGCTTGAGCACCACCGCATTGCCCATCGCCAGCGCCGGAGCCACCGACCGCAGCGACAGGATCAACGGAAAATTGAACGGGGAAATCACCGCGATCACGCCCAGCGGCAGATGCCGGGCCAGGCTGAGCTGGCCGGCGCCGGTGGGCAGCACCTGGCCGACGGCCTGCAGCGGCAGCGCCGCCGCCTGCTGATAGAACACCACCGACTCGTTCACTTCGCGCTGGGCCTTGGGCAGGATGCCGCCGGTTTCGCGCGCGATCAGCAGCGCCGCTTCCGCACTGCGTGCTTCCATCAGCTGCGCGGCACGGTGAAACACGGCAGCGCGCTCACGCGGCGTCGTGGCTGCCCAGGCACGTTGCGCTTTTTTCGCCAGCGCCACGGCAGCGGCGACATCAGCCAGATCGGCCTTGCCGACTTCGTGCAGCAGCTTGCCGGTGGCCGGTTCGATGATCTGCGCGGTGCCGCCGTTGCCGGGCACCCAGTCGCCATTGAAGATACAGCCATGCCACGCCGGGACGGACGACGCGGCAATCGCGGTGTTGGGGAGAGCGTTCATGGTCTAGCCTCCTGCTGAGGGGGTGGTGTTACAGAGTGGTGGACGCCAGCCCGCCATCGACCGGCAAGGTGATGCCGTTGATCCAGCGCGCAGCATCGGAGGCGAGAAACACGATGGCCTCGGCCACCTCGTCGGCGTACGCCGGACGCGTCATGCGCTTGGCGTCTTCCTTGACGCGCTCCTCGCCGAGCATGGTGACGAAATCGCCGAGAATCGGCGTAAACACCGGTCCGGGCGCGACGTTGTTGACGCGCACGCCATGCTCGGCGAACCAGGGCCGCGACTGCAGCAGGGTCCAGACGATCAGCGCTTCCTTGAAGTACTGGTAGCAGGTGTCGTGGCTCACCGGATGCGCCTGCAACCACGCAGTGCCGGACGCAAAGCTGTCGGTGGCGGCCAGTTGCTTGTGCAGTTCCAGGCGTTGCGGCCATTCTGCGCCCAGGATGGAGGCCACGTTGATGATGGAACCGCCAGCCGTCATGCGCGGCAGCAGCGCCTGGCTCAAATGGCGCAGACCCAGGTAGTTGACCCGCGCCACGACCTCCAGCGGTGCGGTGCCGGGAACGCCGGCCACGTTGGCCAGCGCGTCGATGCGCTCCGGCAAGGCCTGCACCAGCGCATCGATGGATGCCGGATCGCCAAGATCGGCCTGGTGGAACCCGTGCAGCGACATCTGCACCGGCATGCGATCGACGCCGATCACCCTGGCACCATGGAAACGGGCCAGGCGTGCGACTTCGGCACCGATGCCCGATGCCACGCCGGTGACCACGATCGTCTTGTTCTGCAAATTCATTGCCACTCTCCGAAGAGGCCGGCCGTACCGGCGCTAGAACACATGGACGTACTGCAGGTTGACGTTGTTGCCGGAGGCAGCGTTCTTGACCTCCACCGGCAGATACACATTGGCAAACAGCATATTGTTGGCATCCATCCGCCACACACCGCCGGGGCCGGCATAGAACACGCGTTGACGGGTGTCGGCCACGCGCTGCCCGTTGGTGCGGTTGTCGCGGAACTGGGTGAGGTAATAGGCATTCACGCCAAGGCGGATGTCGGGCACCACTTCCCAGGACGTGGCGAAGTTGATCCAGCCCGCATCGCCGGCCTGGCCGTTGCGGAACGCAAAACCCGGCGGCAGGTTCGGACGCCGCTCGCTGCGGAAGTTGTAGATGTAGTTGATGCGTGCGCTGACTTCCCAGTTGGGCGTCGGGAACACGGTGAACGCGTATTGCGGCACCAGCGACCAGTAGCCGGCGCCCTGATTGAGGTCGCGGTCGCGGTCGAACTTGCCGGTCGGCGCGATCGCATTGATTTCGAAACGCTGCGAAAACACCGGCCTGCCATTGCGGATCACCGGCAGCATCTGCAGATAGGGGCCAAAGGTCAGGTCACCCACACCGGCGCCGTTGTCGCGCAAGCTGGCAATGCTGTTGCGCCCGAACGAGGCATCCAGGTTGATCAGCGGAAGCAGCGTGTTGATGCCAACCGCGCCGCCAAAGAGCTTGTACGGCGTGACATAGGCGACCTGGGTCAGCAGCAGGGTCGAATCGATGCGCGGGCGATCAAACACCGGCACGTCGTTGCCGCGGGAATCCTTGATCGCATCCAGTGAGCTCTGACGCAGATAGGTGATCACCGCCCAGCCGGGCGTGGTGCGGGTGAAGCCGTCCAGGTAGCTGGTACCGCCGGTATTGATGCCGTTGGTCAGCGTCGTACTCTGCGGCAGGTTCTGCGCCCCGGCGGTGCCGGCAGCGAGCAGCGCCACCATGGCAAGCGCTGCGCGGCGCAGCCCCGACGCGCGGGAAGACAACCCAAGCAGGACCGATCGATAGTTCACTGCAAACATCTCCAGCATGGGGAGGGACAGCGGACACTGCGGCGGAACAACGGTCAGGCAGGCGCGATCGACACGCCGGCGACGGCGCGTGCAAAGTTCAGGTAGAAAGCGGGCCGTGCGCCTGCACGGCAGCTGCGGATCAGGCGGTGTCCAGACGGTCCAGCCGGTCGAGCGCGCGCAGCAACGGCGCCTCGCTGCTGCCAAGCACCACGCTGAGTTGCTGTTCCATCCGCAGCACTTCGGCCTCGGCGGCGCTCAGCAGGGTCACACCGGCGGTGGTCAGCGACAGGTGCTGCATGCGTCGGTCCTGGCGTCCCCGCACCTGCCGCAACAGGCGGCGCTTGACCAGGCGTGCCACCACGATCGCCAGGTTGGGCGCCGACACGTGCAGCACATCGCCGATCTGGCGTTGATTGATGCCCGGGTTGCCGTCCACCAGCATCAGCAGCGAGAAGTCCACCGGCTTGAGATCGAACGCTGCCACGCAGTCCTGAAACATCCGCCGCACCAGCAACTCGGTGCGGGTGATGCGGTAGCCCAGCAGCCGCAGCAGGCGCGCCTGATCCACCGTGGTGACGGCATCCGGCGGCAGGGCGGCATTGGCAGTGACGGACATGACGGTTCTCGCAGCGAAGACGACGGGCGGACCGGTGCGCGCAACGCACACTGCCCGCAACGCCGGTCCGCGGCGTGAGCTGCATTGTAGACGCGCTCAGGCATGCCGAGGGGGCCTTGGCCCCGTCGTGCAGGCAGGCCACAGCATGCAGGTGCCGGTCCAGCGCCAGCACATGGCGGGCGTCTGCGGCGGCAGGCAGGTGTGGGAAGCGACGGTCATCCAGGCACGGCTGAGACATGGGTTCCAGGTCGGCAAGTGATTGCGTTCCGGAATAGTTATGGATCATAACTACATTGCCAAGCTGCAGCGCAGCATGGTCGCGCTCGCCAGGCTGACCAATGCGCCTGGTGGTGGTGGCGGCAACCGGCTTGCGGCCGGCGCGCCGGGCACGGGTGCGTGCGGTGTGCCGGGCCTGGCAGCGGTGGTGGCAAGCACGAGGACAACGCTGCGGTTGTCACCACGCGACGCTTGCGCATCCAGCCCAATCGCCCAGCGGGATTCCTCAACTGGCGTGGCGCTCGCTCGATGCATCTGCGTGCCAGCTAGGCCAACTGCTAACTGGCGGCCTACGGGTTACGAATTACCGATTACGGCAACCATAGCTTCTCGAGATCGCGGAAGCCCCAGTCGGTGGGGCTTTCCATCTGTGCGATGCGGTCCTGGCAATCCGGCCGCGACAGATCGATGTCCTGCACCAGCACATGGCTGCGCAACTTGGCCGAATAGAACACGCGGACCTTGGGCTTGAGCAGCGCATCGGCGGTCTGCTCGATCACCACCGCCAGTTTCTGCGACTCCAGCCGCACCAGCGAGCCGACCGGATAAATCCCCAGCCGGCGCACGAAGGCCTGGAACACCACCGGGTCGAAATGCCCCTGCCACGACGCCATGCGCTTGAGCGATTCGGCCGGATCCCAGCCGCGCTTGTAGGGGCGGTCGGAGCTGATGGCGTCGTACACATCGCACACCGCACCCATCCGCGACATCAGCGCGATGTTCTCGCCCACCAGCCGATTCGGGTAGCCGCTGCCGTCCATTTTCTCGTGATGGTGCAGCGCGATCTCCAGCACCACCGCGTTCTGCACGCCGCCGGCCACCAGCAGGCGATGGCCATCCAGCGGATGCTGGCGCATGACCTCCATTTCGTCGTCGGTGAGCTTGCCCGGCTTGTTGAGGATGTCCAGCGGCGTCACCGCCTTGCCCATGTCGTGCAGCAGGCCGCCCATGGCCGCCTCGACGACCTGCCCTTCGGGCAAGCCGAGCTGGCGCGCCAGCCCGCTCATCAGGCCGGCCACCGCCATCGAATGCAGATAGGTGTAGTCGTCGGCGGTCTTGAGCCTCGCTACGCTGATCAGGGCCTGCGGATGCCGCAGGACCGACTCGTTGATGGCTTCCACCAGCGGCATCGCCGCCTCGGTGTCGACGGTACGTCCAAGCCGCACATCGCGGAACATCGCCTCGACCGTGTCGCGCCCGTCTTCGAAGATCTTGCGTGCGCGCACCACTTCGGACTCGATGCCGACCTGCGCGGTGACGCTGTTGGTGCGCGCGGTGCGCGTGGCGGTGGGCGGTTCGGGCGTCGGTGATGGTGATGGTGATGGTGCCGCCGGCTCGGGCTCCGGACTGGTTGCGTCCGGCGCCGCCGTTTCCAGATCCAGGCCACGCGCGGTATCGATTACCAGTTGCTCGATCCGGCTGCCATGGATCTTCTCCACGTCATCCGAATCGACCAGGAACGAGGTCTTCCAGAACGGATGGTGCACCCACGCGCCCAGCAGCTTGTAGACATACATGCCGGGGCGGAGTTGATCGGAGTCGATGGTTCTGAGCATGCCGGCGCTGATCTGCAAATGGTCCGCGGAAGAGCCCGCCACAACGATGGAGGGTCTGTCGGGGTATCGGCAGTGCGCAGCATTTCTTTGGCCCGGTCGACCTCGCTCGGCTGCGTGACAACCGCCAGCCGGGCAGTTCAGCGCGCCGGCAGGCGCATGCCCAGCACGGCGATGGCCGCAAGCAGCAACGGCACGCTGCAGGCCAGGTACAGGGCCGCCGGCGACCAGCCCGCGTCCACCAGCAGGCCCACGCACAGCGGCGAGGCGATCGCGCCGAAGCGGCCCACCCCGATCGCCCAGCCCATGCCGGTGGAACGCACCGCCGCCGTGAAGACCACCGGCGCCACCGCATACAGCCCGGCGATGGCGGCAAACAGCGCCGCGCCGCTCAGCACCGCCGTGGCAAACGCCCAGCTCAGCACGGTGTTGTAGAGGCCAAAGGCCAGCAGCGCCAGCGCCGAGATCCCCAGCGCGCCGGCGGTCAGCCGCGACAGGCGCGCACGTGCGGCCAATGCGCTGAAGACCGCCCCGCCGGCAATGCCGCCCAGATTCAACAAGACACCACCGGTTACACCCTGCGCCGCCGACAAGCCGGCCACGACCAGCAGCTTCGGGGTCCAGCTGAGTACGAAATAGAACGCGAACATCAGCAGAAAGAACGCCAGCGCGATCAACAGCGACTGCCGCCGCAATGCCGGTACGAACAGGGCCGCATAGCCCTGCGCCCGATTGGGAATCTGCGGCGGTGACGGCAGTACCGCATGCGGCGGCATGCCCATGCGTGCGAGCACCGCATTGAAGCGTGCGGCTGCACCGGGCGGGCGCCGCGCGATCAAAAAATCCAGCGACTCGGGCAAAAACGCCAGCACCAAGGGCACGCACAGCAGCGACCCGAGCGCACCGAGCACAAACACCGCGTGCCAGGACCATTGCTGCAACAGCAACGCCGCGATTGCGCCGCCCAGCGTCGCGCCGATCGGGTAACCGGTGGCCTGCAGCGCCAATGCCGTGCTGCGCCACCGGGCGGTGGAATACTCGGCAGCGATGACCGCAACGCAGGCCAGCATGCCGCCGATGCCGATGCCGGTGAACGCACGCAACGCGCCGAGTTGCCACACGCCGGTGGCCAGCGCCGAGGCGCCCATGCCCACGGTCAGTATCGCCAGGCAGGCCAGGATCGTCGCGCGCCGCCCGATGCGATCGGCCAGCGGCGCCAGCAGCAACGAACCCGCCGCCATGCCAACCAATCCGGCACTGAACAAGGCCCCGAGCAGCTTGCCCGACAACTGCCATTGCGCCGACACATGTGGGGCGGTGAAGGCCATCGCCATCACATCGAAACCATCGAGCATGGTCAGCAACACGCACACCGCCACCGCCCTCCACTGGAACGGCGTCATGCGTTCCAGTACGAAAGGTGCAGGTGTCGCGGCGCTCGGGGTCATCGGGTGATCCTGGTGTAGGAATGGCAGGTGCGTCGGCAGCCGCATGCGTGGCCATGCGAGCGTGCAGCGGCAGCACGACGAAGATGCGGGCAAGCCTCGAAGCAGCAGCGGCACTCGACAATGCATCGGCACTGCAACGCAGCACGAGCGCCGCGTTGCAAAGCGCCATCGGCACGCTAGGCCGATCGCAGGGGACGTTCAATACACCCGCACGCACTGGTGTGCGCTTATCGAACAGGCCGGCAGAGCGCTTCGCCTGGCTCTCCATGCATTCGTTGAGGTGTCTGCATGGCGGCACCCGGGGTATGCGGATTGCTTGCACGGACACGATCGACCTCGCGCCTACTGCGGCAGCGCGTGACCTGGCGTGCGATCGGACCGGGTAACCATCACGTTCGTCTGGTCCGGGGTGCGAAGCGCATTGCTGCACTCGTCGCGCAGGCATGGCATGCGAGATTTCGCGGTAGCGAACTTTGAACGACGCAAGATGCGCATGACTGCAAACCTCCACACGCAGTGCAACTCGATCCCTTCGAAGCTGCAGCAAACATTCAGGCGTAGCCCCACAGGTTCTGGCGTCGGTCGTTTCAACACGCCGCGCTGCTGCGTCATCCACGGCCACAGCCAGACAGGTCATTTGCCACGCCAGCGCTTGCCGCATGCGACAGTCGCCCCGCTATCATGCCGGCAGTGCCCGCACCGAGCGGCACGCCGACATGCTGGAGATCATCGTGACCCCGATTCGCTCGTTCCTGGACCACACCCCGCAACTGGGCGCACGCGTCTATGTCGACCCTGCCTGCACCATCATCGGCAAGGTGAGCCTGGGCGATGACGTATCGGTGTGGCCGGGCACGGTGATTCGCGGCGACGTCAATCACGTGCAGATTGGCGCGCGTACCAACGTGCAGGACGGCACCATCATCCACGTCAGTCACCATAGCCCGTTCAACAAGGCCGGCTACCCGACGCTGATCGGCGCCGACGTCACGGTTGGCCACGGCACCATCCTGCATGCCTGCACCATCGAAGACCTGTGCCTGATCGGCATGGGCGCCTGCGTGCTGGACGGCGCCACCGTCAGGCGCTACGGCTTTGTCGGTGCCGGCGCGGTGGTCGGCCCGGGCAAGATCGTCGGCGAAGGCGAATTGTGGCTGGGCAATCCCGCGCGCCTGGCCCGCACCCTCAGCGACAAGGAAATCGAAAGCCTGCATTACTCCGCTCAGCATTACGTGCGGCTCAAGGATCAGTATCTGGGCGGCGCCAGCGCGGGCTGAATCCGGGTCCCCGCCCTGCGGCTGCAGGCCAGCATCGGCCCTCTGCGACACGGGTACACCGCCTTCGAGCTGGATGCACCTGCCGCAGACGCCCGTGGCCTGATGCTGGCAGGCCGACGCGCAGAGAGATGACGGCAGCAACGCGCCACACGCCGCGCATCCCTGGCCGCCCGGGATGCAGCGCAGCTGCAGCCAGCCGCGGGTTGCATGGCGGCGGGGTTGCATGGCAGCAAGGACGCCGGTGACCTGGCGCCGCTTACGGCCGCGTGGCCTGCTCCAGTGCCGTCAACGTGGCCAGCGCCTGGGCGCGCGAAGCGCCGCACATGTCCTCGGATGGACGCAGGCTGGCGCACACCGCCGGCCGCGTCGGCAAGCCGAACAGGCGACACCGGCCCCGGCCATCGAGCTGCACGCAGGGCACGCCCGCCGGCTTGCCCTGCGGCATGCCGGGGATCGCCGAACTGATCGACGGGGCAATACAACAGGCCGCGCAGCCGGCGCGGCACGGGAAGTCCATGCGCATGCCATCAGTGTAAACCGCCGCGTCCTCCGGGCCGCGGCGGCGCCGGGGTTAGAGAGGTGGCGGCACGTAGCCGGACAGGCGCACGTCGAAGAAGGCCTGCACCGCAGCGAGATTGCTCTTGGCCTGGATGTCCGCGCCCACGTCGTAGCTCATGCCCAGCACATCGTCATCCGGCCAGCCGGGGCCGAAGCACCACTGCGTGCTGGGGATATTGTTGGCCTGCAGATGCGCCAGCATCTGGGTGGTGGCGACCTCCGCGCTGTGGTTGCCGGCCGGATAGCCATGCTCACCCAGATAGCCGCGTTTGCCGGCATGCTGCAGGGCTTCGATGAAGGGCGCCACCATCTCGATGCCGGTGTCCGGCTTGACCACCTCGTTGCGCCCGCCGGGCCCGACCCAGTTGCCGCCGCCAGCTCCGTCGCTATCCAGGTAGTTGTGCGCTTCGTAGACGATGCGGTTGTAGGGATCGGGGATGTCGAACAGGCCCATCGAGTCCTGCTGCCAGAGCCGGGCACTGGCATAGCCGTTGCCGCACACGAACATGAAGTGGTCGCGGTCGCGATCGATGATGGTCTTGCAGCACGCGGTGGCGGTGTTCTGCCAGTGCGCCGACATCGACAACACGCTGCCATCGGCGTTGCGCTCCTTTCCCTGGTATGGCTCGTTCATCACGCCCCAGCCGAACACCGCCGGGTGTTGCCTGAAGCGGTTGACGATGCGTGCCCACAGGTCGGGCAGGCCGGCCTCGTTGTAGAGCGTGCACCCCGGCGTGCCAATCACGCGGTATTCGTAGAGCTTGAGCAACTGGTCGCGGCGATCGAAATAGCCCTGGTAGCCGAAGCTGCGCAGCGGATAGGTGTCGGCCCAGACCTCGGCTGCGGCCGGGTTGTCGACGCGGTTGCCGCGTGCATCGACAAGCGTGCCGCTGGCGTCGCGCCGGTAGCCGGACTTGACGGCCACCCGCTGCGGCAGGCGCATGTAGTCGTGCAGCTCCACGATGGCGCGCTTGCCGCGTGCAGCGATGTGGTCCAGTGCGTCCTGGACCTGGCGGCAGTAGGTCTCGTTCAGGGCCACGCCCTGCCCACGCGTGAAGCGCGCGGCGGTGGTCGGCAGCCGGAACAGCGGGCAGGCCCCGGCGGCAGCCACGTGCTGCGCGGTGATGGCGCGGTAGTGCGTGCCGATCTCGGCATTCTCCACATAGCTGTTGGAGGCCAGGCCCGACAGGTTCAGGCCCGCGAACGGCAGGGTGGCGCTCTGCGCGGCCGCGCGGCCGCCCCACCCGAGGCCGGCCAGCGCCGCCGCGCCGGCTGCGCCCTGCAGCACGCGGCGCCGCGTGATGCCGGCCGTTGCCGCCGGCGTCTGGTCGATGGGATGCGACGTTGCCGCCGTGCGGCGTGAATGAGGATGGTCGGACATGGGCGCCTCCTGCGGTGCCGTTGGTGGAGATCCTTGGCGGTGCTGCTCCCCCCATTGGCCGCACCGGTCTAGGGACAATCCTGCCGATGTCCCGGCGGCGCGATCTGCGCTCCGGTTCGCACTCCGGGCACTGCATGCGCGCCCGCATACGTTTACATCGCATTACATGCCGGGCCGACGACGTGATGCAGCGGGACCAAAGGCGCGCGTTCACGTGCAGTGCCGGCCGGCGCTGCTGCATTCCGCGTGCGCTGCGCACGATGCCCTCGCCCGCCCGCCAGCACGGCGTGCATGCGCCCGCGTGCTACCGTGCCAGATCACCGGAACGCGCCGCGACCGTTGCAGCAGCAACAGTTGCGACGCGGTCTAATTGCCAGCCACCGCTCGCCAATCAGCCGTCGACTTCGCCATGCCCGAGTACCGCTCCAAGACCTCCACCCACGGCCGCAACATGGCCGGCGCCCGCGCACTGTGGCGCGCCACCGGCATGCGCGATGGCGACTTCCACAAGCCCATCATCGCCATCGCCAACTCGTTCACCCAGTTCGTGCCCGGGCACGTGCACCTGAAGGATCTCGGCCAGCTGGTCGCGCGCGAGATCGAACGCGTCGGCGGCGTGGCCAAGGAGTTCGACACCATCGCCGTGGACGACGGCATCGCCATGGGCCACGACGGCATGCTGTATTCGCTGCCCAGCCGCGAGATCATCGCCGACTCGGTCGAGTACATGGTCAACGCGCATTGCGCCGACGCGCTGGTGTGCATTTCCAACTGCGACAAGATCACCCCCGGCATGTTGATGGCCGCGCTGCGGCTCAACATCCCCACCGTGTTCGTCTCCGGCGGGCCGATGGAAGCCGGCAAGACCAAGCTGGCCGAACACAAGCTCGACCTGATCGACGCGATGGTGATCGCCGCCGACGACAGCGCCTCCGACGAAAAGGTGGCCGAGTTCGAGCGCAGTGCCTGCCCCACCTGCGGCTCGTGCTCGGGCATGTTCACCGCCAACTCGATGAACTGCCTGACCGAAGCGCTGGGCCTGTCGCTGCCCGGCAACGGCACCGTGGTGGCCACGCATGCCGACCGCGAGCAATTGTTTTTGCGCGCCGGGCGCGTGGCGGTGGAGCTGTGCCATCGCTGGTATGGCGGCGAAGACCCCACCGCGCTGCCGCGCGGCATCGCCACCTTCGAAGCGTTCGAGAATGCGATGACGCTGGACATCGCCATGGGCGGCTCCACCAACACCATCCTGCATCTGCTTGCAGCGGCGCAGGAAGGCGAGGTGCCGTTCGGCATGCGCGACATCGACCGCCTGTCCAAGCGCGTGCCGCAGCTGTGCAAGGTGGCGCCGAATACGCCCAAGTACCACATCGAAGACGTGCATCGCGCCGGCGGCATCATGGCCATCCTCGGCGAGCTGGCACGCGGCGGTTTGCTGCATACCAACGCCGCTACAGTGCACGCACGCACGCTGGCCGATGCCATCGCGCAATGGGACGTCACCCAGACCGACGCAGAGGCCGTGCACACGTTCTACAAGGCCGGCCCGGCCGGCATCCCCACGCAGATTGCCTTCAGCCAGGCCACCCGCTGGGACAGCCTGGATACCGATCGCAGTGAAGGCTGCATCCGCGATGTCGCACACGCCTTCTCGCAGGAAGGCGGCCTGGCCGTGCTGTACGGCAATATCGCCCGCGACGGCTGCGTGGTGAAGACCGCAGGCGTGGACGAATCCATCCACGTGTTCGAAGGCAATGTGCGTGTCTTTGAGAGCCAGGATTCGGCGGTCAAGGGCATCCTCGCCGACGAAGTGAAGGCCGGCGACATCGTGGTGATCCGCTACGAAGGCCCCAAGGGCGGCCCCGGCATGCAGGAAATGCTCTACCCCACCAGCTATCTCAAATCCAAGGGCCTGGGCAAGCAATGCGCCCTGCTCACCGACGGCCGCTTCTCCGGCGGCACCTCGGGCCTGTCGATCGGCCACGCCTCGCCGGAAGCCGCCGCAGGCGGCGCGATCGGCCTGGTGCGCGACGGCGACAAGATCCTGATCGATATCCCGAATCGTTCGATCAACCTACTGATCTCCGACGAGGAACTTGCCCTGCGTCGCGCCGAGCAGGATGCCAAGGGCTGGAAGCCGGTCGAGGTACGTCCACGCAAGGTCACCACGGCACTGAAGGCGTATGCGTTGCTGGCGACCAGTGCGGACAAGGGTGCGGTGCGCGACAAGGCGTTGTTGGACGGCTGAGATTGCACGCAGAGCAACCTGATGTGATGCATGTAGATTGACATGGTGGCGTCATCGGTACAGGCTTCGATTAGTGTTGCGCGGGTGAATCGCGCTTCTCTTAAATGAGTACCGGTGGCACAGATACTGGTGTGCACTCAACTGATCGGCTACTCACGGCCTAGTCTCCATCATTCGCTAAAGCAAATACCGACGTCAAGTCTTGGGTAAGACGTTCTCTGGCGACTGTGGCACACTAAGTCAGACATGAGCACCGGGGGCACAGTTGCGGTCTGCAGCTGATGTGGTGCGAGTCGTCGATCAGATACTTACTTGATATGCCAGGGGACCCATGACCAAATTTTTTGCTCTCGCGCTAGTCTCATTCGTTGCCCTTGCATCTGGCTGCGCCTCGGTGCCGATGGGGCCTGCCGCACAAGATGCAGCACTGAAAAATTTTCCCGCCCCCGCAGAGGGGCAAGCGGGAGTGTATATCTACAGAAACAGTTTTGCCGGACATGCCCTTAAGAAGAACGTTTATATTGATGGCAAATTTTTGGGCGAGAGCGCAAATAAAACTTACTTCTATCAACAGGTCAAGCCTGGCGAACACACGGTTTCGACCGAGTCCGAGTTCAGTGACAACGCGTTCAACTTCATCGCGCAGGCAGGCATGAATTATTTCATTGAGCAGTATATCAAAATCGGCGTTTTTGTAGGCGGTGCAAACGTCAAACTTGTGTCTGAGCAAGAAGGCAAGAAAGGCGTTCTAAACTCTGGACTCGCCAAATAATTCATATCAAGAATGGATGTTTGGCCTGGCTCCAGACATCCATTCATGCCTCTCCTGATCCCGAGCATCACATGATTCATCTATCAGATCGTCAGTAAAAATATGTTCTATAAATAGGCTTGAGCATTTCAGGAATAAAGTAGCAAGCATGCGCGCGCCCTTCCGAACTGATTTGGTTGTGCAAGATCACCGTCTATTCGCACTGCACAAGCTGATTTACAGTAGCTCCCACCGATCTGCGTTTTCGATCGCGCACCAGGAGCTCACCGCGTACGGCATCCACATCCTTGATATGCAGCTGCAGGCATTCTATCAACCGCATGCTGCTGCCGTAGAGCAGGCTAGCCATCAACCAACACGGCCCGCCAGCACCGCCAGCAGGCGTGCAACCTCCTCGCGCGAAAGCGCCACGGAATACGCCTCGGACGATTGGCACGCACCAGGTTTTCCATACACGGCAGCACGATGCGCAGGACTTCGCGGTGGAGGAACAGCAGCGCAGCTAATGCCTGGTTCTGCGTACCCGCAGACACCTGCCCATCGGTCGCCGACCGGGTGAGGAACGCCTCGACCTCCACCTGCCCCATCTGCGCCAGATGGCGCTTGTCGCTGGCGAGGATGAAGCGTCGTATCCAACTGAGATAAGCCTGCTCGGTTCGCAGGCTGTAATGCCGTAACCGCAGGTGGTCGCGCACCTGATCGAGCAACCGAACCGGTGGACGTGCTGTTACGCCGTCGTGTTTGGGGGTGTATTTCGTACGCCTGCGTCCTTGCTGGCTAACACCGCAAGCATCCGCATGGTCGCGGCCGCTTACTACCGTGCGACCCTGTGACTGGGGCTAGGAGTTCCCCATTCACAAAGTATCCGTGATCGAAGATACTCGCCACAACACCGCATTTCGGCGGTCCAAAGTAATTGGCCCCTAATCTATGATCTTGCCGCCGCACCTTTTTAAGTACCAGCGAGTAGATCTAAACTCGCTCGTGAGCCTACTGGCTCGGGTTGTGTATTTTGGATCGCCAAAGAATTTCAACGATCCTTACGACTGCGCTGTCAGCGCAATCGTTCAAGAATTGTCCGATGAGGGGCTAACTGAACTCCTGTCAAGGATTGATGCTTCACACATTGCGGCAATCGAGCCAAATATCCGAAAGATGTTGTCTGCACAAGCCCGATCTACTTTGCAGGAGATGGCTGGAGAATTCCTAGAAAAGCGGGGCGTTACCTGCTTTTCTGAGACTAATGAAAATCTTCTTATGTGGTCGCACTATGCGGACAGTGGAACGGGGATGTGCTTGCAGTTCGACACAAAAGACGCCATTTTCAGCAAAGTGCATCGCGTGAAGTACGTTGATGCGTTTCCTGCTGTAGCTGCGGATGAACTTCTCATAGACAAAAACTACTCCCGAATCTTTGAGCTTTATTGCACAAAGTCTAAAGACTGGTCTTACGAGCGGGAGTGGCGCTCTTTTCACGAGACAGCTGGGACGAAATTTGGCTACGAGTCAAATAGTCTGGCCGGAGTGTATCTAGGACCGCGCATTACGAACGAGATGGCCAATCTGGTTGCTGCGATGCTGAAAGGCTATGAGCAGCGCGTGCCTCTCTACATATCAAAGCCTAGTGCTGCTGAGTTCAAGATGGAGTTTCAACTTGCGCAGTACGGGGGCTAATAATTCGCTCAAGCCGAAACCACTTCACGGTTCGGCTTAACTCAGGCGCTAGGCGGCACACAAAGGATAATATCAAATGAGTTATTTTGAAGAGAAAAGCGAAGAAATATCCGTTAATTCGATGACGTCTTTTGGCATTGGCGTGATTACGCGCTACGGAAAGGCTTGGCAGATGGCCGAGATGCTCATGTTCACAAGCGCCTTATCCGCTCGCGGCCTGCATCCGCTTGTATCTAATGTTTTCTATGACTCTAAGAGCGACTGCTGTTCGTTTGAGTTCTCGCAAGAGATCTCGCCGGACGAGAAGGACGGAATTCTCGCTTGCGCTGAGAAGCATATCTCCCAGTTCGACTGGGATGGTTACGTTCTCCATGGCGGCCCACTGGGTTCCACCTAACAGTTCATTCAAGCCGATGCCGCTTCGCGGCACGGCTTAATTCAAGCGTTAGCGCCCACATGGAGACCACATGATTAACCTGAACGGGCCAGAAGACACATACAGGCAGCTGGTTGAACAGTCCGACAAGAGCTGGCTGCTCGGCCTATTAGCATTTGCAACGATCGAAGAGCAGCGCATTGAATGGATGCGACATTACGAAACTAAAAATGGCGCACTGCCCTCAGATCAGTTAGTCCACGACTGGTACCTGCAGCAGCCGAGCGGCGTACTATTGAGAGCAAGCGGTGCAGCTGAGAGCGCCTTGCAACTTTACGCACAGGAGGTTGCTTCGACGCTAGAGGAAGACTACCGTCAGGAGATACAACAAAGCACTCTTATCCGAGAGATTCGGTCACACAATAGATTCTGGCCACAATTTGGCGCTAACGTTGCCGCTGGGCTCGTAAGCACACTTATTTTCTCAGTAGTTCTTGTCATTCTGGCTGCTGTCGTTCTTAAAGATCCATCGCCCGTTGCTTTGATCCGCCAACTGCAGGAGTCACCCAATGGCAAGTGAAAAGACGTCTCGTCGCGCAGCATCAGCCGCATCTAAGATCCTAAGTGACGGTAGCGGCAGCAAGTCTTCAAAATCAGCCGCTGGCTCTGCCCTGTCTCAGTCTCGGAGCAAAAAAGTCACTTCCTCATCTGCAGCGTCTGCCGCGTCAAAGACGCTTAGAGACTCGTCAACAAGCAAGTCATCAAAAACTTCAGCTGGTTCAGCGTTGACGCAGCGACCGAGTCGAAAAAATTAGCAAAGGTGGGCGCTAACAATTCATTCAAGCCGAACCCGCTTTGCGGGTCGGCTTAATTCAGGCGTCGGATAACAGGATCAATTTAGATGGTGTCCAAAATATGCTTTGTAGTTTGTCCGATCGGCGAAACTGGTTCAGAAACTCGCCGTCGCTCCGATCAAATGCTCAAGTATGTGCATGAGCCGGCTTTAGCAAAATTTGGCTACGAGATCGTTCGAGCAGACAAGATACTCAAGTCTGGCCTCATCACGAGCCAGATCATTAATCTAATTATTGAGGCTGATCTTGTTATTGCGGACCTCACTGATAACAATCCAAACGTCTATTACGAACTCGCACTTCGGCATGCCACAGCAAAGCCGTTCATTCAGGTGGCCATCGCTGGACAAAAGATACCCTTTGATATTTCTGGACTCCGCACCATCTTTGTTGATTTGACCGACCCGGACAGTATTGAGAGTGCAAAGAGCGATCTGGACGGCCATGTCAAAGAATTTATGTCCGGCCACAAAGCAGACTCACCGATTTCATTAGCCAAAAATGTTCGGCTGCTTCAAACAGATCCTGATCTGGCGGAAAAGCTACTTGAACACATCAGCAACATGTCCGGCAGTGGATTTGCAAGCCTTGATGATCTTGATGACAAGCTTGATGATATCCGCAACATTCTCGACGACCTCAACGGGCGCATTCCCTAGCCCGTTGTCTAACAATTCATTCAAGCCAAACCCGCTTCGCGGGTCAGCTTAATACAGGCGTCAGAGAGCCATGGGAAGTTCCGATATCATTGCAGTTCTCGCGCTCATTGTTAGCTTGGCATCTGCCTACATCAGCTACAGAGCCTTCTCACATTCCGTCAGTGTGCATGAGCTCGAGTCGACACTAGCATTTGAGAGAGATAAATCTGAGTTACTGATGCACGTGGAGCAAAGCCGCAACCTATTCTCGTCGTCGCGCCGCGAGATCGAGCAACTTCAATTTGTCTTGTTCCACCAGCCACCACAGGTGCAGGGCGCCCTAAAGAACTACGACAATTTGTTCACTGAGTTCCTGCCGAGGCTTGTGGATTCAGAGCGACAAGCCGACCTGCTCTGGGATGAGATTCATGCATGGCGCGACAAGTCGGGTAGAAGTGCCTTCGCACACCACACACCGAGATTCCGTTCGCTAATTGAGAATGACCGCGTGGCCCACGACTCTGCGCTATTCTGCGCGCAAGAAGTGCGGGCACAGTTGGGGCGCGCGCAGGACTTGTTCAACAAAGGGTTGCTCGGATAGACCTCCCACAGGTTTTTAAAACCGATGCCGCTTCGCCGCGCGGCTTAACTCAGACGTTAGGATGGACAGGATACTATCCGTGGTGTTCAAAAAACTTATCGACTCGTTAGCAAGCTCGAGTGCTGACAAAGATATGAGCACGGCCTTGCAGTTGTCCAAGAGTGGTGGCTCGCTTACAAGGCAGAAAACCCGGACCAAGATGAACAAGATATTGTGCATTTCGTCGCGCCGCTTTTCGCTCCAATGGTGGCGCGACTTGGCTCTGACTCACGCTGGGGTAAGAAGTCACAGGCAGCAAAGATTGATCTCATCTTTTTAATTCTACTAGCAGACGTGGATACGGAGATTGGTCGAGCCAAGCTTCAAGCTATACGTGAGCATCTTGCTGCAGGTAAGTAATTCTTTCATTCTGTCAGATACGCCCTAACCATTCGCTCAGGTCGAACACGTTCGTAAGAGCAAACACGGCAGAAAGAGCTTGTTATGTTTTCTCCACTACGCGTCTCCGCCTAGTTCAAGAATTATTGTCCGCAATGCCCATCTCTAAGCACGAAGTAGTACGTGTCATCGCAAACATCCCGACCGACCGTATAGATCACGGCGCCAGCAAAAGGCCTCCTCAGATTGGAGACCTTGGGGCAGTCGTTCTTGCTCATGCGGCTCAGCCGGGCCACTCGGCGACTTTCGTGGTCGAGCGCGTAGATTCGGACGGCTGCACTATCTGGCTAGCAGATGTATTCGCGTCTGAGCTAGAGCGCGCACCGGGCACTCCGGGCGGGGCGTAACAATTCATACAAGCCGAAGCCGCTTCGCGGCTCGGCTTCACTCAGGCGTTAGCCGCATGAAAAAGATGCCAGTACTGTTGATTTCATGCCTCTTGGCTGGAGGTTGCGACCATCTATCAGACACTGTGACGAGCAACTACCCCACCCTGGCCGATGCAAGATCCGATCAACTGTTCGGTCGCGGTTGGCTTCCCGACATACTTCCGCCCAGTACAACTGACATCCGCACATCCAACGACTTGGACAGCAATACATCTGTCGGTGAGTTCAGCTTCAAGAGTGGAGAAAGCTTCGCTTTCTACTCAAATCTTCAGTCCGGACTCCCCACATCATCCAGAATCGGCAGCTGGTCGGAATCGTAGGAGACTACGCCGATACCAGACACACTCAATGGCAGTATCGAGACTCCGATACCACGTGGGTGTTCTTCTGCGAGCAGCAGGCAAACAAGTGTATGTATTACGCATGGCTCCGGTAGCTGCTAGCAATTGAGAATAAGAGGCCAGACTTGTTTTCCAGATTCCTCATCGGTATGGGCAACGGCTTCGTTGGACGCTGATCGGCTCCCTGCTTGTCGAGGCAGTTGACATCCCAACAAACACGCAGCAATCTCTTCCTCAAGGAGCGTAGAAACTCCTCGAACAGCGGTACCCACCTCCGTCAAACCGGTGGGTTTTTTGTGCCTGCAGCTTCTTGCGGGTGCAACCGACGCGATGCCTGCGTCGGGAGGGCGGCTAATACAATACCCTCCGGGGAAATACGCCCGCCGACTGTTCGCGGTTTCTAACCTCCCGACATCCCGTCGCCGCCCGGCGGCGGGGCCTGTTCGTCAAGGAGGGCTTTGCCATGCGTCGATCCACGTCCCGTCCCAAGCCAGCGCGCAAGCGCGCCACGGTGCCACCGCCCACCGAGATCGTCTGGCGCTCGCTCGACCCAACGATCACGCCGCGGCCCTACCTCGACCGCCCCTCTATCCCGGAGCCCCGCCCCGATCCCACCAAACCGCGCCGCCCAGGCCACCCGCGCGCGCCGCAACACTGCACTGTTGGCTATGGCTACTACCCCGACAGCCACCAGCGCATCCCCACGCTGCGCCTACGCGGCCGCTGGTTGGAACAACTGGGCTTCACCATCGGCAGCAAGCTCGACATCCGCATGCGCAACGGTGAGCTGGTCGTGACTGTGGCGCCCAAGGACTAGGCGGGTGAGCCATGCAGCACACATGCCCAAGCCCGCATCGAACGCAACGCATTTTATTACCACGCCGCGCGTGCTCGCCGCTCCTCGTGCAGGACAAAGATGGAGCACCAAACCGTCGTCCTGCATCTCACGTTGGAACAACTCGACTAAGGCATAGCACACGGTCACGGCAAGCCGCACTGGCATAACGAACGTTTGCCGCAAACGCTTGCAGCAATTGACGGCCATGGACGACTCGGGGAGGATCGTTTATACGCCACACGGGCAGCCCCAGTAATAGTCAGGGGACTTGGAGGTTTGGATGGAGTTGATGCTTCTAGTGGGTGCGGTACTTGCGCTTGGCAATATCGTCGCATCGGTTGCAGTGCTTCGCGTTTCGACGCTGTCGCCATCACAACGCGCATTGCAAGTTGCTGTCGTCTGGCTTGTTCCAGTCATCGGCGCAGTCGTTTGTACTGCGTTTGCTTCTTCTCAGGTACCTGGCTCCACATCGTCCAGTACAAGTGACCCGCTCTATTCGTCGTCCGATGGTGGCGCATCGGGTGGTCAGGACATTGGTTTTTCCGGTTGCGATGCGGGGGACTCTGGCTGTGCCGGGAGCAGTGACTAGTGGCGACGCCTGGCAATTCATTCAAGCCGGATCCACCTCGCGGGCTGGCTTAATCCAGTTGTTAGACCGTTAGAGATATTTCGAGAGAGACAGATGATTCTTTGGGGATGGGGCGAGCGAGTGCTGACCTTCGACCTGGCAGAACATGAGTACTGCCAGAGGTGCGAGCAGAAGCAGGACTTCACACTGCGTCTCAAGTACAAGTACGGACACTTTTATCATCTCTTCGGGTGGGTCATCTCCAAGCAGTACCAGCTCATTTGTCCTGTTTGCTCGCACGGCTGGATAGTTAACGCTTCGGCGGCAGAAGCGCAGATTGGTTGCAATCCCGTGCCGTTCCATCAAAGATCAGGATGGATCGTCATGCTTGTCCTTGCAGCAATCATTTGGTTTGCAGCCGTGACGTATCGGCATGCGGCCTGACAATTCATTCGAGCCGAAGCCGCTTCGCCGGTCGACTTAGCTATTCGCTCAAGCCGAAGACGCCTAACAGTCCAACATAGCCAGGCTATTGAAATCCATGTCTGATCCCCCACAAATGTCGGCAATTGAGGCATCACACCTCTCATACAATGCTTTCCTATTTACTGTAGAGACGTTGGCCGAGCCAGCGGAAGAGCAGTGCCAAGCGATGGGCGACTACAACACCGCTTGGGAGCTACGAGATGATGCTCTGTACGGACATAACCTGATAGGTACTGGCTTCTTCACAGAACAGCAGGAATCTGCTGTTCTTGCATTTATGGGCGCGGCACATCTTGTTCCGGTCAATGACATACCAGGAGGCTCGGGGCGCACCGTAAATCTTGTAGCAATGCAGCACCCCGCTTGGGAGCAGGTTCGCTTGTTGGCTAAGCTCTCCTGGAAATACTTGCTCCAGTGACCGAGGCAAACAGAGCATTTGTTGGTTCTCCCGCTGATTCGTCCTAGAATTTCAATCAAGCCTCATCCACCTATCAAATCGAATGAGCGTAGCCGTTCGGTGCTGCAGGGATTTGCAATGACTCATTCAACGCCCTACCGCGTTGTGCATCAAACACCGACTGTCGAGGCGTATCGGCATCTTCGGCAAGCAAGCGGCTTGAGTCCGAAGGCACTTGAAGCCGCCGAGCGCGGGCTGCCCAACTCGCTCTTCAGCGTGCAGGTACTTTGCGAGGGCGAGCCGGTGGCGATGGGGCGCGTTATCGGTGATGGCGGCTGTTTCTATCAGGTGGTCGATATTGCCGTCTTGCCAGAGCATCAGGGCTGTGGTCTGGGTAAGGCTGTCATGGGCGAGATCGCCAATTATATTGAGCAGGAAGTTCCTGATTCGGCGTACGTCAGCCTGATTGCGGATGGCCAGGCGTACAGGCTCTATCAGCAGTTCGGTTTCGTGTTGACTGCGCCCGCCAGTGTAGGCATGGCCTTCAAGAGGAACACCGCGAGCGCAGCGCCAAACCTTCGGTAGAGCTACCATTGTTCTGCTGCGCTCGCGCCCAGCGTTCCAATCTGTCACTCACGCACTGCCGCCAAGGAAAGCATGTTCTCCATCTTCAAGAAGAAAGCCGCTCCGTTATTGATCGTTCGAGCCAATGGACAGGAGTTGTGTCGCGTTGACCAGAGCGATGTTCCGTGCGAGATCAAGCCTTCTGCGTGGTTGAGGGCCGATAGCATCCTGGAGTTTGCCGACTCGGCGGGGGAGGTGCACCGGCATGAACTTGGTACTGCGACCGGGTGGTTCCACTTCTCGGTTCGCGTACATCCCAACCTCGGGTGCCAGGCGGACTGCGTCATTTCGCAGACCGAGCAGCTCGATCCGGACGCATTTGCGACCGGCAAGGCATCCGGGATCAGGTTTCAGCCGTTCTTCCTGCCGGGTGCCAGCGTCAACAGTTCCGCCCTTGCAGGCAAGGGGCTGTTTGCCAGGGGGCTGCACTTCAACGGCTTGGTCACAAATAGCAACGTGGTGCTTTCCTGCGAATGCGACCATTGCAAGCGTTCGTTCCTGATCCGCTCCTACCACGCCGGCTTTAGCAACGCGGGATACTTCTACTCGGGGTCTGGCAACTACACCATCACGGTCGACAGCCATCTGCCTGGCAGCCCTGCAGCGCTGTCCGACCCGGATGCCGAAGCGCTTGCTGCGCTGGAAGATGCACTGCCGTTGGCGCCGGATGGGTCGCGCTACGCCTACCTCAATCCCTTCCGCTGCCCGCATTGCTCCGAGCCTTACATCGATTTTGAGGCGAGCCCGGGTTTGCGGGCGGGCGAGTATTACGGGAATTACTTCGAGGGTTCGACGCTGCTGCGATACGCGCCGGCGGATGTCTAGCATCCTTCCGGATGGCTCCATTGTTGCGTTGCCGCTGGTCTGGCCTTGCTCGCTAGATAACGCTTCCCTAACGGTTCTGAACCCGCTTGAGCGGGCGTCTAATGACGCGTCGCTTGCTGTAAAACATCGGCCTTTTGGATGTCGTGACGTCCCGCTGCCGCTGACACAGCGCGCAGGCTCCTGTGTTGCAACGCGAGTCCAAGGCATTAAAATCAAGGCCGTGGTGTGTGTCAGTGACCGCCTGCGCAGTGCAGGGCCATCGCCAGGCGGATCGGGTCAACCATCAACGAAGGAATGCTCATGTTGAAACCAGCAGATACCAAGCTCTATTCCAAATTGGTCGGCGCCAGCATTGCCATCGGCGCAGGCCTTGGGGCGGCCCTCGGGGGAGCGATGGGCAACCTGGCTCAAGGCATCGGCCTGGGTCTCTCGCTTGGCTCCGTTTTCGGCATTGCCTTGGCGCGCCGGCGTGGGGCCATCTGACGCCTGCATGAGGTGACAGGCGCATGTCGCTAGGCCGACGGCGCTGTGCCGCTGGAGCCGAGGTTGATACCGTCTGGTAACCGCTGTGAAATGCAGCCTTGGCAGCGGATCCGCAGCTGTTTCGGTACCGCCCCTCGATGCCGGTCGGCAAGGCACTTTCATGCGCTACCATTCGTCGATGAATATTAGATCGTGTCTTGCAGTGTTCCTGCTCGGTGTCTGTGCATCGGTTTCAGCCCAAGGGATTTCGCCCGCCACCACGCGCGAGGTCGGTCAGCTTTTCAGGGTCCTTGAACAATCCAACTGCGAGTTTTCGCGCAATGGGTCGTGGTACGCGGCGCCGAAAGCCAGCGAACATTTGCAGCGCAAGTACGAGTATCTGCAGAAAAAAGGACTGGTGACGTCCACCGAGTCCTTTATCGAACTTGCCGCCACCAAGAGCAGCGTGTCGGGCAAGCCGTATCAGGTGCGTTGCGGCAATGCTGCGCCGGTATCGAGCCAATCCTGGTTCACCGGCAAGCTGCGCGAGCTGCGCAAGTAGTCGGCAGGCGTCAGCATCAGGCCCTGCGCTGCGGCATCTGCCTTGCAGCGCCGCCTGTTGTAGGCGCTGGCAACGCCGCTGGACAGTTTCTGTGGACCGGCAGGCCGAAGGCGATGGTTGCACCATCGGCCTTGGAAAACCCGGCGTCAGCTCCGGCGATCAGGCAAGATGACGCGTGGTGCTATCGCGCGCCGAAGATACGCTGATGTAGATCAGGCAACGCGCAGCCGCTGCACTGCACCAGCGCTGCCATCGCGCTCGTCGGCCACAAACGCACTCACTGCATCCTGCAGCTGCGCGGCGTGGTCGCCCATGGCGCGTGCGGCGGCGCTGGCGTCCTGCATGCGGGTGACACCGTCGCGCATGTCCGTATCCACACCGGCGAGGGTGTGATGCACCTGCGCGATGCTGCCCGCCTCTTGTTGTGAGGCGGTGGCGATCCTGCTGAGCGTGCTGCTGACCTGGCCGATGGTGGCGACGATGTGCTGCATGCCTTCGCCTGCGTGGCGCACCTGTTGCACGCCGGCCTGCATATGCGTGACCGATTCGCCGATCAGGGTCTTGATCTGGCTGGCAGCGGCGGACGAGCGCAAGGCCAGCGCGCGCACCTCGCCGGCGACCACGGCGAAGCCGCGGCCTTCTTCGCCTGCGCGTGCAGCTTCAACTGCGGCATTGAGGGCCAGGATATTGGTCTGGAAGGCGATGCCGTCGATGACCGAGACGATGTCCTGGATGCGCCGCGAGGCCTGTTCCATTTGCTGCATGGTGCCCATCGCCTGGTGCATGGTGTCACCGCCACTGCGTGCGGCCTCGGAGGCGGCGGCGGTGAGCTTGTCGGCGTCGGCCGCCTGCGCGGTGTGCTGCTGCATGGTGCCGAGCACGGCCTGCATCTGGGTGGCGGTACGGCCCAGGGTGGCCGACTGCCGCTGCACCTGCTGCTCCAGCGCATCGTTGCGAGTGAGGATCTGGCCGGCGGCGTGATTGATCGCGGTGCTGGAGCTGCGGATCTGCGCAATGATGCGCGCCAGCTCGTCGGCGGTGGCATTGGCGTCGCGCTTCATCTGCTCGAACACGCCTTCGCAGTGACGGTCGATGCGCTGGGACAAATCACCACGCGACATCGCCGCCAGCATGCGGCGCATGTCCCGCAGGCTGTCGTCGGTGATGGCGAGGAACTGGTTGACGCCCTCGGCCAGCTGCCCGAGCGTGCCGCCGCTGGCGTGCCCCTGCAGACGGGCGCCGAGCTCGCCGCGCGTCGCCTGTGCAATGACGGTGGCCAGCTGTTCTTCCAATGCTAGATCCTGCGTGCGGTCCTGCCACTCCACCACCACGCCCAGCGAGGCGCCGTCGTGATCGCGAACGGGGGTGATGTTTTCCTGCAGCTGCAGCGCCGCCAGCGCGCGCGTCCTGCTGGTGCCGGCGTCATGCCCGGCCTGCACCGCGTCGGCCAGTGCGCTGTGCAGCACCTGTGGGTCGACCTGCGTGCTCAGTTGCTGGAACGACTGGTTGCGATAGATGGCAGCGCCCTGCCCGTCGACGATGGCCACCGCCATTGCCGATGCATCCAGCGCCAGGCGGATACGGCGATTTTCCAGCAGCAGTTGCTGCTGTTGGGCGATGCGCTCTTCCACCTGCACGCTCATGCGCACCAGCGCCTGCGCCAGCGAGCCGCTGCGGAAGGGCTGCTGCAGGATGGCCGGCGGCAAGGTCGCACCAGTGGCCAGGGTGTCGGCCAGTTCGACCAGTGCCTCGGCCTCGTGGTCGAGGGCATCGACCTGGCGGCGCAGTTGAATCGCCATCACGCAGACGAAGGCGGTTTCGACGATCACATAGCCGGCGTGCAGCACCACGATGCCGAAGCCGCTGCCGACAGTGAACGCCTGCACCGGCATGCCACGCGACTGCAGCCAGTAGAACGCCAGGTGATGCACGGCGATGGCGCCTGCGGCGACCACCACCGGCAGCCAGTCGCGGTAGTACAGCAGCAGCGCCAGGATCACGAATACACCGAAGTGCATTTCCACCAGGCCATGCGCCTGCTGGATGGTGGCCGCGACCAGGGCCATCAGCACCAGCGCATTGGTGATGCGGGTCAGGCGCGTACCGGGGTTGGCCTGCACTTGCCAGGCCATCAGCAACAGGCTGGGCAGCGTGACGGCGACAAACGTGGTCCATTGGCCCTGGTACCAGGCCAGGCCCAGCGAGCCGATGCCCTGCAGCACGGCCAGCCACAGAAACAAGCGGTCGGCCTTGATCGCCAGGCGAGTGGCGTAGGTGGAGGTCGGCGGTGCCGATGCGGACAGTTCCATCATGACAGCGACTCCACGGCACAAGGACAAGGGGACACCAGCGCGGCACCGGGGGTGCGCGCCAGGACATCGGGTAACCAGCGCGACCACTCCGCCGCGCCGGCCGTGCCGCACACGGCGCCACCGTCTGCAGGGCCGGCATAGCGCGGTTGGCCGTCGGCGCCGAGCAGCCACACGGCATAGCCGCTGCCACGCAACGCAGGGGTGTCGAGCATGCGCACCTGCCCGCCACGCGCGCGCACCGCGCTGCTGAGCACGGCCCAGGCGCGATCGGCGGCCAGATCGCTACACGCACAGGCGCCTGCGACGCCGATCAGCATCGGCGTCTGCTGCGCGGCCGGAAGGCTGGCCTGGACCTGCGTCCACGCACTTGCCACGTCGTTGGCGTGCGCAGGTGGCGTGGTCCAGGCCACGGCGATCCAGCCGCACCATAGCGCGAGCAGGGCAGCGCCCAGGGTGCGTCGCGTTGAGGCGGACAAGGTGCCGAAGACAGGCATGGCGCGGCGGATTCACGAGATCAGGTGAGCCCTTATCGGATACCGGTGCATGCGCTTGAGCAGGCGTGCGATTGAAATTTGCGATGGCGGTGATAGCGCGCGGCCGGCCCATGATGCCGCAAGGGTTTGCGGGCTGCGGCCCTGATGGTGGCGCCATCGGGCGTTTATCCGGCGCGGGATTTTGTGAGCACCATTTCACAGTGCCATTGGTACACCGGCGTGCCGGCGGTGCCGCAGAGACGGCGGCGGCAACGTGCGCGGCGGCCAACGCGGCAGCTCGCTGTTGGCGTAAGGCGGCCGTGATGCCCTCACCCGTGGTGTGGATCACGCGCGGGACTGCGCCTGTCGACAGCAGCGGCGCACGACACGCCCTCGCCGGGGCTGACCCGCGCTTGAGGGGACGGGAGACCGATGCGCCACCAATGCACGGCAGCCCTTGGCAAACGTGGCATCGGCCCACTGCTGCATCCCTGTCCCGCACACCGACGATCAACCAGCGCGCCGACTGGCCCACCTGGCAGTCAGCGCCACCAGCTTTCTCTTCATTACGGCAGGCGGATGCCTATGCCATCGCTTCGTCGGCATCCAGCGCAACCGCCGCCTGCTGGGCACGATCGAAGCGTTCGCGTGCGGAGCGGATGGCGGCATGGTTTTCGCCTGCCCAGTTGAGCAGCTGCGAGATCGGGTCGAGCAGCGCCACGCCAAGCTTGGACAAGGCATATTCCACGCTGGGCGGCTTGGTTGCGTAGACCTTGCGGGTGATCATGCCATTGCGCTCGAGGTTGCGCAGGGTCTGGGTCAGCATCCGCTTGGAGATGTCCGGCACGGCGCGCTGGATGGCGCTGAAGCGGGAGGGACCGGGGATCAGCGTCAGCAGGATCAACATGGTCCATTTGTCGCCGATCTGATCGAGCACGTCGCGCACCGGGCACTTGGTCGCATCGAACGGCATGCCTTGCAGGGACGGCGGCGGCGGAAACAGAGCAATCGCGTTCACTGGGATATCTCACGGTAACCAGGGGGTGGAAAACTGCCTCCTTGCGGAGGTTTGAACGGCACTGACAATAGGTGCGCGGACCAAGAGTCTAGATAGTAGACCATACCTCTTATCAATACCTACTGGAGTTCACCATGGCACACACCTCCCCCCTGATCCTCGTCACCGGCGCCAGCGGGCAGCTGGGCGCATTGGTGGTCGAAGCACTGCTGGCGCGTGTCCCGGCCGCACGGATCGTAGCAACGGCCCGCGATACAGCGTCACTCGCGCAGTTCGCAAAACGCGACATCAACGTGCGTCGCGCCGACTATGCGGACCCGCAGAGCCTGGACCAGGCCTTCGCGGGCGTGGGCCGGGTGCTGCTGGTGTCGTCCAACGCGGTGGGCGAGCGCGTGCCGCAGCACCGCAACGTGATCGAGGCGGCCAAGCGCGCCGGCGTGGACCTGCTGGCCTACACCAGCGTGCTGCACGCCGATACCAGCACGCTGTCGCTGGCACCCGAGCATGTCACCACCGAAGCGCTGCTGCGCGACAGCGGCGTGCCGCATGTGCTGCTGCGCAATGGCTGGTACACCGAGAACTACACCGGTTCGATCGCGGCCGAAGTGGCGCATGGCGCGGTGATCGGCAGCGCCGGCGAGGGCCGGATCAGCGCGGCCACGCGCGCCGACTATGCCGAGGCCGCCGCAGCGGTGCTGGCCGCCGACACCCCGCAGGCCGGCAAGGTCTACGAGCTGGCCGGCGATACCGCCTTCACGATGGCCGAGTACGCCGCCGAGGTGGCGCGGCAGTCCGGCAAGCCGGTGGCCTACCACGACCTGCCCGAAGCCGACTACGCGGCGGCGTTGGTGCAGATCGGCCTGCCGGCCGCCTTCGCACAGGTGCTGGCGCAATGCTCGGCGTCCTCGCGTGGCGGCAGCCTGTTCGACGACAGCCACACGCTGAGCCAGCTGATCGGCCGCCCGACCACGTCGCTGCCCGATGCGGTGGCGGCGGCGTTGCAGGCGGCGCCGGCCGGCTGAGGCGAGCCTTGGCTTGGCATCGCGCTGCTCGACACCCTGCAGCAGCACCAGCCCGGCAACCTGCCAGGCATTGAGTGATCCGGCGAAGGCGGGCGACGACCCGCCTTCGCCATGTTCTGCCTCGCCGCCCCCTCGCCCGCTCGCGCGAGAGGCAACCGCCGCGCCGCGGCCCTGTACGGCGTGCGGCTACGGCCTTGCGTGGGCACCCGCATCTTGCTTCACCGTCTCCGCGTGGCCCTGCGTGGCCTGATGCCAGCATGGCACCACAGGCGCCCGGCGCCCGACCTGCGCGCCGATGGGCCCGCCTTCGGTGCGTCGCACAACTGACACGCGCCGGACACGCAGCTGACACAGCGTTGCGCCGTGCAGGCTGCCGATGTCACCAAACTGACATCAAATCTAAATATAACTGCACGCATTGCCGCACCGTCAGGACGACCGGTCGCCCTGGTGGCGTGCCGGTGCCGTGTTCGCCGCCCCGCCGGGCAGCGCCGGCCTGATGCTGCCGCCGACCCGTTTCCCTTGCACGAGCCGGACCCATGAAAAAACGCAATCTCGCCACCGTCCTGTGCGCCCTCAGCGCGACCGCCAGTGGCAGCACGCTGGCTGCCGAGCTGGAGCTGTACGTGGACCGCAAGACCAAGCAGATCTTCGCCGAGCCGGCCCCGGGCCGCGACAAGCTGGGCAAGTTCGTGCAGGTGGACGAGAACGGCAAGCTGCCGGCGTCGGCGATGCCGGCCGCCCCGGCATTGCCGCCCGCCCTCGCAGGGCCGGTGCCAGCCGATACGCCCATCGCCCAGGCCGCACCTGCGCCCGTGCCCGCAGCAGCGCCGGCCAAGGCCAGCGAAGCCGGCAAGAAGTGGTACGACAAGCTGAGCCTGCGCGGCTACACGCAGATCCGCTACAACCAGGGCATTGGCGGCGACGCGCAGGATCTGCGCGCACCCGGTGACCGCTTTATCGGCAACGACCAGAGCCTGGGCATCCGCCGCGCGCGCCTGGTGCTCAGCGGCGATCTCAACGAGCACGTGTCGCTGTACTTCCAGCCGGACTTTGCGAGCACGCCGACCGGGTCGACCACCTCCAACTTCGCGCAGCTGCGCGATGCGTATGCCGACATCTACTTCGACAAGAAGCGCGAGTACCGCGTGCGCGTGGGCCAGTCGAAGATGCCGTATGGCTGGGAGAACCTGCAGTCCAGCCAGAACCGTCTCACGCTGGACCGCGCCGACGCACTCAACTCCGGCCTGCGCGACGAACGCGATATCGGTGCGGTGTTCTACTACAGCCCCACCGTGGCCAAGGGCCGCTTCCAGGACCTGGTCAAGTCAGGCTTGAAGGGCTCGGGCGACTACGGCGTGATCGGTGCCGGCGTGTACAACGGCCAGGGCGCCAACCGCGCCGAGCGCAACGACAGCATGCATGCGGTGGTGCACGCCACCTACCCGTTCAAGTTCGCCAACGGCCAGTACCTGGAAGTGGGTGCCGACGCCTACAGCGGCCGCTTCGTGCCGACCGCGGCGGCGGTCAACATCGGTGGACGCAGTTTCACCCCGGCCATCACCGACCCGAACGGCTACACCGACCAGCGCGTGGCCGCGCACATCATCTACTACCCGCAACCGTTCGGCCTGCAGGCCGAGTGGACGGTGGGCCGCGGCCCGGAGCTGGATGTCGCACAGCGGCGCATCCGCACCCGCTCGCTGAGCGGCGGCTATGTGCAGGCGATGTACAAGCACGATGGCAGCTACGGCACCTTGCTGCCGTACCTGAAGTGGCAGACCTACCGCGGCGGCTCCAAGTTCGATACCAATGCGCCGCGCATGCGCCTGGACGAAGTGGAAGCCGGTGTCGAGTGGCAGCCGATGGATGCGCTGGAACTGGTGTTCGCCTATTCGAAGATGAAGCGCACCGACGTCACCACCGCGCCGTACCCGGTGGTGGAAGGCGACCTGTTGCGGCTGCAGCTGCAGGTCAATTACTGACCCCTGCCAGCCGATGGAAAACGAACAAGCCCCCGCATGCGGGGGCTTGTTCGTTGTTGCTCCACCGGTCGTGACCAGCCGTGGCGGCGGCAGGATGGTACTCGCCTCGGCCCTGGTGCCTTGACCGCCGATCCAGTGCCGGCACCGGCGTGCTAGCGGGCTGCCAGCTCTCCACGAATGATCTCTGCGCCTGCACTGAGCGCCTTGAGCTTGCCCCTTGCGACGTCCCGGGCAAGCGGCGCCATCCCGCAGTTGGTGGACGGGTAGAGCTTGTCGGCATCGACAAAGCGAAGCGCCTTGCGCAGCGTCTCGGCCACCTCCTGCGGTGTTTCGACGGTATTGCTCGCCACGTCGATGGCCCCGACCATCACCTTCTTGCCGCGCACCAGTTCGATCAAATCGATCGGCACGTGCGAGTTGTGGCACTCCAGCGAGATGATGTCGATCGACGATGTCTGCAGCTTGGGAAACGACTCTTCGTACTGGCGCCACTCCGAGCCCAGGGTCTGTTTCCAGTCGGTATTGGCCTTGATGCCGTAGCCATAGCAGATATGGACGGCGGTCTCGCACTTGAGTCCTTCGACCGCGCGTTCGAGGGTGGCCACCCCCCAGTCATTGACCTCGTCGAAGAAGACATTGAAGGCCGGCTCGTCGAACTGGATGATATCCACGCCGGCCGCTTCGAGCTCCCTGGCTTCCTCATTGAGGATCTTGGCAAATTCCCATGCCAGCTTTTCGCGGCTTTTGTAGTGCGCATCAAACAGGGTGTCGATCATCGTCATGGGACCGGGCAGCGCCCATTTGATCGGCTGCCGGGTCTGCTGGCGCAGGAACCTGGCATCGTCCACGAAGACGGGCTTGGGGCGGCTGACCGCGCCAACCACGGTCGGCACGCTGGCGTCGTAGCGATCGCGAATCCTGACGGTTTCGCGCTTTTCGAAATCGACGCCGCTGAGGTGTTCGATGAAGGTGGTGACGAAATGCTGGCGGGTCTGCTCGCCATCACTGACGATATCGATGCCGGCATGCTGCTGTTCCTGCAGCGACAGGCGCAATGCGTCCTGCTTGCCTTCGATCAGTTCGGCGTCCTGCAGCTTCCAGGGAGACCAGAGTTTTTCCGGCTGCGCGAGCCAGGACGGCTTGGGCAGGCTACCGGCGGTAGACGTGGGGAGCAGCTTTTTCATGATGAGTGGTGTCTTGCGTTCCTGTTGATTAGACAGCGTGGCTGGAGGCCCACTGCGCGAGCATCGTCCCGTAGGGCCTGATGAAGTGCTCCTCGGTGAATTTCCCCTGCGTCACCGCGAGCTGGCTGCGCTCTTCGCGGTCGTAGACGATCTGGGTAGCGGAATAATCCTGGTGCTTCAGGCTCGGCTGGTAGATGGCCCCTGCCGCGGAATTGGCGTTGTAGATCTCTGGCCGGTAGATCTTCTGGAACGTTTCCATGGTGCTGATGGTGCCGATCAGCTCGAGGTTGGTGTAGTCGTTGAGCAGGTCGCCGATAAAGTAAAAAGCCAGCGGGGCAACGCTGTTCGGCGGCATGAAATAGCGCACCTGCAGGCCCATCTTGGCGAAATACCGATCGGTCAAGGAGAAGTCGTCCTGCCGGTATTCGATGCCCAGGATGGGGTGCCGGTTTCCGGTTCGATGGTAGACCCTGCTGGTGGAGACGCTGATGCAGATGACCGGCGGTTTGGTGAAGCGCGCCGTGTAGGCGTCCGAGTCCACGAAGTGCTTGAACAGCGTTCCGTGCAGGCTGCCGAAATCGTCCGGGATGCTGAAGCCGGACGCATCCTGATTGTGCGCTGGCAGCAGCACGCTGAAATCGTAGTCGCGCACGTAGGAGGAAAAATTGTTCCCTGCAATGCCCTCGATGCGCGCGCCGGTGGTCTTGTCGAGGATGCTGGGCTTCAGGATCTCGATCAGCGGAAAGGCGTCGCTGCGTTCGCGCGCATCGATGTGCATCTGGACCGAGATGATGTCCAGCTCGACAGCGTAGCGGTCGCGCCCGGGGTTATCCCAATGCGCCAGGTCGTTGCAGCGGTTGTCGATCATCGCAAGCGTGTTGCGCAGGTTTTCCTGCCGACGCTGCCCTCTGGCCAGGTTGGCAAAGTTGGTCGTGTTGCGCGTATTGGCCGCGGGACGGTAGTCCTCGTCAAACCGGACGCTGTTGATGCTGAAGGTGAATTCTTGAGTCATTGCAAGCTGACGCCTTGTTTCCGAGTTGAATACGAGCGCAGGTCTCGGCGCAGGTATGGATACCCGCCGGGTGGATGCCGCCACTCCGGACCGGCCGGCAATCACCCACCGATCCTGTGGCCGGCGACGGGTGTGGCGGCCCGCCGAGCAGCCGTGGGCTGGATGGCCTCAGGCCGCAGCCACGTCTTCTGCAGCGATGGCACGTGCCTGCCGCGTCAATGCGATCAGCGGCAATGCCCGCTGCACCGCCAGCCTGGCCCGCTCGGCCAGGGCCTCGTTGTGCACGCGGTAGTCCAGGAAGTCGCGGTCGGTGGCGTAGACGCCCAGTGGCAACGTGCGTGCCTGGAAGAAGCTGAAAAGTGGCCGCAACTGGTGGTCGATCACCAATGCATGGCGCTCGCTGCCACCGGTTGCCGCCAGCAGCACCGGCGTGTCGATCAAGGCATCCTGATGGATGAAGTCGAAGAAGTGCTTGAACAGCCCGGTGAAGGAGCCGCGATAGACCGGCGTGGTCACCACCACGACGTCGGCCTGCTCCACCGCCGACAGTGCCTGCTCCACCGTCGCCGGCAGCTGCGAGCGCCACACTGCACCGGCAAACTGCGGTGCCAGCGCCCCGAGTTCCACCAGCTGTTGCTCGCACGGCACGGCCTCGGCGATCAGGCCCAGCAGGTGCTCGGCCAGGGCGACGGCCTTGGAGGGGCGCTGCAGCCCGCCGGAGACGGCGACGACGCGGAGGGGATGTGGCACGTTGACAGTCATGCGGGGTTGACCTGAAACGACGAACCCCGATGCTAGGGCTCGCATTCAATGAAGTAAAATGGTGTTATTTCAACAATCCATGAATTCGGATCATCTGAATGCTTGAGCGCATCCATCTCACCATCGTCCAGCAGGTCGAGCAGCAAGGCTCGCTGACCGCCGCCGCAGGTGTGCTGAACCTGACCCAGTCGGCGCTGAGCCACAGCATGAAGAAGCTGGAGCAGCAGCTGGGCACCGACGTGTGGCTGCGCGAAGGCCGCAACCTGCGCCTGACCCAGGCGGGCCAGTACCTGCTGGCGGTGGCCAACCGGGTGCTGCCGCAACTGGACCTGGCCGAAGAGCGCCTGGGGCAGTTCGCGCAGGGCGAACGCGGCGCGCTGCGCATCGGCATGGAGTGCCATCCCTGCTACCAGTGGCTGCTCAAGCTGGTGGCGCCCTACCTGGCCACCTGGCCGGACGTGGATGTGGACGTCAAGCAGAAGTTCCAGTTCGGCGGCATCGGCGCGCTGTTCGGCTACGAGATCGACCTGCTGGTCACGCCCGACCCGCTGTACAAGCCCGGGCTGCGGTTCGAGCCGGTGTTCGACTACGAGCAGGTGCTGGTCGTGGCCAAGGGCCATGCGCTGGCGTCGGCGGCCTACGTCAAGCCCCAGCAGCTGACCCGGGAGGTGCTGATCAGCTATCCGGTGGACCTGGAGCGCCTGGACATCTACAGCCAGTTCCTGCTGCCGGCCGGGGTCACGCCCCGGCGCCACAAGGCCATCGAGACCACCGACATCATGATGCAGATGGTCGCCAGCGGCCGCGGCGTGGCCGCGATGCCACGCTGGCTTGTGGAGGAATATGCGTCCAGGATGGACGTGGTGCCGGTGCGGCTGGGCGCGCGCGGCATCCCCAAGCAGATCTTCCTGGGCGCACGCGAGGCGGATATCGCCGTCGACTACCTGCGTGCCTTCATCGAACTGGCGCGCCAGCCCGCCAATGGCACCGCCAACACCACCGCCGACACAACGACCACTCCGCCGGGAGCCCACTGATGGACAGCATCGCCACGCGCACGCCACTTCCACTGCCTGCCGGCCACGACAAGGTCTTGCTGCATTCCTGCTGCGCGCCATGCTCGGGTGAGGTGATGGAGGCCATGCTGGCGTCCGGCGTCGACTACACCATCTTCTTCTACAACCCCAACATTCATCCGCGCAAGGAATACGAGCTGCGCAAGGACGAGAACATCCGCTTTGCGCAGCAGTGCGGCGTGCCCTTCGTCGATGCCGACTACGATCGGGACAACTGGTTCGAGCGGGCCCGCGGGATGGAGAACGAACCCGAACGCGGCATCCGGTGCACGATGTGCTTCGACATGCGGTTCGAACGCACCGCGCTGTATGCGCACGAACACGGCTTTCCGGTGATCACCAGCTCCCTGGGCATCTCGCGCTGGAAGAACATGCAGCAGATCAACGACTGCGGCGTTCGCGCTGCGGCCAGGTATCCCGGCCTGATGTACTGGGAGTACAACTGGCGCAAGGGCGGCGGTTCTTCGCGCATGGTCGAGATCAGCAAGCGCGAGAACTTCTATCAGCAGGAATACTGCGGCTGCGTCTACTCGCTGCGTGACACCAACCGGCGCCGCGCCGAAAGCGGTCGCAATCGCATACAACTGGGCGTGAAATTCTATGGCGATGGGGAACAGCAAGACTAAGCGCCTCGCCAGGGCAGCAGCGCTGTCCGGGATTTCAGTCTATGTCATGGCGCCCTTCCCGCTCGCCCAGCGCCCACGTAGCGGCGCCACCCAATGACCACCAACGCACGGCAAGATCGTTTGACTCATCCGGATACGCACCGCCTGGCCAGCACCATCACCGATGCCTATTCCCTGGAGGTCAGCGCAACCGACATTGCCGGGCTGAGCGCAGCGGCGCCCGCGATCATGCGTGGCGCGACCATTGCCATCCCCTACCTGCCCAACCAGGACGACGCCGCGCGGCTGGCCGCCGCATGCATGGTGCGCAAGCTCGGCTTTGCGCCCATGCCGCACCTGTCCGCGCGCCGCATCGGCTCGCGCGACGCACTGCACGCCTTCGTCAGGCGCGCCGTCGATGAGGCTGGCGTCGAGCGTTGCCTGGTGATCGCGGGCGATCCGCCGTCGCCGATCGGGCCGTTTCCGGACAGCGTGTCGCTGATCGACACCGGGGTCTTCGAGCGCTGCGGCATCCGGACCATCGCCGTGGCAGGGCATCCGGAAGGACATCCGGGCATGCCTGCAAGCGAGCGCTGGGATGTGCTGGAACGCAAGTGTCGCAGCATCGCCGAGCGCGGCATGGCACCGCTGATCGTCACCCAGTTCGCCTTCGATGCCGACCTCGTGCTGACGTGGTTGCACGCGCTGCGCGCGCGTGGCATCGCACACCCCGTGCGGGTGGGCGTGCCTGGTCCCGCCGGCGTGGCGGTGCTTGCACGCTATGCCGCACGCTGCGGTGTCGGCGCCTGCACCGCGATGCTGTCCAAGTACGGCATCTCGCTGGGCAAGCTGTTGGGCACCGCCGGGCCGGATCGCTTTGTCGATTGCCTGGCCACCGGCCTCACCGGAGCGCATGGAGAGGTCAGCCTGCACTTCTTCCCGTTCGGCGGCATCGCGCAGACGGTCGCGTGGGTGGAGCAGTACCGCGCCCGCACCGCGCCGCACCGCGCCGACTGACACCTGCCGGGCACGCCGCGCGTCATCGGCCGCAGACCTCGAATGGGCGAGCACGAACGTGCGGGTGGGCGAGCTGTCCACGACCTGGATCACAGTCTGGACTGCTTCATTTCTGTGGCTGTGCTTGCGGCGCGCCGGGTGCTGCAGCGCACAGCGGACCTGTCACACGGGCGCGGTATAACCATCGGCGAATCGCGGCGAGGGGGCGCTGCATCCGGTGTCGTTGCACTGCGCGACGGCATCGCTTCTGCAACGTTCAAGGAGAGATGTCGCCATGCCGAAGCCGTCGCTGTTGTCCTTGCTGTGCACCCTGTCGCTGGTTTCCCTGCCGCTTGCCGCGGCCGAGCTGCAGCCCAAACAACTGGCTGGCCCGCCGGAGGAGTTCGCGCAGATGCGCGCACCCGACCCGGCCGAGTCGGCGATTCTGTCCAAGAGCGCCTTGCTGCCGGTGGAACTGACGCCAGCCGGCAACTCCGCACGCTGGCAAGGCACGCTGCCGGTGGAAAACGGCCATCTGCGTTTCATGGTGCTGGCCGGTGACCAGCCGTGGGAGGCGGCGGTGACTGCACCACGCATTGCCGGCGCGCGCGCGGCCGCCGTTGCTCTGCAACTGCAGGCGCAGCGCACGCTGCTGGGCACCGCAGAAAGCGGCACCAGCGGCATGCGCTATGCGGTGGAATCGGCGCAGAACGGAGCGTGGTCGCTGACCCTGCAATCGGCAGCGCCGGTGGCGCAACGCGGCTATGTGCTGATGGAAGGCGATGCACGCACGCAGCTGGCCTCGTACCCGCGCCATCGCCGGCAGCAGGTCGGCCAGACGCTGACGCTCAACGCACTGCTCAGCGGCAACGATGCGCGCGGTGCCACCCTGCTTGCCGCACAGGCCGGGCAGATCGACACAGCGAGCCTGCGCGTGATCGATCCGCAAGGAGGCATCCGCACGGTGCCGATGGCAGACGACGGGCAACACGACGATGGTGCTGCCGGCGACGGCGTGTATGGCGGCACGTTCCAACCGACAGCCGAAGGCACCTGGATTGCGCAGGTGATGGTGCGCGGTCACGACCAGGCCGGGCAGCCATTCGTGCGGACCAGCGAGCACGTGTTGCCGGTGCTGGACACCTCGCTGCGCCTGCTCGGCAATGCCCTGAGCGCACGTGCGGCCGACGGCACACGGCTCAACATTGCCTTGCCCATCGCCGCACGCGGCAAGGCCCCGTCGCATTACCGCGTGTTCGGCCAGGTCTGGGGCACCGATGCCAAGGGCAGGCAGGTGCCGGTGGCATGGATCGGCGGCATGCTGACGCCGCAGCAAGGCCAGCTGCCGTTGAGCCTGGACGAACGCTGGGTCGCGCGTGCCGGCGCGCGTGCGCCGTTTACGCTGCGCGGGCTGCGCATCGAAGACCCGGACCATTACATCCCGCTGGTACAGGCTGACACGCTGCCGTTGCAGCTGCCCGCGTTGCGCCGTGCCAGCATCGCGCGGTCTGCCGGTGCCATCGACGAAAGCATGCGCATGGGGCCGCGCCCGACAACGCTGGCCCGCGCCAGTGCGATGGCGCAGCCGCAGGCCACGGGGTCGCAACTGGTGCTGGTGCATGGCTATTGCTCCAACGGCGTGTGGCCGCAGGCGCAGTTCACCAACGCGTCCTCGTTTATCGATGCCAAACAGAACCGCAGCAACGACCAGTTCGCGCAGCGGCTGGCGCAGTTTGCCAGTCAGTGGTCCTCGTTCGCGACGGTGGCGCACAGCCAGGGCGGCATGGCCGCGCTGCATCTGTACACCTACTACTGGAGCGGGCTGGATAACGCCACCGGTGGGAGGGTGATGCAGTCGGTCGGCACGCCGTACCAGGGCACCAATCTGTCCGGCATTCTGGCGGCGGTGGGCTCGTGGTTCGGGGTGGGCTGCGGCACCAATACCGACCTGACCTACGACGGCGCCAAGGCCTGGCTGGCCGGCATTCCGGCCGATGCGCGCGCCAAGGTGAACTACTACACCACCTCGTTCGCCAAGACCAACTGGTACACCAACGACTACTGCAACGCCGCCTCGGACCTGGTGTTGAACGACCCGGAAGACGGCACCGTGGAGCAGGTCAACGCGCAGCTTCCGGGCGGCGTGAACCGTGGCCACACCACCGGGCAATGCCACACCACCGGCATGCGCGACCCGGCGCAGTATCTGGACGCAAGCCGCAATGCAGTGATGAACGCCAACGCTGCGAAGTGATGCGGCATCCATTGCAGGGTCCGTGGCCGCCCACCACGCACGCCGTACATGCGTGCGTGGTGGTTCCGATGCGGCCTCCCGCCTCGGCTCCCGCGAAGGTGGGCGGACAAGCCCCCACTGCGACGAGGTCCGCTTGATGCGGGCAGCGCACACCGCGCTGCCTGCCATCCACCGCCTGCTCGGGCTGCACGGTCCCGACGACATTGACGAACCTGCACCCCGCCCTTCGTAGAAGCGTGCCAGCGCGCGACGCACATTGCCAAAGAGTCACCGACTGCAGGTCGGTGACCCAGCACACTCACACCCTCAACCAATGCGTCGACACCGCCACGCCCACCATCAACACCGCGACACCGAGCAGGGCGCCGACCAGGCCGATGCCATGCGCGGCGAAACCGATCAGCGCCGGCCCGGCCAGGATGCCGGCGTAGCCCAGGGTGGTGACCGCGGTGATGGCGATGCTCTCCGGCATGCGCGTCTGGTTGCCGGCCAGCGAAAACAGGGCCGGCACGATATTGGCGCAGCCCAGGCCGACCAGCACGTAACCGGCCAGCGAGGCCTGCCACGGGCTCACCAGCGTGAGCACCAGGAAGCCGGCGCTGGCCAGCAGCGCGCCCACAACGATCGAGCGGATGCGCCCCAGGCGCTCCACCACCGCATCGCCGAGCAGGCGCGCCACCGTCATGGTCAATGCAAACGCCACATAGCCCACGCCGGCGGTGCTCGGGGCAACCTGGTGCACATCGGCCAGGAACACCGAGCTCCAGTCCAGGATGGTGCCTTCGGCCAGAAACACCACAAACGCCAGGATGCCGATGAACAGCACGATGCCCCTGGGCAGGGCCAGCAACGGCCCCTGCTGCGCCACGCGCTCGGTGCGCCAGTGGCGCACCGACAGCACGCCGACCACGAGCATGGCGATCACCCCGGCGAGCGCCGCGCTCAGCGGGGAAACCCGCGCCGACAGCAGCAAGGTCATCGCGCCGGCGCCAACGAAACCGCCGATGCTGAAGAACGCATGGAATCCGGACATCATCGCGCGCCGGGCATCGCGCTCGACCACCACCGCCTGCATGTTCATCGCGCAATCCATCGCGCCCACGCCGGCACCGAACGCGAACAGCACCGCGCCCAGCACCCACGGATCGGCGACAACGGCCAGCAATGGCAGGCTGATGCAGATCAGCGCCGCCGTCACCCCCATGACCGCACGGAAGCCGAAGCGGGCCGACAAGGCACCGGCCAGCGGCATCGCCAGAAACGAGCCTGCCCCCAGGCACAACAGGATCAGGCCGAGCGCGCCATCGTCCACGCCGGTCCTGGCTTTGGCAAACGGCACCAGCACCGCCCAGATCGCGGCAGCAAAGCCGGGAATGAAGAACGCCGCGCGGGTGGCGTGCTGTTGCGCGCGAGCGCTGGAGCCGGGGACAAGCGACATGCAGGCAATTCCAGAAGGGAGCGGCGAACCGAGTGCGACGGTGGCGCCAGGCCGGCGCGTTCGCGGGCCGGGTGTGGCCTGCGCACTGCTCCACTGCGCGTACTGCGACCGTCCGTGGGGATATGCGAGGGTGCTAGCGAAACACCACCGTGCGATGGCCATTGAGCACGATGCGGTGTTCGACATGGCGACGCACGGCACGCGCGAGCACCAGCGATTCGGTGTCGCTCCCCAGCCGCACCAGGTCGCGCGGCGTCATCGCGTGATCCACGCGCGCCACGTCCTGTTCGATGATCGGGCCTTCGTCCAGGTCTTCGGTAACGTAGTGCGCGGTGGCACCGATGATCTTGACCCCGCGTGCGTGCGCCTGGTGATACGGCTGCGCGCCCTTGAAGCTGGGCAGGAAGCTGTGATGGATATTGATCGCGCGCCCCGCCAATGCGCGGCACAACGTCGGCGACAGGATCTGCATGTAGCGCGCCAGCACCACCAGATCGATCTGCAGCGCTTCGATGAGGGCAAGCAGCTGCGCTTCCTGCGCAGCGCGCGTGTCGGCGCTCACCGGCAGATGGTGGAAGGCAATGCCGTAGGAGGCGGCCAGCGGCGCGAAATCGGCGTGGTTGGACACCACGGCGGCGATATCCACCGGCAATTGCCGGCTGTGCATGCGGAACAGCAGATCGTTGAGGCAATGCCCCTGCTTGCTCACCAGCACCAGCAGCCGCGCGCGACGGCGCGCATCGTGCAGCTGCCAGTCCATCTGGAATTCCTCGGCCAGCTGCGCAAAGCGGCGTTCCAGCCCGGCAATTTCGGTGCCCGGTGGCTTGTCAAAGTGCACGCGCAGGAAGAAACGGCCACTCTCGTCGTCGCCGAACTGCTGTGCGTCGAGGATGTTGCAGGCCAGGTCGAACAGCAGGCCGGTCACGCGATAGACGATGCCGGTGCGGTCGGGGCAGGACAGGGTGAGGATGTAGTCGGAGCGCATCGGCACAATGATAGCCAATGCACCCGGCTGCGGGCGCAGTGCTTGCGCCCGTAACTTTCCCGTGCGGCTCAGCGCGGCGGCAGGCGCAGCATCAGTCGGCGGTTGATGTCGTCCAGTTGCGCCATCGATGCCTCCACCGAGGTTTCCATCGCTTCCTGGGTGGTGATGTGCGCACGCAGATGCGCGGGGTCGGCCAGTTCGCCACGCACCAGGAACACGTTTTCGCCCACCTCGCCGACGTGCCGGCTGAGCACCACGTAATCCACCTGGTCGAAGCCATGCTGCTTGGCCAGCGGCAGCAGGCGCGCGGCCATGCGCACACTGGCCTCGTCGGTGGGTTTGTCCAACTCGGCATCGAGCACGGCCACCGCTTCGCGGATCTGCGCAAACAGATAGTGGTCCGGATGCTCGGGATGGTCCGGGCCCACCGGGCCCTGGTCGACGACCGGTGCGGCGGTCATCGTCTACCACCGGCGTAGCGCAGTGCGCGCGGTGTGCGCCCGGTCGAACCGAGCGTGATATGCAGGTGTCGCATCGCATCCTCCCTGGAGCGGCGGCTGTCACGAGCCGGCATTTTAGAAGGTCTGCTGCATGTTTAGGTGAGTGAGAGATGGGCTGTGCTGCTTTGAAGCGACGCGGCCTGAGCGTGGGCGGCAGATGTCGCTGACGGCATGCGAAATCTGCTGCACATGGGCTTCGCCCCGTACCCTCACCTTGACCCCCGCTCCGCGCCCCCTGCCCGCGCTGAAGCACGGGCGTTTCAAGGCACGCACGCCAGTGACGCGCAAGCGGTGCCTTCCCGCTTCGCCGAGAGCGGGGCTAGCTCCGCCTTGCGGATGCGGCGATCAGGCCTGCCCTGCCCGCCGCGCCGATACCTCTGCCAGCACGGCCCAGTCGGCGTTGCCGTCGCCATGGGCGATCGCCTCGTCCAGGCCGGCGCGCAGCAACTCGCCCAGCGGCATCGGCACCTGCTTGTCGGCACCGGCCTGGATCGCCAGGTCCACGTCCTTGCGCCCCAGGGTGGCGGTGAAGCCGGCCGGCAGATAGGCGCGCTGCATGATCAGGCGGCCATAGCCCTGGTACGCGGGTGCGGCGAACAGGGTGCTGGTGAGCATGCCCAGGAACTGGGTGGCGTCCACGCCGTGGCCGCGTGCCAGCGCGCTGGCTTCGGCCATGGCGCCGATCGCGCTGGCCAGGCAGAAGTTGGCCGCCAGCTTGACCGCATTGGCCTGCTCGGGGGTGCGGCCGATCTCCCAGGTGCGTTGACCGAGCACGTCGAACATCGGCTGCACGCGCGCTAACGCCGCCTCGTCGCCGGCGGCCAGGATGTTGAGCTTGCCGGCTTCGGCCACATCGACGCGGCCAAGCACCGGTGCGGCCACGTAGGCCACGCCGCGCTCGGCATGCAGGGCGGTCAACTCGTGCGCCAATGCCACCGAGATGGTGGCCATGTTGACGTGCACGCTGCCCGCCGGCAGCGCGTCCAGCACACCATGTTCCAGCAGGGTCGCGCGCACCGCGTTGTCGTCGGCCAGCATCGAAAACAGCAGCGGGCCATGCGCGGCGTCGCGCGGTGCATCCACCACCGTGGCGCCGGCCTCGCGCAGCGATTGCGCGCGCCCGGGCGAACGGTTCCACACACTCAGTTCGAACCCGCCGCGCAGCAGGTTGTGCGCCATCGGCAGGCCCATCGTGCCCAAGCCCAGAAATCCTATCGGCATCTGTTTTCCTTATGCGATCTTGCGTCAAAAGCGGCAATCCAGACACCGCACGCTCTGCTTCTTTACCACTCCCTGCGTTAATCAGCTGGCGAACACGCCACGCGCATCGCGTGGCTCGCAGCGCAGGTATTGCGGCGCGGGTGTGACCGAGGCGCCCAGTGCAGCGGCCGCATGCCACGGCCAGCGCGGGTCGTACAGGATGCCGCGCGCCAGCGCGATCGCATCGGCCTGGCCGTCCTGCAGGATCGCCTCGGCCTGCGCCGGCTCGGTGATCAGGCCCACGCCGATCACCGGCGTGTCGACCTGCGCCTTGATCTGTTGCGCAAACGGAATCTGGTAGCCCGCCTGCACCGGAATCTGCTGGCGCGGATCCAGCCCGCCGCTGGAGACATGGATGTAGTGCGCACCGCGCGCATCCAGCGCCTTGGACAAGGCGATGCTCTGCTCGACATCCCAGCCGCCCTCCACCCAATCGGTGGCCGAGATGCGCACGCCGATGGCGATCTTGTCCGACACCGCCGCGCGCACCGCATCGAAGATGCGCAGCGTCAGCCGCATGCGGTTTTCCAGCGAACCGCCATACGCATCGCTGCGCTGGTTGCTCAGCGGCGACAGGAACTGATGCATCAGATACCCGTGCGCGGCATGCAGTTCGATCAACTCAAGACCCAGGCGTTCGGCGCGCTGCGCCGCATCGACAAAGGCCTGCACCACCGCATCGATGCCGGCATCGTCCAATGCCTGCGGCAGCGGCTGGCCGTCACCGAACGCCAGCGCCGATGCGGACACGGTCTGCCAGCCATGCGCGTGATCCGGCGCGATCGCCGCGCCGCCGTTCCACGGCAGATCGGTGGAGGCCTTGCGCCCGGCGTGTGCCAGTTGGATGCCGATCGGCATCGGCGACCAGCGCCGCACCGATTGCAGTACCTCATCCAGTGCCTGCTCGGTGGCATCGTCGTACAGGCCAAGGTCCGCATAGGAGATGCGCCCCTGCGGCTGCACCGCGGCCGCTTCCAGGATCAGCAGGCCGGCACCGGATTGCGACAAGGTGCCCAGATGGATGCGGTGCCAGTCGCTGGCGCGGCCGTCCTGCGCGGAGTACTGGCACATCGGGGCGATGACGATCCGGTTGGCGAGCGCAAGCGGACCGAAGCGAATGGGAGAGAACAGCTGGCTCAAGAGGGCATCCACAGATGACACGGGGGTGCCCATTGCACTGCGCCGCGCGCGTGGGCACAACCGCTGCGATGGATCACTGCGTCATGCCGAGCGCGCACTGGCGTCATTGACGCTGCGTGCAAGCAACGGATCGAACGGCGCGTGCAGGAATGCCAACGCCTGCGCGCACGACTGTTCGACCTTCAGGCTGAGCAGCTCGTCCGCACGGGTGCGCCCGAAGTTGAGCGCGGCGATCGGCAGGCCGTTGCGTGCAGCGGTCTGCACGAAACGAAAGCCCGAATACACCATCAGCGACGAGCCCACCACCAGCACCGCATCGGCCGCCTGCAGATGCGCAAACGCGCGCTCCACACGCTCGCGCGGCACGTTCTCGCCAAAGAACACCACATCCGGCTTCAGCACGCCGCCGCACACCGGGCACGGCGGCACCACAAAATGGTCGAAGGCCACATCGTCCAGGTCCGCATCGCCATCGGGCGCCTGCGCCGCGTCCAGGTCGGCCCAGCCGGGGTTGGCCCGTTCCAACAGCAGCTGGAAATCGGTACGCGGCATGCGCCGCTCGCAGCCCATGCAGCGCACCACATCGAGCCGGCCATGCAGGTCGATCACCGCCTGGCTGCCGGCCGCCTGGTGCAGGCGGTCGACGTTTTGCGTCAGCAGCACTTCCAGCTGGCCGCGCGCTTCCAGCGCGGCCAGTGCGTGATGGGTGGCGTTGGGCCGCGCCAGGCCGAAACGCGGCCAGCCGACCAGGCTGCGCGCCCAGTAGCGCTGCCGCGTGGACAGCTCGCCCATGAAGGCCTGGAACGTCACCGGTTGCGGGCGCTTCCAGCCGCCTTGCAGATCGCGGTAATCGGGGATGCCCGAATCGGTGCTGCAACCGGCGCCGGTGAGCACGAACAGGCGCCGGTGGCCTTCGATGAAGTCCTGCAGCGGGTTGCCGTCCTGCACCGGTGACGCCGTCATCGTGCAACTCCGGTGGCCGTGAGGTAACTGTGCAGCAACACCACCAGTTGCGCCTGAAGCGGCGCAATCCGCACAGCCGGCGCGCCATCCTCGAGCAGGCTCTTCAACGGCCCGGTGATGGCCGCCATGCCGATCTCGGCCACCGCCTGGCAATCGTCGAAGCGCATATCCGAGGCGGTGGCGAGCGCGGCGGCGAACGCCTGCTGCGAGCGCCGGCGCGCCTGCGCGCCCAGGATGGCGCCACCATGCAGCTCGGCAATGGCGTACAGCGCGCGCGAGACATCCACATGCTGCAGCTTGGCCTGCACGAAGGCGCGCACCAGCGCCTGGCACTGCTGCGCAAGCGTGCGCCCGTGCTGTTGCGCGCAGGCCAGCTCCACCGCATCGATCACCGTCTGCAGATGCCACTGCAGCAGCGCGATCAACATCGCCTGACGATTGGGGTAGTACTGGTACACGCTGCCGACCGACACGCCGGCGCGCTCGGCCACCCGCGTGGTGGTGCAGCCCTGCAGGCCGTCGGCCACCAACACCTGGATGCTGGCCTGGCGAATGACCTCCACGGTGGCGCGCGAGCGCGCTTGCTGCGGGGCTTTACGCGGTGCGGGCAGGGGCAGGGAGGTGCTCACGAATGCGAATGTCCACATGGATGGATGGCACATAGTCTGGGGGCCTTCTGCCTGATTCCAAGGAAGCGCCTCGTCCAGCTCCGCCCCGGTGGCGCTGATCGCCGACGCCGGCCGCGCTTGATGCCTTCACCGCCCGCCGCGTACGGTTGAAACCGCTTGAAAACAGGCGCCACGTCACAAATCGCGGTGCCGGATCACGCAGTTAGCGTGATCCGGTGCACACGCAACGCTGCGGAAACATGGCGCCGCGACAGTGGGCAGCTCCCCCGCTACCCCCCATCCCTGCCATGCCCTACACCCACACCCGGACGCGCTCCGGAGTGCGTCGTGCCGTGTCGCGTCGTCCGCTCGTCGTCGCGCTGGCACTGACCCTGGCCACCCCCGCGCTCGCGCAGGAAGCCGCGCCCGCCACGCCTGCCACCCGCAAGAGCGAGGACGGCATCTTCTCGCTGGACCGGATGATCGTCACCGGCGCCGGTCAGGCCCAGAACCAGTTCGATGCCTCGTACGCGATCACCGCGCTGACCGCCGAGCAGATCGACAAGCTGGCCCCGCTCAACCTCGCCAGCCTGATCGGCTCGATGCCGGGCATCTATGCCGAATCCACCGGCGGCGAAGTGCAGAACGTCTACCGCATCCGCGGCATTCCCGACGAGGGCTCGTTTGCGGTGATCCAGGAAGACGGCATCAGCCCCTACCCGGACAACAACGGCTACTTCTACAAGACCGAAGGCCTGGTGCGCCCGGACCTGATGGTCGAATCGGTGGAGACCGTGCGCGGCGGGCCCTCGCCGATCTTCGCCTCCAATGCCGCGGCCATCGTCAACTTCGTCACCCGCCAGGGCGGCGACACACCCGAAGGCGCGGTGCGCACCACTGTCGGCGACACCGGGCTGTACCGGCTCGACGGCTATTGGTCGGGCAAGCTGGCCGACGGCTGGTATCTGGCTGCCGGCGGCTTCGTGCGCCGCAACGACGGCTACCGCGACGTGGACTTTCCGGCCGACGAGGGCGGGCAGTTCCGCATGAACCTCACGCACACGCTGGACCACGGCAAGATCACCTTCACTGCCAAACATCTGGACGACAAGAATGCGTTCTACATGCCGATCCCGCTGTACGACCCGCGCGACACCTCGCGTTCGCTGGACCCGTTGATCGACCGCTTCACCGGCACCTTGAGCACCGCGCAACTGAAGCGCGCCAGCATCGTGTCCAGCGATGCCAACGGCGCGCCGCAGCGCGAACTGCGCGACCTGTCCGATGGCCGCCACATGAAGTTCAACCATCTGGGCGCGAACCTGGACCTGGCCTTCGACAATGGCTGGAGCCTGTCCAACAAGGCCATCGTCAATCGCCTGGACATGACCTTCGACGCGCTGTATTCCAGCAATGCGCCGCAGGACGCCAGCGCGTATGCCAACAGCCGCCGCGCTGCCGCCAGCGCCGCGTTTCCCGGCCTGAGCTCGCTGGGCTACGTCTACACCGACGATGGCAGCCGCTTCGATCCGGCCAGCACCGACGGCCTGGTGATCCAGGGCCAGTACCGCGCCATGAACGTGCGTGCCGATTCGTTTGCCGACGACCTGCGCCTGCATCGCCGCTTCGACTGGGGCGGCGACACCCACGACATCACGTTGGGCGTATACGGCGCCTACTACGCGCGTTCCTACAATTCGCGTTACCAGAGCTATCTGTTGGAGATGCGGCAGAACCCGCGCACCATCGACCTGCTCGGCTACGACGCGGCCGGCAACGTGGTCGGCGGCGTGACCAAGGACGGTGTGGTGATCTATGGCGCCGACCGCACCCAGGGCAAGGCCTACACCAGCATGCTGGCGCCCTACATCGCCGACACCTGGCAGGTGACCGATGCGCTGCGCCTGGAAGCCGGCGTGCGTCACGAGCGCTACCGCTACCGCGCCTGGAGCATGCTGCGCAGCACCGGCAACCTGGGCATGGCCGACACCCTGGCCGACGATGCCGCGCGCCTGTTCACCGGGGCCCGCGCGCACACCGCGCTGGACGTGGGCGTGACCAACTGGACCGCGGGTTTCAACTACGACATCAACCCGACGGTCGGCATCTATGGCCGCGCCTCGCGTGCGCACCGCGCGCCCAGCGAGGGCGCCAACGAAGGCAACGTCAACATCCCCACCGCCGACCAGTTCGAGCTCGGCACCAAGCTCAACTTCGACACCCTGGACGTGTTCGCCACCGCCTTCTACACCAAGTACGACCCATACAATATCGGCACCAGCGCGGTGAACCCGCAGACCGGCGCGGCCGAATCCAAGGACTACCGCGGCAGCGTCACCAACCCCGGCATCGAACTGGCAGCGGTGTGGACGCCGGCGCAGTGGCTGCGTTTGGATGCCAACCTGACCTACAACGACACCAAGGTCTCCGACCTCACCGAGGTGGTGGCCAACGGAGCAGTGGCGGTGGTCGATGTGGACGGCAACATGCCCAACCGCCAGCCGAAGCTGTACGGCAATGCCGGCCCGACGCTGTTCTTCAGCACCGGCGCGTTCGACTGGGAAACCTCGTTGCGCTATGCCTACGTCGGCAAGCGCTACGCCGACCTGGAGAACACCACCGAGCTGGCCGCCTACGACACCCTGGCGGCCAACATCCTGGTGCGCAACGGGCCGTGGGATGTGCAGCTGTCGGTCGACAACCTGACCAACACCTTTGCGCTGACCGAAGGCAACCCGCGCACCGACACCATCTCCGGCCAGGGCACGCGCGAACCGATCTACGGCCGCCCGATCTACGAGCGCAACTCGCGGCTGGTGGTGACTTACCACTTCTGAGTGCACCGACGTCCGGGGTGTCGCAGCCTCGCTACCAGCGCTCCACTTCCCGATCCATCGCCTGCAGCGTGGCATACGCACTGCAGGCCACAAGGACTGCCATGACACCTTCCCCTCTTGCCTGTGCGCTGCTGTTTGCGGCAGCGACCTGTTCCGGCAATGCCGCCGCCTGGGGCCACCGTGCGCACGCGGCCATCGACAGCGCCGCCGTGCAGGCACTGCCCGACGACGGCCCGGTCTTCCTCAAACAATACGCGCAGGTGATTGCCAACGGCGCCACGCTGCCGGATGGCTGGCGCAGCGAGAGCGAGCCGTTTCTCAAGATCGAAGAAGACCCCAACCACGGCTGGTTCCGCGAGCAGTTCGCCTTCATGCAACACCCGCCGCGCTCGCGTTACGCCTTCGTGCTGGCGCTGTATGACGAACAGCGGCGCATCGCCAGCAGCGACCCGCAACGGGCGCAGCGCATGAACGTACGCTGGGCCGGCACCTTGCCGTACGCGGCCACCGAAGGCTACCAACGCATCGTGGCAACCATGCGGCAACTCCGCGCGCTGCGTGCCAAGGGCCAGGACACCCGCGAGCTCGAACGCACCTGCGCGTTCTACGTCAGCTGGTTCGCGCACTACATCGGCGATGGCGCGCAGCCGCAGCACGACAGCATCCACCACGACGGCTGGCAGGGGCCGAACCCGAACGGCTACAGCACCGACCCGAAGGTGCACGGCAAGTTCGAGAGCGATTACGTGGACAAGATTGCGCTGACCCCGCAGGACCTGCTGAGCCGCATGCCGGCCCTGGCGCATCAGCAGGGCGATGTGTTCGAGCAGATCCTGGACTTTCTCGACGTGGGCACCGGCCGTGTCGAGCAGGTCTATCGCCTGGAAAAGGCCGGCGCGTTCGACGATGCCTCCAGCAGCGACGGCCGCGCGATGGTCTACCGCACCGCCGGCGATGGCGCGGCGATGCTGCGCGACCTGCTGGTGCGCGCCTGGCGCGAAAGCGCGCTGCAACCAGAAACATCCACGTTGCCGCGCAGCATGGACCCCAGCCATCCGCAGTACGACCCGGCCACCGGATCTGCACCTGCCGGCAGGTCGCCCACCGCATGACCGCCGTTGGCGACATCGGCTGCCGCCAGCGGCGTGCCGACCTGCGCGCCGGCACCGCTCGCTGCGCGCCTGTCGGCAGGACGGCGCAACGGGCCCTGCGGCTCGGTCCTGCCGTCACGCGGCGTCAATGGACCTTGTTGAGCTGTTGGACAAAGCGCAGCAGATCCTGATTGACAAGCGCTGCCACCGGCAACCGCGCGCGCCAGCTTTTACGACTCCCGACTCCCGACTCCCGACTCCCGACTCCCGATTCCCGATTCCCGATTCCCGATTCCGCCAGGCCAACCACCCGCATGCCGGGCACGCCCATGCGACGCGCAGCTGGCGTCCATATCGGCCTCGGTGGTTCCCGGATGCTCGCGCCGGTCGCTCCGCATCACTCGCCGCGTGCGGGATGCGGCGCAAAGCGCCCGTACGGCCGCGCGTCGTCGGCGCGCTGGCGTAGCACGTAGGCCGCCGCGAAGGCGAGCGCCAGCAAGGTCAGGCACATGCCGACCAGGGCGCCCCAGCCACCGTGCTGCCAGAACCAGCCGCCGAGCGCGCCGATCACGCTGGAGCCGGCGTAGTACGCCAGCAGATACAGCGATGCGGCATGGCTGCGGTGCGCACCGCCGAGCCGGCTCACCCACGCGCTGGCGGCCGAATGCGCGATGAAAAAGCCGATCGTCAGCAGCACGATGCCGGCCACCACCAGCGCCAGCACATGCGCCAGGGTCAGTGCCACGCCGAGCACGCACAGCACGATACCGGTGCTGACCACCGGGCCGCGCCCGAAGCGATCCGACGCCGCGCCGGCCACCGACGAACTGACGATGCCGAACACATAGGCGCTGAAGATCATGCCGATCTGGCTCTGGCTCAGGCCGAATTCCGGCCCGCCCAGCCGGAAGCCGGCGTAGTTGTAGAGGCACACGAACACGCCCATCAGCAGGAACGGCAGCGCGAACAGGAACGGCAGGTTGCGATCGCGCAGATGCCCGGCCCAGGCGCGCAGATGGAAGCGCAGATTGATGCCGTGCCGGCGCACGAAGTTGCGCGACGGCGGCAGCAACCAAAAGAATGCCAGCGCGCACAGCAGGTCGAACACGCTCAACATCGCCAGTGCAGTGCGCCAGTCGTAGTGATCGGTCAGCACGCTCATCACGATGCGTCCGCTCATGCCGCCAAAGGCATTGCCGGCCACATACAGGCCGGTGGCGGCGCCCATCTTGTTGGCCGGCAGCTCTTCGCCCAGATACACCATCGCCACCGCCGGCACCCCGCCCAGCGCGATACCGGACAAGGTACGCACCAGCACCAACGTGCCCCAGTGCGGCAGGAACGCGGCGAGCAGGTTGAGCAGTGCGGCCAGCGCGATCGACACGAACATCAGCCCGCGCCGGCCCAGGTTCTCTGACACCGCGCCGGCGCAGAAGATCGCCAGGGCCAGCGCGCCGGTGGCCAGCGACAACGGCAGCGAGGCGGTGGCCGCGTCCACGCCGAAGGCGCGCGCAAACTCGGGCAGCACCGGCTGCACGCTGTACAGCAGCGAGAAGGTGGCAAAGCCGGCCAGGAACAAGGCCAGCCGGATGCGGCCGCTGGCGGGTGCGTCGGCGGCGGGTGCGTCGGCAGGGCCGGCGTGCGTGCCCGGCGAGCTGCCGGCGTGGCGATCAGGAGAGGACACGGGCGCAGCATCGAGACAGGGACGGCGAGTATTCGCCCGCTACGACCCCCTGTCCAATATATGATGCTGGCAGTTGCCATATGCAGGACAGATAGCATGGAACTTCGCCACTTGCGCTATTTCCTGGCCGTCGCCGAAGAGGGCAACTTCACCCGGGCCGCAGCGCGGGTGGGGATCGGCCAGCCGCCGTTGAGCCAGCAGATCCAGGCGCTGGAGCGCGATCTGGGCACGCCGCTGTTCCGGCGCACCCACAGCGGCGCCGAGCTGACCCCGGCCGGCGAGGCCTTCCTGGTCGAGGTGCGCCGCGTGCTCGCCGACGTGGAGCGCGCCGCAGAAACCGCGCGGCGGGTGGCGCGTGGCGAATCCGGCCGGCTGCGCCTGGGCTTCACCGCCTCGGCCGCCTTCAATCCGGTGGTGCCGCATCTGATCCGCGACTTTCGCCGGCAATGGCCGCGGGTGGAGCTGTTGCTGGAAGAAACCAATACCGCCGGACTGCTGGTGGCCCTGGCCGAAGGCCGCCTGGACGCGGCCTTCGTGCGCTACGGCCTGAGCACGCCGCCCGACCTGCAACTGCTGCGCTTTGCCGACGAGCCGATGAAGATCGCCGTGCCCACCGCGCATCGGCTGGCCGCCCGCAACAGCGCGCCGTTGGCGGCGCTGGCGGGCGAGCCGTTCATCCTGTTCCCGCGCAGCTTCGGTTCCAGCCTGTACGACGAGATCCTCGCCGCCTGCCGGCAATCCGGCGTGACCTTGCGCATCACCCAGGAAGCGCCGCAGATGTCGTCCATCGTCAACCTGGTCGCCGCCGAACTGGGCGTGTCGGTGGTGCCCGCCTCCACCGCCCAGCTGCAACTGCCCGGCGTGCGCTATCTGGAGATCGAAGGCCAGATGCCGCTGGCCCGGCTCGCGCTGGCGGTATCGCCGGGCGCCCTGGACACGGCGCCGCTGGTCCGACATCTGTGGGCCCTGGCGGAAGTGCTTTAAGCGAGGTTACGTTGCGCCAATAACAGCGAACGCACCGCGGCTGTTGTAGGAGCGCACCTGGGCGCGATGTGGCTGTCCCGGTAACGCCCTCGCGCACGAGTGCGCTCCTACCCGCAGGCAGGCTTACGTTGCTGGGTCGCGTTCCTCACCACCGGCTCTAGCGCTGGCTTTTTTGAGCCGACATCTGACTAACACACCCTGTCAGCCACACAAGCGACCGCTGATCTTGTAGAAGTGCGCATGCGCACGATGCGGCTGGCCTGCAGACATCATCGCGACTGAAGCCTCTGCCACAGACATCACGCGCCTCGCTATCGCTGGCAGATGCTCTACAGAATTCGAACACATGGCTTGACCTCAACCGCGATTGAGGTCGTTCAATGCCCGCTTCTTCCACCACCTGCGCCTGCCATGCATCTTCGTCACCTGTTGCTGCCCTGCCTCGACCCCGACCTCAGCCTGCGCTTCTATCGGGACGTGCTGCAGCTGCCGCAACACGGCAACAGCGTTCGCATCGGCTGGAGCACGCTAGAATGCGTACAGGCGCAGCAGCCGGTGGGCAGTGTGCATCTGGCGTTCAACGTGGCGCCCTCGCGCTTCGACGCCGCTGCGCAGTGGATTGGCGCACGCAGCAACCTACTTGCCGATCCGCACGGCCGCCGGCAGTTTCGACTGGATGGCGTGTGGCAATCGCACTCGGTGTATTTCGCCGGCCCCGATGGCGCGGTGCTGGAGTTGATCGCGCGCCAGGCGGTGCGGGACGTGGTCACCGGCGACGGCGCGTTCCACGGCGAAGAACTGCTGTGTCTGAGCGAGATCGGGCTGCCCAGCAACGATGTCGCGGTGGTGACCAGCAGCGTCGCCCATCACTTCGGCGTTCGGCCATTTGCGCCGGCGGTCGAGGGCTTTGCCGCGCTGGGCGACGATGATGGCTTGTTGATCGTGGTCGATCAGGCACGCCGCTGGTTTCCGCAGCAGCGGCAGCTGCCATGGGCCAGCGGCGTGCGGGTCAGCGTGGATGCACCGCAACTGGGGCTGCGCCTGCGCGATGCGCAGGGCTGGGAGTTGCTGGCGGCGTGATCGCCCACGCCGCGCACCTCATGCCGCGGCTGCAGGCGCAGGAAGACGGAAAAATGCCCGCGCGGCCGCGGTGCTGTTGGCCGCAGTCAGCGCCGCGTCCTCGCCACGATCGCGCGCGAGTTCTTCGACGATATGCGACAAGAACCTTGGCTCGTTGCGGCGGTCCTTGGGCATCGGCTTGAGCGTGCGCGGCAGCAGGTAGGGCGCATCGGTTTCGATCATCAACCGGTTGGCCGGAATATTGCGCACCAGCTCGCGCAGATGCCCACCGCGGCGCTCGTCGCACAGCCAGCCGGTGATGCCGATGTAGTAATCGCGGTCCAGGTACGCGAACAGCTCATCGCGGGTGCCGGTGAAGCAATGCACCACGGCCGCGCCCAGGCGGCCATCGAAGCTGCGCATGATCGACAGGAAATCGTCGTGCGCCTCGCGCTGGTGCAGGAACAGCGGCTTGCCGTTGTCGGCGGCCAATTGCAGCTGGCGCTCGAAGGCCTTGTGCTGCGCCGGCCGCGGAGCGAAATCGCGAAAATAATCCAGCCCGCATTCGCCCACCGCCACCACCTGCGGATGCGCGTGCAGCGTGCGCATTTCGGCCTCGCATTCGGCGGTGAATTCCACTGCGTGGTGCGGGTGCACGCCGGCGGTGGCATAGAGGAATCCGGGGTGCTGCTGGGCCAGCTGCAAGGCCAGCGGCGAATGTTCCCGGCTGGCGCCAGTGATCACCAGTTGCGCAACGCCTGCCTCGCGTGCGCGTTGCAGCACTGCGTCGCGGTCGCGGTCGAAGGAGTCGTGGGTGAGGTTGGCGCCGATATCGATCAACTGCATGCTGCGGTGTCGCCTGAAAGAGCAGATGTGATTGTACTGGGTGGACGTTGCCCTCATCCGCCCTGCGGGCACCTTCTCCCGCAAGCGGGAGAAGGGAGACACACGGCGTCAGCTGCGTGTTATCGGCGGTGCCTGCATGCGAGTGGCACCTCATCCGCCCTGCGGACACCTTCCCCCGCAGGCGGGAGAAGGGAAACACACGGCGTCAGCTGCGTGTATCGGCGGTGCCTGCATGCGAGTGGCAGTACCGGTATGCCCTCGTCTGCCCTGCGGGCACCTTCTCCCGCAGGCGGGAGAAGGGAGACACACTGCGTCAGCTGCGTGTTATCGGCGGTGCCTGCATGCGAGTGGCGGTACCTGTATGCCCTCATCCGCCCTGCGGGCACCTTCTCCCGCAGGCGGGAGAAGGGAGACACACGGCGCGAGCTGCGTGTATCGGCGGTGCCTGCATGCGAATGGCAGTACCGGTATGCCCTCATCTGCCCTGCGGGCACCTTCTCCCGCGGGCGGGAGAAGGGAGACACACGGCGTCAGCTGCGTGTTATCGGCGGTGCCTGCATGCGAGTGGCAGTACCGGCATGCCATCGGCCTGCATGAACGCACGGTCTTTCCCCTCTCCCGCCTGCGGGAGAGGGGCAGGGGTGAGGGCCGCTTGCGCAGCACACTCACCCCACCACCGGCACCACCATCGCATCGATCTTCGCCGCCAGCGCCTGGATCGCCAGTTGCGCCGAGCGCGAGAGTTGCCGCTGCGGGGCCACGCACAGCGCCAGCGTCATCGGCTTGGTCAGGTGGCGGCGGAACGGCACGAACGCCAGCCGGCCGTCGGCCACATCCGGTGCGGCATCCAGCCACGACATCAGGCCCACGCCGGCACCGGCGCGCACCAGCCCGCGCAAGGTGCGCACGTCGTTGCAGTGAGTCAGCCGCTTCACGTCGATGTGCTGGCGCTGGTACAGCACCTTGGCATGCTCGCCGACGATCAACGGCGCGGCCGGCAGCAGCAGGCGATGCTCCAGCGTTTCGCTCAGCTGCAGCTCGGTGCGGGTGCTGAGCGGGTGGCCGACCGGCATCGCGATGCCCAGCGGGATGTCGGCAAAGGCGCGCACTTCCAGGTCCACACTGCTCACCGGGTCCAGCAGCAGGCCGATGTCCACATCGGCCGAGGTCACCATTTCCATCACCCGCTGGTTGCGCGCGGTGGACAGGTTGAAGGTGATGCCGGGGTACTCCTGCACCAATGCCGCCACCGCTGCCGGCACCACGCCCTCGCTGAGCGCGTCGATCATGGCGATCTCCACATGCCCGCGGCGCAGCCCCTTGAGCTCGTCGAAGCGCTCCAGGGTGCGGGCGTAGGCCTTCTCCCAGCCGCGTACGTCCACCAGCAGCAGCTCGCCGGCGGCGGTCAGGCGCAGCCGCCCGGGCAGGCGCTCGAACAGCTGCGCGCCCAGCTCCTCCTCGGCCTTGAGGATCTGCCGGTCGATCGCCGAGGCCGACACGTGCAGCACCTCCGAGGCCTTGCGGATGCTGCCGCAGCGGGCCACCTCGATGAAGTAACGGGTGAAGCGGGAAAAGGTCAGCATGCGGCGGGGCCCGGTTGGTGTTGCATTTTTTGCAATGGCTTGGCTGAAAATCGATGTTTGATAACACACCCCCGGCTTCCTAGAGTCAATCCGGCACCGCTCCCGCCCTCCGCCAGAGACTGGACCCATGGATGTCGCCGTCCCCGCCCTGCCGCTGCACTGCACCTTCGCCGCCGCCGATTGGCAACGCCTGGCCCAGCACTGGCACGCGGTGGCGCTGAGCAGCGAGGTGGGCGAGGCGCCATTCAAGGCCACCCTGCTGGACGAGCCGCTGGTGCTGTACCGGCTGGGCCAGGAGCTGGTGGCCGCGCGCGATGTCTGCCCGCACCGCGGCGTGCCGCTGAGCATGGGCACCGCCGATGGCGGCGGCGTGGTCTGCGCCTATCACGGGCTGCGCTTCGGCGCGGGCGGGCGCTGCAACCACATCCCGGCCAGTCCCAATCAGAACATCCCGGCCAAGATGCGCCTGCACACCTATGCGGTGGCCGAGCGCTATGGCCTGATCTGGGTCTGCCTTGCCAAGCCGGCCGGCGTCAGCGAGGCCGAGGTGCAGATCCCGCCGATGCCGGGCTGGGACGAGGAGGGTTTCCAGCAGATCGTCTGCCCGGCGTTCGATATCGGCGGCAGTGCCGCGCGCCAGCTGGAAGGCTTCATCGACGTGGCGCATTTCGCCTTCGTGCACACCGCCACCTTTGCCCAGCCGGACAAGCGCGAGGTGCCGGCCTACACCACCACCGAAACGCCGACCGGCTTCAATGCCGACTATCTGAGCTCGGTGGCCAATTATTCGGTGGACATGCCGCTGCCGGACGTGGACCCCAACTTCCAGTGGCTACGCCATTTCGAGGTGCACCTGCCGTTCACCGCCACCCTCACCATCCACTTCCCGGTGCCGGGCAAGCGGCTGGTGATCATGAACGCGGCCAGCCCGGTGTCCAAGCACAAGACGCGCCTGCTGGTGCCGATTGCGCGCAACTTCGACACCCATCTGCCGGTGGAGGACGTGCACGCCTTCAACCTGCGCGTGTTCGAGGAAGACCGCGCCATGGTCGAGGCGCAGCGCCCCGAATACCTGCCGCTGGACCCGCTGCTGGAAGTGCATATCCCGGCCGACCGCAGTTCCATCGCCTATCGCCGTGGCCTGCGCAGCCAGGGCTATAGCGACTTTTTCCTGCGTTGACCGCCGAGGAGCACGCCATGCAGTTGCACGAGGTGCGCGTTGCCGAGGTCGTCGACCAGGGCCATCGCCAACGCGCGATCCGGCTGGAGCCGGTCGGCGCGCAATTGCCGGCCTTCGAGGCCGGCGCGCATGTGGACCTGCATCTGCCCGACGGCATGATCCGCCAGTATTCGATCGCCAGCGCGCCGCATGTGCGTGACCACTATCTGCTGTGCGTGAAGCTGGCCGACGCCTCGCGCGGCGGCTCGCGGCATCTGTGCGAGCAGCTGAGCACCGGCGACCGCCTGCGCATCTCCACACCGCGCAACCTGTTTCCCCTGCATCCGGGCGAGCGCCATGTCCTGCTGGCCGCCGGCATCGGCATTACCCCGCTGCTATCGATGGCCGAAGCGCTGGAAGCGCGTGGCGAGCCCTTCGTGCTGCATTACTACGCGCGCCGGCACGCCGATGTGGCGTTCGGGCAGCGGCTGCAGCAGGGCTTCACGCACGGCCAGGTGCAGGTGCATCTGAGCGACGGCGGCGAAAGCCCGCGCGTGCATGTGCCCGACGAACTGGCACAGGCACGTGCGCGCGACCAGCTGTACCTGTGCGGGCCGGCCGCCTTCATGGACCACTTCACGGCGCTCGCCAAGGCGCACGGCTGGACGTCCGAGCAACTGCACCGCGAACACTTCGCCGCCGCCGCACCCGGCCTGACCCACGATGCCGACAGCACCTTCGAAGTGGAACTGGCCGCCAGCGGCCGCGTGGTGCAGGTGCCGGCCGACTGCAGCATCGCCAGCGCCCTGCTGGATGCCGGCATCGAGGTACCGCTGTCCTGCGAGCAAGGCATGTGTGGCGCCTGCCTGACCGGCGTGATTGCCGGAACGCCCGACCACCGCGACAGTGTGCTCAGCGACAGCGAGCACGCGCAGAACCGGCAGATCACGCTGTGCTGTTCGCGTAGCCGCACGCCGCGGCTGGTGCTGGATCTTTGAAGGTGCCTGTCTGTCGTGACTGCCTAAGCAGTGACATTGCCACCACGGCTGTGCACGCGTGACGACTGCACTGACCGATGCAGCCGGCGACCACGGCGCATGACAACCCGCGATGCCGATGAGCCCGACACACTGCCCAGCGTCGCAAGGGCACAGTGTCTGTCCGGGACAGCGAGGCAATGCGCACCGCGCAGGTCCCGCACGTATCGTGTGCCCGACGTCGGAGAGCACTCCGTCCATGCAGCGTGATTGTTTGCGATGCCCCTGTGCGTGTCACGCCGGATGTGCGGACGCGCAGCATGCAATGCAGCGCGTCCGCAAGCCGCGGCGCTGGAAGCCAGGCTCCGCATCTGGCGGGCGACATGCGCAGCTGCTCACGCGTTATGTCATGCAACGCGGAGGTGTCTTGCAGCCTCACCCGTGCAACGTGCGGCCGGCGTGATCTCCCGTACCGACCTAAACCACCTCAACCGCTGGCCGTCCACCGCGCTGCAAGGCATGCTTTGCGTCTACCGGCGGCGTGATTGCGCCATTGTTTTTTCTTTCCGAGTTCTCCAACGCATGTCCATCGTTCATCGCAGCCTGCTTTTGGCGTTATGCGTCCTGTTGCCCACCGCCGCGCAGGCACGCAACCAAGCCTCGCCTGCACAGCAACGCGAGCAGCAGGTGGCGCAGCTGTTGCGCACCGCCGCCGATCACCCTGCACAACTGCGTGCCTGGCTGCAGGCGATGCCCAAGGGCGGCGACCTGCACAATCATCTGTCCGGCTCGGTGTATGCCGAGGACTACCTGCAGTGGGCCAGCGACGATGGCGCCTGCGTGCAACTGGACGACCTAAGCCTGCGTGCGCCGCCATGCGCCAAGGGTCAGGAGCCCGCACGCGACCTGGCCACGCGCAATGCCGCGCTGTATGGCCAGCTGGTGGATGCCCTGTCGATGCGCAAGTTCCTGCCCAGCCCGTCGCAGCCCACCGGACACGACCAGTTCTTCAGCACCTTCGGCAAGTTCGACGCGGTGGTGCGCATGCGCGTTGCCGACACCGTGGCCGCGGTGCTGGAACAGGCCGCGCGCGACCGCGTGCCGTATGTGGAAATCATCGCCAACCCGCCACAGATGGACCAGGCGGCAACACAGATGCAGGCGTTGCCATGGAAGGGCGACGACGACGCGGCCAACCTGCGCGCCCTGCAGGATGCCTTGCCACCGCTGGTGCAGGCCGCACAAGGCGCGCTTGCCGACACCGACGCGCAGGTGCGCCGTGTGCTGCACTGCGACCAGCCCACTGCGCGTCCCGGCTGCCAGGTGACGTACCGCTACGTGCCTTATGTGCTGCGCGTGTTGCCGCAGCCGATGGTGTTCGGGCAGATGGCGCTGGCGCACGCGCTGATCGCCGCCGGCGGCAGCCGCGCGGTGGCGCTGAACATCGTCGCGCCCGAAGACAACCCGGTGGCGCTGGCCGATTACACCCGCCACATGGCGATGTTCCGCTTCTTCGCCACACGCTATCCCGACGTGCCGCTGTCCCTGCATGCCGGCGAGCTGGCACTGGGCCTGGTGCCGCCGGCGCAACTGCGCTCGCACATCCGCCAGGCGGTGGATGTCGGTGCACGCCGCATCGGGCACGGCGTGGACCTTCCCTACGAAGACGACGTTGATGGACTGCTGCAGCGCATGCGCGACCAACAGGTTGCGGTAGAGATCAACCTCACCAGCAACGATGTGATCCTTGGCGTCAAAGGCGCCGCGCATCCGCTGGCGATGTATCTGCGCGCCGGTGTGCCGGTGGTGCTGTCCACCGATGATGCCGGCGTCTCCCGCGCGGACATGACCCACGAATATCAACGTGCGATGGAGGAACAAGGCATCGATTACCCCACGCTCAAGCAGCTGGCCCGCAACGGCCTGACCTACAGCTTCCTGCCGGGCACCAGCCTGTGGGATGCCGACGGTAACGCTGCGCAGGCCTGCGCCACCGCGTTGCAGCGCGACACCGATGATGCTGCCTGTCGAGCATTCCGCCAGGGCAGCGAGAAGGCTCGGCTGCAATGGCAGCTGGAAACCGACCTGGCCCAGTACGAACGCACGCTGTTGCATGTAGGAGCGCGCCCGAGCGCGAACGGGCTTTCCCGGTAACGCCACATCGCGCGCAGGCACGCTCCTGCCAACGCGCCTTCCGATCCATCCGCCGCTGCAATGCATCCCACCTTCCACGACAAAAACGCAATGACTCACCCGCACACCCCCTCCTCCAAACGCCGCGTCATTCTCGAAGACGACATCGATGGCTTCACGCCTGCGCAGCTGTTGCTGTTGCAGTCGCCCGAGGTCCAAGTGCTGGGCATCAGCGCGGTCAGCGGCAACATCTGGCGCGACGAGGTGCTGGCGCATACCTGCCGCCTGCTGGAATTGGCTGGCCATCCCGACATCCCCGTGCTGCCCGGCCCGGTGCATCCGCTGCTCAACAGCGAACTGGCCACCGAGCGCTGGGAAGCGCTCTACGGCAAGCTGGTCTGGAAAGGGGCATGGACCAGGCACTGGGTGGACGGCGACACCGTGCAGAGCGCGCCGCGCTATCACGCCCACGACGTGGTGCCGGAGCTGGCACTGGGCAATCCCAGCGTGGTGCGCGCGCGTGAGGAGCCAGCCGCGTTGTTCATGCTGCGCATGGTGCGCCAGTATCCGGGCGAGGTGAGCATCATTGCCACAGGCCCGTTGACCAACCTGGCACTCGCGCAATCGCTGGATCCGGCCTTCGCCACGCTGGCGCGCGAACTGGTCTACATGGGCGGCAGCCTCAACCCGCGGCAGCAACGCAACAGCATCAGCGCGCAGCAGTTCGCACGCGAGTTCGTCAACTCGCCACGCCGCGAATTCAATATCCGCTGGGATCCGGAGGCGGCCAGCATCGTCATGCGCGCACCCTGGCGTAGGATCACCATGGTGCCGGTGGACCCATCGACCGCGACCGAACTCACCCCCGACCTGCTTGCGCGCATGAGCGCTGCCGATACCAGCATCGGCCACGCATTGCGGCGCCGCGAACCGGGCTTTCCGATGTGGGACGAGCTGGCCACCGCGGTATGGCTGCGCCCGGAGCTGGCGACACGGACCGAAACGCTCTATGTCGATACCAACACCGCCTTCGACGCGGGCTACGGCGATATCCTGTCGTGGGCGCCTGGGTATCAGCCGGGGCTGGGCGAGCAGGCGCAGACGGTGGTGCACGCGGTGGATGTCCAGGCGTTCGAACAACTCCTGGTAGACCACCTCACTGCGCCGCAACCACCGGCAGTCGGATTGCCGCTACCCCTTCTCTCACCGGGAGAAAAAGCCCCAGGGACGGATGAGGCTGCGCCCCCGAGCCGTGGCGATTGACCGGCAATGCTGAAACGCCGCGCCTGTCATCCACCTTGGTCGTGGCAGCAACCGCAGCTCACTTGACGCATCTGTGCATCCTGCACTATCCGCCGCAGCCCAGCAGCCGGTCCAGCAGCGGCGCATTCGCACCACCTGCAGGCCGCGACATCGACTCCCAAATCCCGAATCCCGACTCCCAGCCCTCAACCAGGTGACCCCATGCAACTCCCAGCGCAGTGGCAGGCCGGCATCGATCGCAATACCGAGGTGCTGCGTGGCCACGCGCAGCTGCTCGCCAGCTTCAACGCCCCGCGCCCCGCCGCGCCGGACACCGCCACTGCGCGCGGGTTGATCGCCTCCATCGTCGGCGCCACCCGCAGCCAGCCCACGCTGGCCGCACGCCATGCCACCCAGACGCTGGCGCGCATCAACCAGGCCAACGACAGCCTGCGCGCGATCACCCGCCTGCTGCCCGCACGCGCCGCCGCCGATGCCGCGCGCGTGCAGGCCGCGCTGGCCGGCGGCAGCGACGGCGGTGCGCTGGCCGGCGTGCCGTTCGTGGTCAAGGATCTGTTCGACGTCGCCGGCCAGGTCACCACCGCTGGCGCCGTCATGCGCGCGCAGTGCGCGCCCGCCAGCCGCGATGCGGCCGTGGTGCAACGGCTGAGCGATGCCGGCGCGGTGCTGGTCGGCACCGCCAACATGGACGAATTCGCCTACGGCTTCGCCACCGTCAACGCGCACTACGGCACCACCGCCAACCCGCACGATCACCGCCATCTGGCCGGTGGCTCGTCGGGCGGCTCGGCCGCCGCGGTGGCCGCCGGGCTGGTGCCGTTCGCGCTGGGCTCGGACACCAACGGCTCCATCCGCGTGCCGGCCGCGCTGTGCGGTGTGTACGGGCTGCGCCCCACGCACGGCACGCTGCCGCTGGAGGGCGTGTTCGGCTTCGTCGATGCGCTGGATGTGGTGGGCCCGTTCGCCACCTCCATCGCCGACCTGCGCCGCGTCTACGAAGTGATGCTGGGGCAGCCACTGGCCCACTGCACCGCCGGCAACTTGCGCATCGCCCGCCTGGGCGGCTGGTTCCAGCGCAACCTGGATCCCGCACTGGACGCCGGCCTGGGCGAACTGCTCACCGCCTGCAATAGCACCGCCCTGATCGAACTCCCCGACGCAGAGCGCGCCCGCGCCGCCGCCTTCGTGCTCACCGCCGCCGAGGGCGGCCACCGCCATCGCGCCGGCCTGGGCACGCACGCCGAGCAGTTCGACCCGGCCACCCGCGACCGCCTGCTCGCCGGCCTGCAACTGCCCGCCAGCGCGGTGGCCGATGCACGCCGCTTCGCGCAGTGGTTTGGCGCGGCCATGCAGCGCCTCTGGGACACGGTGGATGTATTGATCGCGCCGGCCACACCCTGCGTGGCACCGCGCATCGACCAGGACAGCATCCAGATCGACGGCCTGCCGGTGTCCGCACGCGCCAACCTGGGCATCTTCACCCAGCCGCTCGGCCTGGCCGCGTGCCCGGTGCTGGCCGCGCCGTTGCCGCGCCCCGGTCGCCTGCCGCTGGGCGTGCAGCTGATTGCCGCACCCGGCCGCGAAGACCGCCTATTCGCGCTCGCCGCGCACCTCGAACGCGACGGCCTGCTCGCCTTCAGCCCGCCAGCAGAGACACGCTGATGCTGCATACCTTGCGCGCACGCCGCGGTATGGTCGTGGCCCCGCATCACCTTGCCGCGCAGGCCGGGCGCGATGTGCTGCGCGACGGCGGCAACGCCATCGAAGCGGCCGTCGCCACCGCCGCCTGCCTGGCCGTGGTCTACCCGCACATGACCGGCATCGGTGGCGACGGCTTCTGGCTGATCCACGACCCCGACGGCCGCGTGCATGCCATCGATGCCTGCGGCCGTGCTGCACAGGCTGCGACCCTGGACTTCTATCGCGGCCACGCCAGCATTCCGTGGCGCGGCCCCGGCGCGGCCAATACCGTCGCCGGCACCGTCTCCGGCTGGGCGCTGGCCCTGCAACAGGCAGGCGGCGGCCTGTCGCTGCAGCGCCTGTTGCAGGACGCCATCCACCACGCCGGCGATGGCGTGCCGGTCACGCTGGGCGGCGCGCACATCGCCGCCAGCAAGAGTGCCGAACTGCGCGTCCAACCCGGTGCCTACGCCAGCATCTTCGAACCGCACGGCGCGCCGCTGCACGAAGGCGCACTGCTGCAACAACCGCAACTCGCACACACCCTGCAGCGGCTGGCCGACCAGGGCCTGGACAGTTTCTATCGCGGCGCACTGGCCGAGGACATCGCCGCCGACCTGCAGGCGCTCGGCAGCCCGCTGCGCGCGCACGATCTCGCAAGTCATCGCGCCGAGCCCAGCGTACCGCTCTCGGTCGCCATCCACGGCGCACGCCTCTACAACCACGCGCCGCCCACGCAAGGCCTCGCTTCGCTGCTGATCCTTGCCTTGTTCGATCGCCTGCAGGCCGAACACGCCGACAGCTATGCGCATCTGCACGGCCTGATCGAAGCCACCAAACAGGCCTTCCTGATCCGCGACGCGCACCTCGGCGACCCCGCCTGGATGACGCTGGACGCACAGGCGCTGCTCGATGACAGCGCCGCGCTCGATGCGCTCGCCGCACGCATCGACATGCGCAGCGCACTGCCCTGGCCGCAGCCCTCGCAGGCCGGCGACACCGTCTGGTTCGGCGCCATCGATGCGCACGGCCGCGCGGTCAGCTGCATCCAGTCCACCTATTTCGAATTCGGCTCCGGCCTGGTGCTGCCGCGCACCGGCATCACCTGGCAGAACCGTGGCTGCAGCTTCCGCCTCGCCGCCGACGGCTGGAACGCGCTCGCCCCGGGCCGCAAACCCTTCCACACCCTCAACCCCGCCCTGGCCACCTTCGACGACGGCCGCGTCATGGCCTACGGCACCATGGGCGGCGAAGGCCAGCCACAAACCCAGGCCGCGATCTTCTCCCGCTACGCGCGCTTCGGCATGCCGCTGCAACAGGCCATCACCGCACCACGCTGGCTGCTCGGCCGCACCTGGGGCGAAGACAGCACGTCACTGAAGCTGGAAGACCGCTTTGATCCGGCACTGGTGCAGGCACTGCGCGATGCGGGGCATGCGGTGGAGCTGTTGCCCGCCTACACCTCGGTGATGGGACACGCAGGCGCGCTGGTGCGTGAAGTGGAAGGCGCGCTCAGCGGGGCAAGCGATCCGCGCTCCGATGGGGCGGCGGCCGGGTGGTGATGGTCGGGGCTTGTCGGCGCTTCCTGCATCTGCCTCGGTGAGGGGTGGACGTTGCCGGCAGCCAGCTGCGCCATCGCGCCGGAGCGGCGGCTTGCACGCTGGCAGAGGCGAGCGCTAGCGATCAGGACTCCAGCCAGGGCGGAACATGGCATAGACTCCGGGCATGCTCTCCAAGGCGATGATGGCGGATCCAGCCGCGCCGATCGCTGCACAGGACGCGCTTGCTTTTTTGGGCATGCGGGGCGATGAAGAGGGATGTCGCCGCGCTTATTCGACACACGCATCAACCCTTCCACCAAGGAGAGCCACATGACAGAGCAAGACGACAATCAACCGAACCTGGAGGACGTCAAGCTGGCGTTCGACGGCCAGAGCGTGGATTGGTATCTGCAGAAGCTGGTTGCCACCGTCAACACCTCGAACGTGCAGTTCGGCATCACCCTGTTTGTCGAAGGCATCATCGTGTCGGGCCAGCTGGTCAGCGGGAAGCAGTACTTCGAGGCCTTTGCGCAGGAATTCTCTGCCGCCTATCCCGGCGATGCCGAGGAAAAAGAGGATATCCGTCGTGCGTTTGCCAGCCACGCCAGCATCTACGACACCGAGGACGATACCGAGCAGAGCAGCACGCCGCCGCAGTTCCTCCACCTGATCGACTCGCGTTGCTTCTCGCCCGGCGGCCAGCCCCTGCCCAGCAACCGTGGCGTGCTCTGGCGCGGCAAGCTCAATGCCGTGTCCGGCTTCACGCTGGGATCGCTGTCGGCGGATTGAGCCTGGCAGGTTCCACGTTGGTGTGAGGTGCCTGTCACCTCACAGTGGACTGTTGGAAATAACGCCAGGAGCCTGCTCACGGCTGCACAGCAGCCAAGCGTGCTTGCGCTTGCTGACAACGGTGCGCTCGCCAACGCCTTCCGTTGGCTCTCGGCATCAGACCGGCGCTGCTCGAATGGCCGCAGCGCCGCGCGGGAATGCCGACGCAGACAGCTTGAGCATGGGCCGCGGGCTGTGGCCGATGGCAAACGTCACCGCCGCGCAAGGCACGCGCGCTTGTGGGCTTCGTGATGCGCTTCAGAAAATCCGCTGCCGCCCTCGCGTCGTTGCCTGGCACGAACTGGCCTCCACGCACTGCGCGCTGCATCGCGCAATCGCCGGCACTCACGGCTGCAAACGATCGCCCCGCCCTGCAACCAGTGACGCTGCCAGCAGCAACACGCTGGCACCGACGAAGGTGGCGCCGATCGACACATGATCCAGCAGCACGCCGCCTGCGGCGCCGCCCAGCAGGATCGAGAGCTGGATTGCGGCCACCATCAGGCCGCCACCGCTTTCCGGTGCGTCCTTGACGCAGCGGCTCAGCCAGGTGGACCAGGCCACCGGCATCGCCGAATTGAGCATGCCCCAGGCAATCATCGCCACGGCCACGGCCCACACCAGATGGCCGGCCAGCAGCATGCTGATGGTCGCCACACCCAACGCAACCGGCAGCACGCTGAGCAGGGTGAACAAGCGCTTGGGCACCAGCGCGGTGGCGGCATAGGTCCCGACGAATCCGGCCAGGCCGAGGCCGAGCAGCAGCAACGACAGCTGCGACACATCGACCTGCGCGACGGTTTCCAGAAACGGGCGGAAGTAGGTGAACGCAGAAAACGCGCCGGCAAACCCGAGCATTACCGCCAGCATGGCGCGCGCCACATACCCACGCTTCAACAAGGTGACGATGCCACCCAGCGAGGTGGCGCCTCGCGCGGGCATCGATGGCAGGCTGCGCCATTGCCAGAGAATGGTCAGCGCCACCAGCGGCAACATGCCCCAGAACACCCCGCGCCAGCCGATGGTCGCGCCCAGGTAGCTGCCCAGGGGCGCGGCGAATGCGGCAGCGACCGCGTTACCGATGAATATGATGCCCAAGGCCTTGGGCACCGCATGCTCGGGCATGATGCGCATCACCGTGGCAGTAGACAACGCCCAGAACCCGCCGATGGTGATGCCGAGCAGCGCGCGTGCCACCATCAACATGCCAAAGCTGTGCGCGTTGGCGATCAACAGCAGCGACACCAACATCACCCCGGTCAGGGCGAGCAACACATGGCGCCGGTTGAAGCGCGACGACAACGGTGCGATCAGCAGGCTGGCGGCCACCGCGAACAGGCCGGAGATCGAAATCGCCTGGCCGGCCATGCCGGCGCTGGCATGCAGATCGGCAGCGATTGGCGTCAGCAGGCTGACCGGCATGAACTCGGAGGCGATCAGCAGCGCAACGCAGAGCGACATCGAGCCGACCGCGCTCCAGGTCTGGCGTGTTGCGGCAGGTGCAGCGCGCGAAGATGGATCGGTAGCGAGCGAACTGGCTTGCATATTTGGCCTTTGTGCGAAGTGGGATGCGAGACGAACGCCACGCCGCAAGCGCGCTGACGCGGCGCTCGATGGCGAACGTGGTGTCCGGAAGGAATGCGCTGCAGGCAGCGATGCACTGCATCGACCTGCCACCGCAGCGACGCACGACGGGCGCGATGCAGCAACGGATGCTGCGGCTAGTGCGTGCGTGTGTCTGGAGGTGCCGCAGCTTACGCAGGCAGCGGGCGGCGATAAAGCTGGCGGAACGGCACAGGCCTATGAAGCCGGCTCATCAACCGCGCATCCGTAGGTGATCGTGCAGCGTGATGCGCCGCCTTCGTTCGACACCGACTTCGGTTTGCGCGAGCGCAGCCCAGGCATGCGCCCATGCTGCGATCGCACCGGAACGATCGGTCGGTGCCAGCTGTGCAGGCTGCGCGCATCGGTGCTGCCGGCAACGCGGCAGATCCATCAGCCTTTGTAGCGCAAGGCGTCGACCACCAGGTTGAAGGCGGAGGAGGAATGTCGGCGGCTGGGGTAGAACGCGTGCAAGCCCGGCCAGGTCGGCGACCAGTCCTTCATCACCCAGCGCAGCCGCCCGGCTTTGATGTGCGGGCGTGCCAAATCCTCCTGCACGAACGCGATACCGAAGCCGTCCACCGCCGCGTCCAGTGCTTCGTAAGTGCCGTTGAAGGTCAGCTGGCCGTCCACGCGCACGATGACTTCGCGGCCGTCCTTTTCCAGCTCCCAGGCATAGATGCCGCCGGCGGTTTTCATGCGCAGGTTGATGCAGCTGTGCGCGGTGAGGTCCTGCGGCGTCCTGGGAACGGGGCGGCGCGCGAGATAGGACGGCGCGGCGACGATGGCCATGCGCATGTCCGGCGCGATGCGCGCGGCGATCATGTCCTTCTCGACCTGATCGCCCAGCCGCACACCCAGGTCGTAACGGTCGGCGACGATGTCGGTCAAGCCGTTGTCGACCACGATTTCGACCTTGATTTCGGGGTAGTCGCGCAGCAGCCCGGACAGCTTGGGCCACAGGATCGCGCGCGCGGCGTAGTCGGTGGCGGTGATGCGCACGGTGCCTGCGGGGGTGTCGCGCATGTCGCCGAGCGCAGCCAGCGCCTCCTCGATTTCCGCAAAGCGCGGCGCCACCGTCTGGATCAGCCGCTCGCCGGCTTCGGTCGGCGCCACGCTGCGGGTGGTGCGGGTCAGCAGGCGCACACCCAGCGTCGCTTCCAGCCCGCGGATGGTGTGACTCAGCGCCGACTGCGAAACCCCCAGCTTGGCGGCAGCACGGGTGAAGCTGCCCTCGCGAACGATGGCGATCAGCGCCAACAGGTCCTTGAAGTTGTCGCGCGCCATTGGTGAATCTCTTTCATGGAATACGGGAAACTGTAGCAGTTGGTGCCATGGGGACCGCGTGGACTGCGCTTCTCCCGCTGGGGACGCTGATGCAGCGCCTGCACGCGACGAGCGTGCTTGCAGTGGTGCGACCGCGCCAGCGATTTCTCGACCAGGTCGCCGGTCAGGAACTCCAGCCCGATGCGGGCGGCTGCCCAGCGCGGACCGGGGCGCTGCGCAAAGGTTCGGGTGGAGGGTACGTGGCCAAGCAGGCGATGTGTCACTTCTGATGCCGCGTGGCGGCGCGTTTGTCATTGCAAGGGCTGACACCCCTGTGCGGCGCCCCCTCATCCGCCCTGCGGGCACCTTCTCCCGGCGGGAGAAGGTGCACAACGCTATACCAGCTGCCTGTCGCATTTTTTGCAACGCGCACCCCTAAAAAAACCGCTTTGGGGTGACAGGGCCGGTTCGTATAGTCGAATCGACAGGTGCCGCCTGCAACGCGCGCCTGTCGCCACCCTGTCACCGGGCAATCGCCGGGCAATGGACCGCCCAGCGTGCTCCCCCTTTCCACGCCGCCTGCGGAGGCCTCATGCACCAGTTCGTGTCGCATCGCGGTCCTGGCAGCGCCGGCAGAACACCACATTCGCACGGCACCCCATGCTGAGCGCGCAACGCACCTCATCCGCCCCCTGCTCGGGCGCACGCGCGGTTGCCCGCTGCGATGCTCTGGGTGTTACGCCCTATAGCGACACACCCGGCGGGCTGTTCCGCGCCTGGCTCAGCCCGGCGCATCGCGCCGCCGTTGCACAGGTGGGCCAGTGGATGCACCAGGCCGGCATGCAGGTGCGGCTGGATGCAGCGGCCAATCTGGTCGGGCGCTACGAAGGCGCACGCGCCGACGCACCGGCGCTGCTGATCGGCAGCCATCTGGACAGCGTGCGCGATGCCGGGCGTTACGACGGCCCGCTCGGCATCCTGCTCGGCATCGAATGCGTCGCCGCGCTGCATGCGCAGGGGCGGCGCCTGCCGTTCGCGATCGAGGTGATCGCCTTCGGCGACGAAGAAGGGTCGCGCTTTCCTGCCTCGATGTTCTGCAGCCGTGCAGTCGCCGGCACGCTCGACCCCGCCACGCTGGCGGTCACCGATGCGGCCGGCATCGACGTGGCCAAAGCGCTGGCGGAGTGGGACCTGGATATCGCGCAGATCCAGCAGGCCGCACGCGCGCCCGGGAGCGTGCTGGCCTATCTGGAAACCCATATCGAACAAGGCCCGGTGCTGGAAGCGGCAGGCCTGCCGGTCGGCATCGTCACCGCGATCGCGGCGCAGCGGCGCTTTGCGCTGCGCTTCGACGGCCGCGCCGGCCACGCCGGCACCACCACCATGGCCCTGCGTCGCGATGCATTGAGCGCCGCTGCCGAGGCCCTGCTGGCGATCGAAGGGATTGCACGCGCCGGCAGCGACGACCTGGTCGCCACGGTCGGCAAGCTCAACGTCGCACCCGGCGCCACCAATGTGGTGCCGGGCCGGGTGGATTGCACGCTGGACGTGCGTGCCGGCGACGATGCAACGCGCGATGCGGCAGTGCTGGAGATCGAACGCGCACTGGCCCGTATCAGCAAAACCCGCAACATCGCCATCGCCATCGACCCGTTGCAGACCTTGGCCGCCAGCCCCTGCGCACCGGCGCTGATGACCCGTCTGCAACACGCAGTCGCCGCACAAGGCATCGCGCCACGCCAGCTGGTGTCCGGCGCTGGCCACGATGCGATGGTGATGGCCGCGCTCTGCCCCACCGCGATGCTGTTCGTGCGCTGCGCCGGCGGCATCAGCCATCATCCGGACGAACACGTGGCCCCGGCCGATGCCGAGCTCGCACTGGCGGTCATGCGCCACTTCATCGAACACCTGGGAGATCCCCTTGTCACCTGATCTGCGTCACCTGCACACCTTCGGCGAGCTCGATCCCCCGCAACGGCTGTTGATGGGCCCGGGCCCGGTCAATGCGCATCCGCGTGTGCTGCGCGCGATGGCTGCCGACCTGCTCGGCCAGTTCGACCCGGAAATGACCACCTACATGAACGAGGTGATGGCGCTGTACCGGCCGCTGTTCGGCACCGAAAATCGCTGGACGTTTCTGGTCGATGGCACCGCGCGCGCCGGTATCGAAGCGGCGCTGGTGTCGCTGGTCAGCCCGGGCGACCGCGTGCTGGTGATCAACTTCGGCCGCTTCGGCCTGCTGCTCACCGAAATCCTCGGCCGGCTCGGTGCCGACGTGCACACCGTGGATGCGCCCTGGGGCGAAGTGGTGCCGCTTGCTGCAATCGCCGAGGCGATCGAGCGCGTGGCACCCAAACTGGTCGCCACCGTGCATGGGGACACCTCCACCACCATGGCCCAGCCGCTGGATGGCGTGGGCGCGCTGTGCCGCGCGGCCGGCGCGCTGAGTTACGTGGATGCCACTGCCACCATCGGCGGCATGGAGATCGCCAGCGATCGCTGGGACGTGGACGTGGTCACCGGCGGCCTGCAGAAATGCCTGGGCGGGCCGTCCGGCTCGGCACCGATCACCGTCTCCAACGCGGCGGCCGAGGCGATCTTCGCGCGCCGCCATGTCGAACGCGGCATCGTGCGCGCCGACATCGTCAACGGCAGCGGGCCGCGCATCGCCTCCAATTATTTCGATCTGGCGATGATCATGGATTACTGGTCCGACAAGCGCCTCAATCACCATACCGAAGCCACCACCATGTTGTACGGCGCCCGCGAATGTGCGCGCGTGGCGCTGCAGGAAGGCCTGGATGCCCGCTTCGCCCGCCACGCCGCCGCCGGGCGTGCGGTGAGCGCGGGCATCCGCGCGTTGGGGCTGGAGGTGTTCGGCGACGATGCGCACCGCATGAGCAATGTCACCGGCGTGGTGATTCCACCCGGCATCGACAGCGATGCGGTACGCCGACGCATGCGCGAGGATTTCGAAATCGAGATCGGCACCGCGTTCGGCCCGCTGCAGGGCAGGATCTGGCGTATCGGCGCAATGGGCTACAACGCGATGAAGCACAAGGTGCTGATCACCCTGGCCGCGCTGGAAGCGGTACTGCGCGCCGAAGGCTACGCCTGCACACCGGGGCTGGCGGTGGACGCCGCCCTGGCGGCCTGGCACGCGGAGCCGCATGCATGAACACCGCGCGCGACCTGGTCGGCTATGGCGCCACCCCACCTGCGGTGCAGTGGCCCGGGGGCGCACGCATCGCGGTGCAGTTCGTCATCAACTACGAAGAGGGCGCGGAAAACTGCGTGCTCAATGGCGATGCCGGCTCGGAAGCCTTCCTGTCGGAAATGGTCGGCACGCAAGCGCAGCCCGGCGCGCGCGCCATGGCGATGGAGAGCCTGTACGAATACGGCAGCCGCGCCGGCTTCTGGCGGCTGCATCGGCTGTTCACCACGCGCAACGTGCCGGTCACCGTGTTCGGCGTGGCGCAGGCCTTGGCCTCCAATCCCGAGGCGGTGGCCGCGATGCAGGCGGCCGACTGGGAAATCGCCAGCCACGGCCTGCGCTGGATCGACTACCAGCAGGTGGACGAGGCCACCGAGCGCGCGCATATCGCGCAGGCCATCGCCGTGCACACCCGTGTCACCGGCAGCCGCCCGCTGGGCTGGTACCAGGGCCGCACCAGCCCCAACACCGCGCGCCTGGTCGCCGAGGAAGGCGGCTTTGTCTACGACGCCGACAGCTATGCCGACGATGTGCCGTATTACGACACGCGCCACGGCCGCGCGCAGTTGATCGTGCCGTACACACTGGACGCCAACGACATGAAGTTCGTCGCCTACAACGGCTTTGCCGATGGCGAGCCATTCTTCCGCTACCTGCGCGATGGCTTCGAGCAACTGCGCAGCGAGGGCGGCCGCATGCTGTCGGTCGGCCTGCACGGGCGCATCGTCGGCAAGCCGGCGCGTGCCGCGGCCCTGGCACGGTTTGTCGATCACGTGCTGGCCAGCGGTGATGCCTGGATTGCGCGCCGCATCGATATCGCGCGGCATTGGCTGCAGGTCCATCCGGCATGAGCATCGACACCACCGACATCGACCTGCCCGAGGTGATCGCGCAAGTGACCGCGGCCTTCCACGCGTACGAACAGGCCCTGATGGACGACGACATCGCCGCGATGGACGCGCTGTTCCACCCCGCACCCAGCACGGTGCGCTACGGCGTGGGCGAAGTGCTGTACGGCATCGAGGCGATCCGCGCCTTTCGCATCGGCCGCGGCGGCTCGCCGCAACGCCAGCTCGTGCAGGTGCAGGTGCACGGCTTCGGTCACGACTTCGCCACCACACATGCGGAATTCGTTCGTGCCGGCAGCAGCGCGCGCGGCCGCCAGAGCCAGAGCTGGGTGCGGTTTTCCGACGGCTGGAAGGTGGTGGCCGCGCATGTCTCGCTGCAGGGGACGCATGCATGAGCGTGATCGACGACAACATGCTGGACGATGCCGCCTTCGTGGCACGCTACCGCGAGCTGTTCGAGCATTCGCCGTGGGTGGTCGAACGCGCCGCACGGCGGCGCCCGTTCGCCGATGTGTACCGCGGGCTGATGCAGGTGGTGTTCGACGCATCGCAGGAGGACCAGGTTGCGTTGATCCGCGCGCATCCGGAGCTGGCCGGCAAGGCGGCAATCGACCGCACGCTCACTGCCGCGTCGGCGGCCGAGCAGGCCGCGGCCGGATTGGACAGGCTCAGCGAAGCCGAGTTCAAGCGCTTCCATGCGCTCAATCAGGCCTATCGCCACCGGTTCGGATTTCCGTTCGTGATCTGCGTGCGGCTGCACGACAAGGCCGGCATCCTGGCCGCACTGGAACGCCGGCTGGATGCATCGCGCAGCGAAGAACTGTCCACCGCCCTCGCCGAGATCGGCAAGATCGTTCACCTGCGCCTGGAGGCACTGCCATGAGCCTGGCCCAACTCGAACGCGAGCTCCACCACGATCTGCAGCGCCTGGCCCACGGCGGCGATGCATGGACGCAGCCGCGCGTGCATCCGGCCGGGCATGTGTATGACGTGGTCATCGTCGGCGCCGGCCAGAGCGGCCTGGGCGCGGCGTTCGCACTGCAACGCGAGCGCGTGCACAACGTGCTGGTGATCGATGAAAACGCCGCGGGGCAGGAAGGCCCGTGGGTGACCTATGCGCGCATGCAGACCCTGCGCACGCCCAAGCAGATCACCTCGATCGACCTGGGCGTGCCCTCGCTGACCTTCCGTGCCTGGTGGGAAGCCCAGCACGGCAGCGCCGGCTGGGACGCGCTGGACAAGATTCCACGCGGCAGCTGGATGGACTATCTGCGCTGGTACCGCGCGGTGCTGCGCCTGCCGGTGCGCAATGCCACCCAGCTGGCGCGCGTGGAGCCGGACGTGGCGCCGGGCATCCACCGCCTGCATCTGGCCATGGGCGCGCCGCTGCTCACGCGCAAGCTGATCCTGGCCACCGGCATCCAGGGCGGCGGCCAATGGATGGTGCCGGACTGGATCAGCCGCGCCCTGCCCGCAGAGCGCTACGCGCACACCTCCGGCCACATCGACTTCGCCGCGCTGGCCGGCAAGCGCGTGGGCATCCTGGGCGGCGGCGCCTCAGCATTCGACAATGCCTGTTTCGCGCTGGAGCAAGGCGTCGCCAGTGCCGAAGTCTTCGTGCGCCGCAGCGCATTGCCGCGCATCAATCCGTTCCGCCACATGGAACAGGCCGGCATCATTCCGCGCTTTCTCACGCTGCCGGATGCGGACAAATACCGGATGATGGCCAGCTTCTTCGCACACAACCAGCCGCCGACCAACGACACCTTCCAACGCGCCTGCGCGCATGCCGGCTTTGCGCTGCACCTGGGCGCGCCGTGGCTGGACGTGGCCGAGCGCGATGGCGAAGTGGTGGTCCGCACGCCGCAGGGCGAGCATCGCTTCGACTTCCTCGCCGTTGCCACCGGCCTGGTCACCGACCCGCAGCTGCGCCCGGAACTGGCCGCGCTGTCCGGGCGCATCGCCTGCTGGGGCGACCGCTACCAGCCGCCGCCGGGCCAGGCCAATCCGGTGCTGGATGCGCATCCTTACCTGGGGCCGGGTTTCGAACTGCTGCCGCGCACGCCTGACGATGCCGCACTGCTGCACGGGGTGTTCGCCTTCAACTATTCGGCGCTGATCAACCACGGCCCGTCGGCGGCGGCGCTGTCCGGGCTCAAGGTCGCGCTGCCACGGCTGGCCCGCGCGGTGGCCGATCAGCTGTTCCTGGACGACCGCCAGGCCATCGTCGACAGCTACCTGGCCTACGACCAGCCCGAATTCGTCGGCCAATGGCCGCAACCGACCCAGGCGGTGGCATGAGCACGCTGTCCACCCATGTGCTGGATACGGCCACCGGCCGCCCCGCCGCCGGCATCGCCTTGCGCCTGTTCGCCGATGCCGGCCTGCACTTTGCCGGGGTCACCAACCAGGACGGGCGTTGCCCCGAACTGGCCGCGCTCACGCTGCAACCCGGCCGCTACCGGCTGGAGTTCGAGGTGGCCGGCTATTGGCGTGCCACCGGCACCGCACTGCCGGACCCGCCATTCCTGGAGCAGATCCCGATCGCGTTCGGCATCGCCAACGACGGCCATTACCACGTGCCGCTGCTGCTCTCGCCGTACGGGTATTCCACCTACCGCGGCAGCTGAGCGTCCGCCGCTTCGGCAACGGGCCGGCGGGGCATACGCCGCGTTGCGCATCGGCCCCGTAGAATGGCGCCTTTCCGGCGACAGGCCGGGGCCCCGGAATTGTCATGATCCACAACGATGTACTGCGCAGCATCCGCTACATGCTCGACCTCAGCGACGACAAGGTAGTGGAGATCACCCACCTGGCCGACCCGGAGTTCGCGCTCGACAAGCCGCAGGTACAGGCCTGGCTGAAGAAGGAGGACGAGCCCGGCTTCGAGCCCTGCACCGACGCGATGCTGGCGCGCTTCCTCGACGGCCTGGTGCTGCGTTTCCGCGGCCGCGACGAAAGCCAGCCGGTACGTCCGCTGGAAACCCGTGTCGGCAACAACCTGGTGCTGAAGAAACTGCGCGTGGCCTTCGAGCTGAAAGACGTGGACATGCACGCCATCTTCGCCAGCGCCGGCTTCCCGCTGTCCAAGCCGGAACTGTCTGCGCTGTTCCGCCAGCCGGGCCACAAGAATTTCCGCCCCTGCGGCGACCAGCTGCTGCGCGCCTTCCTCAAGGGCCTGACCGCCCGGATGCGCGAAGCGGGTTGACGACCTGATACCGAGGTCGGCCTGGTTTGGCCTGATCGTCTGACGACGCCGCGACTTGAACTCGCAGGTTTTTAGCGCAGTTCTCGTGTATCTCGAAGTGGCTGGATGGTGTCGATGGATCGATCGTGGAGCGGTCGATCTGTTGCTTGGCTGCAGGGCCCTTGCCCGCCCACCATCGCAGGACACGCCGTGAATCCGTCCATGGAGGCTCTGGCGCGGCATCCATGCCGCTCAAGGTCCCGCTACGGTGGGCAGGCAAGGACCAAGCGAGATTGCAGGCAAAGTGCGCCTGCTCGCCGCGGCGCGTAACGCAAATCCAATGGCGCTGTCGATACGCTCGCGTTCAGCGCACACGGACGTGATCGGATGGAACCTGCAACACAGCACCGTCCGCGCGATCGGCAAGGCGAACCCGCCCTTGCTATCTTGTTGGTGCTCGCACTGCATGGTGTATTCGCGCTTTGGCTAAGCCGCATACCGCCGGTCGCTGTAACCGATCGCCAGCGCAGCAGCTCACCGCGCATGACGCTGGTGTTTTTACCGCGCCCGCTGCAAGCAGCCGGTCCACAGGCATCACCGCCCGGCATGATCACTCGGTCGCCATCGTCGCGACGTGTGGTAAATACAGCGAGCGCGGCGATGCCTCGCAGCACGCAAACACTGCCACAGGTGGACATGCGTCGATCAGCACGCTCATCAGACAGCCCCGTCGCTACATCTGGTAATACTTCGCAGTCGTTGAATCTTTCACTACCGGCCACCGTCGTCGATACGGCAACGCCCACACGCAATTTCATGCAACGCACCGCGCCGGTGGACTATCAGGCCACCCGCTTTGCTGGTGACTGGACGCCGGATGGTGGCGAGATTCAGCAGACCTGGGCCTTTCGTTCCAAGCTTGCCGGTGCCGCGCTATCGCTGACCGGCGCGCTGGAACGACCCTGCAACCAACGCGAGCGCGATCAGCGTTTGCGCAGATGCTTCGGAAAGCAGTACCAGGGCGATATGGATCCGCCAATCACGCGAGCGAAGTGACAGGACTGCAGAGTCTTCCCTAACCCAGATCCTTCCACGCCGTTGATCAGTGAGACCGGAAACGGCATCACTACCGTCTCCGGGCCACCTGCACTAAGGGCCACGTGGACTTTTGTTGGATTAGGCGAAACCGCTGAATGGCAAGGTCCAGGCATGATTATGTCGCACCTCAACAAGCCCTCATCAAAAACAGATACGCGCTTTTTTTATCATTCCGTACAAGCCTACGCACTGACGACTGCTGCTCTACGCACTTCGGCGCGAGGGGCCCGATCAGGAGCTCCCTCGCACCGACGGCAACCACGACATTCGTCGGTCACGCCGCAGCCGCCAGGCGCGGCCGGCGTGCATCCAGACGGAACACCGCTACCGCTTCGCTCAGTTCCACCGCCTGCTCTTGCATTGCACGTGCCGCGGCGGAGGCCTCTTCCACCAGTGCGGCATTGCGCTGGGTGGTTTCGTCCATGTCGTTGACCGTGCGGGCGACCTGCTCGATGCCGGACGACTGCTCGCGCGATGCCGCGGAAATTTCCGCGATCAAGGTGGTGACCTGCTGCACCGACTGCACGATCTGCTGCATCGTCTGCCCGGCCTGATCCACGCGCGCGCTGCCACGCTCCACGCTGTCCACCGAGGCATCGATCAGGTGCTTGATCTCCTTGGCCGCGCCGGCCGAACGCTGCGCCAGCGCGCGCACTTCCGAGGCGACCACGGCGAAACCACGGCCCTGTTCGCCCGCCCGTGCGGCTTCCACCGCCGCGTTCAAGGCCAGGATGTTGGTCTGGAACGCGATGCCGTCGATGACGCTGATGATCTCGGCGATCTTCTTCGACGAGACCTCGATCTCGCCCATGGTGTCGACCACGCTGGCCACCATCTCGCCGCCGCGGCCGGCGATCTCCGCGGCCGCCTGCGCGCCGCGGCTTGCCTGCTGCGCGGTGTCGGCGTTCTGGCGCACGGTGGAGGTGAGCTCTTCCATCGAGGCAGCGGTTTCTTCCAGGTTGGCAGCCTGCTGTTCGGTGCGCTGGGCCAGGTCGTTGTTGCCGGCGGCAATCTCTGCCGAGGCGGTGCGAATGGTCTGCGCGGCCACAGTGATGTCGCCGACGATATCGGTCAGGCGCTGCACGGTGGCATTGGCATCGTCGCGCATGCGTGCAAACACGCCTTGCTGGTTGCCGTGCATGCGCGCGGTCAGGTCGCCATCGGCGATCGCCTTGAGCAGCTGCGACAACTCGGCCAGATTCTGGTCCACGTTCTGCATCAGGCCGTTGACGCCGTTGACCATGGCGCGGAATTCGAACTGGTAGGCCTCGGCATTGCCACGCGTGGCGAAGTCGCCGGCCGCAGCCGCGTCGACCAGGCCACGGATTTCGCCATTGATCGCCGCCAGGTTGCGCTTGGTGGTGTCCATCGCCTCGGTGATCTGCGCTTTCTCGCCCGGCAGGCGCGGCATGTCCACCGACATGTCGCCGACCGCGTAATGCTGCATCACCTGCAGCATGTCGCCGATCAGACCGACCTGCGCGCCGATCAAGCCATTGGTGTCGTCGACCATGCGGCCGTATGCGCCCGGGAAGGCCTGCGCGTCCATGCGGTAACTCATCTGCCCGGCTTCGTGGCGCTGTGCCATGTCGGCCTGCGCGGTGGAGACGTCGGTAAGCGTGTTGACCACCTGGCCCATGGCCTGGCCGAGCAGACCGATTTCATCGCGCGTGCTGACCGCCGCACGCGCCGACAGATCGCCGGCCGCCACCTGGCGTGCCGCACGCGCGACGTTTTCGATCGGGCGCACGATCGAGCGACGGATCCACCAGCCCAGCACTGCCACCAGGCACAGCGCCGCGGCGATCGTGGCCACCGCCGACAGCACCAGCTTGTGCTGCGCCGATTGCGAACTGGCCAGCACCGCCGCATCGGCCAGGGTCTTGCAGCGCTTCACCAGTTCTTCGAGGGTGTGGCTGGGCGAGCGGTCCTGGCCCTTGACCAGCTGGTCGCCCACCTGGGTGTCGTAGCCGGCCTCGGCAAACTTGCCCAGCGCCGCTTCGTAGTTGCGCTGCAGACCCAGATGCGCCTTGGCAAAGTCCTGCGCCAGCGTCCGCACCTGCGGGTCCCGGGTGGCCTTGGCCAGCGCCTCGGTGCCTGCCTGCACCTTCCTGCCCTGCTCGCGGAAGGCGCCCAGGTGCTTGTCCAGCTGCGCCGGGTCGCGCCCGCGGATCAGGACGTTCTTCCACTCCTGCACCTGCAGGCGGAAGTCGCGGGTGATCTCCTCGCTGCTGGAGGCCTGTGCCACCTCCGGCGGTACCTTGCCCGACAGGCTCAGCCACGCCGTGCCCAAACCACCGAGGGCACACAGCAGGATGACCGACAGACCCAGCGCGAGCGCGCCGAGCAGCTTGCTTTGCAGGCTGACGAATTTCGGTGTGGCAACAGACATGGGGCATCCAGAGTGGGAATTGCACCGGTTATCGACAGGTGTATTACCGATCTGAAGCAGTGCCAGGCGCCAGAATCTGCCTTGAATGCCCAAAGAGGTGAGCACTTCCGGATTCCCCGACAGGCTTCACCCGTCCGCCCGACCATCGCGCCATCTGTGGCGGCCCCGTATCCTTCCCGCGCATGACCGAGCCTGCTTTTCCGATCTCCCCCCTGCTGCCGCAGCTGTGCGACAGCCTGGCCGCCCATCCGCGGCTGGTGCTGGAAGCCCCTCCCGGCGCCGGCAAGACCACCCAGGTGCCGCTGGCCTTGCTGGACGCGCCATGGCTGGCCGGTCGCAAGATCGTGATGCTCGAACCGCGCCGCGTGGCCGCCCGCAGCGCCGCCGTGTTCATGGCGCGCCAGCTGGGCGAGCCGGTCGGCGAGAGCGTGGGCTACCGCATCCGCTTCGAGAACAAGACCTCCGCACGCACCCGCATCGAGGTCGTCACCGAGGGCATCCTGACCCGCATGATCCAGGACGACCCGATGCTGGAGCACGTCGGCGCGCTGCTGTTCGACGAATTCCACGAACGCCATCTGGCCGGCGACCTCGGCCTGGCGCTGGCGCTGGACGTGCAGGCGCAGGTGCGCGAAGACCTGCGCATCGTGGCGATGTCGGCCACGCTCGATGGCGAGCGCCTGGCCGGCTTTCTCGACGCGCCGCGCCTGAGCAGCGCCGGGCGCAGCTTCCCGGTGGAGGTCGCGCACTTCCCCGCGCGCCGCGACGAAGCGCTGGAGCCGCAGACCCGACGCGCGGTGGAACACGCCCTGGCCGCCCATCCGGGCGATGTGCTGGTGTTCCTGCCCGGCCAACGCGAGATCGCACGCGTGCACGGCGCCCTGCAGGACGTGCTGGACCCGGCGGTGCAGGTGCTGCCGCTGCACGGCGAGCTGTCGGTCGAGGCGCAAAGCCAGGTCCTGCAACCCGACCCGTCAGGGCGCCGCCGCGTGGTGCTGGCGACCAACGTCGCCGAGTCCTCGGTGACCCTGCCCGGCGTGCGCGTGGTCATCGACAGCGGGCTGGCGCGCGAGCCGCACTACGACCCCAACAGCGGTTTCTCGCGGCTGGACATCACCACCATTGCGCAGGCCTCGGCCGACCAGCGCGCCGGCCGCGCCGGGCGCGTGGCCAGCGGCTGGGCGTACCGGCTGTGGCCGCAGTCGCAACGGCTGGAACCGCAGCGGCGCGCGGAGATCACCCAGGTGGAACTGGCGGGCCTGGCGCTGGAGCTCGCCGCCTGGGGCAGCGCCGCGCTGCGTTTCGTCGATGCACCGCCGGCCGGCGCGCTGGCCGCCGCGCACGAGTTGCTGCAGCGGCTGGGCGCACTCACCGGCAGCGGCGGCATCACCGCGCTGGGCCGGCGCATGCTCGCGCTGGGCACCCATCCGCGCCTGGCCGCGATGCTGGTGCAGGCCGGCGATGCGACCCGCGTGGCGCTGGCCTGCGACCTGGCCGCCTTGCTGGAAGCACGCGACCCGCTGCGTCAGGGCGGCGATGGGCTGGCCGCGCGCTGGCGTGCACTGGCTGCCTTCCGGCAGGGCCGCAGCGCGCACGATGCCAACCGCGGCGGCCTCGCCGCGATCGACAGCGCCGCCAAGCAATGGCGACGCCGGCTGCGCTGCGACAGCGCCCCGCCTGCCAGCGTGGAGGCCCATGCACTGGGCGACCTGCTCTCGCACGCCTTCCCCGACCGCATTGCCGCGCGCCACCCCAACGACCCGCTGCGCTACCTGCTCGCCAACGGCCGCAGCGCGCGCCTGTTCGACCACAGCGACCTGCGCGGCGAGCCGTGGCTGGTCGCCAGCGAACTGCGTTACGAAGCCAAGGACGCGCTGCTGCTACGCGCCGCGCCGGTGGATGAAGGCTACCTGCGCCGCAGCGTGCCAGAGCGCTTCGTGCAGCAGGACCTGGTGCAATGGGATGCGGACAAGCGCGCCCTGGTCGCGCGCCGGCAATCCAGCTTCGACCGCATCGTGCTCGACAGCCGCCCGGCCGGCCGCGTCGATCCGGCGCAAGCCGCCGGCGCCCTGACCGAAGCTGTGCGTCAGCTGGGCCTGGATGCCTTGCCCTGGACCGACGACCTGCGCCAATGGCGTGCACGCCTGCAATCGTTGCGCGCCTGGATGCCCGAGCTGGCGCTGCCCGATCTGTCCGATAAGGCGCTGCTGGACACGCTGGACACCTGGCTGCGCCCGGCCTTCGCCGGCAAGACCCGCCTGGATGCGCTGGACGACGCCACGCTGGGCGAAGCGCTCAAGGCCGCCCTGCCGTGGGACCGCCGCCAGTTGATCGACCGCCACGCGCCCAACCGCATCAGCGTGCCCTCGGGCATGGAGCGGCAGATCGTCTACGCCCTCGACCACGCCGGGCAGCCGTTGCCGCCGGTGCTGGCGGTCAAGTTGCAGGAACTGTTCGGCCTTGCCGAAACCCCGCGCATTGCCGACGGCCGCATCCCGCTGACCCTGCATCTGCTCTCGCCCGGCGGGCGCCCGTTGCAGGTTACCCAGGATCTGAAGAGCTTCTGGGTCACGACCTATCCGGATGTCAGGAAGGAGATGAAGGGGCGGTATCCCAGACATCCGTGGCCCGACGATCCTTGGACTGCGACTGCAACCCATAGAGCAAAACCACGTGGCACTTGAGGCCCCTCTCCCCGCGGGAGAGGGACTGGGGTGAGGGTACGAGCGAAGCCACCTGCGGTGGAACAACGCGAGGGCTTCGCCCGTACCCGCATCCGCCCTTCGGGCACCTTCTCCCGGTGGGAGAAGGGAAGCGACGCGCATGCGCATCGCTCTGTTATTTACCGCTACTCAGACGCCCGCGCCCAATGCGCCCCACCGCATTACTTAACCGCAAGCCAAACAAGCTCCACCACCGCTAACACGGTCTATACGCATCAGCCCACACACTGCGGCCCACGTACTCAGAAAGGAAACGCCTCCAATGAGCAAGCTGACTGTGATCACCGAACGCGCCCTGGAGCGTGCCCTGGAACTGGCTGGCAATGCTGGCGACCACCTGCGTCACGCCGCATCCAATGCCGGTGATCAGGCCCGTCATGCAGGCAGCAGCCTGCGTCATTTCGGCCCGGGCGCCAGCGAATGGTTGAAGACCGGCGCAGCACTGGGTGCCGTGCGGACCGGCGGCAAGGTCGTTGGCAAAGTGGTCAAGCGCAACCCGGCCGTCACCGTGGCTGCTGCCGTCGCCGGCCTGGGCCTGATCGGTTATGCCGTGTATCGCAAGCGCCAGCGTGACCAGCAGCTCCCCGGCGGCAACGTGCACCGCCTGGATCGCGAAAACGCCAGCAACGCCAGCGCACGTCGCGCGGCCTACCAGCGCCGCGGCGCAGTGACGCCGAGCGACGGCATCGAATAAGCCGTCCTTCCAGGCACAAACAAAAACGCCACGGCCCTGCGCCGTGGCGTTTTTGTTTGTGGATGCCATCGGCACAACCACCTCGCTAAGTCATCGACACCCACTCGCGCGGTCGAGGAATGCGGCACACCATGTGCGGGTCCAGACCATCACCGACCACGTGGGTCGCATTGCCTGTCCACACCCGCGCCCCTCTCAGCAAGCATGTCCTGAAGCACTGCAGGTCGAGGCATCGTTGGAATGGATCGGCCATCCAGACACACGCAACCGTTGCATCCTTCCTGCGTTGCCAATCCAGCGGGTAATGCTGCATGGGCGGTGCAGTAAAGCGACCGGTGTACTGAATGCATCAACTCAGCGTCGCGTGCGGTGAAGCTACCGCGGTACCGGATGCACCAGGCTCAGCGTCGCGTCCTGCCCGGCCGCGCCGCATGCGGCTGTTCGACGCGCCATTGGCCGGGCGCAAGCGCATCCAGTCTCCAGTCGCCGATCGCCACGCGGATCAGACGCAGGGTCGGAAGGCCGACCGAGGCGGTCATGCGCCGCACCTGGCGATTGCGGCCTTCGGTGATCTGCAGTTCCAGCCAGGCATCGGGCACGGTCTTGCGGGCCCGCACCGGCGGATCGCGGGGCCAGAGGTCCGGTGCCGGGTCGAGCCTGCGCACCTTGGCCGGACGGGTCGGGCCGTCGTTGAGCAGCACGCCATCGCGCAAGGCCTGCAGGTGCGCAGGCGCCGGGTCGCCTTCCACCTGCACCCAATAGGTCTTGGGTTGCTTGTGGCGCGGGTCGGTCAGGCGATGCGCCAATGCGCCATCGTCGGTCAGCAACAACAAGCCTTCGCTGTCGTGATCCAGACGGCCCGCCGCGTACACATCGGCCGGCAGGCCGAATTCGGCCAGCGTGCGTTTGGGCGGCTGCGAGCGGTCGCTGAATTGCGACAGCACGCCATAGGGTTTGTTCAACAACACCAACATGCCAGTCCTGTTGCGCAAGAGCGTTGCATGCCACGCGCGTGGCGCGGGGGTCGTGCACCGGGTTGAAGAAGTCGCGCCGCGCGCGACGCCGAGGCGCTGCACCTGCCTGCAACGGCGGTGAACGCTGATGCAGCGAGCACCGCGACGCTGGCGCTGCTGCAAGCATTGGCCTGCTGCGGGCGACCACCGCTGACCGCGCTATCTGTACGGCTGTGCGCCTGGCAGCGCCGTCATCGCATGGCGCACGTCATTCCAGCAGCGACGCACCGCGACGGACCGCCAGAGACCTGCACGCCGACGCGCAATGCGTCGGCATGCAGGCAAAGCCTCACTGCTTGACGAACTTCAGGGTCATGCGGTCGCTCTCGCCGATCGCCTTGTACTTGGCATCGTCGGCCTTGTCGTGGCTGTTGCTCGGCGGCAAGGTCCACACGCCACCGGGATAGTCCTTGGTGTCGCGCGGATTGGCGTTGACCTCGCTCTTGCCGGCCAGCTTGAACCCGGCCGCTTCGGCCATCGCAATCAACTGCGCCTGGCCGACATAGCCGCTCTTGTCGTCGGCCGGCACGTCGGCCTTGGCACGGTGCTCGACCACGCCAAGCACACCGCCGGGCTTGAGCACCTTGTAGAAGCCGGCAAACATCGCCTCGGCATTGCCGGCCATGCGCCAGTTGTGCACGTTGCGGAAGGTCAGCACCAGATCGGCCGAATTGTCCACGCCGAACGAGGGCGTCTTGGGCACATAGGAGACGAACGACGGCTTGCCGTACACCTGCGGCTTGGCGGCGAACTTCTTCTCCAGCTCGTCGCGCCCGCGCTGTGCCGAATCGCGGCCACGGCCTTCCGGCACCGCCGCCGGGTCGACCACTGCCGCCACGTACTTGCCCTTGTCGCGCAGGTACGGCGCCAGGATCTCCGAGTACCAACCGCCGCCCGGCGTGATTTCGATGACGGTCTGGGTCGGCTTGATGCCGAAGAACGCCAGCGTCTGGCCCGGATGACGGTAGACATCGCGCTGTACGTAGACACGATCGCGCCAGTTGCCGTCGATGGCTTTCTGCAGCGCCGCGTCGGGCGCCGGCAGGCTGGCGCTATCGGCCGGTTTCATTGCCATTGCCAGTGGCGCGCTCATCGCCACTGCCATCCCCACCACACATGCACACACCAGCTTGTTGCGGATCATCGCAGCGCCCTTTGCGGGAAAAAGTAGCGCGAGCCTAGCATGCGGCCGGAAGCCTGCCATGTGCATGGATCAAGGCGCCGCATGACGCGCCGCACCAGGCGGGAAGCGACATGTTCAAATGATGTGAGTCGATGAGGGCGATCGGCGGAACGCAGAATCCACGCAGGTGTCACACGCAACATCGACACGCATGACTATGCTGTCGGCAGTTCGAATCAGGAGCATCCGTGATGACCCATTCCCGCGCGTTAGGCCGCTCCGGCCTGCAGGTTCAACCGATTGTCTTCGGTGGCAATGTGTTTGGCTGGAGCGCCGACGAGGCGACCTCGTTTGCGTTGCTCGATGCCTTCGTCGATGCCGGTTTCAATCTGGTCGACACCGCCGATGCGTACTCCGGCTGGGTGCCGGGCAACCGCGGTGGCGAGTCGGAAACCATCATCGGGCGCTGGCTCGCACGCAGCGGCAAACGCGACAAGGTATTGATCGCCACCAAGGTGGCCAAGTGGAGCGAGCATCCGGGCCTGTCGCCGGAGAATATCGCCGCTGCCGTGGACGATTCGCTGCGCCGTCTGCAGACCGATGTGATCGATCTGTACCAGGCGCACGAAGACGACGCATCGATTCCGCTGGAAGCCACGCTGGCCGCGTTCGGCCGCTTGATCGAGCAGGGCAAGGTGCGCGCGATCGGTGCGTCCAACTACAGCGCCGCCCGCCTGCGCGACGCCCTGGATGTTTCCGAGCAGTACAAGCTGCCGCGTTACGAAAGCCTGCAACCGGAATACAACCTCTACGACCGCGCCGGCTATGAAGCCGAGCTGGAGCCGCTGGTGCGCGAGCGCGAGCTCGGGGTGATCAGTTACTACTCGCTGGCCAGCGGCTTTCTGACCGGCAAATACCGCAGCGCCGACGACGCCGGCAAGAGCAGCGCGCGTGGCGCCTCGGTAGTCAAGCAATACGTCAATCCGCGCGGCCTGCGCATCCTGCAGGCGCTGGACGATCTGGCGGCCACCCACACTGCGACGCCGGCCCAGATCGCACTGGCCTGGCTGATCGCGCGTCCGGGCCTGACCGCACCGATCGTCAGTGCCACCAGCGTGACCCAGTTGCACGATGTGCTGGCCGCTGCACAGCTGTCGCTGAGCGCCGATCAGATTGCACAGCTCGATGCCGCAAGCGCCCCCGAGCCGGCCGACGCGGCCTGACGCATCGGTTTGCAGCACGCGCGCATCGCAGCGACGGACACACGTCTTCCCGCGTGCAGCCGCCAGCGCGGCTGTGCCTTCCGGCCGCGTACGCGCGGCCCTTTCCGCAAGGAATCCCCATGACATCGATCACCAACCGCCGCATCGTGCTGGCCTCGCGCCCGCACGGCGAGCCGAGCGCCGACAATTTCCGCATTGAAGAGGTTGCCCTGCCGCCCACCGGGCACGAACAGATCCTGGTGCGCAACCGCTTCCTGTCGCTGGACCCGTACATGCGCGGACGCATGGACGACGGCCCGTCCTACGCCGCACCGGTGGAGATCGACGCAGTGATGGAAGGCGGCACCGTCGGCGAGGTGCTCGAATCGCACCATGCCGGCTATCAGCCCGGCGACCTGCTGGTGCTGCCCGGCGGTTGGCAGAGCCATAGCCTGCTCACGCCCACCACACCACTGCGCAAGCTGCCCAAGGACGATGCCCTGCCGCCCAGCACCGCGCTGGGCGTGTACGGCATGCCCGGCTTCACCGCCTACGCCGGCCTGCACGAAATCGGCAAGCCGCAGGCCGGCGAAACCCTGGTGGTGGCGGCGGCCAGCGGGCCGGTCGGCGCCACCGTGGCCCAGCTGGCGCGCCTGCAGGGCTTGCGCGTGGTGGCCATTGCCGGTGGCGAGGAAAAGGTGCGGTACCTGCGCGAGGTGCTGCGCGTGGACGTGGCACTGGACCACCGCGCCGACGACTTCGCCGAGCAGCTGCGCGCGGCCACCCCGGACGGGATCGACGTCTACTTCGAGAATGTCGGCGGCAAGGTCTTCGACGCGGTACTGCCGCAATTGAACGACTTCGCACGCATCCCGGTCTGCGGCGTGATCGCCACCTACAACAGCCGCGGCCAGGCCTCGCCGGGGCCGGATCGCCTGCCGGAGTTCATGGGCCAGGTGCTGCGCAAGCGGCTGACCGTGCGCGGCTTCATCCAGCACGATTTCATCCGCCTGATGCCCGCCTTCCTGCGCGAGATGGGCCAGTGGCTGCGCGAGGGCCAGATCCAGTACCGCGAACACGTCCTGCACGGCCTGGACAGCGCCCCGCAGGGCCTGATCAGCCTGCTGCGCGGCGAGAACTTCGGCAAGGCCGTCGTTGCCCTCGACTAGCTCGACTCGCAGCGCCGGATACGCTCCCCGCTTTTACGATTCCCCATTCCCGATTACCAAAGGAACACAATGACAGTCCCCGCATTCGGCCTCGGCACCTTTCGCCTCAAGGACCAGGTCGTCATCGACTCGGTGCGCAACGCACTGGCGTTGGGTTACCGCGCCATCGATACCGCGCAGATCTACGACAACGAAGAGCAGGTTGGCCAGGCCATCGCCGCCTCCGGGCTGCCGCGCGACCAGCTGTACCTGACCACCAAGATCTGGGTCGACAAGTTCGAACGCAGCGCCTTGCTGCCCAGCCTGCAGGACAGCCTGCGCAAACTGGGCACCGACCATGTCGATCTGACCCTGATCCACTGGCCTTCGCCGAAGGATCAGGTGCCGATGCGCGAATATCTGGAAGCCTTGAGCCAGGCTCGGCAGCAGGGCCTGACCCGTGCAATCGGTGTGTCCAACTTCACCATCGCGCTGATCAGGCAGGCCATCGAGATCCTGGGCGCCGATGCCATCGCCACCAATCAGATCGAAGTGCATCCCTACCTGCAGAACCGCACCCTGATCGCGTTCTTGCGCGAGCAGGGCATCCATGTCACCTCGTACATGACGCTGGCCGTGGGCGAGGTGCTGAAGGATCCGGTGATCCAGGCAATCGCTGCGCGCCACGACGCCACTGCGGCGCAGGTCACGCTGGCCTGGGCCTTGCAGCAGGGGTATTCGGTGATTCCGTCCTCGACCAAGCGCGACAATCTCGAAAGCAATCTCAAGGCGCAAACGCTGCGGTTGAGCGAGCAGGACATGACCGAGATCGCCGCCCTGGACCGCGGCCAGCGCCTGGCCAATCCGAAGGCGATCGCACCCGACTGGGATTGAGGTCCCGGCGGTGCCACGGATCGGCGCTGTCCGGTCCGTGGCACCGCCACCGCGGCGACCGCTCGTCGTCGCGTGCTGGTTGCACACGGCAGGCGCTGCTACGGTGCCAGGCACAGGGGGGTAGCCTCGGCAACGGAGTCCTACCCATGCACAGCGCATCCGTCTTGACCCGCCGCACCGTCAATCTCGATACAGAGATCGCCTACTGGCGCAATGTCCACGCCGAAGGCCACCTGGGTGGCTACGCCTTTGCCGATTACGCCCGGTTACTGACGCTCGGCTACGACATCTATCTGGCCTATCCGCGCGCGACCGAAGCGCAGCTGTACCGCGTGCTGCAGGACGGCTATTACCACTATCGACCGATGCTGTCGGTGCCCTGGGACCAGGCGCGCTGGATCGTGCGGCATGCCTGGCGCCATCTGGAAGAAGCCGTCGTCCGGCATTGAAGCGAGCGTCCTGACCTAACGCGACCACTGCGGCCACTGCGCAGCCCGTGCGGCCGCGCAGCGTTTCAGCTCACTGCCCCAGCGCCATCGCCTGGCGATCGATGCGGTGCTTGTCGGCCAGTGCCTGCATGCCCTGCAGCGTGGCGGCGATCAGGCTGGCATAACGCAGGCGCCACAGCGTGGCGCGGGCATTGTCGTCGTGGGTATTGCCCAGGCCATCGAGCACCTGCGGCAGACGGCGGTCGGCCAGTGCGGAGGCGGCCAGGTACGGCTTTTCCGGTGCAATCACGTCCACCGGCGCGCGCCAGTCGTTGGCAACCTGCTGGGAAATGCCGGCCAGGTGCGAGAGCTGGTGCATGCCGATCAGCGTTTCGTGCAGCATCTCGCGGCACGCCCACTGCCAGAGCGCCACCTTCTCCGATGGGTCCTTGGCAATCTCGGTGAGTGCCAGATCAACCTTGTCGATGCGTGAGTCGCGCATTGCTGAGCTCCGATGCTGCTGTGCAACATAATTCACACCATACACCGTGAGTATCGAGTGAGCCAAACGTTTGAAAGATGTCGGCGCGCCAATGCTCGACCCCGCTCACGCGGTGCGCATTGGCCCCGGCCGCCGCCGCGGCACCCTGACTTCCTGCCCATGGCAAGGCGCGCAGCCGCACGCCATGCTGCCGCATCCCCGCTCCCAGGCATCGTCATGCGCTTGCCCACCGTCCTGGCCCCGCTCCTGCTGCTGGCGGCCTGTAGCGCACAGGCCACAGCCGCCAGGCCGCAGGTGTCCGCCAAGCAGTGCGATGTCAGGACCTCCTACGACGTGCTGGCCGACAGCGGCGGCATCTGGCTGCGTCGCAAGCAAGGCATACCGCGCGAGATTTTCTTCCACGGTGGCGAGCTCAACATCGACCGCCAGCCACAACCGGTCAGCGCTGCCGATGCGCAACGCCTGCGCGACCTCGAACAAGGTGCCCGCGCCTTGATGCCGGCCGTGACCGCCATTGCCCGCTCGGTGGTCGACATCAGCTTCGACGCACTGGCCGGGGTGGTGCAGATGCTCACCGACAGTAGGCGCCAGGAGCGCAAGGTCGAGCGCCTGCGCGGCACCGCGCTTGCGCAGGTCGATGCCACGCTGGGGCGTGGGCGCTGGGAACAGGCACTGTTCGACGAACGGTTCGAAGCCAGTGTCGAACGCGCTGCCGACGACCTGGCCGGCAGCCTGACCCGCAGCGTCATGTGGACGGTGATGACCGGACGCACTGCGCAGCTGGAGCAGCGCGGCGAACAACTGGACGCACGCATGGAGCAGCAGATGCAGGCACGCAGTCAGGCGCTGGAAGCGCAGGCACGGACGCTGTGCACGCAGGCGCAGGCACTGTATGGGCTGCAGCAGGCGCTGGAATATCGCTTCCAGGGCGAGCGGCTGCAGATGCTGGAACTCGACACGCACCGGCAGAACGACCAATCCGATCTACCGGCGTCCAACAGCGTCGTGGTGACGGCGGCGCACTGACAGCGGCGATGCAGTGCAGGCGGCATGGGCGTACCTGCAAATCGGTTCTCGCAGCACACTGACTCGCGTCGGCTGTCCGGTTGCGGTGAGTGCGCACGACATGGTGCGCGCATGCATCACGTGTCAGCCAACGGCGCGTTGATGGTCTTGCCAGAACCGCTGGTCTGGAGCTGGCTCATTCCGCGCTGGTTGATACCCTCTGCCGCAGGGCGGTCGCACGGCCACAGGCGTGGTTGCGTCAGCTCGGCTGCCGCAGTCAGGTGAGCAACCAGTGGCGCAGCGCATCCGATACCGCCTGCGGCTGCTCCAGTGGCGACAGATGCCCGCAGGCAGGCACCGTTACCAGTCGCGCGTGTGCTGCCAGTGCGGCCATTTCCTCGTGCAATGCAGGCGGAGTGATCGCATCGTCCTGACCGCACAGCACCAGCAGCGGGCCGGCATAGGCGCGCAGCAGTGCGCGGCCGTCCTCCCGCTCCAGCCGGTTCTGCCGCAGGAATACCTCCACGCCCAGACGCTGGGTCATGCCACGCACCCGTTCCAGCAAGGCCTCGTCGTGCCAGCGCGAGGGGTGCACATAGTGCCGCAGCAGCCGTTCGCCGAATCCGTGGAAGGCACTGGCGCCACGCACGCTCGCTTCCTGCGCACGCCGTTGTGCCGCGCGCTCGGGCGAATCGGCACGTGCAGAGGTATCCAGCAACGCCAGCCGCTCGACGCGCTCAGGGGCGATACGCAGGATGTCCTGCGCGACGTAGCCACCCAGCGAAAACCCCGCCAATGCAAAGCGCGGCGGCATCTGCGCCAGCAGCTGCGTTGCCAGCGTGCGCATGCTCTCGCCCCGGGTGAGGTCGCCGACCACGCAGTCGGCAACGTCGGCCAGTACCACGCGCTGGGCGTGCCACAACTGCGCATCGTTGAGCAGACCGGGAAGCAGCAACAAGGTGGGACGCGTCGCGCTCATGCGCAGCAGCGTCCGATCAAGGGCGCAGAAACAGGCACTGTCATCGCAACAGTGTGCCGCGCGGCGATGCACATCACCAGCACATGCATGCGCATCCAGATGCGCGTCGCATCGACCGCTATGGCGTCTCGTCCCGCGGGCGTGCCAGGTTGCGCTGTCGGCGACGCCGGTTGCCGGTGGTTCTGCGCAGCTGCGCTGCGCTGCTGCAACAAAACGGCCCGACGCATGCGCCGGGCCGTTTCTGGCGCCACCCCATGGTGCGGGTGGCGATGCTGGCGTGGATCAGGCCAGGGTCAGGGTGACGTCGATGTTGCCGCGGGTCGCGTTGGAGTACGGGCAGACCTGGTGGGCCTTGTCGACCAGCGCCTGCAGTTCGGCCTGATCCATGCCCGGCACTGCGATGCGCAGTTCCACGGCAATGCCGAAGCCGCCCGGAATCTGGCCGATGCCGACGCTGCTGTCGATGCTCACTTCGCCCGGCAGCTTGAGCTTGTCCTGGGCCGCGACAGCCTTCATCGCGCCGATGAAGCAGGCAGCGTAGCCGGCAGCGAACAGCTGCTCCGGGTTGGTGCCATCGCCGCCGGCACCGCCCAGCTCGCGCGGGGTGGACAGCTTGGCGTCCAGGGCCTTGTCGGAAGACACGGCGCGGCCTTCGCGGCCACCGGTGGCAGTGGCGTGGGCGGTGTAGAGGACTTTTTCAAGTACAGCCATGGTGGTTCTCCAGGTGAGCGCTGTCAGCGCGTGATGTGAATGAATAGTTGGCGATTGAATCGTGTGCGACATGTTGCATGGTACGTAGGCACTGCTGGCTCGCCTTACCCCGCGCCGAGGTTGGAGCGTAATGTCTCCAGCTGCTGCTTGAGGTGACGCAATTCCTCCAGGGAGCACGCCGAGGCACAGAAGACCTGCTCGGGTACTGCGCCGGCCTTGGCGCGCAGCGCGCGGCCGCTATCGGTCAGCGCGATGATCACCTGACGCTCGTCGCTGGCAGCGCGCGTGCGGGTGACCAGTCCGGCGGCCTGCAGCCGCTTGAGCAGCGGGGTCAGCGTGGCCGAGTCCAGGAACAGGCGCTCGCCGATCTCCGACACGCTGCGGCCGTCGGTTTCCCACAGCACCAGCAGCACCAGATATTGCGGATAGGTCAGGTCCAGCGTCTTGAGCAGCCCGCGGTAGAGCTTGTGCATCGCCAGGTTGGCCGAATACAGCGCAAAGCACAGCTGGTTGTCGAGCTGTAGCAGCGCGTCGGTCCGGGCGGTGGGGGCTGTGGCGGTGTCCATGGCTGCAATCTACATCGCACGCTATTTAATAGCAAGCGATTTCCGGTGTGCCGTTGTCGCGGGTAAGCGGCTGCGCCACTGCCACACCACCGCCCTGAGCCACGGCTCAGGTGAACTGGATGAAGAAATGCCCCGCCGCAGCGCCGTCGCCCAGCTTCCTGGCACGCTGGTCTGCAAACAGATAACCGGTGCCATCACCGAACAGGCCGGCGTAGCCGGGATCGACGCGGCGTAATTGCGACTCTACAAACTGGGCAAGGAAGTAGTAGCGCGGGCTCGTATGGATGGGATCGTGCACCCAGCACGGTCGCCCAAGTTGCTTGCTCATGCCTGCGCCGTTGTCGTCGTCTTCCAGTTCTTCGGCCATGTCGTCGTCATTGAATGGCTGCAGACCGATCCAATGACGCCCGAGCAACAACGCACCGTCACCGACGCACACCTCCTGCGCGGCACGTCGATGCAGCAGCACCTTGCTGTGGCCCAGTGCGAGCTTGTCGCATTCACCTTGCTGATTGACGGTAAGCCTGCGGAGCGACGATCGGCTGCGACCGCCGCCAGGTCGTTCGATTGAGGCGAAGACGGTCAGCGCCATCTCCTCGGGCAGATACGGCGTGGGCAGGAACGACCCGGTAAGCATGACGATGGGCAGCATCGGCTGTCCGGTCGCTGGATCCGTTGGCCATTGCGCGGCATCGTGCAACCAGGCACCGCCGCCGAACTGGCCCAGGCCGCGGTCTTCGTCGGCAACGACGATCTTGTGGAGTCCGGGGCCGGGGCGCGCCTGCATGTCTATGCGCGATGCGCGGTGGCCAGATAGTCGGCGCTCTGCATCTCGATCAGGCGCGAGGCGGTGCGCTCGAATGCGCCGGCCAGGCGCTGGCCGCTGTACAACGCCGGCGGGGCGTCCTGCGCGGTGCAGACCAGGTTGACATGGCGGTCGTACAACTCGTCGATCAGATTGACGAAGCGGCGCGCGGCGTCCTCGTTCATGCGGTCGAAGTGCGGGATGCCGCCCAGCAACACGGTGGTGAACTCACGCGCGATCTCGATATAGTCGCCCGGGCCGCGCGGGCCCTCGCACAGCGCGGCAAAATCGAACCAGGCGATGCTCTTGCCGCGCGCACGCACGGCAATCTTGCGTGCCTCGATTTCGATGTTGCCGCTGCGCGCCTCGGAATTTCCGCTCAGTTCGCCCCAGCGCTGCAGCAGCCACGCGTCGGCTTGCGCATCCAGCGGCGCGCGATACACCGGCGAGCGCGTCAGCGCGCGCATGCGGTAATCTTCGGTGCCTTCGGCATAGAGTTCCACGCAGAACTTCTGCAGCAGGCCGATCGCCGGCATGAAGCTGTCGCGTTGCAGGCCGTTGGCGTAGAGGTTTTCCGGCGCGGTGTTGGAGGTGGTCACCAGGGTCACGCCTTCGGCGAACAGGCGTTCCAGCAGGCGCGCCAGCAGCATTGCATCGCCGATGTCGGTGACGAAGAATTCGTCCAGCACCAGCACGCGCAGATTCTCCCGCCACTGCTGCGCGATCTTGGCCAGCGGATCACTCTGCCCGGCGTGCTCGCGCAATTGCTCGTGCACCCCGCGCATGAAGCGATGGAAATGCGTGCGGTATTTCTGCTTGATCGGCAGGCCGTCGTAGAACAGGTCGACCAGAAAGGTCTTGCCGCGCCCCACCCCACCCCAGAAATACAGGCCGCGCACCGGCTCGGGCTTCTTCCAGAACGCCGACAGCCGGTCCAGCCAGCCGTCCTGCGCGCTGTCCACCAGTGCCTCGTGGATGCGGTCCAGTTCCGCCAGGGCCGCCTGCTGCGCGGGGTCGGCACGCCAGTCGCCGCGTTGTACGCCGGCGGCGTAGCGCTGCGACGGGGTCATCTCACTCATCGTGTTCTCCGCGGGCCGGCTGCTGCCTTGCCCGCTCAACGGCGCATCGCCGGGCGATACGCATGGGCCCTGCCGCAGTCAGACGGCGGCCGGCAACCAGCGCCGGACACCATGCTGGATCGCACCGCGCAGGTCGATCAACTTGCGGTGGAAAAAATGGCTGGTGTCGGGCATGCGGACCAGTTCGGGCTGCTGCTCCAGGGTTTCCAACCAGTCGTACACCGCCTGCGGGTCGACGATTTCGTCGGCATCGCCCTGGATCACCAGCCAGTGCGCCGGCGGCTGCACGTCGCTGAAATCCCAGCGCCCGGCCGGCGGCGCGATCGAGATCAGCACCTGCGGCTCGAGCGAGCCGGCAGCACGCAACGACACATAGGCACCGAAGCTGAAACCGGCCAGCCACAGCGTGTCGCCCGGGCGCTGGCTGCGCACCCACGCGGCGACCGCGCGCAGGTCGTCCTGCTCGCCATCGCCATGGTCGAACGCACCGGCCGAATTGCCGACACTGCGGAAATTGAAGCGCACCACGGTGATCCCCAGCTCGCGCAGCGCGCGCGCCGCCATGGTGACGACCTTGTTGTGCATGCTGCCGCCCTCGGTGGAGAGCGGGTGGCAGACGATGGCGGTGACCGGTTGCACGGCGGCATCCGGCTCGGGCAGATCGACCGCGACATCCAGCGGGCCGACCGGCCCATCCAGCGTCAACGCAGCCGATTCGGTGGGGAATAAGGGATTGGACATACCGTCATAATAGCCGCCCCGCCGGCCGCGTTCATCGCCCTGCCTGCACACTTCGTTGTGTTGCCCATGCATTTTCTGTTGTTTGCCGTCGTTTGCAGTGTCCTGGTGTCGGTGGTCCTCAAGCTGCTGCCGCGCTATCGCCTGGACGCTGCGCAGGCGATCACCTGGAACTACGCCACCGCCGCGCTGCTGGCGTGGCTGACCCTGCATCCGTCGCTGGACACGCTGCGCGCGCCGACCACGCCCTGGCTGGCACTGTTCGCATTGGCGGTGGCGCTGCCTGCGATCTTCATGCTGCTGGCACGTGCGGTCGCCACGGCCGGCATCGTACGCACCGACATTGCACAACGGCTCTCGCTCCTGCTCTCGCTGGCGGCGGCCTTCACGCTCTTCGGTGAACAGGTCAATGCCTGGAAGCTGGCCGGACTGGGGCTGGGCCTGCTGGCCATCGTCTGCATCCTGCAACGGCCACGTCACCACACCGGCGCGGATGCAACGCCGACCTCCGTCGGCTGGCCATGGCTGGCAGGCGTGTGGATGGGCTTTGCCCTGATCGACCTGCTGCTCAAGCACATTGCACAGGCCGGCACGCCGTCGTTGACGTCATTGACGCTGTGCTTTGCCCTGGCTTGGGTACTGATGCTTGGCTTGCAAGGCATCCGCCGGGGCGGTGTCGCAGGTCTGAGCTTGCGCAACCTGCTCGCCGGCGTACTCCTAGGCGCGCTCAACTTCGGCAACATCCTGTGTTACGTGCGCGCCCATCAGCTGCTGCCGCATAGCCCGGCCACCGTCTTCGCCAGCATGAACCTGGGCGTGGTCGTCCTGGGAGCGCTCGTCGGCAAACTGGGGTTTGGCGAGCACATCGGCCGACGTGGATGGGTGGGGCTGTTGTTGGCGGCACCGGCAATTGCGGCGATCGCCTGGGGGATGCGGTTGGGCTGACGAAGGCATTCGGCCGGCGCGACTCCGGTTCGCAACTCGCCTCGAGGGCGCGGCAGCGCTGGCTATCATGCGTGCAGATGACCCACGGGAGTGTGTGATGCGCCTGAGTCACTTATTCGGCAGCCGTCCTCGTGTCGCGCCGGACCCGCACAGCGCCAACTCGACCGAAACGACGCCGTTGATTGCAGGCGCCTCACCCCAGCACCCGCTGTCTCGAGCCCCCAAGTCCGCCGCAGCACAGGGCGCACCGAACTCGCATCGCGGCATGCTCGCTTCCGCGCGTAGGTCGCTGGCATCGTTGCGCAAGCAGCTGCCGTTGACGTGCATGGGCTCCCCGACGCTTGAATCAGTGGAGAGCCCACCTGCACGCACGCCACCGGTGACGCCCGGTCGCACGCAGCAGATGCACGGGAAGCAAACCCGCGTCGATGAGCGTCGGCAGCCACCCATGCCCCATAGAACGGATCATCAGCGGGAGCAGTGGCCGCAACCGCAGCAGGCGCCGCCCACCAGGCCGTCCGTTTCGATTCCGTCTAAGCCATCGCGTGCGCAGCAGCTGCACGGGCAGCAACGTCCCATCGATCCGAGAATGCAGGCGCCTGTCCCCGAAAGAATGCGCCGTGACGAGGGGCCACCGCCGCAGCACGGCATGCCGGCGCCGGATTCGGTGCCGATCACGCCCAAGCCCTCGCGATCGTCGGTGCCCTCTCCACGCCCCCAGCCCGGAAGGCACCTCTCCTTGCGCAGCCTGGATCGGGAATTGGTCGAGATAACCAAGCGGTGCAGCGACATTCAAAAACAGCTGTTCATCGAGGACCGCGAGGCCACTCCCGAGGAGCAACAACTGCTCGAGACGTGTGCGGTCCTGATCGCCCGGCGCAATGAGGTCCGCGACAGTCAGCTCGATGCACTCTTGGTCGCGCTTGCACCGATGGAAGACATCCGTGCACCACGGACCACGACCAGCGGCCTGGCCATGGTCCAGATGGACGTCATGCAGCACAATCGCCGCGAAGTCCTCAAGGCACGGCGCAAATCCGTCGACAGAACTGCCCTGGCCAAAAATTACGCGCGCGCGGAACGACGCCTGGAGTCCCTGAAGAAAGGCGACGCACCCGACGACCAGATACGGCGCCTGCAACGCATGATGCAGGGCTACCGAAACATGCTCGCGTTGGAACAGATCGTCAAAAACACCGACGACCAGTTGGAAAGGCTGGGAGCGCCACGGCTGATGGCCGGCATCCCCACCACCGCCGAAGAGCGCCGGCAGTCCGTCAGGAAAGAAAGGGATGCCCATCAGGAGGCCATCGACAACGGCTACTCCTGAGGGTCCGGACAGCGCTGCTTGCACGTGCGCGCTGCCCGGCTGCCACCTGTGAGGCATGCGACGCGTCGCCACGTAGCGGCGCATCTGCACGCCGCACCGGAGATGCAAGCCCGCAGCCGTTCGCATCCAGACAACGAACGACGGATGTCCACAGCGTAATCCAGCCCGCCATCAACGCTCCCAGTGCGGAAACGGATCGTCCAGCAGCTGCCACTGCGCCGGGCCCTGGCGCAGTTCGTGGTCGCTGAGCAGGCAGGCATCCAGCGCGGCGCGCGTGCGCGGCGCATCCATGTCCACGCCGATCACCGCCAGCTCCTGGCGGCGGTCGCCCCACAACGGGTGCCACAACCGCTGCATCGCGGCGTATTCGCCGGCATCGCCTACTTCGTGCAGGCGCGGCAGTGGCGCGGTCCAGCATTGCGTCTGCTGACGCTGCCAGCCGATATCGGTATACGGCAGTGGCGTGATGCTGGTCTGCAGCGGCTCGCCGATGGCGTGCGCATCCACCCGGTGGCGTGCGGCGAACCAGAAGCCGGCTGCATTGGTCTGGGTCGCGCCGCCGACGCTGGACAATTCACCGACCCAATCCATGCGGCTGGCCAGCCAGAAAAAGCCCTTGCTGCGAATCACCTGCGGCAGCCCGCGCTGCACCATGCGCGCAAAGCGCTGCGGATGGAACGGCCGGCGTGCGCGATAGACGAAACTGCTGATGCCGTATTCCTCGGTCTCCGGCGTGTGCTGGCCGCGCAGTTCCTGCATCCAGCCCGGTGCCAGCTGCGCACGGGTGAAATCGAAGCGGCCGGTATCGAGCAACCGATCCAGCGGTACCTGGCCCTGCACGGCGTCCACGATCGCCGCCTCGCGATTGAGCGCACGCAACACCGCGCGCAGGCGTTGCAGCTGCCGTGCGTCGATCTGGTCGCACTTGCTGATCACCAGCACGTCGGCGAACTCCACCTGTTCGCCCAGCAACTGCACCAGCCCGCGGGTATCGTCCGGGCCGGCCTGCTGGCCGAGCTCGGCCAGCGTGGCGGCCGAGCCGAAATCCTGCAGGAAGCGGCTGCCGTCCACCACCGTCACCATGGTGTCGAGCCGGGCGATGTCGGCCAGGCTGAAGCCCTCGGCATCACGCACCGCAAAGGTGGCCGCCACCGGCATCGGTTCGGCAATGCCGGTCGATTCGATCAGCAGATAGTCGTAACGCTTCTGCTCGGCCAGCCGCCGCACTTCCTGCAGCAGATCATCGCGCAACGTGCAGCAGATGCAGCCATTGCTGAATTCCACCAGCGTCTCTTCGGTGCGTCGCAAGGCCGCACCGCCATCGCGCACCAGTTGCGCGTCGATGTTGATCTCGCTCATGTCGTTGACGATCACCGCCACGCGCAGGCCGTCGCGGTTGTGCAGGAGGCGATTGAGCAAGGTGGTCTTGCCTGCGCCAAGAAAGCCGGACAACACGGTGACGGGGAGGCGTGGATCGCGCTTGGGGGACAGGGACATCCTGAGAGCCTGGCTGGAGTGAAGTGTTACTATATAACACTTACTCGACAGAACCCCGCTCCATGCGCGTCACCGCTTCTGTGCTGGACAACTCGGCCATCGCTCTTTCCAGTCTGTGCCTGCTGCACTGCCTGGCGCTGCCACTGCTGGCCGCCGCGCTGCCGCTGCTGGGCGCGTGGAGCCGGGCCGAATGGGTGCATGTGGTGTTCGCCGCGGCAGCCGTGCCGCTGAGCGGTTATGCGCTATGGAGCAGCCATCGCCGGCATGCACTGCCCGCGCCGGTATGGGCACTGGCGGTCTTCGGACTGGCCGGCCTGGTCCTGGGCGCAAGCGGCGTGGCCGGCGCGGCGCTGGAAACCCCGGTCACGGTGACCGGCAGCCTGCTGCTGGCCAGCACGCACCTGGTCAATCTGCGGCTACGTCGCCGGCATGGAAAGTGCGCGCGCTAGGAGCACGGCCGACCACCGGCGCTGCTACAGCGAAAAGCCCAGCAACACCGGGTCGTGGTCGGAACTGCGCCACGGGCCGGGCAGGTTGCGCTTGGCGTAGCCGGCGTCGTCGCTGGCATCGGCGTTGATATGCCATTCCACCGCGCCGCGCAGCTGCTTGGCCATCGCCGGGCTGAGCAGGGCGTGGTCCAGCCGCCCGCTCATGCCGTCGTAGACGTAGCTGTAGGGCTGCTTCACGCCGGCCACCGCGAAGGCGTCCTGCCAGCCGCTGGCACGCAGGCTGCGCATCGGGGTTTCCATGGCGTAGGCGTTGAAGTCACCCAGCAGCACGGCCAGTTTGGTCTGCGCGCCGGTGGGGTCGGTCTGCAGCCACTGGTGCAGGCGCTTGGCCGACTCGGTACGGGTGGCGTTCCAGCAGGCCTGGCCATCGCGCTGGTCGGCATCGGCGCCGCTGGCGCTGCCGCAGCCCTTGGACTTGAAGTGGTTGGCGACCACCACGAAGGTTGCCCCGCGGGTGCTGCGGAAGGCTTGCGCCAGCGGCACCCGGCTATGGCTGTCGAACGGGCCGCCGGTCAGCGTGGCCGGCTTGCCGACCGGGGTGACCTGGGAACTGCGATACACGATGCCGACCCGGATGTCGTCATCGCCCGGGCCGCTGCCGGTGTCCACGAACTGCCAGTCCTTGTCGGTGCCGGCCGCGTTGAGCGCGGCGACCAGTTGCGCCACGGCCGCATCGGCGCCATTGCCGTCGTTTTCCAGCTCCATCAACGCGGCCACGTCGGCGCGCAACGGCACGATGGTGGACACCAGCTTGGTCAGCTGGGCCTGGAACTGCTCATGCGTGCGCGCACCGCGCTTGGTCGGGAAGCCGCCGCCGCGGCCATTGCCGTTGAAGAAGTTCTCCAGATTGAACGAGGCGATCCGTAGATCGCCACCCACCTGCGGCGCCACAGCAGCCGGCATGGCCGGCAGCGTCAACGGGGTCAGCACCTGGATGCGGTAGTTGCCGTCGTAGCGCTGGTCGACGATGCCATCGACCGACTTGAGCAGGCTGCCGGTGCGCAGCGCCGGATCGGCCGGCAGATAGGCCACCGTCTTGGGGCTGCGGCCATTGCGTGCATCGTCCAGCACCACCCGGCGACGGGCGTTGTCGGCCTCCACCTGCGCAAAGGCCGGGGTGCCGGCGGCGGCCACTTCGCTGGGCTGCCACAGGCGCCCGCCGAAGGCGGCGACCAGCTCGCCGTCGGCGTCCAGGCGATCGCTGCCGTTGAGCGTCAGCGCGGCGATGCGCACGTGCTCGCCTTCCAGCGCTTCCCAGCTGGCCGGCGGCCCGCTGAGCATGCGCACCGGTACCGGCTGGCCGCTGGCGAGCCGCTCGATGCTGCTGGCATCCAGCGTGGTCAGACTCGCCTCGCCACCTGCCGACACCTCGCGCACCGTGCCGACGATGCGCACGCGGTCGCCCACCGCCACCTCGGCACTGCCGGCGCCGGTGACGAACAACCCATGCGAGCGCCGCGGCTCGAAGCCCGGCTGCTGCACGAACAGCCCGCCCAGGCCGACGCGCGTATCGGCGGTGACGATGCCCTCCACGTCGACCACACGGCCGTCGTGGGGGCTACGGGTGTCTTCGCCCTGGACGTCGGCGATGGACAGACGTTGCGGCGCGCCGTCGGCGGCACTGCCCAGCAGTGGCACCAACAGACCGATCACACCGAGCACAACCAGCGAGCAACGCGACATCGACACACTCCGGAAAGACCTGGACCACCTGCAGGCGCCGCCTTGAAGGCGGCGCGTGAGAACCGTGACAGGCTAGCAAAACGTTGCAAGTGGCGACCAGCTGCTGCGTGGATGACGTGGCCGGTGCACAGCTGCCGGCAATTGCGGCATTCCCCTCAAGCAACGGCGCTGAGGCGGTCGCGCAAGGCTGGCGTCGTCGTGCAAGCACGTCGCGCAGCGAGCGCAAACGCGCGCGCAATGCCTGCGGCCTATAAAAAAAAGCGTGCTCCCGTACGCGCAGGCCTCGCGGTTGCCAGTCGACGCACCCGCGTACGGCATGCGGCCACCTGGCCACACACCGACTGCCTGTGTCAGCCACGTGTTCCAGGCGCTTGCTGCTTTAGAGGCCTACTTCAGATTGCTCAGCATCCAGTCGACCGTGGCCCGCACCTGCTCTTCGGTCAGTGCCGGGTTGCCGCCCTTGGGCGGCATGATGCCGCCGTCCGGACCGGTGTAGCCCTCGATCGCGTGCTTGTACAAGGTGTCCTTGCCCTGGGCGATGCGCGCGTCCCAATGCGCATGGTCCAGCGTCGGCGCCTTGCCCACGCCGGTGGTGTGGCAGGCCGTGCACAGGTTGTCGAAGATGGTCTTGCCGTCGGTGCTGCCACCGTAGGCAGACTGCGAGGCGGCCTTGGCCAGCGCTGCGGCCTGGGCCGCGGCCTGTGCGGACGCACCGGTGGTGCCGGCATAGACCGCGCCGGCCGGGGCGATGCGTTGCTGCACGCGTTTGGCCGCGGTGGGCGAGACTTCGTCGGGAATGGCGCGTTGCAAATAGGCTGCCAGGGCAATCAGGCCCAGGGTGATCACCACCAGTAGTCCGATCACCATCGAGAATTTCTTCAGGAACTCGAGGTCGTAATTCCGCACGCGCTCACCCCTGGCTGTTGGTCGAAGACCTCTGCTAGCGCCGGAGTATAGAGCACAGTTCGCGCCCGTCTGGCCACTGTGTATGACAGTGATTGCAGCGGTGTGCGCTGCGCCCTGGCGCGCTATGGGTCCTGCAGGCACGCCGGTCTGCGCAGCCCGATGAATTGCCGCAATGCCGCATGACACGTTGGTCTCGCTCGAGGGAATTGCGTATCATTCCCATCAATCCACGGTGACGCGGTTCTCGCCTCGCCCGGTCCCGCCTACGAGGAGTCGCCGCGATGAAGTCCTTCCTGCTGTCCTGCCTGGCCTTGGCCAGCATCAGCCTGTCTGCCCAGGCCCACGAGATCTGGATCGAGCGCGACGGCAGCGGCCCGGTGCGCATCTACTTCGGCGAGCCGGCGCAGGACACCCTCGACCATGGCGAAGACGAGATCAAGCGCGTGGTCAAGCCGACCGTGTTCGGCACGGCGGGCAAGGCCGGCGCCCTGCAGCGCGGCAGCGCGTTCCTCACCGCGCCGCTGTCCGGCACCGGCGATGCGTGGCTGAGCGACGACAGCGTGTTCGAGCCGTGGAAGGGCGAAGCCGGCAGCTTCGAGACGGTGAGCTACTACGCACGCGCCGGGCGCGCCACGCCGTCGGCCAAGCTCGATTTCGAGCTGGCGCCCACCGCTGCCAACAGCAATACGCTGACCGTGCTCTATCGCAACAAGCCGCTGCCCAAGGTCGAGGTGACGGTGATCGACCCGCAGAAGTGGCAGAAGACGCTGACCTCCGATGCCAACGGCCAGGTGACCCTGCCCAAGCTGCGCGCCGGCCGGCACATCCTGGTCGCCACCAACAAGGAGCCGGTGAAGCGTGAGATCGCCGGCAAGCAGGTGGCGATGATCCACCACATCAGCACGTTGACCTTCCTGGCCGAGTAAGCCGGCCACACGCGCCGCCGATCAGATGGCTACCGCCCCGTCCCTGCCGCTTCCCTGGTTCAGGCGCCCCTGGCTGGGCGTGCTTGCGCGCACGCTGGCGGCGATGTTTGGCGGCTATGCGCTCGCCAGCGCCACCAATCTGCTGCTGGCGCTGGTGTTGCCGCTGCCACGCAGCGAAGCGGTGCTGACCAGCATGCTGGTCGGCATCGTAGTGTGTGCCTGCGCGCCGCTATGGGCCTTCGCCACCGCCAGCGTGTGGCGCGCCTGGGCCGGCATCGCCGTGCCGGCGGCGCTGATGTTCGCACTGGCCGCATGGCTGCAACGGGGCGTGGCATGAAGCAGGGATTCCGCCAGTCGATGGCGTGGCTGCACACCTGGACCGGGCTGCTGGTCGGCTGGGTGTTGCTGTTGATCTTCATGGGCGGCACGGCGAGTTATTACCGCGACGAAATCAGCCGCTGGATGCGTCCGGAACTGCCCACCACCACGGTGAGCAGCGCGACCGCGCTGCGCAGTGCCGAGCAGTATCTGCAGACGCATGCCGCCGATGCGCAGAGCTGGAACATCACCTTGCCGGACGCGCGCAATCCGGTGGTCAGCATGTACTGGCAAAACCCCGCGCCAACCGATGGCAAACCGGCCAGTCGCCGCGAGATGTACGGCAACGCCATCATCGACCCGGCAACCGGCAAGGAAATCGCCGCGCGCGACACCCTGGGCGGCGAATTCTTCTACCGGCTGCACTTCGATCTGCATTATCTGCCGGTGATGTGGTCGCGCTATATCGTGGGTTTCTGCGCGATGTTCATGCTGGTGGCGATCATCAGCGGCGTGATCACGCACAAGAAGATCTTCAAGGATTTCTTCACCTTCCGCCCGGGCAAGGGCCTGCGCTCGTGGCTGGATTTCCACAACGTCAGCGCCGTGACCGCATTGCCGTACCACGCGATGATCACCTACACCGGCATCGTGACCTTGATGTTCATGTACCTGCCGTGGGGCATCAAGGCGCAGTACCCGGACAACGAAATGCGGTTCTACGAAGAATCCGCCAACCGGGTTGCCGATACGCGACAAGCGTCTGGTACCCCGGCGCACATGCTGCCGCTGGAGCAATTCGTGGCGCGTGCGCGCAGCCATTGGCGCGGTGGTGAGGTCGGCAACGTGGCGGTGTCGCTGCCCAACGATGCGCACGCAGCGGTCGGCGTCACCCAACTTGCCGATCACCTGTCCACCAATGCGCCATCGATCCTGTTCGATGCGGTCAGCGGCCAGCGCCTGCAGCACAGCGGGCCACCGGGTGGCGCCAGCCAGACGCGCGGGGTGATGGTGGGCCTGCATATCGCCCACTTCGCCGGGCCGTGGATGCGCGCGCTGTTCTTCGGCTCCGGCTTGCTCGGTTGCCTGATGGTAGCCAGCGGCGTGGTGATGTGGGCGGTGAAGGAACGCCCCAAACACCTGAAGGCCGGGCGCATCGGTTTCGGGCTGCGGCTGGTGGATGCGCTCAACATCGGCACGGTCGCCGGCTTGCCGATCGCCTTCGCCAGTTTCTTCTGGGCCAACCGGGTGTTGCCGGTGAGCCTGGAGGCGCGCGCGGAGATGGAGGCCAACCTGTTCTTTGCCGCATGGGCCGCTGCATTGCTGGCGGCGTTCGTGTGGCCACGGCGCGCCATGTGGAGTTGGCAGCTGTATCTGGGCGCGGCCTTGTTCGCCTTGGTGCCGGTGGTCAACGCGATCACCACCGATGTGCATCTGGGCGTGACGCTGCCGGCCGGGCAATGGATGTTGGCCGGGGTCGATCTGGTCTGCCTGTTCCTTGGCATGTCGCTGGGCGTGGCGGGCTGGCGCCTGCAGCAGTGGAAGGCACCGCAAGCCGCATCGGCGCGACGCGCACGCGCCACTGCCGCCGCGCCTGCGCAGGGCAGCGTGCCGCTGCAGGAAAGCGCATGAGCGTGTGGCTGCTGCTGGCGCTGAATTTTTCCGGATTCGCCGCGCTGTGCCTGGCGATGGACAAGCATCAGCAGGAAGTCACGGGTCGCACACTGGGCGCTGCGCGCTCGCGGCAACTGCGCGTGCTGGGCTGGCTGCTGGTGCTGCTCACCTTCGGCCTGGCGGTACACGCACAAGGCTGGGGCGTCGGCCCGGTGCTGTGGCTGGGCACATTGACCGGCGCTGCCGCGTTGCTGTCGCTGTGGTTGCTGCCGTATCGGCGTGGATTGATCCTGCCCACGGCAGTGGCCGCGCCGCTGCTGGCGGGTGCGCTGCAGCTGTTGGTGGGGTGAAGGACGTCCGTCGCTACGCCACGATCGGCGGATCGCCCCAGCTGCGCCCGTCGCGCGGCAGGCGACCATCGTCGAGCACGCGCAACACGTGTTCGGGCTGCAGCATGTCAATGAACAGCACCACGTTGATGCCCTCCGGCAGCGCCATGCTGGGAAAGATCACGCCAGGAATCTGCGCCTCGCGCAGCAGGTCGCCGAGCACCCAGCTGACCGGTTCGATCTTGTTGACGAGCGCCTTGCGCCAGTCCTCGGTCCAGTCGGCCCAGAGCGGATCCCAGCTCGCATCGAGCAGGCGCAGATCGGCCAGCGCCGGCAGGTCGGCCGCATAACTGACCAAGGTCAATGGCGGCAGGAACAGCGCCGCTTGCGCGTATTCGGCGGCGGCAGTCTCCAGTTGCAGCGATAAATACAGGGCCGGCTGTCCAAAGCGATTGAAGCGCCCGCCCGAGCGTGCCGCACCGGCGCCGCTCAACGGTTCGGCAGCCCAGCGCGGCGTGAAGGCGCGATACAGCGTGCAGTGCGCCGGAGCGCTCAGCTTCAACCGGCGGCCCCCGCGGCAACGGTACGCAGATAGGTCAGCGCATCATCGGTGCGGCCCTGTTTGACCACTTCCAGCAGGGTGGCGAACTCGAACGCCGGAATCGGGGTGTTCTTGAGATGGAACACCACCTGGCGTTCGTCCGGCTGGACTTGCGTCATCGCCACCAGCAGGCGCGACAGGTTGCGCAGCAGGTCCTGTACGCGCGGGCTTTCCGGATGCACGCGCAGGCTGTTGCGATGTACACCGGCCAGCTCGGCCAGTTCCTGCTGCGACAGATCCAGCAGGCCGGCCATGGCCGAGGGCGACAGGATGGTGCGATCCGGCACGCGCAGGCGTTCGGTCAGGGCCAGGGGATTGAGAACGGCGACCATCGCACGACTCCGGCAGGGCGGGTGCACAGTATATGCACAGTTTTCTGCCTCGGCACAGCCCAGCAGCACGCCCGGTCAGTGCACTGTCAGACCGCCGGCTGCCGCGCGCCCACCGCGCGCAGGCAGAACCCGCAGATCGCATCGACCAGCTGCTCGCCCTGCTGCGGATCGCTGCGACTGGGGGCGATCGGTCCCACCAGGGCCTCGGTGAAGGCGCCGACGATGCACGCCGCCGCCGCGTCCAGCGACTGCTGCGGGAACTCGCCGGCCGCCACGCCTTCGGCGAGAAGCTGGCGGAACACCTCTCCGAACAGGCGTCGGCCACGGATGCGCTCGGCATCCACCTCGCTTTCCACCGGCTCGGCAATGAAGGCGTACGCCAGCGCGGGACCGGCCAGGGCCCGCCGCACGAACGTGGCGATCGCATTGCGCAGGCGCTCGGCAGCACTGGCCTGGGTGGTGGCGATGGCGCGCAGGATGGCCATCTCGCGCTGCACCGCCTCGTTGAGAACTTCCACGAAAAGCTCGGCTTTGGATGGGAAGTGACGATAGATCTGCCCGGTGGACACGCCGGCGGCAGCTGCGACGGCGGTTACCGGCGCGTTGCGGTAGCCGCCTTCGGCGATCAGGGCACGGGCCGCGTGCAGGATGCGTTCGCGGTTGCCGGCCAGGCGTTCTTCCATCAGGGCGGAGCGTCGATAAGCCATGGTCTGATTCTTGGTTCAATAGTTGAATTTTAGTTCACTTTTTCACTGCGGACCGCTAGGCTGCGCACAAGCGCCGTGCGGCCTGCCCGCTCCCACCCGGCACACCCCGATCCCTGCGGAGTCGCTCCATGCACGTGCCGTCCCTGAATTTTGCGCTTGGCGAAGACATCGATCTGCTGCGCGAAAGCGTGGCGGCCTTTGCCAGCCACCATATTGCCCCGCTCGCGGCCACGGCCGATCAGGACAATGTCTTTCCCGCCCAGCTGTGGCGCCTGTTCGGCGAACAAGGCCTGCTCGGGCTGACCGTGGAGGAAGAGTACGGCGGCAGCGGCATGGGCTACCTGGCGCATGTGGTGGCGATGGAGGAAATCTCGCGGGCCGGCGGGGCGATCGGCCTGTCGTACGGCGCGCATTCCAACCTGTGCCTCAACCAGCTGCGCAAGAACGCAACGCCCGAGCAGAAACAGCGCTACCTGCCCAGGCTGTGCACCGGCGAGCACGTCGGGGCACTGGCGATGAGCGAGGCCGGCGCCGGCTCGGATGTGGTGTCGATGAAGCTGCGCGCCGATGCGCGCGGCGACCGCTATGTGCTCAACGGCAGCAAGATGTGGATCACCAACGGCCCGGACGCCGATGTGCTGGTGGTGTACGCCAAGACCGACCCGGAGGCCGGCGCACGCGGCATCACCGCCTTCATCGTCGAAAAAGGGATGAAGGGATTCTCCACCGCGCAGAAACTCGACAAGCTGGGCATGCGCGGCTCCAACACCTGCGAGCTGGTGTTCAGCGATTGCGAAGTGCCCGCCGAGAACGTGCTGGGCGCGCTCAACGGTGGCGTGCGTGTGCTGATGTCGGGCCTGGATTTCGAACGTGTGGTGCTGGCCGGCGGCCCGTTGGGCCTGATGGCCGCCGCGATGGATGTGGTGCTGCCGTACGTGCACGAGCGCAAGCAGTTCGGCGCGCCGATCGGCACCTTCCAGTTGATGCAGGCGAAGCTGGCCGACATGTACGTCGGGCTCAACGCCTGCCGCGCCTATGTGTATGCAGTGGCGCGCGCCTGCGACGCGGGGCTGACCACGCGCCAGGATGCGGCCGGTGCGATTCTCTACGCGGCCGAAAAAGCCACCTGGCTCACCGGCCAGGCGATCCAGGTGCTGGGCGGCAACGGCTACATCAACGACTACCCCACCGGGCGCCTGTGGCGCGATGCCAAGCTGTACGAAATCGGTGCGGGCACCTCGGAGATCCGACGCATGCTGATCGGCCGCGAGCTGTTCGAACGCACCGCCTGACGGAGCCACCATGAGTGTGATCACCAGCCAGCTGCAGGCCAGCGGCGAAAGCTTCCAACATAACGCTGCGGCCATGCGCACGGTGATCGAGGACCTGCGCCGCACGCTGGCGCAGACCGCGTTAGGCGGCAGCGATGCCGCGCGTGCCAAGCACACCGCACGCGGCAAGTTGCTGGTGCGCGAGCGCATCGATGCCTTGCTGGATCCGGGCAGCGCCTTGCTGGAAATCGCGCCCCTGGCGGCACACGGCATGTACGACGATCAGGTGCCATGCGCCGGTGTGGTGGCCGGCATCGGACGGGTGTCCGGGGTGGAATGCGTGATCGTGGCCAACGACGCCACCGTCAAGGGCGGTACCTATTACCCGATGACGGTGAAGAAGCATCTGCGTGCGCAGGAAATCGCCCAGCAGAACCGCTTGCCATGCATCTACCTGGTCGATTCCGGCGGCGCGTTCCTGCCGTTGCAGGATGAAGTGTTTCCCGACCGCGACCACTTCGGGCGCATCTTCTACAACCAGGCCAATCTCTCGGCCAGCGGCATTCCGCAGATCGCCTGCGTGATGGGCTCGTGCACCGCTGGCGGTGCGTACGTGCCGGCGATGAGCGATGAAACGGTGATCGTGCGCGAGCAAGGCACCATCTTCCTCGGCGGTCCGCCACTGGTCAAAGCCGCCACCGGCGAAGAAGTCAGTGCCGAAGAACTCGGCGGTGCGGATGTGCATACGCGCATCTCCGGCGTGGCCGATCACTTCGCCGAAAACGACCTGCAGGCCCTGGCACGCGTGCGCGCCATCATCGCCCGGCTCAACTGGCGCAAGCCGGCGGCATCGCTGGCCCTGCAGGCACCGCTGCCGCCGCGCTATGCGGCCGACGAACTATATGGCGTGATTCCCGCCGATACGCGCAAGCCCTTCGATGTGCGCGAAGTGATCGCCCGCATCGTCGACGACTCGCAGCTGGACGAATTCAAGCCGCGTTATGGCAGCACCCTGGTCACCGGCTTTGCGCATCTGCACGGCTACCCGGTCGGCATCATCGCCAACAACGGCATCCTGTTTTCCGAGTCCGCGCTCAAGGGCGCGCACTTCATCGAGCTGTGCACGCAGCGCGGCATTCCGCTGGTGTTCCTGCAGAACATCACCGGCTTCATGGTCGGGCGCAAATACGAACATGGCGGCATCGCCAAGGACGGCGCCAAGCTGGTGATGGCGGTGGCCTGTGCCAAGGTTCCCAAGTTCACCGTGGTGATCGGCGGCTCGTTCGGCGCCGGCAATTACGGCATGTGCGGCCGTGCGTACTCGCCGAACTTCCTGTGGATGTGGCCGAATGCGCGCATCGGTGTGATGGGCGGGGAACAGGCCGCCAGCGTATTGGCCACCGTGCGCCGCGACAGCATCGAAGCCAAGGGTGGTGCCTGGTCGGGCGAGGAAGAGGATGCGTTCAAGGCACCGATCCGTGCCCAGTTCGAGCAGCAGGGCCATCCGTATTATGCCAGCGCGCGCCTGTGGGACGACGGCATCATCGACCCGGCCGACACCCGTCGCGTGCTGGGGCTGGGGCTGTCGGCCGCGTTGAATGCGCCGATCGAGCCGACACGCTTCGGCGTGTTCCGGATGTGAGGCGGTGATGCCCGCTTGCATGTACGGCTCTTCATTGCCAGCCACTGCGCATGCACCTGCACGCGGGGTGCCGCGTGTTGCCTGGAGCAGTGCATGAGTGCGCGCACGTTACCTGCTCCAAGCAGTGAGTTGCGTTCGCGCAGTGCGGCGTCGGCCATCGCATTGTGTCCCGCGTACTCTGTGCAGCCGTTTTTCCATCGCAGTGCCCGCCGCCATGGCGGGGTGCAGAGACCCTTGCCATGACCCAGCGCGATTCCACCGCCGCAGCAAGACAGCCGTATTTCGACAAGGTCCTGATCGCCAATCGCGGCGAGATCGCCTGCCGCGTCATCGCCACCTGCCGCAAGCTCGGCATCGCAACGGTGGCGGTGTACTCGGATGCCGACCGTGATGCGCGGCATGTTCGGCTGGCCGATGAAGCAATCCATATCGGTGCCGCACCGGCGCAGCAGAGCTATCTGCGTGGCGATGCGATCCTGGATGCGGCACGCAGGAGCGGCGCACAGGCAATCCATCCCGGCTATGGATTTCTGTCGGAAAACGCGGCGTTTGCCGATGCCTGTGCGCAGGCCGGCATGGTGTTTATCGGCCCGCCGGCGGCAGCCATCCGCGCGATGGGCGACAAGAGCGCGGCCAAGGCGCTGATGCAACGCGCCGGCGTGCCGCTGACGCCGGGCTACCACGGCCACGAACAGGCACCGGCCTTCCTGCGTGCACAGGCCGACGCGATCGGCTATCCGGTGTTGATCAAGGCCAGCGCCGGCGGCGGCGGCAAGGGCATGCGCCGGGTGGATGCGAGCGCGGCATTCGAAGACGCATTGGCCAGTTGCCAGCGCGAGGCGCAGTCGGCATTCGGCAATGCGCAGGTGCTGGTGGAAAAGTACGTCGAGCGGCCGCGCCATATCGAGATTCAGGTCTTTGGCGATACCCGGGGCGAGGTCGTCTATCTGTTCGAACGCGATTGCTCGGTGCAGCGCCGGCACCAGAAAGTGCTGGAAGAAGCGCCCGCCCCCGGCATGAGCGAACAACGTCGCGCCGCCATGGGCAAGGCGGCCGTGGATGCCGCACGCGCGGTGGGTTATGTCGGCGCCGGCACGGTGGAGTTCATTGCCGGCCCGGATGGCGATTTCTATTTCATGGAAATGAACACCCGGCTGCAGGTCGAGCACCCGGTGACCGAGTTGATCACCGGCACCGATCTGGTCGAGTGGCAATTGCGTGTTGCCGCGGGCGAACCGCTGCCGCTGCGTCAGCAGGAACTGCGCATCCATGGACATGCGCTGGAAGCGCGCCTGTATGCCGAAGATGCCGACCGCGGCTTCCTGCCTTCCACCGGCACGCTGCACCAGTTGCAGTTTCCCGCAGCAAGCGCGCATGTACGTATCGATGCCGGCGTGGAGCAAGGCGACAGCATCAGCCCGTACTACGACCCGATGATTGCCAAGCTGATCGTGTGGGATGTGGATCGCCCCGCCGCACTGGCACGCATGCGCCAGGCGCTGGCGCAGTTCCATGCGGTGGGTGTCACCACCAACAGCGCGTTCCTTGCGCGCCTGATCGACACGGCGTCGTTTGCGTCGGCCGATCTGGATACCGCACTGATCGAACGCGAGCAGGCAGTGCTGTTTCCCGATGCGGTGAGTCCGGCCACTGCCTGGTGGTGCCTGGCAGCGGCGTTGATCGCCGAAGCGTTGCCGAAGGCCGCCGCCGATCCCGCCGACCCGTTTTCGCCCTGGCAGCACACCGATGGTTGGCGCATCGGCGCGCATGCGGCGCACACCATGACCCTGGAAGCGGCAGGCGAGCGCCGCCAGTTCGGCGTGCGCCCGCTTGGCGATGGCTGGCAGGTGACGTGTGCGGGCCACACCCACACGCTGCGCTACCACGTACAGGACGGGGTACTGCGCGTGGAAATGGATGGCCGGCAATGGCGCATGCAGGCCCTGCGCGACGGCAATGCACTGACATTGCGCGATGCCACGCAGCGGGCGAGCTTCCGCCACCATGACGCGCTGCTCGAAGCCGATCAGCCCGCGCACGACGCCGGCGGCCTGACCGCACCGATGCCGGGCCGCATCGTGTCGCTGGTCGCCCCCGCAGGGCAGCCGGTCACCCGCGGGCAGGCCCTGGTGGTGCTCGAAGCGATGAAGATGGAGCACACCTTGCACGCGCCCAGCGACGGCACGGTGGCGGCGTACCTGGTGGCAGAAGGCGAACTGGTTGCCGAGGGTGTCGCGTTGGTGGAATTCGTGTCCGCGTCTGCGTAGCGGCGCCTCGCAGCGTGACCAACGGCACGTCCACAGGGACGGACCTTGGCTCTAGCGTGAGGAAAGCGGCTGGAATGGCCGCGCTCACGACCGGAGACCTCCATGCAACGCCTGCTTCTTGTTTCCAGCATGCTGCTCGCGCTGTCTGCCTGCAGCGATAAAACCGCGCCCGCCACCGACAAGGCCGCCACGCCGGCCCCGGCTGCTGCGGCGGTACCCGCGGCACCGCCCGAACTGATCACCCGCGATGCGCTGTTCGGCAACCCGGAGCGGGCGAACGTGAGCATCAGCCCGGACGGCAAGTACCTCAGCTGGGTCGCGCCGCTGGACGGTGTGCTCAATGTCTGGGTCGCCCCGGTGGATGCACCGGACCAGGCACGCGCGATCACCAAGGACACCGCACGCGGCATCCGCAATTATTTCTGGACCTATCAACCCAACACGCTGCTGTACCTGCGCGACAACGGTGGCGATGAAGACTTCCATCTGTTCTCGGTGAACCTGAGCGATGGCAGCAGCAAGGACCTCACCCCGTTCAAGAAGACCAACGCCGAGGTGTATCGCGTCAGCGCGCAGCATCCCGACTCGATCATGGTCGGCATGAACGACCGCGACCCCAAATGGCATGACCTGTATCGGGTGGACCTGGCTTCGGGCAAGCGCAGCCTGGTGCAGCAGAACACCGACAGCCTGGATTCCTACCTGCTCGATGGCAACTACCAGCTGCGCTATGCCACGCGTGCCACCGACGATGCGGGCAGGGAGCTGCTGGTACCGGACGGCAAGCGCTGGAAGAGCGTGGACCGCATCCCGTTCGAGGATGTCACCAACACCTCGCCCGACGGCCTCACCGACGACGGCAAGACGCTGTACATGCAGGATTCGCGCAATCGCGACACCGCGGCGCTGTATGCCATCGACACTGCCAGCAACGCCCGCACGCTGCTGTTCGAAAACCCGCGCACCGATGTCGGCGCCACCTTGAACGACCCCAGGACCGGCGTGGTGCAGGCCGTGTCCACCGACTACCTGCGCGAGGAGTGGACGGCGCTGGACACCGGCATTGCTGCCGACCTGCACAAGCTCAAGTCGCTCGGCAGCGGCGATGCCAGCGTTGCCGCACGCACGCTCGACGATCGCATCTGGATCGTGGGGTATTCGGCGGCGGAAACACCGCTGACCTACTACCGCTACGACCGTGCAGACGGCGGCAAGCTGACCAAGTTGTTCTCCGCCCGCCCCGCGCTCGACGGCAAGCCGCTGGTGCCGATGTGGCCGCAGGAACTGACCGCCCGCGACGGCCTCAAGCTGGTCAGCTATCTCACCCTGCCCGCCGAGGCCGATGCCAATCACGACGGCAAGGCCGACAAGCCGGTGCCGCTGGTGCTGTTCGTGCATGGCGGCCCGTGGTTGCGCGACAGCTACGGCTACGGGCCGTATGAGCAATGGCTGGCCAATCGCGGCTATGCGGTGCTGGCGGTGAACTTCCGCGGCTCCACCGGCTTCGGCAAGGCATTCACCAACGCCGGCAACGGCGAGTGGGCCGCCAAGATGCACGACGACCTGCTCGACGCGGTGCAATGGGCCGTCAAGCAAGGAGTGACCAGGCCCGAGGACGTGGCGATCATGGGCGGCAGCTACGGCGGCTATGCCACGCTGGTCGGCCTGACCTTCACCCCGGACGCGTTCAAGTGCGGCGTGGACATCGTTGGTCCGGCCAACCTCAACACCTTGCTCGGCACCGTGCCGCCGTACTGGGCCAGCTTCTACAAGCAGCTGACCAAACGCATGGGCGACCCGGCCACCGAGGCCGGCAAGCAGTGGCTGACCGAGCGCTCCCCGCTCAGCCATGTCGACAAGATCAGCAAGCCGCTGCTGATCGGCCAGGGCGCCAACGATCCACGCGTCAAACAGGCCGAGAGCGACCAGATCGTCAACGCGATGAAGGCCAAGAACATTCCGGTCACCTACGTGCTGTTCCCGGACGAAGGCCACGGCTTCCGGCGCCCGGAAAACAGCAAGGCCTTCAACGCGGTGACCGAGGGGTTCCTGGGCCAGTGCCTGGGCGGCCGCGTGCAACCGATCGGCAACGACCTGGCCGGCTCCAGCATCACCGTGCCGGAAGGCGCCGACAAGGTGAACGGCCTGAGCGAAGCGTTGAAGACGCATACGCAGGCAATTCGGCGGTAGGTCTGCCTACGTGGTGGCTTGCTTTACATCTACGTCGTCGCTCGCCTGCAAACACGAACGACGACGGCTGTATCGATGTTCTCCAACGCGCCGCCACGCCGGTATTCCCGCCCAGCGATTCAGACAGGAAGATGCCTGACTTGGTTGCTCGCTAATGTGGGGCGATGTCCTTGGCGGCCTCTGAATCAAGACCAGCCGGCCACACTGCCCCACCGGGATCCAACTCGGTGTTGTTCATTTCCTCGCCCCGCCAACCGAACCCACAGATGGCGAGCGGGCCGTCCTGCAGGCCGTCCAGGCCAAGTGCCTGTTCGATATCCACCTCGTTGATTGCCGAGGTGACAAATGCGCCCAGGCCCAGGTCGGTCGCGCTCAGATACAGCGTCTGCGCGATATGGCCGACATCCAGAATCATCGCGCGGTAGGCCTTGGCGTGGTTCCGATACTTCCAGAAACTACGTAAAAACCGCGGCACCAGGATCACCAGCACCGGCGCATCGGCAAACCAGTGCTGCCCGGACACAGCGCGACGCGCAAACTTCGCAAGCGGCTGTGGTGGCGACTGCAATGGCTGCAATGCATGATCGACAGGGCGATAGTGATAGAGACCGCTCGTCATTCCCTCGACACGCTGGACCAGCAAGTAGGTTTCGGTGGGATGGAGACTGCCTCCCGAGGGCACCGGTTTTTTCAAGAATGCGGTGTCGTGCCCCACTTCGATCCGCGCACTTGCCATGACGCTGCGCTCAAGCATCTGGCCCAGCAAGCTGTGTGACAGTGGACGCTGCGTATCGAAGTTGCGACAGGTGACGCGACGCGACAGCAGCTCATCGAACGTGCCCGGGGTCGACCGTGGCAAGGCAATGCGCGCTTCGATGCCCCCCTCGCCTCGGTCTACGATCTCTGCTGGGGGGGCGCCCAGTCGGCCGACCATGCCTTCCGCAGTAGTCAAGCCGTGTGCTTCCATCGTCGCCACGCTGTCCTCGCCGCGCCAGCGCGCCGATCGATGCCACAACGCGGCTAGCGGCCACCAACGCTGCTGCTGCACGCACTCGTCGTTGCGGCGATGCTGAACGTGTTCTGGTTGATCGCTGACCACAAGACCTTGCTCGATCAAACGCTCCACCTGGAACGGCAAGGGCTGCATCTGATCGATGCGATGCCAGCGCGAGGGACTCAACCCGCCCAACCACTCGCGCTCGTCCTTGGAAACCTCCACATCTCCATCAAGATGAGGCGCCAGCGCCAGCCATCGTGTGCGGCGATTCACGCCATCTCCACCGGCAAGCAATCGTGCAAGATCAAACACCGCATCGTCGCGCAGCTCAAAAAACAACGTGGTACAGCGACGAATTTGCATAGGAACATCTCAAGGACGCATGAGCACGGTCGATATTGTGTCAGGTCCCATGTCATACAACACCACAGACCCTCACTCTCCAGGCAAGACACACCATGACCGACTCCGCCCCCCACACCCATCTTCCGTTTGATGCATCCACCGCCGACAAGCTGCTGGAACTACTGGCAACCGACGACGACTTCCGCGACTGCTTTCAATGCAATCCGGCGCAGGCGCTTGCCCGGATCGGTGCACCCGGCGTGAGCGCCGACAATGCCGCCCCCAGCGCAGGACAGGCCTATTACTGCATGACGACCAGTCAGCTCGCGTCCAAGCAGGACATTGCAGCGGCTCGTGCCGAGCTGCAAAGCTACTTGACCGAAAAAGCCAATCACACCGTCATCTTCGCCTTCGAATCGGACAGCATGCGCTCTACCCTGCTGCGTAAGTAAGCAGGCAGACCCGATACGGGCCAGGCGCGCACGAATGCCTGCGCCTGTTCGCGCGCCTGCTGGGTATGGCCGAGTGCATGCAGCGACTCGGCCATCCAAAGCTGCGCCAGACGTGTATCGGCAACATTGAGCGGCTGCAGCGTTTGCGACGCATTTGCTTCTATATATGCACGCCCACGATGGAGATACAGCCAACGTGCTTGCTGCAACGCTTCAGCGTGCCGACCACTTTCGTGCAGCAGCATGTATAGCGTCACGCGCGTCTGGAAAAGATCGTCGTCACTGATTGGCAGACGCGCGATGGCGGCCGCGCGGTCGCCCGACAGCGCCAGCTGCTGGGCTTCGACAATGGCGCGCAGTTCGGCAAGCACCGGCGTTTCATGCACAAGTGCCGGCTTGATCGCCGCAAGCGCGCGGACGGTGAGACTGTCATCGCCGGCCCGCTGCGCCTGGCTTGCCAGGATCAGCACCATTGCGGCATTGTCCTGCAGGTTTACCGTTGCCGATCCATCGTCGATGACTGCGGACACCAGCCGATCAAACGTCGGCTTGAGCGCTGCCGCTGTCGACAGGGATGGGTCGCCCAATGCATCGGTGGTCAGTGCAATGACCGAGAATTGGCGATGGTTGAAATCGTCGCCTTGCCTGCTGCGCCTCAGGCCTTGTGTGATTGCTGCGCGTGCGGCGGTCCAGTCGGCCTGATCGATCGCGATGCTGGTGCGATCGATCAAGGGCACCACATCATCGTTGGCATAGCCTTTCTCAACGATCCTGTCGAGTGCCTGTTTCGCTTCGGCATGACGATTCAGCACCGCAAGCGCGTTCGCTTGACGCCGGAGCGGGCCGGCGCGATCGGCATCACCGGGAGCGGAAAAGCGCTGCAGAGCCGCTTCTGCCTTTCCGTGCGCCAGCAAAATACGTCCAACTCGATCAGTCGCAATCGCGCGCAGCGGGTCCTGCGGAACATCAGCCGCCTGCGCATACGGCAGCGCCTCGGCAAATCGATTGGCAACGAACAGGTGCCACGATGCATTGGCGGTACCGGCAAAATTGTCCGGGTAGAGCGAGCCCAACGTTCGCCACAGCGTCAGTGCCTTGTCGGGTGCAAGCAGCTCGGACGCCCATGCATCCAGATACAGTTGATCGCGCTCGGGCAAACGTTGGCGGAAACGAATTGCCTTCTCCAAATACGGGAGCGCGCCACGGCGATCGGAGACCGCCACCTTGATGCGTGCCGCGCCCAGATACGCGAGCGCAAACTCCGGATCTATTCCCACCGCGCGCTCGAACAGTTCCAGACCTTCTTTCCATTGGCCTTTCACCGTTGCATCGACTCCCAGGGCGTACGCCCGCAGTGCATCCAGGCTGGAGGTGGTCACAGCGGGTAACGGCACAGAATTCTTGTCTATCGAGGCCACCACCTCACCCAGGCCCTGCCTGAGCTTACGGGTGACCTGATCCACCGAGGACAATGCCGATGGCAAGCCATCGCCTTGTACAAACTCCGAGTAGACCGTGGTCTGGGTACGTGGATCCACCAACTCCACGCTGAAACGAAGCTTGCCTCCAATCTCGGCGACAGTCGGCAGCAACACGGCGCTGGCACCATCACGCAGCGCCACTTCCGAGGCGATGGCGCGATCGACGATCACGCGATCCGGATCACGCTTCATCCGGGCCATGGTGTCGCGCACTTTCATATCGCTCAGGACATTGACATAGCGCGACTGTTCCAGACTGATGCGCAGCGCCTGATCAAGCGAACTGTCGAGCAATGTGTTGCCGGTCAGATTACGTAGATCGCCGACCACCACCCACCCACGTTCGGAAAACGCAATGGCTGGCTCGGAACGGGTGAAAAACCACACCGAAACACACACAGCGACGACCAATACCGTCTCCGCCAGAAGTGCCGCCGGCCGCCGCCACAGCGGAACATCGCGCCAGGCCTTTGCCGAATTCTTCGGCGTGCGCAATGGCGTCAGGCCGACTTCGCCGACTTCATAAATCTCCATTGGCGTGGGGACGCCCTTGAAGCGCCAGCGGCCGTGGGATTTCCACAGGATGCGTTCGCCGCGGTCGCCCAGTTCGCGTGCGGCGCGGTGGGTCAACGACTCGGCCACCGCCGACAACAGGATCTGCCCGGGCCGCGCCATCGACATCAGGCGTGCGGCGGTGGGCTTGGCCAGGCCTTCGACTTCCAGCGGTTTGGCACCGATGCTCACCGCTTCGTCGCTGTTGCGCCAGGTCAGCACTTCGCCGACGTGCAGGCCCTGGCGGGCGCACAGCGTCAGCGCGCGGGCATCGCCCATCGCCTTGAGGCCGCGCGCGTAGTCCAGCGCAAAGCCCAGGCCGTCGATGGGGCGATCAAACAGCAACAGCAATCCGTCCGAACGGTCGATCAGGCGGCCACGCCACTGCTGCTGCAGCTTGACCACCAGCCGGTCATGCTCGCGAAACAGCGCGGCGGCGGCGTTGTCACCGATGCGCTCGACCAGCGCTGTCGAATCGCACAGGTCGGTCAACAACAAGGTACGCAAGCGCGGTGCCTGGATCGCTTCCGACGACGCATCCTTGCGTGCGTGGGCGCGGGCGCTCATTGCTCAGCGATTGTCCGACGTGGTGGCGTTGCCGGATGGCAGCGTGAGTCCCGACGCCAGCGTTTCATGCATGCACAGCACGTTGCCGCCCTGTCGCTTGGCCTCGTACAACGCGCTGTCGGCCAGCGTGTACCAATCGTTCCATGCCGCGTCGGGGTCGATCATGCACAGGCCCAGGCTGACCGAGCAGCCCTGCTCGCTCTGGCCATTGCACAGGCGCGCTTCCACCGCGCGCACGATGCATTCGCCGATGTGGTGCAGCAGTTCCTGGGTGCCTTGCGCGACCAGCACACAGAATTCATCGCCGCCGAGCCGGCAGGCGAGGTCGCCGTCGGCGATCACCGAACGCAGCGCATGGGCGACGTTCTGCAGCACGCGGTCGCCGGCCAGGTGGCCGAACTCGTCGTTGATGCGCTTGAAACGGTCGCAATCGATCAGGATCAGGCCCACGCCGGGCACGTTGCCGGCGCGTCGGCATTCCTGCAGATGCAGGGCGAGCCCGCGGCGGTTGTGCAGGCCGGTGAGTTCGTCGGTGCGGCTGAGTTCTTCGGTGTGGTTGAGCTGGTGCGAGGTGACGTAGAGATTGTCCAGCGCCGCTTCCAGATCGTGGTTGCGGCGGCGCAGCTGGCGGATCAACAACTGCTCGTTGTTGACCACGCGCACGATGGAGCGGCGCAGAAAATGCGCCACCATCGATGGGTCGTGGTCGACCAGGCGCTGGAAGTCCTCGTGCGCCAGCTCGATCAGGCGGGTGTCGGTGGATGCCGTGGCGCCGGCACTGCGCGCATGGTCGCCGATCAGCAGGCCAAGTTCGCCGAAGAATTCGCCCGGGCCCAGGTGCTTGAGCATCAGGTCTTCGCCGAAATCCAGATCGATCTGGCCGCTGACCACGATGAACATCTGCGTGCCCACCGCCCCGCGCTCGAACAGCGCCTGGCCGGCCGCCAACTCGCGGGCACGCCCGAAGCGGGCGAAAAACGCCAGCTCCTGGGCAGTCATCAGCGCATGCAGCCCGTCCGACAGCGTCTTTGCAACGCTCCCCGTCGGCTCTACTGCGCCGGCAGTGTTATGGCACGTCATCCAAATCCCTTAGACCGACCTGCAGCGCCGGCCTGCCCTGGCATCGTACAGCAGCGTTTTGTTCAGTACCAGGTCACACTCGTTCTCACAGCGCTCGAGACGAAATGACGGGTATCGGCAACAAAAATGGGCTCGGTTCTCCGAGCCCATCCCCCTCCCGGCAGCGGCCTGCCGGCCATCTGCGACAGACTACGAGCGATGCGGGCGCCGTTGCGGTGCTGGTACGGGCCTGCCGGTGGGCATCGACCGCACGCTCCGAACCACCCCGCGGCCGCCGGGCGACCGCCCCGTCGCCCCATGCGCTGCCTTAGGCCGCCTTTTCGCCGTGAAACTGCTCTTCCTCGGTCGAGCCACGCAGCGCGGTGGTGGACGACTGACCCTGCTGGATCGCCTGCGTCACCGCGTCGAAGTAGCCGGTGCCCACCTCGCGCTGATGCTTGACCGCGGTAAAGCCCATCTCGGCCGCCGCGAACTCGGCCTGCTGCAACTCGACGAAGGCGCTCATCTGGCGGCGGGCATAGCCGTGCGCCAGGTTGAACATGCCGTAGTTCAAGGCGTGGAAACCTGCCAGGGTGATGAACTGGAATTTATAGCCATAGCTCGCCAGCTCGGTCTGGAACCTGGCGATGGTGGCGTCGTCCAGGTTCTTCTTCCAGTTGAAGCTCGGCGAGCAGTTGTAGGCCAGCAATTTGCCGGGGAACCTGGCATGGATGGCTTGCGCGAAGGCGAGGGCAAATTCCAGGTCCGGCTTGCCGGTTTCGCACCAGATCAGGTCCGCGTACGGCGCATAGGCCAGCCCGCGGCTGATCGCCTGATCCAGCCCGTTGCGGGTCTTGAAGAAGCCTTCGACGGTGCGCTGGCCGGTGGTGAAGGGCTGGTCGTTGGCATCCACGTCGCTGGTGATCAGATCCGCGGCTTCGGCATCGGTGCGCGCAATCAGCAGCGTGGGCACGCCCAGCACATCGGCGGCCAGACGCGCGGCATTCAACTTTTCGATCGCCTCGCGGGTGGGCACCAGCACCTTGCCGCCCATGTGGCCGCACTTCTTCACCGATGCCAGTTGATCTTCGAAGTGCACGCCGGCCGCGCCGGCTTCGATCATCGCCTTCATCAGCTCGAAGGCGTTGAGCACGCCGCCAAAGCCGGCTTCGGCATCGGCCACGATCGGCTGCAGGAAGTCGATGTCATCGTTGCCCTCGGCATGATGCAGTTGATCGGCCCGCAACAAGGTGTTGTTGATGCGCTTGACCACCGCCGGCACCGAGTCGGCCGGATACAGCGACTGGTCCGGGTACATCTGCCCGGCCAGGTTCGCATCGGCGGCGACCTGCCAGCCGGACAGGTAGATTGCCTTCAAACCGGCCTTGACCTGCTGCATCGCCTGGTTGCCGGTCAATGCACCCAATGCATTGACGAACGGCGTGGCGTGCAATGCGTTCCACAACTTGTCCGCGCCCAGCCGTGCCAGCGAATGCTCGACATGCACGGTGCCGCGCAAGCGCACCACATCGGCGGCGGTGTAGTTGCGGGTGATGCCGGCCCAGCGCGGGTTGCTGGCCCAATCGTGCTGGATCTGTTCGGCGGTCTGCAGTGTGCTGCTCATGGTGCGTTCTCCTGGCAGGAATACGACGGATGCAACGAGAAAGGACGGTGCGTCACGGCACGTGACGCATGGCAAGGCCGTCGTTGCGCATGGGCGCAACGGGCGGTGTGGTGCATTACGTGGACGGATTGCAGCGACAGCGCGCGGATGCCGGCGTGTCGCTGCCGCGTTGGCTCACTCGATCAGGCGGTATGCCGGCACGGTGAGGAAATCGGCCAGCGCATCGGCACGGCTGAGTGTGTCCAGCAATGCAATGGCGTCGTCGATGCGCGCGGCGCCCGGCAGTGCATCGGTCGCGCCCAGGCGCGCCGGCAGCGCACGCAACGTGGCCTGCAACAAGGGCTGATCGATGGCGGTGCCGTCGTCCAGATGCTGGCCGTGATGCAACCACTGCCACAGCTGCGCGCGGCTGATCTCGGCAGTGGCGGCGTCTTCCATCAGGTTGTGGATCGGCACGCATCCATTGCCGTCCAGCCATGCGGCCAGATAACGCACGCAGACTTCGACATTGCCTTCGAAACCGGCGCGGGTGATGGTGCCCGGCGAAGGCGCGATCAGCATGTCGCGCGTCACCTGCACGTCGTTGCGCAGGACATGCTGCTGATGCGCGGTGGGCATGTGCTCGTCGAAGATCTTCATCGCCACCGGAATCAACGCCGGATGCGCCACCCAGGTGCCATCGTGGCCGGCGCTGACCTCGCGCAGCTTGTCGGCACGCACCCGTGCCATCGCCTGCTCGTTGGCGGCCTCGTCGTGATTGATCGGAATCTGCGCGGCCATGCCGCCCATCGCATGTGCGCCGCGGCGATGGCAGGTCTTGATCAGCAGTTCCGAATACGCCTTCAGGAATGGCTGGGTCATGGTGACCTGGCCACGTTCGGGCAGCACGCGGTCGCGATGCGCGCGGAAGGTCTTCAGGTACGAAAAGATGTAGTCCCAGCGCCCGCAGTTGAGCCCGACGATGCGCTCGCGCAGCGCGTGCAGGATCTCGTCCATCTCAAACACCGCCGGCAGCGTCTCGATCAGCACGGTCACCTTGATCTGGCCATGCGGCAGGCCGAGCATGGCTTCGATATGCGCCAGCGCGGTCTCCCACAGCGCGGCCTCTTCCATGCTCTGCAGCTTGGGCAGATACAGATACGGGCCGCGATCCCTGGCCAGCAGCGCGCGGGCGTTATGGAAGGCGAACACCGCCGCGTCGAACAGCCCCCCGGCCAGCGGCTGGCCATCGATGAGCACGTGCTTCTCATCCAGATGCCAGCCACGCGGGCGCACGATCAGCACTGCGCGCTCGGCTTCCGGGCGCAGCGCGTAGTGCTTGCCGTTGGGCGCATCGAAGCTGAGATCGCCACGCACCGCAGCGGCCAGCGTGCGCTGGCCGGCCAGCAGGTTGCGCCAGGTCGGCGCGGTGGAATCCTCGAAATCGGCCATGAACACCTTGGCGCCGGAATTGAGCGCGTTGATGACCATCTTCGGATCGGTGGGACCGGTGATTTCCACCCGGCGGTCCTGCAGCGCCGCCGGTGGCGCGGCCACGCGCCAGTCGCCATCGCGGATGGCGCGGGTGTCGGGGCGGAAGTCCGGCAACTGGCCGGCATCGAACTCGGCCTGGCGGACGCGCCGCTGTGCCAGGCGTTGCTGGCGGCCGGGCTCGATGGCCCGGTGCAGCGATACCAGCAGGGCCAGCACAGCGGCCGGCAGGAGGTTGGCCTGGCCTGAGATCTGCGTGGTCAGCGACAGACCGGGCGTGGCGCGTTCGGTGGGACGTGGGGCGAAAGCGGTGGCAGACATGTCGGGAGTCCTTGTGCATCCGGACCTGCACCGTGCGCCGCATGCAACTATTTGACAAAGCAGTTTTATCAATGCTGTAAATAAGAAAGACTTATACAACGTCGTTGCAGACATCTAGATGGCGCCAACTCCGCGATTTTCCTACAAATCTGATCGGCTCAAGCCGCTGCGTGCGTTCTGCCAGACAGTGCGTCTTGGCTCTGTCTCACGGGCGGCTGAGGCGCTTTATGTGAGCCAGCCGGCAGTGACCTTGCAGTTGCAGGCGCTGGAACGTGACCTGGGCGTGGCCCTGTTCGAGCGCTCGGGGCGACGCATGGCACCCAGCCGCGAGGGCCAGCTGCTCTACGACATGGCGCTACCGCTGGTGGAGAGCCTGGACGGGCTGGAGGCCAGCTTCCGCGAAAAGGTGCGCGGCCTGGATGCCGGCGAACTCAATATCGCCGCCAACAGTTCCACCATCCTGTACCTGCTGCCGCGCATCGTGGCGAACTTCCGCGCGCGTCACCCGGACGTGCGCCTGACCCTGCACAACGCCATCAGCGCCGACGGCACCGACCTGCTGCGCGAAGATGCAGTGGACCTGGCGATCGGCTCGATGCTGGACGTGCCGGCCGACCTCAATTACGCGCCGGTGTATCGCTTCGAACAATTGCTGATCACCCCGCACGACCACCCGTTGGCCGGCACGTCCACGGTCACGCTGCAGGACCTGTCGCCGTATCCGCTGATCCTGCCGCCACGCCGGCAGGTGACCTATCGGCTGGTCGACCTGGTCTTCCAGCAGGCGCGCGTGCCCTACACCGTGGCACTGGAAGTGGGCGGCTGGGAAGTGATCAAGCAATACGTGGCGATGGGCATGGGCATCTCCATCGTCACCGCGATCTGCGTCACCGAGGCCGACCGCGACACACTCGCCACCCGCTCGCTGAAGGATTACTTCCCCACCCGCAGTTATGGCGTGGTGGTGCGCAAGGGCAAGTATCTGTCGCCGCAGGCACGCGCCTTTATCGAGCTGATCCAGCCGGATCTGTTTCCCCCGCGCGGGTATGACGAAAGTGGTGACTCGGAGCGGTGAGTCTTGTGACTGCTGCAGGCGTGAGTTCGCATGGCGCCTGAGCTTGCTCGCCATGCGCTGCGTCTGAGGTCACCATGCGCTCTTTATCGGCGATGCCGTGTGCGGTATGCGGTACGTCATTGAAGGCGTCGCTTGGTCAAGCCATGCGCGCGCAGCGCTGACGGTTGATTCCAGCGTGCAGCGCGAACCACTCCGGATTGCGCCGCATCGATGTCGGCTCGATCTACTGCACGATGGTTGTCGTCATAGACTAGCCGATGCTGTGGGTATCACTGCAGGTCATCAACGGCTGGTCAATCCGGGGACTCACTGACCAGATGCGTAGCCGTCCCGCACCGCGGGGCGGGGCGGGGCGAGCCGACTCAACCAACCAAGGCTGACGCAATGAATCCGACCACGTTATTGCTGGTGCAGTTGGCGCTGATCCTGGGCGCGTCACGTGCGTGCGGCGCGCTGCTGCAGCGCGTCGGGCAGCCGCCGGTGATCGGCGAAATGGCCGCCGGCCTGCTGCTGGGGCCGATCGCATTCGGCGCGTGGCTGCCGGAATTGCATGGCATGTTGTTCGCCGCCAGCAGTCTGCCGCCGCTGTCGGGCCTGGCCAACATCGGCGTGGTGCTTTTCATGTTCGTCGTCGGCGTGGAGCTGCGCGCGCCGGAAGGCACCACCGCGCAGGTGCGTGCGTCGGTGCTGGTGGGGCTGTCCGGCATCGTGCTGCCGTTGCTGCTGGGGCTGGCCGCCGCACCGTGGTTGTTTGCGCGCTTTGCACCGCAGGGCATCGGCTTCTGGCCCTTCGCCTTGTTCATTGCCGCGGCGATGTCGGTGACCGCGTTTCCGGTGCTAGCGCGCATCCTTAAGGATCGCAACATGACCCGCACACCCGCAGGCCGGTTGGCGCTGGGCGCGGCGGTGATCGACGATGCCACGGTGTGGATGTTCCTGGCGATCGTGCTCACCCTGACCGGCGGCAACAACCATGGCGGCGTTGCGTTTACTGCGACAGCTGCGGTGGTGCTGATTGCGGTGGTGTTCGGCGTGCTGAAGCCGCTGTATGCGCGCGTGCTCAAGCCGCGCGCACGCGATGGAGGCTATGCGCCAACCGCGCTGGTGTGGGTGCTGATCGGTCTGCTGGCCTGCGCCGCGGTGGCCGAATGGATCGGCCTGCATGCGATCTTCGGCGCATTCCTGTTCGGCGTCTGCGTGCCGCGCGACGACCGCCTGCTGGAACACCTCGCCGGGCGCATCGAACCCCTGGCGATCACCTTGCTGATGCCGGTGCTGTTTGCGGTCGCCGGCCAGGCCGCCAGCCCCGGTGTGTTCGTTGGCGCAGGTGTGGCCGGCTTTGCGTTGGTGGTCGGCGTGGCGGTGACCGGCAAGCTGGCCGGCTGCACCCTGGGCGCGCGCCTGAGCGGCCACGACTGGCGCGACAGCCTGAGCGTGGGTTCGCTGATGAACGCACGCGGGCTGATGGAACTGGTGGTGATCAAGATCGGCCTGGACAGCGGCGTGATCGGGCCGGACCTGTTCACGCTGCTGTTCGGCATGACGCTGGTGACCACGGTGATGGCCTCGCCGATGGTGGCCTGGTGCCAACGCGGCCGGCAGGCCGCCACTGCCACCGGGCTGGGTGCGAGCCAGTCGCCGCAGTGACGAGGCAGCGCTGAAACACGGCGCGGCGTCGTTGCGCGACATGGCGCGTCACGTCTGCCCGCGCATCGCAGGCCATCACGCGCGCCCGTACAGACCCAGGAACATCGCCACCGCCGATTCGGCCACCTGCGTGCGTTGCTGCGGCGACAGTGGCGGCTGGCCCATGGCGATCTGCGGCCAGAACGCGAAGCCCTTGATCAATGCCTGCAGTTGCTGCGCGCCGACCTCCGGCTCCACGCCCGCCAGCCGGCCATCGGCCAGTGCGGCGCGCACCCAGGTGGTGGTGCCTTCCTCCTTGCTGCCCAACTGCGCGATCAGTTCGCGCGCGCGCTCGGGCGAATGGATGCCTTCGGCAATGGCGACGCGCGACAGGTCGATGAACGCCGGGTCGTCGAGCAGGTGCAGTTTCTGCTGCAGCAGCTGGATCAGCTGCGCACGCAACGGCTGGTCGGGCCGGTAGACCAGAGTCACTGCATCGGCGCTGCGCTGCCACAGCCCGCGCAGGATCTCGCCAAACAACGCGTCCTTGCTGGGGAAGTGGTTGTAGACGGTGCGCTTGGATACGCCCGCGGTGGCCGCCACGCGGTCCATGCTGGTGGCCTCGAAGCCATGCTGGCGGAACTCGGCAATGGCAGCCTCGACGATGGCGAGGCGCTTGCGGTCGGTCAGCCGTTGCGGCGCAGTCGGGGGGGAAGATGCAGTCGACATCGGGTCATTTTACACCGGACAGTTTACTTTCAGCCCGATGAAACTACACTGTTCAGTGTAACTTTTCCCTGTTGTCACCCCTGCCCGGTCGGACTCCCCAATGGCTTCCTCGCGCCCTTCCCGCTATGCCGCTTCGCCACAGTTTCGCGATGGCCGGTTCCGCAATGCAGTGCCGCTGCCGACCACCGTGCTCAGCCTGCGCGAGCAGATTGGCCTGATGTGGAGGTTCTTCTTCGACAAGCCCAGCACCACGGTGCCGTCCACGCCGCTGCCGGTGCAGCCGCTGACCCGCGCGCAGCTGCTGGCCGCGCCCGACCGCAGCCTGTATCGCCTGGGCCATTCCACCGTGCTGATGAAGCTGGCCGGCGGCTTGTGGCTGACCGACCCAGTGTTCTCCAAGCGCGCCTCGCCGGTGCCCTTTGCCGGGCCAAAGCGCTTTCATGCGCCGCCGATCGCGCTGGACGCGCTGCCGCCGCTGGCCGGGGTGATCCTGTCGCACAACCATTACGACCATCTCGATCGCACCAGCATCCGTGCACTGGCCGACCGCGTCGGGGTGTTCGTCGCGCCCTTGGGCGTGGGCGATCTGCTGGTGCGCTGGGGCGTGGACCCGGCCAAGGTGCGCCAGCTGGACTGGTGGGAGGCGATCACCATCGATGGCCTGCAGCTCACCGCCACCCCGTCGCAGCATTTTTCCGGGCGCGGCGTGTTCGATAGCGGGCGTTCGCTCTGGTGCTCCTGGGTGATCCAGGACCGCGAGCTGCGCCTGTTCTTCAGCGGAGACGGCGGCTACGGCCCGCATTTCAAGACCATCGGCCAACAGCTCGGGCCGTTCGACGTGGCGCTGATCGAAAACGGCGCCTACGACCAGCAATGGCCGCACGTGCACATGCAACCGGAGCAGAGCCTGCAGGCCTATCTGGACGTCGGCGGGCAGACCCTGCTGCCGATCCACAACGGCACCTTCGACCTGGCGATGCACGCGTGGCAGGAGCCGCTGGACCGGATCCTGGCATTGGCCGACGGCGCCGGCGTTGCGCTGGCGACGCCGCGCATGGGCGAGCGGGTGGACCTGGAAGCGCCCGCCAATCGCCTGCGCTGGTGGCGACAGGATGCTGCGACGCAAGCCTCGGACGGCCTGGTGGCAACGCGCTAGCTGAGTGCATCGCAGCGTTGGCGTTGGCGCATGAGCGGGCGGCGTTCACGCATTGCCCTGCGCCATCGCGGCGGCATGCATGCTTGCTGCCTACAAAACTCTGCGCTGCTTCGTCAGCGCAGGGCGCTAATGCCGCCGATTCGGATTATGTGCAAGCGCGCACCACGCATCACAGGCGCTGCCACTCCAGATGGGGCAATCGCACCCCCGTCACCTGATGCACCAGCCGCAAACAAGAACGGGATGGCGCGTGGCCATCCCGTTGCGATTGCTGACTGCAGCAACTACACACGCATGCGCCAACGACGCATGCACATCACTCGGTCACTCACTCGGTCAGACCGCGATTTTCCAGCAGCGCCTTGACGCTGGGGTCCTTGCCGCGGAAATCGCGATACAACGTGGCCAGGTCGACCGTGTTGCCGCGCGAAAGGATCTTGGCGCGGAAGATGTCGCCATTCTTGCGGTTCAAGCCGCCGTGTTCCTTGAACCATTCGAACGCGTCGTCGTCGAGCACTTCCGACCAGAAATACGCGTAATACCCGGCCGAATAACCGCCGCCCCAGATGTGGTCGAAATAGCTGCTGCGGTAGCGCGGCGGCACTTCGGCCAGGTCCACCTTGAAGCGCTTCAACGCATCGGCTTCGAATTTGCTCACGTCCTGCAACGGCGCGTCGGCCGGCTGGGTGTGCCAGGCCAGGTCGAGCAGCGCGGCCGACAGGTACTCGGTGGTGGCGTAGCCGCTGTTGAAGGTCTTGGCCTTCTTGATCTTCTCCACCAGCTCGGCCGGCATCGCTGCGCCGGTTTGATAATGCTTGGCGTAGTTGGCGAAGACCTTGGGATCGGAGGCCCAGTGCTCGTTGAACTGCGAGGGGAATTCCACAAAATCGCGCGAGGTGCTGGTGCCGGCGATCGAGGGATACTTCACCTTGGAGAACATGCCGTGCAGCGCGTGGCCGAACTCATGGAACAGCGTGGTGACGTCGTCGAAGCTCAGCAGCGCCGGCTGGCCGGCGGCCGGCTTGGTGAAGTTGCAGACGTTGTAGACCACCGGCTTGGCGCCAGTAAGACCGTCCTGCTCGACGAACACATCCATCCAGGCACCGCCGGACTTGCTGTCGCGCTTGAAGTAGTCGGTGTAGAACAGCGCCATCGAGGTGCCGTCCGCATCGAACACTTCATACACCTTCATGTCGGCGTGATAGGTCGGGATGTCGGTGCGCTGCTTGAAGGTGATGCCGTACAGCTGCGTGGCTGCGTAGAAGACGCCGTTCTGCAGCACGTTGTCCAGTTCGAAATACGGCTTGATCTGCGCCTCGTCCAGGTCGTACTTGGCCTTGCGCACCTGCTCGGCGTAGAAGTCCCAATCGGATGCGGCGAGTTTGAAACCACCCTTCTGTGCATCGATCACCTTCTGCATTTCGGCCACTTCGCGGCGTGCCTTGGCGGTGGCGGCCGGCACGGTGTCGGTCAGCAGCTTGAGCGCGGCGTCCGGGCTCTTGGCCATCTGGTCGCCCAGGCTGTAGGCGGCGTAGTTGTCAAAGCCGAGCAGCTTGGCCTTTTGCGCGCGCAGCTGCGCCAGGCGCTGGATGGTCTGGCGGGTGTCGTTGGCATCGCCCTTTTCCGCGCGCGTTTCCGAGGCCTTGAGCACCTCGGCGCGCAGCTGACGGTCCTTCAGCGAGGCCAGCACCGGCTGCTGGGTGGTGTTCTGCAGGGTCAGCAGGTACTTGCCATCGAGCTTGCGCGCCTTGGCCGCATCGGCGGCGGCGGCGATATCGCCCTCGCTCAGGCCATCGAGCCTGGCCTTGTCGTCCACCGCCACCGCGCCGGCGGCCGAGGCGGCGACCAGACGGGTGTGGAACTGCGTGGAGAGCGTGGTCTCCTCGATATTGAGCTTGCGCAGGCTGGCCTTGTCGGCCTCCGACAGCTGCGCGCCGGCGCGCACCAGCTCTTCGTAGTCGCGTTCGACCAGGCGCTTCTGCTCTGGCTCCAGGCTCAGCGTGTCGCGCTGGTCGTAAATGGTCTTGACCCGCGCAAAGAGCTTCGGGTCGAGATTGATCTCGTCCTGGTGCGCGGCCAGCTTGGGCGCGATCTCTTCCTGGATCTTCTGGCGTGCGTCGCTGGTATCGGCCTGCACCAGGCCGAAGAAGATGCGCGACACGCGCGTGAGCGTTTCGCCGCTGCGCTCCATCGCTTCGATGGTGTTGGCGAAGCTGGGCGGCTCGGGGTTGTCGGCGATCTTGCGGATGTCGGCCAGGTGCAGGCGCATGCCTTCCTCGAAGGCCGGCAGGTAATCGGCGTCCTTGATCTTGTCGAACGGCGGCGCCTGGAACGGCAGCGTGCTGGCGGTCAGCAGCGGGTTCGGCGCGGCATCCGCGGCCGGGGTGGTGGCGGTCTTCTCGGGCACGGTGGTGGACTCCTTACCGGACGGCTCTTTTCCGGAACAAGCGGCCAGTGCCAGGGTGATGGCAGCGGCCAGAACGACGGTACGCGACATGGCGTGTGATTCCTGAGTGGGTAGTGCAGCCGGCCACGCTAGCGGGTTTGCGCAGCGTCGGCATGTGCCGTTGGATTGGATGGAGGGGCGCGGTTGAGGATGCGCGCTACAGCGTCTCGTCCTTGAAGATGGCCACGTGCGGGGTGCCGTCGGCGCCGATCCAGCCGCGGTACATGCCCTCGGTATTGAACGGGAATGCGGCGTTGCCCTGTGCGTCCAGCGCGATGGCGCCGCCGTCGCCGCCGGCCTTGGGAATCTGCTGGTCGATCACCGTCTCGGCCGCCTGTTGCAAGGACTGCCCGGCGTATTTCATGCGTGCGCAGATGTCGTAAGCGGCCACCGCACGGATGTAGAACTCGCCCCAGCCGGTGCCGGACACCGCGCACTGGCCGTTGGCGTAGGTGCCGGCACCGATGATCGGCGCATCGCCGACGCGGCCGTAGCGCTTGTTGGTCATGCCGCCGGTGGACGTACCGGCGGCCAGATGGCCATCGCGATCCAGCGCCAGCGCGCCCACGGTGCCGAAGTGCTTGGCGGTTTCCAGGTCCAGTTCGGCCTGGGCCTGACGGTCGCCGGCTTCGGCCTTAAGCGCCTTTTGCAGCTGCTGCCAGCGCTTGTCGGTGCGGAAGTAGCTTGGGTCGACCAGGGTGACACCCTGCTCGCGCGCGAATTGTTCAGCGCCGTCGCCGACGAGCATCACGTGCCTGGAATGGTCCATGACGCTGCGCGCCAGCTGGATCGGGTTCCTGACCGTGTGCACGCCGGCAATCGCACCGGCCTTGCCGGTGGCGCCATCCATGATCGCGGCATCCAGCTCGTTCTTGCCGTCATGGGTGAACACCGCACCGCGCCCGGCGTTGAACTGCGGCGCGTCCTCCAGCACGGTGATGGTGGCCGCCACCGCGTCCACTGCAGTGCCGCCACGTTGCAGCACCGCATGCCCTGCGCGCAGCGCGCGTTGCATCGCCTCGCGCGCCTGCGCCTGTTCCTCGCTGGAAAGACTGGATTTCTCCACGCCCGCACCGCCATGGATCACCAGCATCGGCGTGGCCGCCGATACCGGGCCGGCGGCGAGCAGGAGAGAGATGGACAGACACAGTGCACGTGCGGACAGGCCAATCATGGTGTTCCCTCGATGGAGGTCGCAACGTGCCTGGCGACGCCAGGCATGGATGCAGGCGACCGGGAGCGACAAAAACCCCGGCGCGGTGGCAAACGGACGTGGTCCTGGCGATCGGTCATCGGCACTCGGGATCGGCACGCAAGGTCGCGCCTGCCAGCACCTGTGCGCGCACAGCCCGCCCTTCGACAGCGGTGCGTGAGGTGCATGAGCGCCTTGCCGCCCGCGGGGGCACGCTCACAACGTATCGCGATGCTTGCCGCGCCACGGCCGGTACCAGGCGCGGATGGCGGCGATGTCGGCGGCCATGTCGGTGCCGGTCCAGAACGGCTCGCCGATGCCCACGGTCTTGCTGGGGTAGTCGAAATACACCGGCAGGATCGGCACCTTGGAATCGGAGGCGATCTTCCAGAAACCGGCCTTCCAGTGCTCCACCCGCTTGCGGGTACCCTCGGGGGTGATCACGTACCACATCTGCTCGGAATTGCGGATCAGCCGCACCGCCTGGCCGATGGTGCCCTGGGGCGAGCTGCGGTCCAGCGGGATGCCGCCGAGCTTGCGCAGCAGCGGGCCCAGCGGCCACCAGAACAGCTGCGCCTTGCCCAGCACGCGCACGTCGAAGCCCAGCGCGAACTTGGCCGCAAAGCCCAGGAAGCCGTCCCAGTTGGACGAGTGCGGGGCGACGATCATCACCAGCTTGGGTTCGTCGGGCAGTCGCCCGAGCAGGCGCCAGCCGGTCAGGCGCAGCGCCGTGCGCCCCAGCCAGCGGCCGAAGCGGCCGTGGGCGCGGGGCATTCTGGGTGGAGAGGGCTGCAGCAGGATGTTGGCCTGTGTTACCGGTGGCAACGACGGGTCGGTGTGACTCACGCTTACTCCCAGTGGGACGCAGAGCGTCCACGCTTGATATGACTGCGCTCACGCTTGGCATCCAGCCGCCGCAGCTTGGCACCATGACTCGGTTTGGTGGCGACCCGGCGCTTGGGCACCGACAGGCACGCACTGATGATCTCGGCCAGCCGCTCGCGCGCATCCTCGCGGTTGCGGTCCTGGGTGCGGAAGCGCTGCGCGTCGATCACCAGCACGCCCTCGGCGGTCATGCGCCGGTCGCGCCGCGACAGCAGCCGCGCGCGCAACGGTTCGGGCAGCGACGGCGAGCCGGCCACGTCGAAGCGCAGTTCCACCGCGGTGGAGACCTTGTTGACGTTCTGCCCGCCTGCGCCGCTGGCGCGCACGAAGCGCTCGACGATCTCGCTGGGCGGGATCGTCAGGCTGGGGGTGATCTGGATCGGGTCGCTGGCCATTCAACCCGATTGTATCGGCACCGGCATGGACGCGCGCGCGAACGCCGGCTTCCCGTATGCTGCGGCCGGTTCCCCAGCCTGCAGGATGCTCCGATGACCCCACCCCGTTCCGTCGCCACCGCCCGCGCCCTGGCGCGCCGCCTGATCGTGCTGGCTGCGCTGGCACTGGCCACGCCCGCCGCCTTCGCGCAGGCGCCCAGCGATGCCGATATCAACCGCCTGCTGGCCGCCTCGCGCGCGCAGACCATGCTGGACACGATGCTGCCGCAGATCGAAGCGATGCAGCAGCAACAGTTCGCCCAGCTCACCGCCCAGCGCCAGCTCGACGCCGACCAGCAGGCGCAGCTGCAGCGCATCCAGGAGCGTACCCGCCAGACCGTGCGCAAGGCGCTGTCGTGGTCGGAGCTGCGCCCGATGTATGTGGACATCTACAAGCGCTCGTTCTCGCGCGAGGACGTGCTGGCCATGGCCGAGTTCTACGAGAGTTCGGCCGGCCAGAGCCTGCTGGACAAGACCCCGGCATTGACCCAGAACCTGATGGGCGCGATCCAGCAGAAGATGCTGCCGCTGTTTGCCGATTTGCAGAAGGATCTGGAGAAGATCGTCAACGAGCCGGCGGCGGCGCCGCAGAAGCCCTGACGGGCGGGGATTGGGGATTCGGGATTGGGGAGTCGCAACGGCGTGCTTGCTGCGGCGGTTGCGACTCCGGGGTTGAGTGCGTTGCCGGTTATCGCAATGCTTCAACTTTTCCGCTGACCGAAGCAGCCCTCCCCCATTGGGGAGAGCCGCGGTCCTGAGGCTCGGTGGCGATCAGGCCCCCATCCGCCCTTCGGGCACCTTCCCCCGCAAGCGAGGGAAGGAAGCAACTTGGAAGGTGAGCGGAGAAGGCGGCAACGCGGGAACGCGGGGAAGGCGGGCAGTGGGCGTCGTGCTTGAGCCCCTCCCGCCTGCGGGAGAGGGGTTTGGGGTGCGGGGACGCTTGCGCAGATTTCTTGATGCCGAGTGGATGTCTCGATCTCTGGACCAGGCACGCCCCATCACGCCGCCGGCATGACTCCCAACCCCGGCATCTCCCACCCGAACAACGCGCAGGCCTTGGCGAACTCCACATCCAGCGGCGCAGTGACGCTGATGCGCCGTCCATCGGCCGGATGCGGGAATCCCAGGCGCTCGGCGTGCAGCAGCATGCGGTGGATGCCAAGCATGCGGAAGCTGCGGTTGTGCCGGCCATCGCCATGGCTGGTGTCGCCGATCATGTGGTGCGACAGGTGTTTCATGTGCCGGCGGATCTGCCGGAACCGCCCGGTCTGCGGCTGGCAGCGCAGCAAGGCATAGCGCGAGGTGGCAAAGCCGGTGGACGGGATCTCCAGCTCGCCGGTGGCCAGGCGCTGGAAGTGGGTCACCGCCGGCTTCTTGACCGGCTTGCCGGGGCCGCCGTCCAGGTCGTGGTCGACGCTGAAGCGCTCCTCGGCCGGCCAGCCGCGGCACACCGTCAGGTAGTCCTTCTCCACTTCGCCGGCCATCAAGGCCTTGCCCAGCGCACTGGCGGCCTCGCGATCGAACGCCAGCAGCAGGCAGCCGCTGGTGGCGCGGTCGAGCCGGTGCACCAGGAAGATCGGCCGGCCCAGCTGTTCGCGCAGGCGGTCGGCCAGGAAGTCGTCCTCCCCGCGCGCCAGCTTGCTGTCGTGGACCATCAGCCCGGCGGGTTTGTCGACGACGGCCAGGAGCTCGTCCTGGAAGAGAATCTGCAAGTGCTTGGGGGATGTGCTCACCGGCGGATTATCCGCGCCGTGGGCAGCGCATGCCACTGCGCCGGCACGCCATGACGCCGTTGACCGCACCCGGCGCCGTCAGAGCAGGTGGCGCACGCCAGCCGTGCGGCTTGGGACGTGAGGTCTGGCGGGTGGGCAGTGCATGCTCAGGCCCCGCCGCACACCGCCAGCAACTCGCCCTTGCCCACCGGCACCACGCTGCAGGTAACTGCCGGATCGTCAGCCAGCAGCGCGGTGAACGGCGCCAGTTCGTCGGCATGCGAGAGCGCATTGTCGACCACCAGCAGGCCACCGCTGCGCAGCACGCGGCGCAGTGCCGGCCACCAGTGCACATACGCATCGCGCGCCGAATCCAGGAACACCAGATCGAGACTGGCGCTGGCCGCCTGGGCCAGCCACGCGCCGCCATCGCCGTGCACCAGCTCCACCGATGCCGCCAGGCCGCTGCGCGCCAGCGTGGCCCGCGCCAGGGCCACCTTGTCGGCCGCATGTTCCACCGTGGTGACATGCCCGCCGATCGCCGCGGCCGCTTCGGCCAGCCATAGCGTCGAATACCCGTTGGAGGTGCCGATCTCCAGAACGCGCCGCGCAGCGGTGGCACGCACCAGCACCGCCAGCAACTGCCCGGTGTCGGGCGTGATGTTGAGCATGCGCCGGTCGCGCGCCAGCTGCTGCGCATCGTTGTCGCTGCCGAACCGTGCCAATTCGTCTTTCAACGCCTGCAGATCGATCATCACCACCTCGCCGGGAACGGCTTCGTCATCGTGCTGCTGCAGGCACCACCGCTACCAAGCCGGATGCAGCAGGCCACCTGCGGCAGTGCTTCAGCATTAGTGCTTCAGCGCCGTAGCCAGGCGACCAGCAGGGCCACCGAGCCGGCCGCGCCGCTGATCCAGCTCCACACCGGCACCGTGCCCAGGTACCAGCCATTCGGGTGCAGGCCATACAGCACGGCGGCCACCACCAGCAGGCCGCTGCCGGTGATGGCGGTGACCACGCGCGTCTGCAGCTTGCGCAGGCTCAGGTCCAGCGCGCGCAGCTCGGCCGAACGGATGTCGAGCTGATGGCGGCCCTCGACCTGCTGCTTCAACCAGCTGTGCACCAGGCGCGGCATGTCCGGCGCATGCGTCATGATTTCCGGCAGCCGCTTGCGCAGCTCGCCGAGCACGCGGCGCGGGCTGTAACGCTCGCGCAGGATGCGTTCGAGCACCGGCCGTGCCACGGCCCAGATATCCAGCCTGGGGTCGAGCTGGCGGCCGACGCCTTCGATGTTGAGCAAGGTTTTCTGCAACAGGATCAGCTGCGGCTGCAGCGTCAGTTCGTAGCGCTGCGCGACGCGGAACAGCTTGATCAGCACTTCGGCCAGCGAAATCTCCGACAGCGGCCGGGTGAAGTACGGCTCGCACACCGAGCGCGCGGCCGCTTCCAGTTCGTCGATGCGCACGTTGTCGGGCATCCAGCCCGCTTCCACGTGCAGCTCGGCCATGCGGCGGTAGTCCTTGTGGAAGATCGCCATGAAGTTCTCGGCCAGGTAGTACTGATCCTCCTGCGAGAGCTGGCCCATGATGCCGAAATCCAGCGCGATGAAGCGCGGATTGAGCCGGCGCTCCGGATCCGAATCGACCCAGATGTTGCCGGCATGCGCATCGGCATGGAAAAAGTTGTCGCGGAACACCTGCGTGTAAAACACGCGCACGCCCTTGGCCGCCAGCGCCTTGCGGTCGATACCGGCCGCATCGAGCCTGGCGATGTCGTCGGACGGAATGCCGTACACGCGCTCCAGCGTGAGCGCACGCTCGGCGGTGTGCGACCAGATCACCTCGGGCACGTACAGATCGTCCGAGCCTTCCCAGAACCGGCGCAGCACACTGGCGTTGGCGCCTTCGCGTTGCAGATCGAGTTCGGCCGACAAGGTGCCTTCGATCTCGGCCACCACCTCGCGCGGCCGGATCTTGTCCGCACGCGGGTGGGTGCGCTCGACCAGCGTGGCCAGCGACTGCAGCAAGGCGATATCGGCATCGATCTGGCGCTCGATGTCCGGGCGCAACACCTTGACCACCACCTCGCGGCGCACGCCGTTGGCATCCGGCGGCAAGGTGGCCGCATGCACCTGCGCGATCGAGGCCGAGGCCAGCGGTACGGTGTCGAACGCGGCAAACGCCACGCTCACCGGCAGGCCCAGCGCGCGCTCGACGATCAGCCGCGCCGCTTCGCCATCGAAGGGCTTGACACGGTCCTGCAGCAGGGTCAATTCATCGGCCACGTCGGCCGGAATCAGGTCGCGCCGGGTCGACAGGATCTGCCCGAACTTGACGAAGATCGGCCCCAGTTCCTGCAACGCCAGCCGCAGCCGCGCACCGCGCGATTGCGCGGCGATCTCGGCACTGGCGCGTGGCACGAACGGCTTGGCCAGGCGCAGCCAGCGCTCCGCCGGGGTGTCCTGCAGCAGGTCGTCCAGGCGATAGCGCAGGATCACCCGGCCGATGCGGCTGGCCCGCAGCAGCGCCTTCATGCCGCACCTCCGGCCGCGCGCAGGCGCGCCACGCGTGCGGCCAGCCGTTCGACGTCGTCGCGCAGTTCGTCGACATCGTCGTGGAAGGCCTCCAGTTCGGCGCGCGGCACCACATCGCGCGATTCCTCTGTCACGAATTCAGCCGCGCTCTGCGCCAGATCCACCGCGCTGCGGCGGGCCTGCTGCAGCGCTGCGCGCACCGCATTGGCGATCTGCACGCCGAGGATCTGCCCGAACACCGCCACGAACGGCAACTGCCAATCCGGATCGAAACGGCCGGCCAGTTGCTGCAGCTGGCGCGCCAGTTCGGCATCGCCGGAGACCTTGAGCCGCCCGGCCGGTGCGCCGCTGCGGCGCGCATTGGCCAGGAACGGCAATTGGCCGAGCAAGCCGGCCAGGCTGCTGCGCACGGCCAGATCCGGCTCCTGCGCCTGGTCCACCGGGCCGACCAGCAAGCGGCGCTCGTGCACGCGGATCTGCAGGGCCAGCGCAGGCGCCTCCAGCGTCAGTGCGATGCGTTGGCCTTCCAGCGGCAGCAGGGCGTCGCGGGTATCGGGGTCCAGTGCCAGCGCGCGGTTGAGCGCGGCTTGCAGGGCCTGGCCGGCGAGCGGCTTGAGTGAGTTGAACAGGGATCCGGGCATGGGCGCATTCTACCGTCCCCGCATGTCGCTACTGCTTGATGGTGTGTGGCAGGTGCAGGCCGGAGACCAGGATGACGCGCATCGCAGGGCGCCTCGGCAGCTAGGCCGCAGCAATCGCAGCCGCATCCCCACAACAGACAGACCCGGCCGTTGACCGTGCACCTGCCCTGGATCGCCACACCGCATACGGCGGCGATGCAGGACTTCCTTCGGCGCGCCTGCCGCAGGCATGCTGGCGACCTCATCACGCCAGGTGGCAGGAGCAGGCAATGCGCAAGATCCGGGTCGGTGTCATCTTCGGCGGCAAGTCGGCCGAGCACGAAGTCTCGCTGCAGTCAGCGCGCAACATCCTCGATGCGCTGGACCCGCAGCGCTTCGAGCCGGTGCTGATCGGCATCGACAAGCAGGGCCAGTGGCACGTCAACGACCCCGACAGTTTCCTGCTCAATGCCGACGACCCGGCGCGCATCGCCCTGCATCGCAGCGGTCGCGGCGTCGCTTTGCTGCCGGGCGCGCAGCAACAGCAATTGCGTCCCACCCAGCCGGAGCAGGCGCTGGCGCAAATCGAGCTGGCGCTGCAGCGGCATGCAGACGATCAGGTGCTGCGCAGTGCGGTCGGCCCAGGCGCATGAGCCAGGCCCATGTGCGTGCGGTGCAACGCGACGACCACCGCGCCCTGCTCGCGCTCAACAATGCGCATGCCACCGAATTGTCGCTGCTGGATGCCGATGGAATGGCCGACTTGCTGCAACTGGCCTGGCACGCACGCATGGTCGCGCCTGCGGATGGTCTGCTGATCGCGCTGGATCAGCGCGCCGCGTACGCCAACCCGAACTTCGCCTGGATGGCGCAACGCTTCGCGCGCTTTGTCTACATCGACCGCATCGTGATCGCTGCGCATGCACACAGGCGCGGGCTTGCCAGGCAGCTGTATGACGGACTCATCCACGCCGCACGTGCAGCGGCGCAGCCGCGCCTGGTTTGCGAGGTCAATCTGGTCCCACCCAATCCGGCATCGCTGGCGCTGCACCTGCAGCTGGATTTTCGGCCCATCGGCGATGCGCTGCTGGGCAACGGCAAGCACGTGCAGTATCTCGAAAAACTGCTTTGAAGCAGCCGTAATTGAATTTTTGAGTATCCACAACGCACATGGCCCGCCTCCTTGCGGAAGCGGGCCATGTGAGCGTCCGCCGGCAGCGCCGCTGCCGTAACGTATCGCAGCTAGGCGTTATACCTTGCCGCGACGGAACATCGAGATCACTGCCAGGATCAGGAACACCACGAACAGGATCCAGGCGATATTGGTCGCCGCACCGGCGATACCACTGAAGCCCAGCACGGCGGCGATGATGGCGATGACGAAAAAGATGATGGCGTAATGCAGCATGGCAAGGATTCCAGAAGTTGTCGTGCCGAATCGGCGCAGACGTATCCTGAACGCATGACGGTCTTTATCGAGTGATGGCGATGTCGTTGGAAGATGAGGATCGCAGCCGTTGCAGTCCTTCCTCGATGCTGACCTGCGGAACATAGCCGAAATCACGGCGTGCCGGTTCCATGCTGTACCAGTGCGGCGTACACAGCTGTTCCACCAGAAAACGCGTCAACGGCACTTCGCCAGGCAGACGCAACAGTGGCCACATGGTCTCGCAGATTGCACCGATTCTGTACGCGGTCTTGAACGACAGCGAACGCGTCACTGCCGGTGCATCCACTGCGGCCAGCAGGCGATTGAGCAACTCGCGCATCGGCAAGGGCTCGCCGTTGGAGATGAAGTACGCCTTGCCCGCACACGCGGCCCCGGGAGCGAGATGCGCGAACGCATCGAAATGCGCCTGCGCGGCATTGTCGATGTAGGTGCTGTCCACCAGGTTGCTGCCGTCGCCGACCATGCGCAGGCGGCCGGCACGCGCACGCGCGGCCAGGCGCGGCAACAGATGATTGTCGCCCGGGCCCCAGATCAGGCGCGGGCGCAAGGCCACCGTCGCCAGTTGCGCATCGTTGGCCGCCAGCACCGCGCGCTCGGCGATCGCCTTGGTCGCCGCGTATGCAGCGCGCAGATCCTCGCCATACGGCACTTCGTCGGCGCCCAGGCCTTCCACCGGGTTGGTGGCGCGATGGGTCACGCTCGGTGTGGAGGTATAGATCAGGCGCGGCACACCGTTGGCTCGACACGCGTCGAGCACGTTCTGCGTGCCCACCACATTGGCCTGGTGATAGCTGTCATAGCTGCCCCATGCACCGGCCTTGGCGGCGTTGTGGAAGACCGCATCGATGCCGGCGAAGGCATGCCGCACCGCCTGCGGATCGGCCAGGTCGCCACGGATCTGGCCCACGCCCAGGGTCTGCAACACCGGGTAATCGCCGCGCTGGAAACTCACCACCTCGTGCCCGCGCGCGCGCAGGCCGCGGCACAACGCCTGGCCAAGAAAGCCACCACCACCGGTCACCAGGATGCGCACGCATCACCTCCATCGCAAGGGTGCACACCATAGCGGGCGCAGCCGGGATTGGCGATGCGGCCAAGTCCCTGCGCGATGTGCATCGACAGCTCAGCCACGTTGCTGCGCCGCCCAGATCGCCAGCGTTTCGCGGCCGATCTTGGCATTGTGGCGGATGTCCACCGGGAACCCCGAATGGCGCAGGAAACGCGTGATGCCTGCGGTGTGCGGATGCGCCGCGCCCAGCGCGCGCAAGGCGGTTTCCACTTGCGCAAACGCCGATGCCGCAACGCCTGGCTGTAGTTCCACGCACAGCACCGGCTGCTGCTGTCCGGGCGCGCCGACACCGACCAGGGCAGTGCGCCGCACCTGCGGGTGCACGTTGAAGACCGGCTCCACCTGCTCGGTGTAGAGCGGGCCGCTGGCCGTTTCCACGCGGTGGGTCTTGCGCCCGCAGAACCACAAGCGCCCTTCGGCATCGAAATACCCCACATCGCCCATGCGATGCACGATGCGTTCGCTGCCATCCGCGTTGCGCTCGCGGATCTTGGCAATCCGCGTGGCCGCGTCGCGGTTGAAGTAGGTGTCGGTGGTGGTGGGGCCGGCGACGGTGATCTCGCCGACCTCGCCCACCGCCAGCACGCGCGCGCCGCTCCATTCGGGAATGGCTGCATCGTCGATGGCGATGATGCGTACCTCGTTGGGCGCGACGACCTGGCCGACACAGGTGCCGGCGCCGGCCTCGGTGGCCGCGCGGGTAGCATCCAGCGTGCGCCCTTCGATCGCCGCCACCGGCAGGCATTCGGTGGCGCCATACGGCGTCCAGAATTGCGCATCTGCCGGCAACAGCGTGCGGATCTTGGCCACCACATCCGGCGGCACCGGCGCGCCGGCCGAGGTGGCCAGGCGCACGTTGGGAAGCGGCTGCCCATAATCGGCCAGCACGCGCATCAATGCCGGCGAACCGAACAACTGCGTCACGCCGAAGCGGTCGATCGCATCGTGCAATTTGCGCGGATCGGCGGTGGCCGGGCGGGTCGGATCCATGTCCGGAATCACCGAGGTCAGCCCCAGTGCCGGATCGAACAAGGCAAATGGCGGGAACGTCGGCAGATCCACGCCGCCGGGCTGCATGCCGAAGGCATTGCGCAGCAACTCGATCTGGCCGACGAAATGCCGGTGCCGGTACACCACCCCCTTGGGCACGCCGGTCGAGCCGCTGGTGAACAGGATGGCGGCCACATCGTCCGGCCCGGTATTGGCCAGCTGGCTGCCGGCGCCGGCGCCATCGCGCTCCACGCGCGCCAGTGTCACCCCGCCCCAGCCGTAACGGCCGCCGACGCTGACGATCTGCTTTGCAGAACGCGCCCAACGCAACAGCCGACGCGCCAGCTGCGCAAGCGGAATGCCGATAAACGCCTGCGGCTGCGCTTCGTCCAGGCACTGCTTGAGCGCACGCTTGTCGATGCCCGGATCCACCAGCACCGGCACCGCGCCGGCCTTGAACAAGGCGAACATCAGCAGGAAGAACTCCGGCGACGGCCGCACCATCACCACCGCGCGCGCGCCGCGTCCGATGCCGTGCAGCGCCAGCCCGGCGGCGATCGCATCGCTGCGCGCATCCAGCTCGGCATAGCTCAAGGTCACATCGTAGGCGGCAAAACCATTGGCGCCGCGGCGGCCCGGGCAACGGATGGCGATCTGGTCGGGGCGCTCGCGCGCGAGCTCCGGCAGGGTGGCGGCGATATTGCAAAGAATGGTCATTGCCGCATTATCACCCATCCGCCGACGGTACCGGCCGCTTGCATCCGGCTCAACGTCGCAGATGCACGCGACGCTCGGCGACGGCACAACGATGGTTTTGCCTGCAAGGCAACCAGGCCTTGGCAGCGCAAGTGAGCAGTGATCACTGCCACCTCCGCGCCTGCGTCTTTTATTTTCAGGCGCATTGCAACGTGGTCGAGTGCCTGCGAAAAGCGCGCGTCAGCGATTCCCCCGGTCGCTGGTGACCGTTCTACACGCGAACATTCTGGCAATGCCGACGCGGCAGGCGGTCGTCAGCACCGACAGGCAACCTGCTCGCCCCCCAGCGCGCACCGCTCCTCCGGCGCGCACGCGCATGAATCACTAACCTGCCGCCACGATGCGCCACTTGTATCGCGCCGTGGTTCGGTCAGAATGCCGCGCTCTCCACGTTGTTTTGCCGCGCAAGGCCCGGCATTCCATGGCACATCCCTGCCTTACCTGCGGCGCCTGCTGCGCCTACTTCCGCGTCAGTTTCCACTGGAGCGAAGCCGACCCGGCATTGGGCGGCAGGGTGCCGATCGAGCTGACCGATGCGCTGCGCACGCACGAGCGGGTCATGCGCGGCACGTCGCAATCGCAGCCGCGCTGCATCGCGCTGGACGCAGACATCGGCCGCTACAGCCGCTGCAGCATCCATGATCGCCGGCCCTCCTCCTGCGCCGCCGTACCGGCCTCGCTGGAGTTTGGCCAGCGCAGCGCGCAATGCGACAAATCCCGGTTGGCGCACGGCCTGCATGCACTGACCGAAGCCGACTGGCTGGGCGTGGACGATGCCCAGCGCAATCCGCTGCCGCCGCTGTAGCGACTATCGCTGCGGGTGCATGCACGTCTGTCTACGGCGCGCGGCACAGCACGCGACGCGGCCGATGCCCGGCATCGGCCTGGCCACTGACCTACTCCAGCCCCGGCGCGTGCCCGCACCTACCTGCCGGGCGCCCGCGGCATCCTGGTGACCGGGTCAGAGCGGATTGCGCTCCAGGAACGCACGGATCGCCGGCACCAGCACTTCGTGCTTGTCTTCCAGCACGTAGTGATTGGCATCGTCGAACGCGGCGACTTCGGCGTTCGGCAATGCCTTGCGAAAGCCGGCCAGGAAGTGCTTGTCGAAGCAGATGTCGCGCAATCCCCAGGCGATAAACGCCGGCCGGTCGGCGAACGCGGGCAATGCCTGCGCCGAGCGCTCCAGCAGCGACCAGGCCTGGTCGGCTGGCGACAGCGGAATATCCTGCATGAAGCGAATGGTGGAGATGCGGTTGCGCCAATTGTTGTACGGCGCCACATACGCACGGCGCACCTCGGCCGGCATCCGCCGCGACACGCCGAACCAGGACGCACCGGAGGAAAACGCATTGAACGTGCGGATGAACCACTCGCCCGGGCCCCAATGCCGGCCCATCGCGATCTGCCACGGCATCGGCTTTTCCGGCGGCAACGGGAACGCAGCGGTATTGGTGATCACCAGCCGCTTGACCTGCGCATGATGCGACAACGCCCAGCCGAACCCGATCATGCCGCCCCAGTCGTGTACCGCCAGCGTGACCGGGCCGGTGATGCCCAGATGCCGCAACAGCGTGTCCAGGTCGTCCACGCGCGACTGCAGCGTGTAGTCGTAACGTGGCTGCGCGTCGGGCGCATCGTCCGGCTTGTCGGACAGCCCCATGCCGATATGGTCCGGCACGATGCAGCGGTAACGGTCCGACAGGCCGCTCACCAGATTCCGCCACAGGTAGCTCCACGACGGATTGCCGTGCAGCATCACGACCACCTCGCCATCGCGCGGGCCTTCGTCCAGATACGACATCGCAATGCCGGGACGCACCTCAAGGCGCTGGGGAGTGAAGGGATAGCCGGGGTAGTTCATGCCAAACGCATCCGATTCGATTCGAGGGAGCGCACATGGCGCAAGCGTTGGCCTGCCGTGCGTAGAGATTGGACATCATAGTGGTCGCCACGCTGCGACATGCTCAACCCACTGCGCGCAAGACGGCTACCTGGATCAATTACAGGCTTCATCGCGCTTCCGTCGAAGGCATTGGATAAGGCGGTAGTTGATGACCATCGCCGGACAGAAGTTTCAGGAATGCAGGGTGCAGGAACAGTTTTTCCTTGCCCAGCCGCTGCTCTTGCAGCACACCGATGGTCACCAGTTCCTTTAGATGGCGTGCAGCGGTCTGCCGAGTCACGCCCATCACGTCCACGACATTCTGGATGCGGCAATAGGGCTGATTGAAGACCACTTCGACAAGTTCGCGGCTGTAGGCCTTGGGGGCGTGTTCGCGCACATGATCACGCGCCCGCGTCTCCAATCCTGGGATCGCCTGGATCTTCGCCGTCGTCCACGCAGCTGTCTCTGCAACGGCGGCAAGCATGTACTGAATCCACTCGGCCCAGCGACCGTACCGGGTGACATCCAGCAGCAGTCGATAGTAGTCGCTGCGATGGCGAATGATGTAGCGCGACAAGTACAGGACGGGGACATCGAGCAGGCCTTGCTCGATCAGCATCAGCAGATTCAATACACGTCCGGTACGCCCGTTGCCATCGGTGAACGGGTGGATCGCTTCGAATTGATAGTGCGCGACCGCCATCCGGATCAATGGATCGATATCGGTGCATTCATGAATAAAACGCTCCCAATTGGCCAGCTTGTCGCGCAGCAATGTCTCGCCGACGGGAGGGGTATAGATGATCTGCTGGATCTGATCGTTGGCCAGCGCAGTCCCGGGCACGCGACGGATCTGCATTTGCACAGCTTTAATGCGGCTGCACACCACCACGGCGGTTTCTGTACATAGCGGTCGCTGCTGCAGCGACTGGAACCCTTCGTAGAGCGCGCTGCGGTAACGCAGGGCTTCCTTGGTCGCCGGATTCTGGGCGCGCTCCTGATCGTCTGCATAACGGAACAAGTCATCCGTGGTGGTGACGATGTTTTCGATCTCCGAACTCGCCTGTGCTTCCAGGATCGGGATCGTATTGATCAGCACTGCCGGATTTGGCAGCAATGCGGTGGCCTGCTTGAGCTCGGCCAACGCAGTGCGCGCCACGATGCAGGCCTTGAGCAAGGCGCGCGTTTCGATATCTCCCGCCGGAGGAAGCGGCGGGAGCGCGTTGTAGGGCTGCTCGGGATTAAACACCAGCGCGTCATCCATGCCTACACCGGTCATGTTGCAAGAGCGAACATGATGCAATGACGTGTACTAAAAATCCATTTTTCTTAACACGTCACATGTTGCAACTTACCAGACCACTTCCGCCATCGAGCAGTTCAGGCCAGAACCAATCCCCATCAACGCGATGCGGTCGCCCTTCTTCAAACGGCCGAGTTCCTTGAGCTTGCTCAGCACGATCGGTACCGAAGCCGGGCCGATGTTGCCGTGTTCGCCGAAGATGGTCATGACCTTGGCCGGATCGATGCCGAACGACTTCACGAACGACGCAGTATGCGGGCGGCTGACCTGGTGGATGACGAACTGGTCCAGTTCGTCCACCGCCCAGCCCATCGCCTGCTTGGCGGCCAGGAAGGTCTTCTGTGCCAGCTTGATGCCTTCGATCAGCAACAGGCGGGTGTCGGTGACCATGCGATCCAGGTTGCCGCGGCACAGCTTGTTCCACTCGGTGGCCGACCGGGTCACGCCACCCTTGTAGCGCGGCGCGTCGGGCACCAGCTCGGTGCGCGCCATCACCATGGCCGCGGCGCCGCAACCCAGGGTCAACGCAGCGAGCTCGTTGCGGAACTCCTCTTCGGTGACGTCGGGCGAGGTCATGCGCTCGAGGGTCTTCTCGTACACCAGGTTGGCGGTTTCACCGTCGACGACCAGCGCGTAGTCGATCTCGCCGCGCTCGAGCATGCGGGCGGCGATGTCCATGCCGTTGATGAAGGCGAGGCAGGCGTTGGCCACGTCGAAGGTGACGCAGTGATCGCCGACCCCGAGGTTGCCGGACACGATGGAGGCCGTGGACGGCTCCAGGTAGTCGCGGCTCACCGAGGTGTTGACCAGCAGGCCGATCTTCTCGATGCCGATGCCGGCGTCGAGCAGTGCCTTGCGTGCAGCCTGGGTGGCGGCGTCCGAGGCCTGGACATCCTGGTCCCACAAGCGCCGTGCATGGATACCCGCAACGTCGCCCAACACGTCGGTCCGAATCCCGAGGCGGTCGTAGGTCGGTTGCAGGCGCTCGTTGATTTCCTTGGAAGTCAGCGTGTGCGGCGCATCAATATGCGCCAGTCCCGCGATGGAGACATTCTGGAAGAGCATCGAAGTAGCGCCATGGCGTCAGGCGAGGGGGCGCTAGTCTAGCCGCTGGCTCGTTTTACCGCATCTTTACAATTGCAGCGGCCGCGCCCCAGCCCAACGGTTCAGCGCGGCGGGCAGCGGAAGGCATTGAAACGCTGGCTGCCATCGGCCGGCTGACCCTGCGCCTGGACCGTGTTGGCATTGGCGCCCGGCGCCTCGTTGCGTGCCAGCGTTTCCAGCTCTTCCTGCACCCGCAACGGGTTGCGGTTGTAGAAGCCGACCTTGCTCTTGACCGACACCACCACCTCGCCCTGCTGCTGACAGCCAGCTGGCACAGGGCCTGCGGGCAGCACCTGCACGTTTTTGCCGCTTTGTTCGATGGGCACCCAGGTGCAGGCCGCGGTGGTGGCGGCAACCAGAACAGACAGCATCAGCACGCGCATAAGTCGTAGACCCCTGAGGACGAAGCCGGATTGTGCCGCAGTTGCCGGCCGGCGATCGGGTTGCGCCGCATGGCCGCACGCCGCTCGTTCAGCGCACTGAACGTCGCCCCGATCGTGGTGTTTTCTCGATTCCAGCGATGTCCGGCGCCCGCACACACGTCCGGGTGTCCGGACGCGGACACGGCCTCCGCGCGCAAATCCCTTGCAAAACAATGCTCTGTCATTGGCACGTTGCTTGCTCCATGTCATGGGCAGGCAACGAACCCAGTTGTCTCGACGACTGAAAATGACTGCAAGCTGAATAAATAAAATTGCGCCGCGAAAGTCGTTGCGCTTACCGAAACGGTGTACTACCTTACTACCACACCACTGATCGCCCACACCAAGAGACCTCGCCATGAAGACCCAGACCCTGCGCATCGCCCTCTCCGCCGCCCTGCTTGCCGGCACCACCCTGGCCGGTTTCGCCCGGGCCGGCAGCCTGACCACGCTGGACACCGTGCAGGTGCGCCCATCGGCCGACCAGCTTGCCCAGCAGACGCTGGAACGCACCAGCGCCATCCGCACCCTGGCCGCCGTGCAGGTGCGTCCGTCCGCCGATCAGCTGGCCGCCTTGGCCGCCGAACAGGCCGGCCCGCGCGTCGTCACCCTCGCTGCGGTGCAGGTGCGTCCGTCGGCCGACCAGCGCGCCGCACTGGTGACCCGCAGCACCGCTGCCACCGCGCAGAGCACCTCCGGCCAGGCTGCCGCTGCCATCGGCGCGCTGATGGGCCAGGTCATCGTCAACCTGCCGGTGCCGCAGCTGCAGCCGGCGCCGGTCGAACTGGAAGCGCTGGTCAACGCCGCCATCAGCCTTTGAGCATGCGCGCAGCTACACTGCGCGCATGTCAGCCCCCGTCCTCGATGTCATCCTGTTCCAACCGGAAATTCCGCCCAATACGGGCAATGTGATTCGCCTGTGCGCCAACACCGGCGCGCGCCTGCACCTGATCGAGCCGCTCGGCTTCGACCTCAGCGACAAGCAGCTCAAACGCGCCGGCCTGGACTATCACGAATACGCCACCCTGCAGGTGCATGCCGACCTGCCCACCGCCCTGGCCGCGATCGCGCCCAAGCGCGTGTTTGCACTGAGTACGCGCAGCACCGTGCGTTACGACGCACCGCAGTTTGCCGATGGGGATGCCTTCCTGTTCGGCCCGGAAACCCGCGGCCTGCCCGCCGACGTGCTGGAGTCGATCCCGCCGCAGCACCGGCTGCGCCTGCCGATGCGCCCGGACAACCGCAGCCTCAATCTGTCCAACACCGTTGCGGTGATGGTGTTCGAAGCCTGGCGCCAGTGGGACTTCAGCGGCGGCAGATAGCCGCGGCGATGCGGACGGCTGCCTGACGGGGAATCCGTCCGCCCCCTGCCGACGCGCTGCATGCCGCACACGGCGGTCCAGCGTCCGGCGCATGCTCCACGCGCATGACCGCCCCGGGCGTTGCGGTTCGCTTGCCGCTGCGGAGCCCGTGCCAACGCCTCACTGCATCACCCGGCATCGGTTGCTGCCTGCAGCATGCCGCGGCAGCCTGCCCACAACGCCACCGCCAGCACGGCGATGCCGCCCAGCGCCAGAAACGCGATGCGATAGCCGAAGGCATGCGCCAGCCAGCCACCCAAGGCAGGGCTCAGTGCTGCGCCCACGCCCTGCACCGTCATCACCGCGCCCTGGCCGACATTGACGCGCCCGGTGCCCTGCAGCAATCGCGCCACCAGCGCAGGCACCACCACGGCCTGCAGGCCGGCGCCGAGTCCGTCGAGGATCTGCACCGGAAACACGCCCCAGCCCTGGATCAGCGACGCCGCCACCAGCGCACGCAGTGGCAAGGCCATGAAGGCCACCAGCAGCACCCACCAATGCCCGTGCACGCGGATCCAGCGCATCGCCAACAATGCCACCACCACCATCGTGGCCTGCGCGACCACGATGGTGGTGGCCGTCAGCGCGTTCGCATCGCCTGCATGCGCAGCCACGATGGCCATGCCGTAGAGCGGCAACATCGCCGCATTGCCCAGGTGGAACAACCCCAGGGTGATGGCCAGCAAGGCCAGCGGTCGGCAGGTCAACAACACCCGCCAGCCGCTGAGGCTGTCCGCGCCATCGGCCTGGCCCAGGCCGCGCGCGGCGCGGTGGTCGATGGCCGCAGACGGAATCAGCAGCACCGCCGCGATCGCCAGCACGCCGAAGGCGGCAGTGAGCACAAACACCGCCGCAAATCCGAAACGCCACCCCAGCCAGCCGGCCAGCACTGCGGCCAGCATGTTGCCGGCGTGGTTGGCGACCTGATTGCGCGCCAGTTGATGATCGAACCCGCGCGCGTGCACCAGGCCCAGGGTGATGCCGGTGAGCGCAGGGCCAATACCGGCTGCCGCCAACGCCGAGACGATCTGCGCGGTGACCACGCCGGAGGACGTCGGGTGCAGCCAGATCAGCGCCGTGGCCAGCAGGATGGCCAGGCAGCCAACCACCACCACGGCGCGCTTGCGCCGGGTGGTGTCGACCAGTGCACCGGCCGGGGTGGTGGCAAGCATGCCGGCGATGCCGCCCACACTCATCACCGTGCCGATCGCCGCCACCGACCAGCCCCTGGATTGCAGGAACACGCTGAGAAACGGCCCCAGCCCGTCCTGCACGTCGGCCACGCTGAAATGCAGCGCCTCCAGTGCGCGGCTGCCACGGGGACGCGGTGTGCTCATGCGCATCGGCGCTCTCCACGAAACGATGAACGGCGACTGCGCGCGCTAGGCTGCATGGGCAACTCGATGCCGATCGCATCGCGCCAACGCGGCAGTCGCATTGCGTACTGCTAGTGCTTCGGCTTCGGCTTATGCGCACCCGGGCCATGCGGATGCGCGATCGGCTTCAGCGACGCGGCCTTGGTGCCCAGCGCATGCGCGTGGATCAGCACGCCGTGCGGGGTTGTCCTGGTATCGCCTTCGGCCACCAGCGTCTTGCCGACCACCAGTTGTTTGGCGAAGTCCGCACCGGCGTGCGGCGGAAACCGCACCGTGACCTCGTCGTCCAGCAACACGCCATGCACCTGCCCATGCGGGCCATGCAGCAAGCGCGCGATGGTGCCGCTGTGCTGGCTGAGCTGCGGCTTGGGCGGCTTGCCGGCGGGCGGTTTGGGCTTGGGCTTGGCGTGCGGCCCGTGCGGGCCGTCATCGACGATGCGTTTGCCGCCTTCCGGATCGATCGCCAGGGCCACCAGCATGTCCACATCACGCGGCTTGAGGCCACGCACGGTCAAGGTGCTGCCGGGCTTGAGCGCCTTGAGCAAGGCGGCGGACAGATGCGGCGGCGTGTGCACTTCGGTGCCGTCGGTCAGCAGCAGGCCGTCGATATCGGCCTTGGGGTTGAGCAGAAAGCGCGCCAGCGTGCCGCGGGTTTCGGGGAGGAAATCAGGATCGACCCAATGCATGAAAGAACTCCAGAGAAAGGAAGGACCGGCCACTGCCGGCAAGCCGCGCCCGCCGCCACGCATGACACGTGGCGGAAGGCGCATAAAGGAAAGCGCAACGGAGGTACGCGCCACCGCGTGGACGGCAGCGCCGTGAATCAACGCGGCGCCGGAGCTGGCGGTGGCGGTGCGGCCGGCGGAACAGGCGGCGCCGGTGGTGCGGGCGGCACCGGGCCGTCCGGGCGCGGTGGGCTGAACAACGCGCGCTGCGAGGCGCGATCGCGGCCCAGTTGCGTGGCTTCGATGGCGCGGCCGTTGGCGGTGGCCACCCCGAATCCGCTCACGCTCAATGGCGCGCCGGCCCGCAGCAGATCGCCGAACTGCAGTGCCAGGTGCGGCGGCATCCGCACCAGCGTGCCATCGCTGAGCAATGCACCATTGGTCTCGCCACCCGGGCCGTAGACCAGCCGCTCGATGCGGCCTTCCGCCTGTAACGGCGTCAACGCGGCAGGCGCCGGGGGCGCTGGCGGCATGGCGGCGGTTGGCGGCCGGTCGACCACCTCACGCCCTCCACGATTGGAACGGATGCTGCTGGCGCGCAGCACCGGCAGGCTGCCCAGGCGATAGCCCTGCACGCTCACCGAATCGCCACGGCGCACCGCTTCCTGCAACTGCCCGGACAGATGCGGCGCAAACGCCACCTGGGTGCCATCGCGCAACCACAGGCCATCGACCTCGCCGTTGGGATTGAGCATGAAACGCTCGACCGTGCCGGTGATGCGCACTGGCGTGGCGGCCAGCGGGGCAGGCGGTGCGGGCGGCAGCGGTGGTGCCGGCGGTGGCGTGCCGACCGGCGCACGCGGTGCCACCGGTGCCGCAGGCGGTGTGGGAGCCTGCGCGGCAGCGGTCGCCACGCTGCAGGCCAGCGCGAAAGCAAGTGCGGTCTGACGAATCATGCGATATCTCCAACGCGGCAGGGATGCCGCTCGCCCTGGAGATAAAGCAGCAATCGTGCCAACGTCGAGCCCGTTGTTTTACAAGGGGTTTGCAGGTGCACGCTTACGGACAGGCGTCTGCGTTTCATACACCGCTGTCCGCTTTGCAGACACTTTGTAGCCTGGGGTGTGCGTCGACTCTGCAGGGCAAGAACGTATTGGACACGGTCAACGGCGGCGCGCGCGTGCGGATGTCAGGGCTGGATTCAAACGTGTGGTGCTGCACTTTCGGCTGCACCGTTTGACTGTTTGCTGGTGGAATGCCCTTGGCCAATGCTGCGAGTGGCAGCGGCGGCAAGCAACCAGCAGCAGTGCGCGCGACAACAAGTGCGCGTGCTGCTGTGCGCTTCCTGCTTGGTGACCAACGCGTCATCCTGCACACATGGCGTTGGGCCTGATCGCTGCGACTACTGCAAGCCGTACTCATCGAGCTTGCGGTACAGCAGCTGGCGATGGATGCCGAGCCGGCGCGCGGCTTCGGCGCGGTTTCCGCTGCTGTGCGCCAGTGCGTCCTGGATCATCTGCTTCTCCAGCCGCGCCACTGCCTCGGGCAGGGTGCCTTGCAGCGGCGCGGCCGTCAGGGGTTGCTCGGCACTGTGATCGAGCGCGTCGTCCAGATCCGCGGCAACGATACTGTGGCCGCGCACCAGCAGCTGGCTGCGTTGCATGACATTGCGCAGCTCGCGCACGTTGCCGGGCCATGGGTAGGCCAGCAGCCGCGCTTGCGCATCCGCCGACAACGCACGCGCCGCACCGTCGCCGGTACGCAGGAAGTACTGCGCGAGCAGCACGATGTCCTGCCCACGCTCGCGCAGCGGCGGCAGTTCGATCGGCACCACATTCAGGCGATAACGCAGATCGCTGCGGAACTGCCCTGCGGCCACCCACGCGGCCAGATCGCGGTGCGTGGCCGCCAGCACGCGCACTTCCACCTTCTGCGCGCCGCGCCCGCCCAGCGGCGTCACCTCGCCTTCCTGCAGGAAGCGCAACAACTTGGCCTGCATCGGCAGCGGCATGTCGCCGATCTCGTCCAGAAACAAGGTGCCGCCATCGGCTTCGCGAATCAGGCCGATGCGGTCGCTGGTCGCCCCGGAAAAGGCGCCCTTGCGATGTCCGAACAATTCGCTTTCCATCAACTCCAACGGAATCGCCGCGCAATTGACCGCAACGAATGCCGCCGCCGCGCGCGCACTGGCGCGATGCAGGGCGCGCGCGACCAGTTCCTTGCCGGTGCCGGTTTCGCCGGTGATCAACACCGGCAGATCGGAAGCCGCCGCCAGCCCGATGCGTTTATGCACGTTGCGCATGGCCGGGCTGTGGCCGACCAGGCCATCGTCGTCGGGTGGTTCGCTGGCTTCGGCATCGGTGTGTCCATCGGCGCGACTTGCCAATGCACGCTCCACCACCTCGACGATATCGGCACGCCCCACCGGCTTGACCAGATGATCGAATGCACCCAGCGTCATCGCCTCGATGGTGTTGCCGCTGGACGCGTACGCGGTGAGCATCACCAGCGGCACCTGGCGCGCGCGCGGATCGTCCGCACGCGCACGCAGCACCTGGATCCCGTCCATCCCGGGCATGCGGAAGTCCACGAACGCCAGCGCGATGCCGCCCTCGCTCAGGCGCATCAATCCATCGGCGCCGTTATCGACCGCGATCACCGTATGGCCGAGCGAGCGCAGCGTTGCCTGCAAGGTGGCCAGAAACGCCGCGTCGTCGTCGATGATCAGGATGCGCGCCATGGCAGCTCCAGGATGAAATGGGTCATGCCGTCGGCGTGTGCGTAACGCACCTGCCCGCCATGTGCGCGGGCGATCTCGCGCACCAGCGCAAGCCCCAGGCCATTGCCGTCGCTGCGGCCGCTGACGAACGGCTCGAACAGCTGCGCCGCGATGGTCTCGGCGATGGCCGCGCCACGATTGCTCACCTGTAGCTGCAGCAACCCATCGCTGGCGCTGGCCTCCAGTGTCACCGTGCTGCCGGCATCGGCGTGCTGCAGCGCGTTGCGCAGCAGATTGTGCACGGCGCGCCCGAGCTGCTGTGGGTCGAACGTCCACTGCAGCGGCGTGTCCGGGGCGCGCAACCGGGGCGCAGGCGCGCCTGGTGGGAGCAAGGCCGGATCGAGCAAGGTCGCCAGCCAATCCTGCACCACCACCGTTTCCAGCTGCAGGCGGATCGGCTGCACCATGCCGAGCAGGCTTTCGACCACCCCGTCCAGGCGACGGATCTGCCCCAGCATCAGCTCGCCGTGTGCGGCATCGTCCGGCGTGCCCTGGCGCATGGCGATGTCGTTCTCCACCGCCAGGCGCATCGTGGCGATGGGGTTGCGAATCTCGTGTGCCACCGTGGCCGTCAGGCGCCCGAGCGCGGCCAGCCGCTCGTGCCGTGCCAGCTCCTCGGCCAGCCGCCGTGTCTGCGCCAGGGCCTGCGCATTGCGCTGTGCGTAATCGCTCACCGCAGCGCCCAGCCGGTCCAGTTCGGGGGCACCGGTGACCGGAATCTGCGGAAGTTCGGTATCGGCGGCCAGCGCCTGCTGGATGCGCTGCAGGCGCTGGCTCCAGCGCCGCACCACCACGCCCAGCGCGATCGCCGACACCGCCACCATGGCGAAGATCAGCAACATGCCGATCACCAATGGCCGCCAGGCATCGGAGGTGCTCGCCGGCACCCGCGACATGGCCCATGCCGCAGTACCTGCGGCCAGCGGGCAGGCGCTGATCAACACCACTTCACGGCTGCCGTCGCGACGAAACTCCACGGCCTTGTTGCCCACCGCACTCTGCCGTGCAGTGCTGACGATCGTGGTCCACTCGGCAGCCGGGATGTCGGTCTTGTGATCGCTGCCGTCATAGGTGGGATAGGCGTAGGCAACGAATCCCTTATCGAGATTCCACACCCCGCCCTCCACACCGGGCGCATCGGCCAGCACCAGTTGCACCACCACTGCAGCCAGCCCGGCGCCGTTGTCGCCGCTGCGCGCCGCCTCGCTCGCGCCGGCGTAGCGCTGCACGATGCGCGTGCACTGCGCGGTCAACTGCTGACGCGCCTCGTCCAGGCGCACGCCTTCGGTCTGTCGGTACAGGCCATACAGCATCGTGGCCACGCCCACGCAGGCAGCCAGGATCACCACCCAGATCAGCAGCAACTGGCGCAACAACGAACGAGGCATGCGAGGGTCCGGTAAAGACGTGCAGTTTCAGAGCGCTGCCACTGTGTCAGCGCATGTTGGTCTTGACCAGATCGATCACTTCATCGCCGCGCCCGCTCATCACTGCCTTGAGCAGATACAGGCCCATGCCCTTGGCCTGTTCCAGCTTGATGGCCGGCGGCACTGCCAGTTCCTGCGTGGCGATGCGCACATCCACCAGCGCCGGGCCGGAATGCGCGAAGGCCTGCCGCAATGCGCGCTCCAGTTGCGCGGACTCATCGACGCGGATACCCAGGATGCCCATCGCATTGCTCATTGCAGCGAAGTCCGGATTACGCAGCTCGGTGCCGGTATCCAGATAGCCGGCAGCCTTCATCTCCATCGCCACGAAGCCGAGCGAGGCATTGTTGAACACCACGATCTTCACCGGCAGGCGCAGCTGCGCCAGCGAGATGAAATCGCCCATCAGCATTGCAAAGCCGCCATCACCGGACAGCGCAATCACCTGACGGCCCGGATATGCCGACTGTGCACCCAGCGCCTGCGGCATCGCATTGGCCATCGAACCGTGGTTGAACGAACCCAGCAAGCGGCGTTGTCCGTTCATGCGCAGGTAGCGTGCGGCCCACACAGTGGGCGTGCCGACATCGCAGGTGAACACCGCATCCTGGTCGGCGATCTGGCTGATCATGCGCGCCACGAATTGCGGATGCAGCGGCTCGCCCGGATCGGCCGGCACCGCCAGATCGTCCAGCCCTTCGCGCGCCTTGCGATAGTGCGCCAGCGACTTGTCCAGGAAGTCGCGTTTTTCGCGCCGCTGCAGCTGCGGCAGCAAGGCGGCGATGGTTTCGCCCACGTCCGCGGCAATGCCCAGCTGCAATGGCGTGCGCCGTCCCAGCGCGCCCGGGTCGCGATCCACCTGCACGATGGTCGCGTCCTTCGGGTAGAACTGCCGATACGGGAAATCCGTACCCAGCATGATCAAGGTGTCGCAGTTGAGCATCGCGTGGTAGCCGGAGCTGAAACCGATCAGGCCGGTCATGCCGACATCGAACGGGTTCTCCCACTCCACATGTTCCTTGCCGCGCAAGGCATGCACGATCGGCGCGCCCAGGGTGTCGGCCAATGCCACCACCGCATCGTGCGCACCCGCGCAACCGCTGCCGCACAGCAGCGTGACCGCTTCGCTGTGCTGCAGCAGTTCGGCCAGCTGCTGCACATCTTCGGCGGCCGGCAGCACGCGCGGCTGGCGCAGTGGGGGCCAGGCCGTGGGAAGGTGCTTGTCCACTTCCAGCAGCGCGATATCGCCGGGGATCACCACCACTGCCACACCTTGCTGCAGGATGGCCGCACGCATCGCGCGGTGCAGCACTTCCGGGAGTTGCGCCGGGTTGGTTACCAACTCCACGAAATGACTGCACTCGCGGAACAGTTCCTGCGGATGCGTCTCCTGAAAATAATTCAGCCCGATCTCGGACGAGGGAATATGCGCGGCGATCGCCAGCACCGGCTGGCGGCTGCGATGGCAATCGAACAGCCCGTTGATCAGGTGCAGGTTACCCGGCCCGCAGCTGCCCGCACAGACCGCCAGCTTGCCGGTCACCGCCGCCTCGGCGCCGGCGGCGAACGCGGCCACCTCTTCATGGCGCACATGCATCCACTCGATCGTCTGCATCTCGCGCAGGGCATCGGTCAGGCCGTTGAGGCTGTCGCCGGTCAACCCCCAGATCCGCTCCACCCCCGCGCTCTGCAGCGTCTCGGCCAGAAACCGCGCCAACGTCTTTTTCTTCGCCACGATGCAGCTCCACGCTTGTTCGACAAGCCTGGCATGCTCCCAGCCACGGCGTCAGCACAATGTGCTTGCAAGCAGCAAACGCGGCAAACATCACTGAAAAACAGCCGCTTCTAGACATGCGCGTCACATCGACGCGAGGTAACCGCCAATGCATCACGCTTTGTACGTGCGCTGCGCGCATTGCGTTTTGATGACAAGGAAGCGCAGCTGAACCGGGCGCGATGATTTACGCACCAGTCAGTTCAAAATTCAGGCCGCGTTCCATCGAATAACGGAGAATTTACATCTCGGCAGCGAACGGCATCCGCCTCAGCGCCGGCCCAAACCATAAGTACAGGTATCGATCATGAAGAATTCACTGCTGGCCCTCGGCCTTCTCGCAGCCCTGCCGTTTGCGGCCTCCGCTGCTGAAAACCTCTCCTACAACTTCGTCGAAGGCGACTATGTGCGCACCCCGACCGAAGGCCGCGATGCGGATGGTTGGGGCGTGAAGGCGTCCTACGCCGTCGCTCCGAACTTCCACGTGTTCGGCGATTACAGCAAGCAGAACGCTGACGACAACGACAACGTGTTCGAAAGCTCCAACTCCGACTTCCAGCAGTGGGGCGTCGGCGTGGGTTACAACCAGGAGATCGCCACCAGCACCGACTTCATTGCCCGCGCTGCCTACCGCAAGCTGGACCTGGACACCCCTAACATCAGCTTCGACGGTTACAGCGTTGAAGCCGGCCTGCGTAATGCCTTCGGCGAGCACTTCGAAGTCTACGCCCTGGCTGGCTACGAAGACTTCTCCAAGAAGCGCGGCATCGACATCGGCGACAACTTCTACGGCCGCCTCGGCGCCCAGGTCAAGTTGAACCAGAACTGGGGCATCAACGGCGACATCCGTATGGATGGCGACGGCAACAAGGAATGGTCGGTCGGCCCGCGCTTCAGCTGGTAAGCCGCACGTTTGACTGCAACGCGACTCTCTCTCCCGCGTTGCATTGGAAGCCCGGTCCCCCGACCGGGCTTCTTTCTTTTGGGCGATCGGTTGGCGATATGATGCGCATCGCTGCACGGCGGTGGTGGGTAATGCGGGTCCTGCAGGCGCATGGAACCTCGCGCTCAGGCAGTTGCTTTTTCCCGCCGGTCGTTGCGATCCGCATCAACAAAAGCCCGGCATTGCCGGGCTTTTTGTTGATGTCCGTGCAATGCGCGCCAACGCGCCATGCCGCAATCAGGTGAACAAGGTCTGCGGGTATTCGGGCTTGCGCTCGCGTGCCAGCAATTCCTTCAAGCCTGCTTCCGGGGTGATCTCGCCATGCAGCACCGCACGCACGGCGTTGGAGATCGGCAGCTCGATGCCGTGATGCTCGGCCTGGCGCATGACTTCGTCGGCGGTCTGCACCGATTCCACCACCTGGCCGATCTCGCGGATGGCATCGCTCAGGCTCCGTCCGCGTCCCAGTGCCAATCCCAGCCGTCGGTTGCGCGACAGATCGCCGGTGCAGGTCAGCACCAGGTCGCCCAGGCCAGCCAGACCCATCAAGGTTTCCGGACGCGCACCGATCGCCGCCGCCAGCCGCAGCATCTCGTTCAAGCCGCGCGTGATCAGGCCGGCGCGTGCGTTGAGGCCCAGCTGCATGCCATCGGCCACACCGGTGGCCACGGCCAGCACGTTCTTCATCGCGCCACCAAGCTCGGCACCCACCATGTCATCGCCGGTGTAGGCGCGGAAGGTGGGGCCATGCATGGCATCGGCCACGACCTGCGCAAACGCCGCATCGTCGCCGTGCACGGTGATGGCGGTCGGCAGGCCGAGCGTGACTTCCTTGGCGAAGGACGGCCCGGTCACCACGGCCAGCGGAACGCTGGGGCCGAGGATGTCGCGCGCCACTTCGTGCAGGAACCGCCCGGAGCCGGGCTCGAAGCCCTTGGTCGCCCACGCCACGCCGGCACCGGCCGGACGCAACGGTGCGATCAACCGGATCGTCTCGGTGAACGCATGCGAAGGCACCACGACCAGGATCCAGCCGGCATCGGCAATGGCCAGCTGCAGGTCGGTGGTCGCGCGCAGGCTGTCGGGCAAGGCAATGCCCGGCAGATAGCGTACGTTTTCATGACGGCGGTCGATGGCATCCACCATCGCCGCATCGCGTCCCCAGAGCACGGTCGGATGACCGTGTCTGGCGAGCAGCGCGGCCAGGGCCGTGCCCCAGGAGCCGGCGCCGAGAACGGCGATCTTCTGTGTCGAATCGCTCATCGGCGCACGCAAGGCTTAGGCGTTGCCAGCCGGCTCGGAATCGGCCAGCGAGGTGCCTTCGCCCTGCGAACGCTGGCGCAGGGTTTCTGCATACAGCGCTTCGAAGTTGATCGGCTGCAGGTAGAACGGCGGGAAGCCACCGGCCTGGATCAGATCGCTGACCAGCGTGCGCACGTACGGGAACAGGATGTTCGGGCACTGGGTGCCGAGCAGCACGTCGATCGCCTGCGGCTCCAGGCCGACCAGGCCGAACACGCCGGCCTGCTGCACTTCGGCCACATAGGCGGTCTTGCCACCGGCGGTGCAGGTCAGGGTCACGGCCAGCACGACTTCGAAGGCGTTGTCGTTGAGGCGCTGCACCTTCTGGTTGAGGTTCAGCTGCAGCTCGGGCTGGTTGGCGTCATTGAAGACGGCCGGCGCGTTCGGCGATTCGAAGGAAACGTCCTTGACGTAAATCTTCTCGATGGTGAAAGCGGGGCCAGCAGCGGCGTCGGCCGGCGCAACCGCGCCGTTGATGATTTCGTCGGACATTCCTAACTCCAGAAACGGTTCGGTGGATGCAGCGTTGAATGATGCAGACGTGAAAGTGCAAGTCTCTCACGCCAGCAATGGGGACTTGCCCGGCGCCTCACAAGATGCGGTCAGGCGCGGCCCTTGACCAGCGGCAGCTCGGCGATCTGCCAGGCGGCCACGCCGCCCTCGAGCCAGTAGACCTGCTCGAAACCGGCTTTCTTCAGCGTCTTGGCCGCGCCTGCGGAGGCATTGCCGTTGCGGCACACCACCACCACCGGCGATGCCTTGGCGTTGGCGAGCAGCTTGCCGGCCGGGTCGAACTTGGCCAGCGCCACGTTGCGGCTGCCGGCGATATGGCCTTTTTCGAAGTCGGCGGTGGGCGACAGGTCGATCACCAGCGCGTTCTCGCTGTTGATCAGGCGGGTCAGCTCGGCCGGCTTGAGTGCGCGGTACCCACGGAACAGGCGCGCGACCTCGGTGACGATCAGGGCGATGGTCAGGCCCACCAGGGCCAGCGACAACATGGGGTTGCGGCCGACAAAGGCCTGCAGCTCTTCGAAATTCACGGGGTCAGGGTCAGTCAAGCGGGCGGGAATTGTCGCACAGCTGGCGCGCGCGCCGGCCAGCGCCCTCGGCACGGGCTATTGGCCCTGCCACAGATCGGGCAGGCCGCTGGCCAGCCACCAGCGTTTGTGCTCGTTATCCCAGCGCCACAGCTCGATGCTGCGCACCAGCCGTTCGGCCTGGGTATTGCGGTTGATCACCCGCAGCTCGACCTCGCGGCGCAGGTCGCCGTTGACGTCTTCGCCCACCCGCAGCTCGCGGTAGCCGGAGATCTGCACCTGCTCGTAGCGCGAGCGTTCCAGGTCGCTGAGCGGATGCGCCTGGGCATAGGTCGGTTCGACAAAGCCCTGCGCGGCATCGAAATCGCTCCAGCGCACGGCGGCCGTGTAGGCGGCCTGGGTGGTTTCCAGCGCGCGTGCCTGGGCACGGCTGCCGGCAGACACCACCCCGCTGACCATCGTCAGCCCGAGCAACAGCATTGCCCCGATCACTGCACGCATGCGCATTCCCCCAAGTCCAGCGCGCATCCTACCGTTTTGGAAACGCCACGAAGCGCCCGCTCAAGGTGGCCGCCGCCGCGCCGGAACCCAGCGCGATCTGCGCACGCATGCCGATGCGCGCCTTGCCGCGCTGCCGGAAGGTCGCCAGGAACGCCTCCCAGCTGCCGAGTTCGGACGGCTCGGCATTGGCCACCAGGTCTTCGTAGACCGGGGCGACATAGCGCAGCTGGCTGTCGGCCACGTAGACATCGGCACTGTGCCCGGCCAGTTGCAACTGCAGCGTCAGCCAGCCCCAGCTGGCCAGCGTCATCAACGACGCCAGGCTGCCGCCGAACGCATTGGCCTTGTCGTTGACGTTGGCCTGCAGCGGCGCACGCAAGCGCAACGCTCCGTCATGCAGGCCGTCCACGGCAATGCCCATCGACAGGACCGGCGGCATGGCGATGAACTGTTGCTGCAGCGACTGCAGGGCGGATGCGAGCGTGCACGAAGGAGTCATCGGCAAAGGCTGGAAGACGGCGAAGGCCGGCATCATGCCGCAATGTTCCGCGAGCGTCTTGTGCACTGGAATGACATGCGGTACCGCATGGTGAAACACGTTCAGCGCCGTCTCGTTGCACGCCTTCGCTATCGCGCCGCTCAGGGCGCGAACACGACCTTGCGGTAGCCCTGCGCCACCCGCAGCAACGCGGTGGCCCTGGCCTTCCACTGCGCACTGCGCTGCTTCTGCGCCTGCGTCAACGGCGCATCGATGGTGCTGGTGAACACGATCTGCTCCGGAGCGGCGTGGAAGAACTTGTCCTGGATGCACGCGGCCGGCGACAGCTGATAGGTGGACAGTTGCTGTGCGACCGGCGATTCGTTCCAGCCGAACAGGAAGATGTCGGCCATGGTGTGCCAGCGCACATCGGCCGCCAGCAGCAGGCGCGCCGCCTCGCGGCTGAGGAGCAACGCCCCGGCGCAGACCGGCCAGCAGTGTTGATGGGGCGAGGGACGCACCAGGCGCAGCTGCCGCCCGCCGACTTCGGCGACCTTGGCGTCGAGCTTGATGCGGTTGTAGGACGGTTCCAGCCGCACGATGCTGTTGCCGCCCGGCAGCCACGCGCTGCTGCGCAGCAGCGCCGGCAGCGCGTCGGACAGATGCATGTCGTCTTCGAAGATCGCGGTGTAGGCGTCGTCGGAGTCGGCTGCGATGCGCCACGCGGCCTGATGGCTCAGGAAGCAGCCGATGTTGGAGGCGGTCCACTTGCGCGGGCCGGTGCTGAAGGCATCCCCGGAGCCTTCCAGCGGCCGCGCGCGTGCGAAGTCGGCAATCTGCGCAGGCGTCAGGGTGGCGCCATCGACCGCGGCAATCCGCTCGAACGGCAGGCCCAGCGCCTGGAACCGCGTCGCCATCGCCTGCAGGCGGTCACCGCTGCGCTGCATGTTGATGAGGTAGGACTTGATCACGGCGCCACTCCAGCTCGATCGTCGTGGCGGAGCGTGGGCGGAAGCGATCAGTGGCACAGACACGGGGACGAGGTTCTGGCCGCAGAAACGCAGGCATCGCGGCGGGCAGGCACGCAAGGCCGGACAACGCGCCAGGATCAACGCGTCGTCGGCGCCACCGCAACGCGCGACAGCTGCCCCGATACCTCACCGCTCTCGCATAATCACTGGATGACATCTCCCGCCCCCGCTGCCGACGCCTGGACCTTGATCTCGCTGCGGCCCAGCGGTGCGCACGCCCCACTGCGGCGTGCCGCCGCGCGGCACGGCGGACGGTTGCTGGCACTGTCGCCGTGGCGGCTGCAGACCAACCACACCCCACAGGCACTGGCCGCATTGCGGCAAGCCTTGCACGCGCCGATCGCGGTGTTCACCAGCCCGGCCGCGGTGCATGCGGCGCATCGCCTGGCGCCGCTGCAACGGCCGGCGCAGGCGCACTGGGTCAGCGTGGGCGATGGCACCGCGCGCGCGCTGCAGGCCTGCGGCATCGACACGGTGATACGTCCGACGCGCATGGACAGCGAGGGCCTGCTCGCGTTGCCGTTGTTCCGGCAACCGCTGCAGGCCGTCGGGCTGATCACCGCCCCCGGGGGGCGCGGCATGCTGGCGCCGGCCCTGGAGCAGCGTGGCGCCCGCATCCTGCGCGCCGATGTCTATCAACGCGTGGCGCTGCGCCTGCGCGCCTCGTCAGTGCAGGCGCTGGCCGATGCGCTGCCGGGATGTGTCTTGGCGCTGAGCAGTGCCGAGGCGCTGACGTTGGTGCTGCAGCAATTGCCCGCATCGCTGATCGACGCGCTGCGGCAACGCCCGGTGGTGGCGTCCAGCGAACGCATGCGGGAATGCGCACACGCCGCCGGCTTCCATCAGGTGGTGCGCGCCGCAGGGCCCTTGCCCGAGCAATTGGCCGCGGCTGCCGCCGCGATCGTGACACCATCGCGACCTTGCTGAACTTCGAACGCCAGCACGGCTTGCGGGTGTCTGCCGCTGCACGCCATGCTGTGGCAGATGATGGCGGCACCTGCACCCGTCGTGACCGCGCGAGGATGGACGAATGACCGAACTGCCCGCTTCCACGCGACGCTTTCCCCTGGCATGGCTGCTGCTCGTCCTCGCGCTGGCCACCGTGGGCGTGGCGCTGTTGTTCGGTTGGCGCGCGTGGCGGGACTACCAAGGCACGCAGCTGCAGGCCGCCCAGGCGCAGCAACAGCGCTGGGATGGCGCACAGCAGATGCTGGAGATGCTGCGCCGTGACCAACGCCTGGCCAACGAACGCCTGGCGGATGCGGCAGCCACCAACCGCGTGCTGCGCGACGAGATGCTTGGCCTGAGCCAGCGCAGCGCCCTGCTCGAGGAAACCGTGCAAAAGCTCGCCGATCCCAACCGCCATGGTGCACAGGCGCTGCGGCTGGATGAGGTGGAGCTGCTGCTGCGGCTCGGCCAGCAGCGGCTGAGCATCGCCGGCGATGCCGATGGCGCGCGCCGCGCCTATGCGCTGGCCAATGCCGCACTCAATGGCGTCGACGATTCCGGCTATCTCAATCTGCGCCAGGCGCTGGTGCAGGAACGCGACGCCCTGGATCGCCTGGGTGCCGGCCCGCAGGCGCAGGCTGGTCACACCCTGGATCAGTTGGCCGGTGAGCTGCAGCGCCTGCCCGAGCAGACCGCCACCGACAGCGAGGCCGCGCGACCGTGGTGGCAGAAAGCACTCTCGCCGCTGGTGGACATCCGTCCCAGCCGTGACGATGCGCTGCTGACCACCGGCGCCGACCGCCACGCCGCGCGCGACGCCCTGCAGATCGAAGTCAGCCTGGCCCGCGCCGCGGCCGAGCGCGGCGATGCCGCCGGTTTTGCGCAATCGCTGCGGCGCGTGGATACCTGGACCACCCGGCTGTGGCCGGATTCGCCACAACGTCGCCAGGTGCGTACGCGCCTGCGCGCACTGCAACAAGCGCCACTGCGTCCGCACCTGCCGGAACTGGGCACCACCCTGCTGCAACTGCAGGCCATGCGTGAAGGGAGATCCACCCAATGAAAGTGTTGCGTACCGTCTTGATCCTGTTGGTTGCCGTGGCGCTGGGCGTGCTCGGTGCGCAATGGCTCTCGCATCAGACCAGTTACGATCTGGGCAATGTGGTGGTGAGCGTCGGCGGCAACGACTATCGCGCCGCCATGCCGCAGGCGTTGCTGATCCTGGTCATTGCGCTGCTGGTGCTGTGGCTGGTGTGGACGCTGGTCAGCCTGCCGTTCCGGGTCTGGGGCAAGTATCGCCGCAAGAAAGGCCGCGCCCGCCTGATCGAAGGCCTGCGCGCAGCCGATCATGGCCAGTGGCAGCGTGCCGAGCGCCTGCTCGTCAACGCCAGCGAGGATGCCGACGTCAGCGGCATCGCCCTGGCCAGTGCAGTGCGCGTTGCCGATGCCCGCGGCGATGAGGTGGCGGCCAATGCACTGGCCCAGCAATTGGCCGAGCGCGACCCCACCGCGCACGCGCTGCTGCAGGGCGAGCGGCATCTGGCGCGGCAACGCCCGGTCGAGGCGATCAACGCGCTCGATCATGCCAGCGCGCAGCCACTGCCGGCGCGCGGCCTGCTGCTGCGCACGCACGCCCTGGCACAGATCGGCCGTGCCGACGAGGCCTACGGTCAGCTCGGCGCATTGCGTCAGCAGGCGGTGCTGGCACCGGAGGCCTACAGCGCACTGGAAGCCACGCTGGCCGAGCAGACGCTGTTGCAGGCCGGCGATGCCAATGCGCTGGCCGAACGCTGGGAAGCGCTGCCCAAGCCGCTGCGCACCTATCCCGCAGTGGTGGGCGCCTACGCACAGCGCGCGGCGGTGCTGCACTGGGACGATGCGGCGGTGCATAGCCTGGAACAGGCGCTGGACGCGCAGTGGGACGAATCGCTGGTGCGTCTGTACGGCGTGCTGCCATTGGAAAAATACGATTCACGCCGCGCCAGTGCACAGCGTTGGCTGACCCAGTACCCGGACAGCCCTGGCCTGTTGCTGACTCTGGCGCGTCTGGCACGCCACCAGCAGCAGTGGTCGCAGGCTGAAGAGTTCCTGCATCGCGCAGTGGCCAATGGCGCGGGCAGCGAGGCCTGGGAAGAACTCGGCCACGGCTTTGCCGCCGCGGGCGACCTGCTGTCCGCGCAGCATTGCTACGCCAATGCCCTGCGCGCCGCACGCGGCGAGCCGGTGCACGAGGGCCTGCCGCAGCAGTCGCTGCGCGGGCCGATCGTATCGGCATACCCAACGCCGCCGGCCGACCCGCTCGCACCGGACGATCGCCTGCCTTGATCGCTGGGGTCTGATCGCTGCGGCAACGCTGCGCGGACAAAGCAAAGCCCCGGCCTGTCCGGGGCTTTTGCTTTGTCCGCGTCTGCACGCGAGAACCGCCACGCAGGTTTACCGGCCTGCCGGGAGATCTGCAGGAGCGCGACGCACAACCGCTCTGAAGGCGTGTGCAGGCGCACCGCCACAAATTACCAATCGCGTGCGCGCCGGGGTGGCGCCGGCAACTCGCGCAAGAACGCATCGCAGGCGCCCAGGAAACGCGACTGCGCGTCGTCGACCGAGTGCGGCGACAAGACACGCGACCCCAGTCTGCCGATCAACAGCATGACCGCCATCACGCCCGCGCCGGCCAGCCAGCCGATCGCGCCATCCAGCGCCAGACCACCTGCCAGCAATGGCAACACCGACGCTCTGGCGATGACGGCATAGCGTACCCGGCGCCGCTCATGCTGCAGGCACAAGGTCACCACATGCGCGCTGCGCTTGCGCAGCACCAGGGCCAGGATCAGATACGGCAGTACGCCCATCAGCAGCGCCAGATAGATCGCCGGATGATGCCAGTGGAAGATGTAGCGGCGCGGCGAAGTGTCGGCCGACGCATTGCACCTGACGCAACGTGGCGGCAGGTCGGCGCCCGGCGTGCACACCAGCACATCGCCCTCGCGCCACACGGCACCGTGCGCCGGAGGCAGGTAGAGCGTGGGTGGTTCGCGTGCATCAACGTTCGACATCCATGCGTCCTTGCAGGTTGGAGGTTGGGGATTGGGGAGTGGGGATTCGTAAAATCAGGAGTCCGCTTCATGCTTTGCGAATCCCCACTCCCGAATCCCCAATCCCACGATGCCAAGCAGCGTCAGCGCTCGACGATGGCCACCACGCCCATACCGCCGGCGGTGCAGATCGAGATCAACGCCCGCCCGCCGCCGCGCTCTTCCAGTTGCTTGGCGGCAGTGGCCACCACACGCGCGCCGGTGGCGGCAAACGGGTGGCCGGTGGCCAGCGACGAGCCCAGCGGGTTGATCTTGTCCGGGTCGATACGCCCAAGTGGCGCTTCCAGCCCCAGGCGATTACGGCAGTAATCCTCGCTTTCCCAGGCGCGCAGCGTGCACAGCACCTGCGCGGCGAAGGCCTCGTGGATTTCGTAGATGTCGAAGTCCTGCAGGGTCAGGCCCTGGCGCGCCAGCATCTGCGGTACCGCAATGGTGGGCGCCATCAACAGGCCTTCGCCATGCACGAAATCCACCGCCGACACCTGCGCATCGCGCAGATAGGCCATCGGGGTGTGGCCGTGCGCCAGCGCCCAGGCTTCGCTGGACAACAGCACTGCGGCCGCACCGTCGGTGAGCGGGGTGGAGTTGGCCGCGGTCAGCGTGCCGCGGCCGGAGGTCTTGTCGAAGGCCGGGCGCAGCGTGGCCAGCTTTTCCAGCGAGGTGTCGGCGCGCAGGATGTTGTCGCGCGAGACGCCGCGGAACGGCGCGATCAGCGTGTCGAAGAAGCCGCGCTCATAGGCGGCGGCCAGCTTGTGATGCGAGGACACCGCCCATTCGTCCTGCGAATCGCGCGAGATGTTCCATTCCTTGGCCATGTCCTCGCAATGGTCGCCCATGCTCTTGCCGGTGCGCGGCTCGGCCACGCCGGGGAATTCGGGCTTGAGCTCGCCGAACTTGAAGCCACGCAGCAGCGCCTTGAGCTTGTCGCCGGTGGCCTTGGCGCGGTTGGCGGCCATCAGCCGCGCGCGCAGCTTCTTGCCGTAGACGATCGGCACTTCCGAGGTGGTGTCCGAGCCGCCGCCGATGCCCGAATCGATCTGGCCCAGCGCGATCTTGTTGGCGATGGTGATCACCGAATCCAGGCTGGTGCCGCAGGCGCGCTGCAGGGTGATGCCCGGCGTCAGCGGCGACAGCCCGGACGACAGCGCCGCCTCGCGGGCCAGGTTCCAGTCCGAGGAGTGCTTGATCACCGCCCCCATCGCCACTTCGCCCAATTGCTGCCCATGCAGCCCGAAGCGCTCGACCAGCGCGCCCAGCGTGCGCACCGACATGCCCAGGTTGCCCACGTCCGCATAAGCGGTGTTCTGACGACAGAACGGGATACGAACGCCGCCCAGGATGGCGACGGGACGGGCTGCGGGCATCGGTTGACCTGGCATGGAGGACTCGGGGACATGGCCTGCACAGGGCCGGCAGGCATAATGGCCGCAGTGTAGCTTCGACCCCGTGATGGGCCAACCGCGAATCATGAGCAAGACCGAACACGGCGTGACCGCCATGGGTGTGATGGCGCTGGAATTGACGGGCGGCACCGCCCCCGAGCGCGGCGCCCTGGCGCCGGACCAGGCCGGCATGCTGGCCGAACGCATCGGCCGCGACCTGGCGCAATGGATCCCCGAAATCCGCGAGCTCGAGCTCAGCGTGGCAATGGCGCATTTCGACCCGGCCGAAGTGCTGCGGCCCGGCTGGCCGCTGCATCGCCGGCTGGACGAGCTGCATGCACGTGCGCCCGGGCGCGACCAGGGCCCGCGCGTGCTGGCGTTTGGTGCCGATGCCCAGGGCGAGATCCCCTTGCCCTTCCAGGCCGACCCGCAGCTGATCGGCGGCGGCCTGCGCGTGCTGCCGTTCCTGCTGTCCGGCGATCCGCAGACCGTGGCGACGGTGGCCGATGCGATGGAAGAGGTGCTGCTGGCCCAGGGCATGGCGCAGGCCGATACCGCGCTGCTGGCGCAGGAAAGCTTCGGCGCACGCATCGAGCATGCGCGTTATCTCACCGCGCACGACCTGGCGGCGATGATGTCGATGCAGTACGACAACCAGGGCCTGGCGCCGCTATGGCCGCTGATCGAAGCCGCCCTGCTGGCCCCGCACACCGAAGAATGGCTGGAGCAGCCGCCCGAGCCGGTGCTGCGCTATGTCGACGGCGAAGTGCGCATCGCGCTGTTCGACCCGGCCGGCTGGTGCGATTACTACCAGCACGACCGCGAGCATTGCGAGCGCCTGCGCGGGGTGTATGAGCAGTATCTGTCGCGTCAGCGGCAGATGGCCGCAGTGCTGGAAGCCCACGGGCTGCCGGTGCTGTACGTGCATGTGGAACCGGGCCAGGATCCGCGCCAGGCGCTGGCCGCGTGAGCCGGACGCCCGCTTCCACGGCGCCTGCGTTGCAGGGCGTCCTGGAAACCGGCGTGTATGTGGCGGATCTGCAGCGCGCCTGTGCGTTCTACGCCCGCGTGCTGGGAGTGGACGCGATGTATTGCGACGCACGCATGGCCGCATACGCAATCGCGCCCGGGCAGGTGCTGTTGCTGTTCCTGCAAGGCAGTACCGCCGCGACAGTGACGCTGCCGGGCGGCACGATTCCGCCGCATGATGGCAGCGGGCGCACGCATTACGCACTGGCCATCGCTACCGATGCACTCGCCGCATGGGAAGCACACCTGCAGGCCTGCAACGTGCCCATCGAAGGCCGCACGCAGTGGCCGGGCGGCGGGCAGAGCCTCTATTTCCGCGACCCGGATGGGCATCTGCTGGAACTGGCAACGCCGGGGCTGTGGCCGAATTACTGAGCCGGTGATGCCGCCGATCTGGTGCCGGCGATCAACGTCAGCTGCCTGCACAGCGCGCCCGGATCGGTCCGTAGCGACATCTCGATGCGTACTGACAGGCCCCATGCAACGCGCGATGCGCGGCATGCCGAAGGCGCCATGCGCCCGCACACACACACACATGAGCGGATCGCTCCCAGTGCGGCACAAAAACAGCAACGCCGCGGCGATCGATCACCGCGGCGTTTTGCCGGGCTGCTGGCGTGTCCTGCTTACTTGGTTGCCGCTGGCGCGTTGTCGGTGGTGATCACGCCGCAGGCCAGGCGACCGCCGGCGTTGCCGGTGGGCTGGGTCTTGTAGTCGTCGGCATCGGCATGCACGATCACCGCGTGGCCGGCGATGTCGAACTGGTCGGCCTTGCCGAGGTTGACGTTGCTCGACACCGGGCCATCGATGCTGGCATTGCCCTGCGCATCGGCCTTGATGTTGGGCATGTCGCCGCCGTGGTGCGGGTCGGCACTGACGGCGCCGTGATCGGATTGGGCCGGATTGAAGTGGCCACCGGCACTGCTGCCGTCCGGTGCGCTGCAATCGCCCTTCTCGTGGATATGGAAGCCATGCTCGCTGTCGGGCTTGAGGCCACTGAGCTGGCCGGTGACACGCAGCGCGCCGTCGACGATCTTGAAGCTCACCGTCCCTTTGACCTCGCTGCCCTTGGTCGGCTTGAGTTCGGCGGTTGCGGTGGTGGTGGCCGCCGCTTCGGTGACCATGGACGCGGCGTGCTCGCCGCCATGCGCCGCTTCGGCCGGTGCGCCGGCCTGCGGCGCGGGTGCAGGATCGGCCGGGGCGGGCTCATCGCGCTTGCACGCGGTCAGCACCAGCGCGGTGGCCAGGAACAAGGTGGTTGGAAGAATGCGCATGAGTAACTCCTGTAGAAAGGCCGCAGCTGCAGCCAGGGGTGCCCCGACTCAGGGCTGCGAAGGGGGTGTGCGCCACTGGGTGACGCGGATGACGCCGCAGGCCAGACGTGCGCCGGCATTGCCGCTGGGTTGGCTGCGATAGTCGTCGGCATCGGCGTGCACGACCAGCGACTTGCCGACCACGTCGGTGGGCGCGGCATCGCCCAGGGTGATGCCGGCAACGATCATGTCCAGATGCGCGACACCTTCGGCATCGGCACGCAGGTTGTCCATGTCGCCGGCGTGGTGGGGAGTACTGCCGGCACGTCCGTGCGGCGCACCGGCGGGATTGAAGTGCGCACCGGCACTGCTGGCGTCGGCGGCGCTGCAATCGCCGCGTTCGTGCACGTGGAAACCGGCCACGCCGCCGGGGCGCAGGCCACCGACCGTGCCGGTGATGCGGATGCCCTGCAACGCCGGCACCAGCACCACCCGACCGCTGACCAGGCTGCCCGACGCCGATGCCAGCGCCGCTTCGGCCTGCTGGACCGGACGGACCGGCACCACGCGCGCCGCCGGGGGTGGAGGCGGTGGCGGCGGTGGCGTGCTGCTGCAGGCGGCAAGCGCCAGCGCGGTGAGGGCAACGATCGTGGGCGACCGGTAACGCATCGAGCTGTTCTCCTGATCAGGCTGGAAACCTATGCGGGCGCATGTTCACGTGTCATGAAAAGCGCCTGGGGCAGCCCAGGAGTTTACGGGGTTGGTGTCGCGAGCCGGACATGTGCAAAAAGCACCCTCACCCCAACCCCTCTCCCGCAGGCGGGAGAGGGGCTCGATTGCGAGGATTCATGCCTGCCTTGCCTGCCTTGCCTGCCTTACCCGCCTGCCTGCCTGCCTTGCCTTTTGTCACCTGCCTTGCCTTTTCCCGCGTGTTTTACCTTGCTCGCGTGCCTTGCCTTTCCCGCGTGTTTGACCTTGCTCGCGTGCCTTGCCTTCTCCCGCGTGCGGGGGAAGGTGCCCGAAGGGCGGATGGGGGCGTCGTGCGCCGCCAGATAATCGAGGCGGTGGCACGTGCGAGCGAAAAACGGCGAGTTCATCCCCGCTTGCCGCCGTGATGCGCGTCAATCCCGCCTGGTTCGCTGCTTGGCTCGACCACCTGCGCGCGCAGTACGGCTTTTCGCAGGCGCCCTCACCCCAACCCTGCTCCCGCAGGCGGGAGAGGGACTCAACTCCGCCTGCCGGCCAATCAGCGGCGCTTGCGCCCCGGGCCGAGCTTGCGGGTGACGGTGTTGCGGCCCAGACCCAGGCGTGCGGCCGCTTCGGCGCGGCGGCCCTGGGTCAGTTGCAGGGCCGCTTCGAGCAGGGTCTTGTCCAGGCGTTCGCGCGCTTCGGCATGCAGGCCCTGGGCGCCTTCGCTCAGGCGTTGCGCCGCCCAGCTGGAGAGCATCTCGTCCCATTGCCCGTCGCCGCGGCCGGCACGCTGGCGGCGGCCGCCGCGTGCCAGCGCCGATTCCACGTCGACCACGTCGATGATGTCGGCAGTGGACAACGCGGCCAGGCGCCAGCACACGTTTTCCAGTTCGCGCACGTTGCCGGGCCAGTCGTAGTGGCGCAGTTGTTCCAGTGCGGCCGAGGACAGTCGCTTGGGCAGCATGTCGAGCTTGCGCCCGGCCATGGCCAGGAAGTTCTCGGCCAGTTGCGCGATGTCGCCGCGGCGCTCGCGCAGCGGTGGCAATTGCAGGCGCACCACGTCCAGGCGATGCAACAGGTCGGCCCGGAAGCGGCCTTGTTCGACCAGCGCCTCCAGGTCCTGGTGGGTGGCGGCAATCACGCGCACATCGACGCGAATCAACTCGCGCCCGCCGACACGGAAGAATTCGTTCTCGGCCAGTACGCGCAGCAAGCGGGTCTGCAGCGGCAGCGGCATGTCGCCGATTTCGTCCAGGAACAGCGTGCCGCCGTCGGCCTGTTCGAAGCGGCCGATGTGGCGTTTGGTGGCGCCGGTGAAGGCGCCGGTTTCGTGGCCGAACAACTCGCTTTCCAGCAGCTCCGCCGGAATGGCGGCGGTGTTGAGCGCGACGAAGGGTTTGCGCGCGCGCGGCGACTCGTTGTGCAGCGCGCGCGCGACCAGTTCCTTGCCGGTGCCGGTTTCGCCGTTGATCAGCACCGACAGCGGTGCCTGCGCCAGCCGGCCGATCGCGCGGAACAGCGCCTGCATCGCCGGGGTGTCACCGATCAGCGCCGCCGAGCCTTCCGCCAATGGGGTCCCGATGATCTCCTCGACACCGGCGTCGGCATCCGGCAGCGCGCGTGCGGCCAGTGCCACCGCATCGTCCAGATCGAAGGGCTTGGACAGGAACTCGTGCGCGCCGCCGCGGAAGGCGCCGGCGGTGCTGGCGACGTCGGTGTAGGCCGACATCACGATGACCGGCAGCTGCGGGTGCCTGGACTTGAGCTTGTCGAGCAGGCTCAGGCCATCCTCGCCGGGCATGCGCACGTCGGTGAACAACAGATCCGGGGTCGGCCGCATGGCCAGCGCCTGCAATGCGGCGGCGGCACTCTCGAAGCCATCGACGGCGTAGCCGGCATCGCGCAAGGCGGTGGACAGCACGAAGCGGACCGAACGGTCGTCGTCGACCACCCAGATGTGGTGGGATGCGGCGGCGGCCTCAGCCATGCAGATGTTCCTTGTCGTGGTCGCCGGCCAGCTCGGGCAACAGCAGGGTGAAAACGGTATGCCCCGGCCGCGAGCGGTAGGTCAGCGTGCCGTGGTGTTCGCGCGAGACCTGCTGGGCCAGCGCCAGGCCCAGGCCGCTGCCTTCGGCGCGCCCGCTGACCAGCGGCAGGAACAGGTGCTCGGCCAGTTCTTCCGGCACGCCGCCGCCGTCGTCGATGATTTCCAGCCGCAGCGACATCGCATGCACGCGGTCGCGGATGCGCTGGCCGTGCTCGACGCGGGTGCGCAGGGTCACGCGGGTGGCGCCGGCCTGGAACGCGTTGCGTACCAGATTCCACACCGCCTGGGTCAGGCGGTCGCCGTCGCCGAGGATGTCGGGAATGCTGGGGTCGTAGTCGCGCTGCACCTGCACCGACCAGCCGCCCTCGGCTTCGGCCAGGCGCAGCACGCGTTCGAGCACGACATGGATATTGAGGCGGTCGTGCGGGCGCGCCGGCGTGGGCGAGAGCAGGCGTTCGAGCAGGGTGTTGAGGCGTTCGATCTCGGTGCCGATCAACTCGATCAGCTCGCGCTCGTCCTCGTCGCGGCCGGCCGAGCGCCGCGCCAGCAACTGCGCCGCGCCCTTGAGCCCGGCCAGCGGATTGCGCAGTTCGTGCGCCAGGCCCTTGAGCGCGGCGCTCAAGGCATTGGGCAGCGCATGGGTGGGATCCAGCGCGGGAAACTCGTCGACCGGGTGGGTTTCCAGCAGCCAGCCGCCATCGTCCAGCCGCGACAGCCAGCCTTCGGCAAAACGCGGTGCGTCATTGGGCAGGCCCAATGCCAGCCGGTGCAGGCGCAACACGTCGCGCTCGTCGTTGAGCAGGAAGCGGGCCAGCGCATCGCCCTGCACCTCCAGCGCGGCCAGCGGTTGATCGACCAGGCGCCGGGCACTGACCCCGAGCCAGCGCGCGAAAGCCGGATTGACGCCCAGCACGCGGCCCTCGCGGTCGGCCCAGGCCACCGGTGTGCCCAGGCTGTCCAGCGACGGCAGGAGCGATGGCATCAGCATTGCACCAATTTAGTGCAAGCACGCCCGGCCTGCGCGTGTGTCGCGCAACACGCAGCATGCGTTGAAGGAATTCGGGCCGGACGGCGGCAGGTTGCACCGATCCAGCGGGCATCCGCGCCGACCGTCACAGGCGTGGGGCTGGTCATGCAGGCACCTCGGCAGTTGGTCCGCCGCCAGCGCGGCAACGGGGAAAAACGGACCCGGCACGGCTCTCCCGGCCGGGTCGTTGCGCCACCCGCGGCAGCGTGGCCGCGGGTGTGCATGCTCAGGACTCGTATGCCGCTTCGCCGTGCGAGGTGATATCCAGGCCCTCGCGCTCGGCTTCTTCGGTGACGCGCAGGCCGAACACCAGCTTGGCGACCAGGAAGCCCACCACCGAGACCACGCCGATCCAGACCAGGGTGATACCCACGCCCAGCGCCTGGATGCCGACCTGATGCAGCATGTCGTAATCGCCGCCCTTCTGGCCGCCCAGCGAAGCGGCCGAGAACACGCCGGTCAGGATCGCGCCGATGATGCCGCCCAGGCCGTGCACGCCGAACACGTCCAGGCTGTCGTCGGCGCCCAGCAGGCGCTTGAGGCCGGTGACGCCCCACACGCACAGCACGCCGGCAGCCAGGCCGATGACGATCGCGCCGAACGGACCCACCGTGCCGCAGGCCGGGGTGATGCCGACCAGACCGGCGACCATGCCCGAGGCCACGCCCAGGGCGGACGACTTGCCCTTGATGATCTTCTCGGTCAGCGACCAGCCCAGGATGGCAGCGGCGGTGGCCAGCAAGGTGTTGAGGAAGGCCAGCGCCGCACCGGCGTTGGCTTCCAGGTTGGAGCCGGCGTTGAAGCCGAACCAGCCCACCCACAGCAGCGAGGCACCGACGAAGGTCAGGGTCACGTTGTGCGGCTTGATCGCCTCACGCCCCAGGCCGGCACGCTTGCCGACGAAGTAGGCGCCGACCAGGCCGGCGATACCGGCGTTGATATGCACCACGGTGCCGCCGGCAAAATCCAGCGCGCCCAGGCCGAACAGGTAGCCGCCGGTGGCCCAGACCATGTGCGCCAGCGGCAGGTAGCCGAAGGTGAACCAGATCACCGAGAACAGCAGCACCGCGGCGAACTTGGCGCGCTCGGCAAAGGCGCCGACGATCAGCGCACCGGTGATGCCGGCGAAGGTCGCCTGGAACGCCACGAACACGTATTCCGGCAGGCTGACACCCTTGGTGAAGGTGGCCGCCAGCGTTTCGATGGTCACGCCCTTGAGCAGCGCCTTGTCCAGGTTGCCGATCCACGGGCCTTCGCCGGAGAACGCCAGGCTGTAGCCGTACACCACCCACAGGATGGTCAGCAGCGAGAACACCACCGCGACCTGGATCAGCACCGACAACACGTTCTTGGCGCGCACCATGCCGCCGTAGAACAACGCCAGGCCCGGCACCACCATCAGCAGCACCAGCAGCGTGGAGGTCAGCATCCAGGCGACATCGCCCTTCTCCACCACCGGCGCGGCCTCGGCGGCGGCCACCGGTGCGGCGGGCGGCTGCGCCGACGGCAGCGGTTCGGTGGTGACCGGCTCGGTCGGCAGCGGGGTGACCTGCGGCGTGGACTGCGCGTGCGCACTGCCCATGCCGCCCACCACCAGCGCGCTGAACAGCATCAGCATGCAGACACTGTAGAACCGGGCCTTCCACCCGGCAAAGAGAGCTGTCTTCATAAGAACTCCGGGGGTGGGGGATTCAGAGCGCATCGGCGCCGATCTCGCCGGTGCGGATGCGCACGACTTGCTCGATCGCGGTCACGAAGATCTTGCCGTCGCCGATCTTGCCGGTGCCGGCGGCGTTCTGGATCGCCTCGACCACTGCGTCCAGCCGGTCGTCGGTCACCACCGTCTCGATCTTGATCTTGGGCAGGAAGTCGACGACGTACTCGGCGCCGCGGTATAGCTCGGTGTGGCCCTTCTGGCGTCCGAACCCCTTGACCTCGGTCACGGTGATGCCCGACACGCCTGCTGCGGACAGGGCCTCGCGGACCTCGTCGAGCTTGAACGGCCGGATGATGGCGGTGATCAATTTCATGCGCATACCCCGAATGGTGGAAAAGACCGGCCGGCATTGCGCCGCCCGGCGGTGTCATTCACCTGGATGCCAACCCCGGCATCCGCGCGTTCGCGATTACGCAGACCTCGGCCGATGCCGATGCATCCGCCTCGTGGGAGAGGTCAGGCCCGCGCGTCGCGAACTGTGTGCTCTCTCAATCCCCTACGATCCACGGCCGATGCCGTGGACCGATCGAACGTGTGCGGCGATGGCGGAGGTGGGAGGGGGGGCCTCCGCCATCACCGCGGTGGAACTCAGTTGCCGTAGTACAGCTGGTACTCCAACGGGTGGGTCGCAGCACGGAACTTGGTGACTTCCTGCATCTTCAGCGCGATGTAGCCGTCGATGAAGTCGTCGCTCATCACGCCGCCGGCCTTGAGGAACTCGCGGTCCTTGTCCAGCGCTTCCAGTGCCTGGTCCAGGCTGGAGCAGACCTGCGGGATCAGCTTCTCTTCTTCCGGCGGCAGGTCGTACAGGTCCTTGTCGCTCGGGGCGCCCGGGTCGATCTGGTTCTTGATGCCGTCCAGGCCGGCCATCATCAGCGCGGTGAAGGTCAGGTAGCCGGACTGCAACGGATCAGGGAAGCGCATTTCGATACGGCGCGCCTTCGGGTTGGTGACCCACGGAATGCGGCACGAGGCCGAGCGGTTGCGGGCCGAATAGGCCAGCATCACCGGTGCCTCATAACCCGGGACCAGACGCTTGTAGCTGTTGGTGCCGGAGTTGGAGAAGGCGTTGATCGCACGCGCGTGCTTGAAGATGCCGCCGATGTACCACAGCGCCATCTGCGACAGGCCGCCGTAGCCGTCGCCGGAGAACAGGTTGACGCCGCCCTTGGTCAGCGACTGGTGCACGTGCATGCCCGAGCCGTTGTCGCCCACGATGGGCTTGGGCATGAAGGTCGCGGTCTTGCCGTTGCGGTAGGCGACGTTCTTGATGATGTACTTCATCGTCAGCAATTCGTCGGCCTTCTGCACCAGCGAGCTGAACTTGGTGCCGATCTCGCACTGGCCGGCGGTGGCCACTTCGTGGTGGTGCACCTCGGTCTCGATGCCGACCTGTTCCAGCGTCTTGATCATTTCCGCGCGCAGGTCGTGCAGCGTGTCGGTCGGCGGAACCGGGAAGTAGCCACCCTTCACGCCCGGACGGTAGCCGCTGTTGCCGCCGTCGTACTTGGCGCCGGTGTTCCAGGCCGCCTCTTCCGAGCCGACCTGGAAGAAGGTGTGGCCCATGTCGTTGGCAAAGCGCACCGAATCGAAGATGAAGAATTCCGGCTCCGGGCCGAAGAACGCCTGGTCGGCGGTGCCCGAGGACTTCAGGTAGGCCTCGGCGCGCTTGGCGATGCCGCGCGGGTCGCGCTCATAGCTCTGCATGGTGGCCGGATCGAGGATGTCGCAGGTCAGCACGATGGTCGGATCGGCGAAGAACGGATCCAGATACGCAGTGCCGGCGTCCGGGAGCAGGACCATGTCCGACTCGTTGATGCCCTTCCAACCCGCGATCGAGCTGCCGTCGAACATCTTGCCTTCTTCGAACAGCGCCGGCTCGATGATGTTGGCCGGAAAGGTGATGTGCTGCTGTACACCACGCATATCGACGAAGCGCAGGTCGACAAACTCGACCTTGTTGTCCTTGATCAGCTTTTCAACATTTTCCACGGACATCGGAAGAAACCTCTGCAGAGTTAAGTGGCTCGTGGGCGGAGCTACAGCAGGGACCATGCCAAGCGCCGGACCTTCACAAGTCGTTGATTTTGCTTGCTTCGCTTGAGGCCGCTGACGCAGCGATAGCACCCTTAAGGTGCTAACCAGTCGCATGTTGCACCGATATGGTGCATGCCGCAATGCACTATCCTGACGCCTCCCCCATCCCCTCTCCAGTCCGATGTCCGATCTGATTTCCGCCCTGCTGTTGGGCATTCTCGAAGGCCTCACCGAATTCCTGCCGATCTCCAGCACCGGCCACCTGCTGATCGCCGAACAATGGCTCGGACGCCGTTCTGACTTCTTCAACATCGTCATCCAGGCCGGCGCGATCCTGGCGATCTGCCTGGCACTGCGGCAGAAGCTGTGGACCCTGGCCACCGGCCTGGGCGAGCGCGCCAATCGCGACTACGTGCTCAAGGTCGGCGTGGCCTTCATGGTGACTGCGGTGGTGGGCCTGATCGTGCGCAAGGCCGGCTGGCAGCTGCCGGAAACCGTGCATCCGGTGGCCTGGGCGCTGCTGATCGGCGGGCTGTGGATGCTGGTGGCCGAGCACTTCGCCAGCAAGCTGCCCGAGCGCGATGTGGTCACCTGGAAGGTGGCCATCGCGGTGGGGCTGGCGCAGGTGGTGGCCGGCGTGTTCCCCGGCACCTCGCGCTCGGCCTCGGCGATCTTCCTGGCGATGTTGCTGGGCCTGAGCAAGCGCTCGGCGGCGGCGGATTTCGTGTTCATGGTGGGCATCCCGACCATGTTCGCGGCCAGCGCTTACGCCCTGCTGGAGATGTACAGGGAAGGCGGCTTCGGCAGCGAGAACTGGGCCGATGTGGCGGTGGCCTTCGTGGCGGCGACCATCACCGGCTTTGTGGTGGTGAAGTGGCTGCTGGGCTATATCAAGAAGCACCGCTTCACGGTGTTTGCGGTCTACCGCATCGCGCTGGGCGCCGCCCTGCTGTTGTGGCTGCCGGCGCTGGCCTGAGACCGCTAGCGGCTGCGTGTCGTGCCGGTTGAACCGGACGCGAGCTGCAGGGCAGATGGCCGGGCAGTGACTTGCGTCATTGCCCTGGCCGCGCGGTGGCGGTATCACTGACGCATCGATCACCGGGAGCCGCCGCATGCGTGCCGTGTTGTTTGCCCCTGCACTGCTGGCAGCGGGCGTGACGGCCTGCGGGTCGGGCGCAGCGCCGGAGCTGCCCGGGTCCGGTGCCGACACTGCTGCCGCCGAGTCGGCCGCGTTGGCCGCAGCGGCTGACGCCAACGCCCCGCTGCAGGCTGCCCTGCAGGCACAACACTGGCAGCTGCAGCAGGCCAGCGACGCGCACGGCACCGCCTTGCGCAGCCTGTTCGTCGCCGGCACCGCGCCCTTGCAGCTGGATTTTCGCGATCAACGCATCCAGGTCAGCCAGACCTGCAACGCATTGGGCGCCGATTACAGCCTGGCGCAGGCGCACCTGCAGATCGGCCGGGTGGTGTCGAGCAAACGCCTGTGTGCGCAACCGCGGCGGATGGCCCAGGAACGCGCCGCCAGCGAGCTGCTGTCCGGTCGCTTCGCGATGGCGCTGAACACCGCGCAGACCACGCCGCAACTGACCCTGATCCGCAGCGACGGCACCCGGCTGGTGTTCGGCGGTGTCGCCACCGCCGACACCCGCCATGGCGGCCCCGGCCAGACGCTGCTGATCGAAGTGGCCGCCGACACCGTGCCCTGTCGGTCCGATCCGGCGCGCCACTGCCTGCAACTGCGCGAACAAGGCGCCGATGGACAGCCCGCGACCCGCGCCTGGCAGACCTTCGATGGCAGCATCGAAGGCTTCGAGCACGAGGCGGGCATCCGTACCCTGCTGCGCGTCACCCGCTACCCGGCCCCCGCGGGCACGGACGCTGCGCCGGTGTACGTGCTGGAGCAGATGATCGAGGCGAGTGGGTAGTTTGGGAATTGGGAATTGGGAATTGGGAATTGGAAGCGGGAAGCGGGAAGGGGGAAGCGGCGACGTGTTGCGTGACCGTTATGCAATGGCGCTTCGGAAGCGGCAGCCTGCTCTGCTTGAGGCGCCCGGGTGACGCACGTGCTGATCGCCCTGACATCACGGTTGCGGCGCTTGCAGCTTCCCTGTCACCACCACCGCGCGGCCTGGTGGCCGTGCAGTGGTGGTGATCTGCACTTAGCGCAGCGCCGGATTCAGCGTGTAGGTGCCGTGCAGGGCTGCCTCGGCCAGCACGTGGCCCTGGATCGCCGAGAGCACATCGGCGGCGGTGAAGGTCTCAGGCAGGCTGAGCTGCGCTACGTCCAGCGCGAACACACGGAAGAAATAGCGGTGCACCCGCAGGTCGTTGAACGGCGGGTACGGGCCGTCGTAGCCCAGGTAATTGCCGGCCATGTCGGCATTGCCGGCAAACCACTGGGTATACGAATTCAAGCCCTGGCGCGCCCCGGCCGGGCCGGCCGGCTGCTGCTTGCCCTTGGGCACGAAGCCGTCGCTGCAGCTGCCCGCGGCGATCGCATGCACGTCGGCGGGGATATCGGCCATCGCCCAATGCACAAAATCGGTGCGTGGCTGATCGACCGGGATCTGCACGTCGTCGCGGCCCACGGTTTCCGGCACGGTCGGCACATCCGGGTCCAGGCACAGCAGCGCAAACGAGCGCGTGCCGGCCGGCACTTCGCTCCAGGCCAAGTGCGGGTTGCGGTTGGGCGCAAAGCCCTCGGGCGTTCCGGCGGCAAATTCCACCGCGATCGGCTTGCCGTTTTCGATGCTGTTGCTGGTCAGGCGCATGCAGGAGTCTCCGCGGGAATGAGGCCGACCAGGGTGCCTGGGTCCGCGTCGCAGAGGAAGCCATCGCCATGGAACCCTCTGGTGCGCGCGGCCGGGTTTATCGCTGCCGGTGCATCACGCCGCCGAACACTGCCGCCGGCGCCGGCTGCGGCGTACGCGTGCTGCTTGGCGCACCCTCCCCGCGCCCCGACAGGAAGCGCGATATCCAGTCGGTACCCAGCCCCGTAGGAGCGGACCTGGCCGCGACGGGGCTTTGCCGGGAACGCCTCATCGGTGCGGAGGCATTCCCTGTAACGCCCCGTCGCGGCCGGGGCCGCTCCTACGGGTGTTGCGAGCTGCCGCGGGCGGCGCTCAGTCCTGCGGGTAGCCGAAGCGCACCGCGATCAGCGTCAGCAGATCGAATTGCGCGCCAAGCACGTTGCGGTAGTTGCGCCAGCGCCCCGCAGCCAGGCGCGCCGGGCCGCGCGGTTCGACCAGCGGGAAGCGCAGGCCGAACGCCTGCTCCAGCGCGGTGGAGATGCCTTGCGGGTCGCTCTCGATGCCGTCCAGGCGGATGATCCGGTGCGGATACAGGTCGCGCTCGTGCAGCACGGCGAGCTGTTCCAGCGCCGCCAGCAACCAGTCGGCGGCCTGCTGCGGCGATTGCACGGCCAGCGGTGCCGGCGCGCCGGCCGACAGCCAGTCCAGCAGCATGTCGCGCGGGTCGCGCAGCGCGATCGCCAGCCGGCCTTCGGGCAGATGCGGGCGCAGCGCGGTCAGCAGGGTGTTGTCCCACCACAGCAGCCAGTCGATGACGTTGCCGTCGTCGATGCCGCGCCGCGGCAGCTGCGCCTTCCAGCCTTCCACCAATGCCATCGGCGCCAGCTCGCCGGAGGCCAGCTGCTCGACCGTGCGGTAGCTCTGCAGCGCATCGGACGGCGGCGTGGTGCCATACCGGTCGTCGCGCACCAGCGGGGTGGCCGCGCCCATCACCGCGATCAGGCGTTCGACATGCGAGCCGGGCGTGCCAAAGACGAACAGCGGCCGTGCCGTCACGGTCTCGGGGATGGTCCCGATGTCCGGCCACTGCATCGGCTGCCTGGCGGCCTGCGGCGGCAACGGCAGGCGGTGCTGGGCCTGCTCGCGCTGGAACTGCATCCAGGTGGCCACGGCGGCGTCGGGCTGGCCGGCGCGGTCCTGCACATTGCCCAGCCACGGCCGCAGCACGGTCTGCTGGGGCGCGGGCAGCGAGTCGATCAGCGACTGCACGCAGGCGATCGCCGCCGGCGGGTCCCGCTCCAGCAGGGCTTCGACGATGCGCTGCTCGCCGCTGATGCGGCCCGGCTCCACCGCCACGATCTGGCGGGCCACCATTTCGGCCTGTTCGGCATGGCCCTGCATGTCGTGCACGCGCATCAGCGCTTCCAGCGCAGGCAGATGCTCGGGCATGGCCAGCAGCCAGCGCTCGATCACCGCCTGCGCCTGCGGCCCGCCGACCGGCTCCACCGCGAGCCGTGCCAGCCACAGGTCGTGCGCCGTGGCCGAGGTGGCCAGCGCCGCGTCCAGGGTGTCGCGTGCATCGTCCACCGCGCCCAGCCGCTCCCAGGCGGTCAGCAAGGCGTGCAAGGTGCGCCGGTCGGCCGGCCAATGGGCCAGCGCCAGGCGCAGGTGCGCGGCGGCCTGGTCGGGGCGGCCAGCCTGCAGTTCCATCTCGCCGGCGAGCCGGCGCATGGCCGGGATGTCGCCGCCGGGCTGGGCGAACACGCCCTGCATCGCGGCCAGCGCATCGTCCAGGCGGCCCTGGCGCTGGGCCAGCTGGGCGATGAAGGCGCGCAGCGCGGTGCCCGGCGGGTTGAGCTCGACCACGCGCTCGAAGGCGCGCTCGGCAAATGCGAAGTGTTCCTTCTGCAGATACGCAAAGCCCAGCGCGAACATCACCCGCGGGTCATCCGGCAGTTGCTCGGCGGCGCGGGTCAGCAGCGACAGTGCGCGATCGCCCTGGCCGCGGCGCAGCTCCACCACGCCATCGACGGCCAGCAACTGCGGGTGCTCGGGCGCCAGCCGCGCGGCGGTGCGGCTCAGCCGCTGCGCCTCGTCCAGATCGCCGCGCGCCACCGCCAGATGCGCCTGCATCACGTAGGCATTGAACTGGTTGGGGTCGAGCGCGGTGGTACGCGACAACGCGTCGTCCGCCGCAGACAGCGCGCGCGTGGCCAGCAGCAGCCCGGCGCGCAGCAGATGCAGGTCGGCATCTTCCGGCGTCAGCGTCAGCGCGGTTTCGATGCTGGCCAGCGCCAGCGCCGGTTGCCCCTGCTGCTGCAGGGCCAGGCCGAGCCAGCGATGCGCGGCGGCGCTCTCGGGCGCGCCGAGGACCCACTCGCGGGCCAGCGCCACCGCATCGTCGGCCGCATTGCGGCGCAGGGCTTGAAGAATGGCGTCTTGCATGGCGGTGGGCGTGTCCAGGACAAACGCCTATTGTAACGATGCGCGGGGTGGCGCCGACTTACACCTGCGCGGCCAGCCGCTCGGCCACCCAGCGCTCGGCGAATCCGTCGCCGCGGGCGTTTTCCAGAAAGCCGCAGTGGCCGCCCCAGCGTGCGATTTCCAGCTGTGCGTGCGCCGGCAGCTGCCAGGCGGCGAAATCCTCGAACGGAATGACCGGATCGTCCTCGGCCATCAGGATGTCCACCGGCACCTGCAGGCCGGCCAGGCGCTCGCCGGCGATCGAATAACTGTCGAAATACGCTTCCAGCGAGCCGTGCCCGGTGTGCTGTTCGGCCAGCCAGGCCATCAGCCCGCGCATGTCCAGCGCCAGGGTGGCATCGTCGTAGCCATGCTGGTCGGGGAACAGCTTGCGCTTGCGCAGCAGCGACTCGCGCCACTTGCGGCGGAAATACCAGTCGTAGAACTGCGGGCCTTTTTCCAGCTGCAGCATCGTCGCTGCCGGGTCCAGCAGCGGGCATACCGCCGCCACGCGCGCCAGCGGCAGGCCGGCCGCCGGTGCACGCAGCGCAAGCCGCAACGCGAAATTGCCGCCCAGCGAATAGCCCGCCGCCAGCAGCTGCGGCGCGGGAAACCGCCGCCACAGATCGCCCGCGGCATTGACCACTTCCTCGATGCGGTCGGAGTGGAACAGGTCCACGTTGAGGTGGTGCGTGCCACCGTGGTCGCGGAAATTCAGCCGGAACACCTGATAGCCCAGGCCAAGCAGGCGCGCGGCGGTCAGGCGCATGTAGTTGGAATCGGCGCTGCCTTCCCAGCCATGCAGCAGCAGCACCGTGCCGCGCACCGGGGCATCGCCGGGCGGGATGCTCATCCAGCCCTGCAGGCGCACGCCATCGCCGCCGTCGAGGATGTGTTCGCTGGTGACCGCACCGCTGGCGGCCAAGAGCTGGCGGCTGCGGAGCCGGCGCAAGGCACTGCTGCCCAGCACCGACTGCACGTGCGGATTGCGCAGCCAGCGCGGCGGCAGATAGTCGGAGGCGTTCATGCGCTCATCGGGCCGGACGAGGGGGTGCCGGCCGCAGGGAGGATGCGCGCTTGCATCGTCGGCTCAGGACTCCATCGCCGCGATGATGCGTTGCCGCGAGGTATCGGCCAGGCGGCGACGTCCGTCGATATCCAGCGCACCGATCGGCTCGAGAAAATGCACCTCGGCCAGCCGCGACGGCTCGCCGAGCAGGCGCACGATATTGGCGAAGAAACTCTCGCGCTCGCCGAACGCCACCACCGCCTGCGCATTGCCGCGTTCGCCGTAACGCAGGGCCACCGGCTGCACCGGTACGCCGGCCTCGACCGCGGCCTGGAAGATGCGCGCATGGAACGGGCCGACCTCGGTACCGCCACGGGTGCGGCCTTCGGGGAACACGCCCACCGGCTTGCCGCCGCGCAGGCGCTGCAGCATTTCCTGCAGCACGCCGCCCAGCGATTCGGTATTGCCGCGCTGGTGGAAGATGGTCTGGCCCTTGGTCGCCAGCCAGCCCACCAGCGGCCAACCGGCGATCTCGCGCTTGGCCACGAAGCCCATCACGCGCTGGCTGTGCAGCATCGAGATGTCGACCCAGCTGACGTGATTGGCCACGAACAGGGTCGCGCCCGGCAGCGGGGTGCCGAAGCGACGCAGGCGGAAGCCGAACACGCGCATCAGGTTGCCCTGCCACCAACGGATCATCAGCTCGTCCAGGGTGTCGTCGGGGCCGGTGCGGATGCGCGCCAGCGGCGGCGCCACCACGCACAGCATGGTGATCGGCAGGCAGATGCTCAGATGCAGCAGCAACAGCGGCACCCGATACAGGTACCGGAACCAACGCAGCACGCCGCCAGCGTCGCGCGTGGCGTCCAGGGATGACTCGCTCATTGACGGAACGGGACCGGTACCAGGGGAAGGAAGCGCAACTATTGTGACAGCAGCGTGGCCTGCGCGCAGTGCCCGCGGCGGGTGGCGCTGTTCCACCCATGCACTTGCACGGCGTGCTCAGCCATTGCTGCGTGGCACCACGGCCAGGGTCAGCCGTGACACGCACACGCGCTTGCCGGCCGGATTGTCGATGGTGATGTCCCAGACCTGGGTGCTGCGCCCCACATGCACCGCGCGCGCGGTGCCGGTGACCAAGCCATCGGTGGCGGCGCGCAGATGGTTGGCATTGATCTCCAGCCCGACGCACATCCGGGTGGTCATGTCCACGCACAGGTTGCCGGCGCTGCTGCCCAGGGTTTCGGCCAGCACCACCGACGCACCGCCATGCAGCAGGCCGTACGGCTGCCTGGTGCGCGCATCCACCGGCATGGTGGCGCGCAGCCAGTCGTCGCCGGCATCGGTGAACACGATGCCCAGATGTTCGATCAAGGTGTCGCGGCTGGAGGCGTTGAGGGCGGCCAGGTCGACGGGTTCGCGGAAGGTCATAGGCTGGGGATTGGGGATTGGGG
>NZ_QEZH01000033.1:0-420 GCF_003993515.1 Xanthomonas sp. BRIP62415
GCACATTGCCTTCGGTGAACCAGCGCTTCAGCGCAGTCGCGGCGCGCTCGATCGCATTTGGCGCGGATGGGGGATTCGGTGCCGGTGGCGCGGATGGAGGCGGCGTTGGCTGCGCCGATGCGGCAGCAGGCGGTGGCCTGCTCGCTGTGGCCTCGGAAGTACCGGCAACGCTGCGCGCTGCAGGCAACGGATCAACGCTGCTGCGCAACGCTGGGGGGAACGAAGTGGCGGCGCGCGGTACCGGGGCCACCGCCTCAGTCGGCATGCCCGGGGACAGGGGGCGCTGCTCATCAACAGGTGAGCTGGGCGCCGCTTGCGCGGGCACTGCTGAACGTGACACGGCCGACGGCACCGCAACGCTCTGCCACTGGGCGACCAGCTGTTCCAGCTCCCAGACCCGTCGCTGCAGTCTGCCTACCC
>NZ_QEZH01000034.1:0-211953 GCF_003993515.1 Xanthomonas sp. BRIP62415
CAAAGCGCAGATGCTCGGCCATGGTCTTGTCGCCGATCTGCTTGTTGGCGTCGTAGACCTTGAAGGCCAGCGGGTTGTCCGAGTCGCGGCCTTCGAAGCCGATCTTGCCGATACCGGGGAAATATTCTTTGGCGCCGATGTAGACGGTGTTGCTCATGGGGTGGAATGTCCTTGCTGCTGGGGGAGTTGTAGAAAGCGGGTCGATCAGCCGGCGTAGAGCGGGCTGACCACCTGCAGGTGCTTGAGGAAGGTCTGATAGTGCTGCTGGTACTGGGCCACGCGTTGCGGATCCGGGCGCGCCGACAGGTCCTGGTCGATCTGCAGATGCTCCAGCACCACATCCGACAATGCGTCCGCACCGCCGTCGTCGCGATCGCAGGCCCACAGGGCCTGCAATGCGGCACCGAAGGCAGCGCCTTCGGGCTGGGTCGGCACCACGACCTGCAGATTGAAGACATCGGCCACCATCTGCCGCCATTGCGCGCTCTTGCTGCCGCCGCCGGTGAGCAGGATGGTGTCGAACTGCAGACCCGCCGCGACAAAGGCATCGAAGCCGTTGCGCAGGCTGTAGGTCGCCCCTTCCATCGCGGCGCGATAGAAATGCGCGGCGGTGGTGTTGTGCAGGTCCATGCCGAACAGGCAGCCGCGGGCGTCCGGCAAATTGGGCGTGCGCTCGCCGTTGAAGAACGGCAGCAGCACCAGGCCATCGGCGCCCGGCGTGGTGCTGGCGATCAAGGCCTCGGTCTGCTCGCGGGTGATCGAGAACATGCGCATCACCGCCTCGGTGGCGACGGTGCAGTTCATGGTGCAGATCAGCGGCAGCCAGCCGCCGCTGGACGAACAGAACGCCGCCCAGCGTGCCTCGTCGTCCACCACCGGGTGATCGGCGTAAGCGAACAAGGTGCCCGAGGTGCCCAGGCTCATGGTCAGGCGACCGGGCACGACGTTGCCGGTGCCGATCGCGGCCATCATGTTGTCGCCGCCGCCGGTGGTGACACGCACGCCGGCCGGCAGGTTCAATGCGTCGGCGGCTGCGTTGGACAAGGCATAGACCGCGCCGGTCTCCACCAGCGGCGGCAATGCCTCGCGCAGGTCGCGCTGTGCGTCCACCGCGCCTAGCATGCGTTCGGACCACTGCCGTGTGCGCACGTCCAGCCAGCCGGTGCCGGAGGCATCGCCGACTTCGGCAAAGCGCTCGCCGGTGAGCCAGAAATTCACGTAGTCGTGCGGCAGCATCACCGTGGTCATCGCTGCATACGCCTCGGGACGATGCTTGCGTGTCCACGGCAATTTGGAGGCGGTGTAGCCGGCCATGATCGGGTTGCCGGCGGCGGCCACGCTGCCTGCCGCACCACCCACCGCGTCCATGATTTCGTCGCATTCCAGCGCGGTGCTGGTGTCGCACCACAGCTTGACCGGCGCGGTGACGCTGCCATCGGCGGCCACCGGCACGAAGCCGTGCTGCTGGCCGGAGACCGAAATACCGCGCACCCGTGCACGCTGCTCGCCATCGAGCTGGGCGAAGCAATGCACGATGCCGTCGATCCACCACTGCGCCTGCTGCTCGCGGGTGCCATCGTCGCGGCTGATCAGCTCCATCGGCGCGGCGATCGTGGCGACCACGGCGCGCTCCTGCGGATCGTAGGCAACCAGCTTGACGCTCTGCGTGCCCACATCCAGTCCTACGTACAAGCTCATTGCATCACCAATCGGTTGTTGTTGAGGCCCACCTGCTGGGTGCGACCGGCGCCCAGTTCCAGGTCCAGGGTCTGCCCTGCGTAAGACAGTTGATAGCGCCCGCCACGATCGCTGTGCACGCGGGCCTGCTGCAGGCGGCCGCCGTCCCAGTGCAGGTCCACGCTGGCGCCGCCGCGCACGCGCAAACCCCGCACACTGCCGCGCGGCCAGGCCTTGGGCAGGGCGGGCAGCAGGAACACGCTGCCGCCCCAGCTTTGCAGCAGCATTTCGGTGATGCCGGCGGTGCCGCCGAAGTTGCCGTCAATCTGGAACGGCGGATGCGCGTCGAACAGATTCGGGTAGGTGCGTTCGGGCGAGATCAGCAGTTGCAGGATGCGGTAGGCATGCTCGCCATCGGCCAGCCGCGCCCACAGGTTCAGCCGCCAGCCGATGCCCCAGCCGGTGGTGTTGTCGCCACGGGTTTCCAGCGTGCGCCTTGCGGCAGCCGCTAGCTCGGGCGTATCGCGCAGATTGATCTGGCTGGATGGATGCAGCGCGTACAGATGCGAGACGTGGCGGTGATGGATCTCCGGTGCCTGCATGTCCCAGTCCTGCTGCCACTCCTGCAGCTGCCCTGCCTTGCCGATGCGGTTGGGCGGCAATTGCTCGCGCAATTCACCCAGGCGTTGCGCAAAGGCAGCGTCGACCTTGAGCAGCTTGCTCATCGCGATGCATTGGGCGAACAGATCGCGCAACAGCTGCGCATCCATGGTCGGCCCGGCACATACCGCCGCGCCGAACGGATGCTGGTTTTCCGGCGACATCGAGGGGTTGGTCACCATCGCGCCGGTCTGCGGATCCTTGACCAGCGTGGCGACGAAGAACTCCGCCGCGCCCTTGAACAGGGGATAGATCCTGCCCAGATAGGCACGGTCGCGGCCGTAATCCCAGCGATCCCATAGCTGTTGCAGCAGCCAGACGCCGCCCATCGGCCACAGGCTCCACTTGGCGCCATCGATCGGCCCGGCCTGGCGCCACAGATCAGTGTTGTTGTGCACCACCCAACCCGGTGCGTCGTACATCGCGCGTGCGGCGTGCGCGCCGGTTTTGGCCAGATCGAACAGCATGGCTTCCAGCGGTTCGACGCACTCGTGCAGCGCATTGGCCTCGCTGGGCCAGTAGTTCATCTCGGTGTTGATGTTGATGGTGTACTTGCTTTCCCACGGCGGCTGCATCAGGTCGTTCCAGATGCCCTGCAGATTGGCCGGCTGGGTGCCGGGCCGCGAGCTGCAGATCAGCAGGTAACGGCCGAACTGGTGATACAGCGCGGCCAGCGCCGGATCGTTGCCCTGTGCAAAACGCTGCACGCGTTCGTCGGTGGGCAGCTTGGCTGCGTCGCTGCTGCCCAGGTCGATCGCCACGCGCCGGAACAGCCGCTGGTGATCGGCCAGATGCGCACGCAGCAATGCCGGGTAATCCAGTTTGCCCGCCTTCTGCATGCTTGCCGCGGTCAGCGCGAGCGGGTCGCCATCGACGGCGTCGTAGCGCTGGTAGCTGGTGGCGGCGGTGAGCAGCAGCACCACTTCATCGGCCGCTTCGATGCGCAGACGGTCGCGCAGGCCACTGAGCGTGCCGCCCTTGACCTGTGGCAGCACGCGCAAGGCAAAACGCAGCTTGCCCTCGATGCCGGCGAAGCTGCCGTTGCGGCCGCTGAACAGCAGCCCGCCCTGCTCCACCGTGACCTCGCCGGTCTGCGGGCTGTCGATGCCCACGCGCAGGGAAATTGCGCGGGGCCGATCGCAGGACAGGCGCACCACGATGCATTGCGACTGCGCCGACACGAACACCTCGCGCGTGTGCACAGCACCGCCGGAGCGAAACGTGGTGGTGGCCACGCCGGTATCCAGATCGAGCTGCCGGCGATACTCGCTGATGCCGTCGGCACGATCGAAGTCCAGCAGCAGATCGCCCAGCGGTTGATACGGCATCTGCTTGAGCGGACGCGAGAGCAGCTTGGCGTCGGCCAGTGTTTCGGCCTCGGCATAGCGCCCGGCAAACACCAGCGCGCGCACCTGTGGCAGGGCCGCCAGCGCGTCGGGGCTGGTGGCGTCGTACGGGCCGCCTGCGTACAGCGTGTCCTCGTTGAGTTGCAGGCGCTCGTGGGCAATGCCGCCCCACACCATCGCGCCCAGCCGGCCATTGCCGACCGGCAGCGCCTGCACCCACTCGTTGGCCGGTTCGCGGTACCACAGCTGCAAGGCATCGGCGGGCGCCGCGGCCGGCAACGCGGCGTGTCTGGACGATGCGGCAGCCTGCACGGCAACCGGTGCAGCGCCCAGGACCGCAATCGCGGCCCCGGTTGCCTTGCACAGTTCGCGACGGGTCAGCACGGCCACCGCCGTGCTGCCTCACCGGAACCGCCCGCGACTGCCTTGCGGCGTTCCGGCATCTGCTTGCTCATCGACTGAAGACAGCCTGCGATCATCGACGACGCGCTTTGCCGGACGCAATCTTGCGCTGCAACACGCTGACCGGCTTGCCGTCGTACTGGATGCTGGCATCGGTCTTGGGCTCCAGCGCACCGGCATCCTCGCGCGGGCCGTCGACGAAGCGCACGTTGATGGTGCGCTTGGCCTGCATGCCGGTCCAGCTGCCCTCGCGCTTGCCGATGCTCAGCTCGCCCTTGGCCTGGTTCCAGACCAACGGGATGCGGCTGAACTCGCCCTTCTCGTAGCCGTAGCCCTTGCCGTCGTCCTCATACAGCGAGAACTGGCCATCGGCGCCGGTGTAGACCACCACGGTGAGCGGCGCATCCGGCTTCTGATCCACGTATTCCTGCACCGGGCCGGTCGGCACGATGGAGCCGGCACGTACGAACAGCGGCATGCGTTCGATCGGCGCAGCGGCTTCGATGCTCTGGCCGCCCTCGTAGCGCTTGCCGGTGGCGAAATCCAGCCAGCTGCTGCCGGCCGGCAGATACACCTGCCGCGAGGTGGCGCCGAAGCGGGTCACCGGTGCGACCAGGAACGCCGGTCCGAACAGGTACTGGTCGTTGATGTCGCGGACCTTGGGATCGTTCGGGAAGTCCATCATCATGCCGCGCATGATCACGCCATCGCGCTGGTAGGTATCGCCGGCCAGGCTGTAGATGTACGGCAGCAACGCGTAACGCAGGCGGTTGTAGTACGCCATGCTCTCGTAGAACGGCGTGCCTTCCGGGGCGATGTTCCAGATTTCGCGGTACGGGAACTGACCATGCGAGCGGAAGATCGGCACGAACGCACCGAACTGGAACCAGCGCGTGTTGAGCTCACGCCATTCCGGCAGATGCGCCGGGTCCTGGTTCTCGTAGCGCTTCTCCACCGCAAAACCGCCGATGTCGAAGGTCCAGTTGGGCAGGCCCGACAGCGCCATGTTGACGCCCCCGGAGATCTGGTCGCGCATGTCGTCCCAACGCGAGACGATGTCGCCGCTCCACACCGCCACTGCATTGCGCTGGGTGCCGGCATAGCCCTTGCGCGAGAGGATGAACACGCGTTTGTCGTCGGCCGCGCGGTCGCCCACGTACACGCCATGAGTGTGCGGCAGCGGATAGGAATTGAAGTATTCGGTGGACGAGCCCAGTGCGTTGGGCGTGGTGCGTGCCTTGCGCTCGCCGATGTCCAGGTTGGAATGCACGTCCGGTTCGTCGGCGTCCATCCACCAGGCATCGAAGCCCTTGCTGTTGAGCTTTTCGTTGACCTGGCGCCAGTAGATCGCCTGCGCCTTTTCCGAATACGGATCGTAGAACGAGTTCTTGTAGCCCTTGCCGATCCAGTCCAGCTCACCGACTTCGACATTGCGCTTGTACATGAAACCGGCAGCGTCCAGTTCCTTGTAGTTGGCGGTGGTGGGATAGAACTTGGGCCAGATCGAAATCATGATCTGCGCATGCATGTCATGCACGGCCTTGACCATGCCGTCCGGATCGGGGAAGTGCTGCGGGTCGAAATCGTGCGAGCCCCAGGCATTCTCGGGCCAGTACGACCAGTCGAGCACGATGTTGTCCAGCGACAGCTTGCGCTTGCGGTATTCGGCCACCGCACCGACCAGCTCGTCCTGGCTCTTGTAACGCTCGCGGCTCTGCCAGAAGCCATACGCCCACTTGGGCAGCATCACCGACTTGCCGGTGAGTTCGCGGTAGCCGGCCACGGCCTGGTCGTAGGAATCGGCCGAGACGAAGTAGTAGTCGATCATCTGGCCGGCTTCGGACCACAGCGACAGGTCCTTCGCTTCGGCGGCCGGCAGCGGGTCGCGATGCAGCAGCGCGATGTAGCTGGGGTCGATCAGGTCCCACTCGACCTTGACGGTGTGGCGCGTGCCCGGCTCCAGCGCCAGTTTGAACTCGTGATTCCACGGGTTCCAGTTCTGGCGCCAGCGATCGACGATCAGCTTGCCGTCCACGTACAGCTTGGCGTACTCGCTCGAATACAGCGAGAAGGTGTGCTCGCCACCGGTGAGTGCTTCGATCTGCCCCTCCCAGGTGACCTGCATGCGGCTGTTCTTGTCCTTGGTGATCGCCTTCTTCGGATACTTGGTCAAGTCGCTGAGGTACTGGTAGTTCACCTCGCTCTCGCGACGTTCGACGATCTGCTTGCCATCGATCGCATAACGCGCGGTCAGCGCACCGGCCTTGCCCTTGGCGTCGTACAACTTCAGCGTCTTGGGCAGCGGCTGCAGGCCACGCGGGTCGCCCAGGCGACTGATCGAGTTGTTGTCCCACAGCAGGCCGTAGTTGCGGCTGGACACCAGGTACGGCACCGCCATGTCGATGTTGTTCTGCTGCAGCTCGACGTTGCGGCCCTTCTGGTTCATCCAGCCCTGCTGGTGCTGGCCGAAGCCGTACAGCGCTTCGTCGTCGGGCGACTGGAAACGCTGACGCACGGTCAGGTATTGCTTGCCTTCCACCTTCAGCGGGGCAAAGCTGCGCCCGCCGGCCACTTCCGACAACACCGGCCTGCCATTGGCATCGGCAAAGCTGACGTGGCCATCGACGGTGGAGACGGTGGCGGTGACCTTGCCGGTCTTCAGCTGCACGCTGTCGCCCTGCTCGGCCAGCTGGAAGCTGCCATCGCCCTGCACCGGCACGCGCATCAGGCTGCGGCTGCGCGCGAAGTCGCCATCCGGGTCGGCACTGACGCGGATGATGCCGGCGTCGACGACCTGCAGACGTACCGGTGCGGCGCCCTTGGCGCTCGGCACCACGGTGACGCCGTCGGCGGCCTTGCGCACTTCCTGCGCGTGCGCGGCATTGGCCAGCAAGGCCAGCGACAACGCCAGGCACTGGGCAAGCGGTGTACGTCGGGGGGCAGGCGCATGGCCGGCGGAACGGTTGATGGTTTGCATTTTCACTCCCTTGGATTACGAAACGGTGCCGCGGGGGCGGCAGCGCATGGTTCATTGGATTCAGCCTGGCGGACCGCGTGCTGCGCGGCGGTGGGGCTGTGCAGCACGCGGCCGAGCAGGCTTATTTGTAGGTGGCCAGCTTGATCTTCAGCAGCTGCGGCGCGCTGGAAAAGTTGACTCCGTAATCGGTCTGGTCGCCGTTCCAGTTGCGCTCGAACTTCCAGTCGCTGCCTTCGTAGACGCCTTCCTCGACGCGGTCGTAGAGCATGTTGGCGGTCGCCTCGCTGGCCGGATGCAGGGTCACGCGCACGTGATAGCCGGTGACCAGGAATTCGTCCGGACCCAGCTCGGCGATCAGCGCCGCACCGATCGGCTCGGGGTTGCCCGGCGGCTCGCCCTTGAACCAGAACTGCGGCACGCCGTAGGTGATGGTGGCGCTCCAGCGGTCGTTGAGCTTGAGCTCCTGCACGGCCTGGCCGGGTTCTTCGGCGGTGCCGTGCAGCTTGCCTTCGGAGGCGGCCTTGGCGAACGGCCGCATGCCGCGCTTGACCAGGTCAAAGCCCAGCGCGAACGGCGCCAGGGTTTCTTCGTTGACGTGCTTGGCACCCAACGGGTAGTTGGAATAGCGCGTGTAATCCATGCCGAACGCCGACCAGCCGATGCCGTCGTGGCCAAGCGTCGGGAACAGGTAGCGCGCGTACTCGGGGCGGTTGCCGGTTTCGGCAACGAACAAGGCATTGTCCGGGCGGGCGTAGCGTTCCAGCACCGTGGTGTAGGTGCGGTATTCGGGCATGTAGATGTCCGGGGCCAGCAGGTCGATATGCGGGCCGGCCGCCTTCCACACGTCCAGCACGTTGTCGGTGGGGCCGCCGCTGGCGTACTGGCCGGGCTGGCCGGGATTGAACGGGCCGCGCAACGCCGCATTGACGTACATCGGCAGCGGGTATTCGGCCTTGCCGGCCTCGGCCACCTGGTCGATGTAGCGACCGATCGACCAGGCATGGAAGATCTCGTCCGCATCGGCACCGAACACCTGTGCCCAGCTGCCCGGCTGCTTGTTCAGGCGCTTGAGCAGTGCGTCCGGCACCGGGCCGTCGAACAGCTTCTGCGCCATTGGCGAGAAGTCGCGCACGCTGCCGTAGGTGCCCGGCTCGTTCTCGGGCTGGATCATGATCACGGTGTGCTGCGGATCGACCTGCTTCAGATGCTGCATGAAGGCCACGAAGGCCTTGCGGTCGGCATCCAGGGTGGCCTGCGCATGCGGCGACAGCGACCCGATCGCCTTGCCCTCGCGCGTCACCACGCGCGGGAAGCGCTGGTTGTCGGTCTTGACCCAATGCGGCGCGTACGCCGGGCCGTTGTTCTTCCAGGTCGCAAACCACAGCAGCACCAGCCGCACCTTGTGCTCGCGCGCTTGCGTGAGCAGCGTATCGACGAAGGAGAAATCGAACTTGCCTTCTTCCGGCTCGACCTGCTCCCAGGCGATCGGCACCTGCACGGTGTTCGGGCCCAGCACCTGCATCGCCGGCCACACCTTGTCCATCACGCCGGGATAGTTGCTGGAGTTGTTGACCTGCGCGCCCAGGATCAGGAACGGCGCCCCATCGACCATCAACGCGTGCTTGCCGTCCTTGCTGACGAACTGCGGCATCGGCGTCTGCGCAGCCGGCGCCGCTGCCGTGGCAGGTGCGGTCGCTGCGGTACCGGCAGTCGGTGCGACTGCGGCCGGCTTGGCTTTGTCGTCCTGCTCGCCGGATTGGCACGCAGCCAGGGCCAGCGTCAGCGCGGACAGCAGCAGCGGACGCAGGCAGCGGCGTGCAGGGGAAGGAGTAATCACACGTGCAACGGGGGAATGCATGGACATAAGACTCCGTGTCACCAGGTATCGGTGCGGAAGGGGGAAACAGGAAGGTGTTCGCGATTGACCAGGTTGGCGTCTTCCGGGTTTTCGCTCCAGCCGTAACGCACCGCGACCGGTGCAGCCACCGCGTCGCTGCGCACGATCACCCGATCGCCGTCGATGCGCGCGGTGGCCGGATGGAAGTGTTTGTCGGCACCGGCGACGCGGAAGCCCTGCACGTCGCCACCATTTCGCACCTGCAAGGCACTGCCCTGCAGATCGAAGCGCAGCACGGCCTGGCCCTGGGCAAAGCGCGCCTGCTTGAACATCGGCGCGCTGTACACCAGCGTTTCGCCGTACGCCACATGACGTGCAGCAATCGCAAGTCGATGGCCGACATCGCGCTTGTTGGTCGGATGGATATCGGTGGGGTTGCCGATATCGATGATCACCGCCTGCCCGGTCGCCGGCAGCGCCAGCGTCTTGGACTGCGACTCGCGCAACAGCGCCCACGGGCTCAGCTCGCCCCTGTCGCCACCGGCCTTGAAGTTGGCCAGCTGCACCCACAGGAACGGCAGCGTTTTCGCGCCGCGCTCGGCGCGCCATTGCTGGATCATCGCGGCGAACTGCGCGCGGTATTTCACCGCGCCGGCCTCACTGGCATTGGTTTCGCCCTGGTACCAGATCACGCCCTTGACCGGGAACGGCTGCAGCGGATGGATCATCTGGTTGTACAGCAGCGTGGGCAGCTGATTCTTGTTGTCGGCCAGCGACACGCGCACGGCGGCGGGACGGAACTTCCAGCCGCCCAACGCGCGCTTGGCACCGGCGCTGGTCTGCACGAAGCGCTGCTCGTCCGGGCCATGCATGCCGCCGCCTCCACTGAGATCTTCCACCCGCACCGCGATGTGGTTGACGCCTGCACGCAAGGCGGAGGCAGGCACCTGGTAGACGCGCGGCAGGTTCCACTCTTTTTCGGTCGTGCCGACCTGCTGGCCATTGACGTAAGTGATGTCCGAATCGTCGATCTGGCCCACGCCCAGTTCGATACCGGCCTTGGCCTCGGCAGCGCTCAGGGTGACCGTGGTGCGATACCAGGCGATGCCGTCCATGCCGTCATAGCCGCTGGATTCCCATTGCTGGCTGGTCGGGATGCTGTCCCAGTCGCTGTCGTCGAACGACGCTTGGCGCCACTGCGGCATGTCGCCATCGACCTTGGGCCAGCGCGCGATGCGCTTGCCGGTGGCGGCCTGCGCGGCGGCATCGCGCTGCTTGATCGCCTCGATCGCGCCCTGGTTCTGCTCGCCATTCAAGCCCAGCGAGGCCGCGTCCATCCACGCCTCGATCGCGCTGCCGCCCCAGGTGCTGTTGACGATGCCGATCGGCACGCCGGTGCTGGCGCGCAGCTCCCTGGCGAAGAAATACCCCACTGCGGTGAACTCGCCGGCGTTGTCCGGCGTGGCGGCCTTCCAGTCGCCGCCGGTCAGGCGCGCTTCCGGCTGCAGCGACCACGACTTGGGCACCTTGAAGTGCCGCAACTGCGGGTCGTTGGCCGCGGCCACCGCCTGCGGACCATCGCTGGCCTGCGCCAACGGCCACTCCATGTTGGATTGCCCGCTGGCCAGCCACACATCGCCGACCAGCACATCGCGCACCTGCAACTCGCCGCCGTCGCCCTGCACGCTCAGCACATAGGGGCCGCCGGCCTTGTGCGCGGGCAGGCTGACCTTCCACTGGCCCTTGGCATCGGCCTTGGCGGTGGCCCGCTTGCCGTCGAAGCTGACCATGATGTCGGCATTGGGCGTGGCCCAGCCCCACACCGGCATGGCCTGATCGCGCTGCAGTACCGCGCCATCGGCAAACAGCAACGGCAAGCTCGGTTGTGCCAATGCGGCGGGGCTGGCCAGGACCAGGCCCAACAGGCAGCCACGACGGATAAGGGAAGCGCTCATGCAATGATCTCCAGGGACGGCGCGACCAATCGGCGCGCAGCGATACGACGACGCACGCCGCCGTACACGGTAAGACAGCGCGATGACGCGCGCAGCGACGCAGCGCTCATCGTGGATCGCCGTAGAAGATGCCACGCCCACCGGTGGCGAAGTACACGCGCCCGGGGATGCGCGGATCGCCGGTGACGCTGTACGGCTTGCCGAACCGGTGCGCGTCGTCGTTGATGCGCAACCACTGCGCGCCTTCGTCGTCGGAGCGGAACACGCCGTCCACCCCATCCACGCGGCCGGCCAGATACAGCGCCGGCGGTGCGCCCGCGTGCAACGCCTTGCCGATGCCCAGCGAACGCGCCTGGTCCGGTTTGGACAAGGTCTGCAAACGCCCGCCCTGCCAGCGCATCACGCCCAGCGTGGGGCTGGCCAGATACACCACCCCCGCCCGCCATGGATCCGGGCGCAGCTGCGGACGCGCACGCTCGTCGCGCGCCGGGCTGCCGACCTGGGCACCGGTGTCGCGAAAGCTCGCTGCACCATCGCCGCTCTCGTACAAGCGCCCGCTGGCGGTATCCACTGCATACCAGCGCCGTGCATCAACGCGATCGGCCACCGCCACCGCGGTCTCGGGCAGCCCCTGCACCCGCTGCCAGTGCTTGCCGAAATCGGCGGTGCGCCAGTTGCCGCCTTTCTCGGGCGCCCACACCACATGGGATGCATCGGCGGCAATGGCGATGTTGCCGGCGCCCTGCCCGGCTGGCGGCTCGCTGGCGAACGCCGTCCACTGCGCGCCGCCATCGCGCGAGTACAGCGCGCGGATCTCGTTGTTGCGGCGATCGCGCACGGTACCGCTGCGCACCACCCACTGCGCGGCCTGCCCGGCGGCATCGATGCTCTCGCCATTGGTCAGGCGCGGGCCGGCGTACTGCAGCTGCGCACGCTCCAGATCGTCATGCCGGAAGCCGTCGATATCGCCCAGCGCACTGAGCAGGTGCGCGCCCTGCATCGGGCTGAGCAGATCCAGCGGCACGGTCTCTTCCAGCCCGCGATCCTGGAACCACCACTGCAACGGCCGCTGCTGCCTGGCGAAATCCTGCAGGTTGCGCGAGGCCCAGATGCCGTAGCCGGTGACGAACAGCGCGTGGTTGCTGTCAAACGGATCGATCGCCAGCGCGCCCATCCAGTGTGGCGTGGCCTGCGCGGTCCACGGCGCATCGCCGTGATCGAACTGCGCGCCCGCCAGCAACGGCGTCCAGCTGCGCCCGCCGTCGACGCTTCGGAATAGCTCATCGCGCGGGCTACGACGGCGGAAGGTGCTGGCCAGCAGCACCTGCGGCTGTTGCGGATCCACCGCCACCGCGCCCCAGCCGAAACCATCGCCGCTGGCCGGCTGCGCGATCGGGCTGATCTCGCTCCAGCGCGCCTGCGCCGGGGTGTATTTCCACAGCGCGCCGCCGGCCATCAGGTCCGGCCCGGGCTGGTCGCCGTAGCTCAGGTACCACTGCCCATCGCTGCCGCTGGCCATATGACTGGGACGCAGGCCCTTGGGCTGCCCGGCCACCGCCGACCAGCTGCGACCGGCGTCCTCGGAGACATACAGACTGGCCTGCGCGGTGGACACGCCGACATAGATGCGCGGGGTCGGACGGCCGGGGCGGCCGCTGGCGGCATCGAAGACGACAAAGGCGATGCCCACCGCCTGCTCGCGTCCGACATGATTGCGCGCCGTCGCGCCCGCCATTGCCTCGGCAGGAAATGCGTCCACCCGCGCCCAGTGCGCGCCGCGATCGTCGCTGCGCCACAGGCCTGCATCCCGTGAGCCAAGCAACAGCACACGGCCATCGTGCGGGTCCACCGCCAGCCGTTCGCCATTGGAACGGCCCAATTGATTGCCGCCGAGTTTGAACGGCAACTCGGCACGCTCGAAACTGCGGCCGCGGTCGAACGAGCGCAGCACCGCGGCATTGCCGGCGCGCTCGTGCATGTAAGTACCTGCGGCCAGATACAGCGCCTGCGGGTCGGCAGGATCGACCGCGAATGCGTCGATCCCCATCAGGTTCCAGTCGTCGGCGCCCAGCCAATCGGTCAGCGCCACCCACTGCTGCGCGCGCCCATCCCAGCGGTACGCACCACCGACATCGGTACGTGCATACGCAAGATGGCGCTCGGCGGGATGGAACAGCACACCGGTGACGAATCCGCCACCGCCAATGGCGACGCTGCGCCACTGGTAAGGCCCCTGCACCGCCGGATCGGCAGCCTGCAGCGGCAGGATCGAAAACGGCAACAGCAACAGCAGTGCCAGCCACGCACGGACCGGCCGCATCGCTGCGGTAACGCGGCGCACAGTAGGCGGATCGATTACAGCGATCATTCCTCCGGCTCCCTTGCGATCGACGGCGCGCCGTCGATAGGAAAAACACCGGTCCGACGGGCTGCCTGCACAGCTCGCCGAACCGGCGACGCACTTCCTACGGCGCGTTCTACAGGCTGGCCCGCAAGGTCAGGCCATACCGACGATCGTTGATCACGAAGTCGCGGTAGCGCGACTCGGTCCCCAGGTAGCTTTCGCGCCGGGTATCGAGCAGATTCACGCCATCGAGCGAAATCGACCACACATCATTGATGTTGAAACGCAGCGAGGCATCCAGCTGGCCGAAGCCCTTGTTGTAGACCGGCAGATTGCCGGTGCCGTTGCCTGCGGTGGTCACCAGCCAGTCGCTGCGCCAGTTGTAGGCCACACGGCCCTGGAAGCGCGAGGTTTCGTAGCTGAGGATCGCGTTGTAGCTGTTCTTGGACAGGCCTTCCAGCGGCACGGTCAGCGCCTGGCCGTTGGTGTCGGTGGCGGTGGGGCTCGGCGCCTCGCTGTCGACATAGGTGTAGTTGGTCTGCAGGCCGAAGCCGCTCAGCCAGCCCGGCAGGAAGTCGAAGAACTGCGTGTAGCCCAGTTCCGCACCGCGGATCTTGCCGGCATCGCCATTGACCGGACGGGTGATCTGCCACACGCGGCCGTCGTAGACCTCGTTGAACACGCTGTCGGCGATGAAGCCTTCGACCTTCTTGTAGAACAGGGTGCCGTACATCATCGAACCCTGGCCGAAATACCACTCCAGCGCCGTGTCGAACTGATCGGCCTTGACCGGTTCCAGATCGGGGTTGCCCGCCCTGCCGGTGAAGGTCGAGGCGCCGTTGGAGGTGCCGGTGCTCAGGCTCAGGTTCGGGTTGAGGCGATCGAAGGTGGGACGCGAGATACCGCGCGAGGCGGCAAAACGCCACTGCAGCTGATCGCTCAGCATCCAGCGCAGGTTCAAGCTCGGCAGCACGTCGGTATAGGTCTGCTGCGCGTCCACCGGAATCAGGCCGCCGCCCTCGCCGTCGGTGCCGGTACGCACGCCGGTGGAGCCGACCTCGGTCCGCACCACGCGCACGCCGATGTTGCCGTCGAACGGAATCGAATCGCTGTCCACACCGAAGCGCAACACGCCGTAGGCCGCGTAGGTCTTCTCGGTCTGCGCGTTGATGTTGTTGGGCGAAAACTCCAGAGGGCTGGCACCGAAGGTGGCCAGGGTCTGCCGATAGTTCGCCACCGCCGCATCGGAGGCGGTCAGGGTCGGGCCGAAGGCATGGCTTTCACCGCGGAAGAAATCGGTGATCGGATTGGTCACGACACCAACGCTGGGGAACTGCGAGAACGGCGCGCCCGCGCAGTTGTTGATGCACATGAAGCGATAGATATTGCCCTTGGTCTCGGCATCGCGGTCGGTGTAGCGCACACCGGCCTTGAAGCTGCGCACGAAGTCGCTGTCGAAGGCCAGATCCATGTCGGCGCGCCAGGCGAACTCTGTGCCCTTGTTGTCGTCCTTGTTGTCCAGGTGATAGCGCCAGCCGTCGTAATTGTTGACGTCGGCCAGGTAGCCTTCCGCGCCGCTGGCATCGGTCACCGACAGGCGCGGCAGATCGCCGCGGAAGTCGACGTTGAACTGCGGGCTGGTGGACTGACCGGTGGACAGGATGTAGCGCGTGCCGGTGGTGGTGGCATCGACATACTGGAAGTCTGTGCTCAGGGTCAGCTTCTCGTTGACCGTCCACTTGGCGCCCAGCGAGTAATCAGTGGTCACCGAATGCCGCTCGGTCAGGCTGGTGTTGGACTCGGTCGGCACGTTCTGGAACGCGCCGTTGACGAATTCGTTGCGGTCGTTGACTTCGATGCCGGGCAGGCCCTGCATCGGGTTGGCGCCGGTCAGGGCGAAGAACGAATAGTCGTGCCAGCTGAAGTCGTATTCCGAACGCAGCACCTGCGTGTAGACCTCCACCGCATCGTTGGGACGCCATTGCATCGCGAACGCACCGGTCTTGCGCTCACGCTCGCCGACGGTGGTGTTGATACCGGCGCCATGCGGCACCGACACGCCCTGGCCTTCATAGCCCGGCAGATCGGTCTGGGTGTACCACGGCTCGATCGAGATGGTGTCCTGGCGGAACGGGCTCTTCTGCTGCGAGTAGTTCACCAGCAGGCCGATTTCGCCGATGCCGGTCTGCCAGCGATCGCTGAACAGGCCCGAGAACGCCGGCTTGCCGTCGTCGGCCAGGTCGTAATAGTTGTACTGGACGCTGCCGGCGATCTTGCGGCCGTCGTAGTCGAACGGCAGGCGCGTGCGCAGGTCGACGGTGCCGCCCAGGCCACCTTCGATCATGTCGGCCGAGGGATTCTTGTAGACGTTGACGCCGCCGAGCAGTTCGGCCGACACGTCCTCGAAGCTCAGGCCACGGCCATCGTTGGCGGTGAAGATGTCGCGGCCATTGAGTTCGGTACGCACCTGGGTCAGACCGCGGATGGCGATCGAGCTGCCTTCGCCGTAGTTGCGCGTGATCTGGATGCCGGAGATGCGCTGCAGCGCCTCGGCGACGTTGTTGTCGGGCAGCTTGCCGATGTCTTCGGCAACGATCGAATCGACGATCTGCTCGGCGTTCTGCTTGACCAGCTGCGCCTTGGTGACGCTGCTGCGCGTGCCGGTGACCTGCACGGTGTCGAGCTGCTGGGTGGTGGAGTCCTGAGCCGGAGCGGCAGTGGTGGTCGCATCCTGCGCGTAGGCCTGCGCGCTCAACAGCGTGGCCACACTGAGGGCCATCGCGGAGCGGCGGAAATCACGGATCGAACGCTGACCCACAGTCCGGCCTGCCGGAATGTGGCGATGTTGCACTGACATGGTGCTCCCTCCCAGGACGCATGTACTTCTAATTTTTTAGCGGGTCGGTGCGCGAACGCCCTGCCCGTCGTTGGTGCTGGCCCGCATCCGCCCACGACCGGAAGGCCGGGCGGTTGCGATGCGTGGTAATCCTGACAAGGCTTACCTAGCGGCTGCGGCCGGAGCATAGGGCGGCGCCGTCGTGCCACACCAATGAAATATTCCTGGAAAGCTATTCTTAAAAACTATAGCAACCCCAACAAACCCGCCGGGTCTGGCATTGCCGACCCGGCGGGCCGGATCGGCAAAAGCGGGCTCAACTCCGCGAGCCCGGACACAGCAGTTCCGTGACGGGCTGCGCTTACCAGTTCATGCGCAGCACCAGCGAGTAGCGCCGGTCGTTGACGAAGGAAGAGCGCGTATACAGACGCCGATCCACTTCACCGCCTTCGTAGGAGGTCGGCCCCATCAGCACCTTGGTCACCGTGTTGGTCAGGTTGTTGGCCTGCACGCCCAGCTGCAGGTGCGCGTTGAAGCGGTAGAAGAACGAGCCGTCGAGCTGGCCGTAGTCGTCGGCCCAGGTGGGCAGTCGGGTGGACGCATCGCTGGTGGTCAGCAGGTAGCGCGAGCGCCAGTTGTAGGCCAGGCGCAGCGACAACGGCCCCTTCTCGTAGATGCCGGCCAGGTTGTAGCTGCGCCGCGACAGGCCTTCCAGCGGCAGCTCGACCCCGGTGACGGTGGTGTTGGTGTACGGGTCGGTGGCGGTGTTGGCGCCGCCCTGGCTGTCGACGAAGGTGAAGTTGGCATTGACGCCGAACCCGCTCAGCCAGCCCGGCAGCTGGTCGAAGAACTGGGTATAGCCCAGCTCCGCGCCGCGGATGGTGCCCTCGTCCATGTTGTACGGGCGTGTCACCAGCCAGGGGCGGTTGTCGTAGATCTCGCTGCGGGTCTGGGTGGAGAAGTAGTCCTTGACCTTCTTGTAGAACAGCGTGGCGTACAGCATGTCGCTGGTGTCGAAGTACCACTCCAGCGCAGTGTCGAACTGGTTGGCCACCATCGGCTTGAGGTTCGGGTTGCCGGCGGTGCCGACAAAATCGGTCGCCTGGCCGGCGTCGTTGGTTTCCACGTTGAGCAATACATACGGCTGCAACTGGGTGTAGTCCGGGCGCGCCATCGCCTTGGAGGCGGCGAAGCGCCACTGCAGGCTGTCGGTGAAGCGCAGGCGCAGGTTCAGGCTGGGCAGTACGTTGGTGTAGCTGCCCTGCGAGTTGTTCTCGAAGTACTGCCCGGTATAGCGCGCCTGCAGTTCCGGCGAGACATTGAGCCCGGCCAGGTTCTGGAACTGGCCGAAGCCTTCGGCCTGGGTCTTGGTCTGCACCACGCGGATGCCGATGTTGCCGTCCACCGGCACGCCCCAGGCCTCGTCGTTGCCGAAGTACAGCGCCGCGTAGGCGGCCTGGGTGCGTTCGTGCTGCCGGTTGGTGTCCTGCGGCTGATAGGTGTCCGGCGCCCAGCCGTAGCCGCGCAGCGCCACGATCTGCTGGATCATCTGCGAGGCCGAGGCGTAGTTGTTGACCAGGCCGCTGTTGGGCACCACCAGCGTGGTCGGCACGTTCACGCCGCCACGGAAAAAGTCGGAGAAGGTGAACAACGACGACTGGTCGGTCATGAACTCGGACATGTTGGCCAGGCCGTTGCTGGTGCCCGGAATGGCGGCCCAGTTGTCGGAGATCACGCCCCAGTTGTAGCCGGAATTCTTGTTGATCTGGTTGCGGTCGGTGGCGCGCATGCCGAAGCGCGCAAAGCGCAACCAGCTGCTGTCATCGAAGGTGTATTCCAGATCCACGCGCGTGGACAGCTGACGCCCGCGGTTCTTGCCCAGGTGGTCCATCGCCGCCGCCCAGAAGTAGTTGGACGGGTCCTGGGTGAAGGCCGGGTTGGCGATCTGCACGCTGGGATACCTGCCCGACACGTCATACGACAGGCCCGGCAGATAGGTCGCACTGAACACGGTGAAATCCAGCTGTTCGTTCTCCGACTCTACCAGCTGCATATCGCCCTTGATCTGCAGGTTGTCGTTGAAGAAGTGGCTGAAACCCACCGACATGTCGGTGGTGGTGGTGCGCTGTTCGGAATAGCGGTTGTCGGTGTTGAAGCGCACGCCGTCGCCGGTGAGCACCCCGCGCCACGAGCTGGACACCGGCGAGCCGCGCAGGAAGCCGCCGCGATCGTCGTAGTCGAAGGTCGTGCCTGGCGCCGGCGTGATGCTGTTGTTGCTGTCGTTGAAGAACGCGGCGCGCTCCTGCCAGTTCATTTCATAGCGCGAGCGCAGGAACTGCGCGTAGATCTCGGTGGCATCGCTGGGCTTCCACTGGAACGCCGCCGCGATGCCGTCGCGCTTGCGCTCGAAATCCAGCTGACGCCAGTTCACCCCGCCCGGCACGAACACCTCGCTGCGTCCGCTGCCGGCCAGCACGGCCTCGTCGGTGCGCCGCACGTACGGCTCCACCTGGATGCCGTCCGAGCGCGTGGCCAGCTCCGAGTGCGCGACGTCGATCATGAAGCCCATTTCGCCGATGCCGGTGTTCCAGCGGTCGCTGAACAGGAACGAGGCCGACGGCTTGTACTTCTTGCTCATGTCGCCGTAGTTGTAATCGACATTGCCACCGACGATCCGGCCCGGGTTGTCGAACGGCATGCGCGTGCGCAGATTGACCGTGCCGCCCAGGCCGCCTTCGATGATTTCCGCCGAGGGGTTCTTGTACACGTCCACCCCGGCCATCAACTCGGCCGGCACGTCTTCGAAGCTCAGCCCGCGGCCGCTGGCGGCGCTGAAGATGTCGCGGCCATTGAGTTCGCCGCGCACCTGGGTCAGGCCACGGATCATCACGCCACTGCCTTCGGCGGAGAAATGGTCCGGGTCACTGCGCGCGGCAAAGTGATCGATGGTCACACCGCTGACGCGCTGCAGGGTCTCGGTGACGCTGCGGTCGGGCAAGGCGCCGATGTCCTCGGCACTGACCGAATCCACGATCTGGCTGGCATCGCGCTTGATCACCTGCGACTTGATCAGGCTGGCGCGCACACCGCGCACTTCCACCGCATCCAGATCCACCGCGTTGCCGGCAGTATTGCCGGCGGGGGCAGTCGGGGGCGACTGCGTCTGTTGGGCGTACACCGGTGCGGCGAGCAAGAGCCCGATGCTGACGGCCATGGCGGAATGACGCAAACGCGGGGTACGACGTGCGTGCACGCCCGTCCCTGCCGAGGCATGGCTTGAAAACTTGTACATCTGAATCCCTCCCAGGACGCAAGACGACGGAAGACTGGTTAGCGCGGCACCGTCAACGGGCCGCGTGATCGTGCAGGACACGGACGTTGCCGCCCGGCTCCACCTCCCACTGCATGGCGGCTTGGCCGCCGATCACCTGCCCGACTTCACGTGCGCTTCAGCGTGCGATCTGGCTCACAGATATAGGCGCGTGGTCTAGCGCCAGCCAATGAAAAATTCACAGTCTGGTATGCCCTTCTGGAATACGAATGGAAGAGCCCGCTTATCCAGTGGATTCCGGCCCGCGCAAGGCCGGATACAAACGCCGTGCAGTGGTGCGCAGCGCCTGCAGGATGCGCTCGGCCCCCGGCGGCAGGATGTAATCGCGTCGGCGGATGATGCCGAACGACTCCATGCGCACACCCAGCTCGATCGGCAGCACGGTCAGCAGCTTGGCCTGGATCAGCGGCGCCACCGATTCCACCGGCAAGGCGGTCAGCATGTCGGTGCCGCGCAGCAGCGTGGAGGTCACCGGCAGCGACGAGGTCTCGATCGCATTGGTCGGCGTCTGCACGCCGTGCTCCATGAACATCGAGTCCAGCCGCGCGCGCAGCACGCTGTCGGCTGGCGGCAGGATCCAGCCATGGCGTACCAGGTCCGCATGCTGCAGGCCGACCCGGCTGGCCAGCGGATGGCCGGCCCGCGCGATCACCGAATGCGGCTCGTCGGCCAGCGGCTCGAATTCCAGCTCGCCTACGCCCTCGGGCCCCAGGATGCGGCCGATCACGATATCCAGCTGGCCGTCCAGCAACTTGGCCACCAGCGGACGGCTGTAGTCCATTTCCACCCGCACCAGGATGTCGGGGAACTCGCGCTTGACCTCGGCGATCGCCTGCGGCACCAGGTTGGTGCCTGGATTGACCACTGTGCCGATCGAGGCCTGGCCCATGCGCCCGGCCCGCAACGCGGCGATTTCCTCCTGCGCCCGGCCAATCTCCGACATCGCCGCACGCGCACGCCGGATCAGCACATGGCCGTACCAGGTAGGCTCCACCCCGCGGGCATGTCGCTCGAACAGTTTCACCCCCAGCATGTCTTCCATTTCCGCCAGCAGCTTGGAGGCGGCCGGTTGCGTCATGCTGGCGGCCTCGGCCGCGCGCAGCACCGAGCGTTGTTCGTGCAGATGCAGCAGCAGCAGCAGCTGGCGCGTCTTGAGGCGGGCAGCGTTGAACCAGGGAGTGCTGGAATTTGCCATGGAGTATCGCCACGCAGGTGTATTCGTAGGAGGAATAGAATATGCCGAAAATTTCATTTGCAGCACATATCTCCGCGCGCGAGGCTATCGAACGCCGCAGCAGGAGCCCCTACCTCCCGGGCGCGGCCAGAACAGACGTGATCCCATCTTCCACGAGATGGCAACACGCACGCCATGATTGCGGAGGTGGACGACGATGACGGCAATTTGCCGGCCAATTGCAGGCCGTTGGAGTGCGCACGCAGGTGCCGCAGCCACCGCGTCGTCGCTGCCTGCCATCCTCCGCGCAGCGCCGTGTAGCGCTGCACCCTCCCCCGACGTTGGCGGCCCTTCGGTCGCCGATGGCCGTTTTCCGCTCTATCGCGAGTAACACGATGACCTCAGACACCACCGCCAGCCTGTTCGCCCTGCCACTGATCGCCATCCTGCGTGGCATCACGCCGGAAGAAACGCTCGACCATGTCGGTGCACTGATCGACGCCGGTTTCGACGCGATCGAGATCCCGCTCAATTCGCCGCGCTGGGCCGAGAGCATCGCGCTCGCGCAGCAGACCTACGGCGAGCGCGCCTGGATCGGCGCCGGCACCGTGCTGCGCAACGACGATGTCGACACCCTGGCCGAGATTGGTGCGCGCTTCATCGTTACCCCGAACACGCGCCCGTCGCTGATCCGCCATGCGGTGTCGCGCGGGCTCACCGTGGTGGCCGGTTTCGCCACCGCCAGCGAGGCGTTCGACGCCATCGATGCCGGCGCAACGATCCTGAAGCTGTTCCCGGCGGCGACCTATGGCGCGGCGCACGTGCGCGCGCTGCGCTCGGTGCTGCCCACCCACATTCCGGTCTACGTGGTCGGCGGCGTCAGCCCGCAGACCCTGGCCGGCTTCCTTGCCCAGGGCGCCGCCGGCGCCGGCATCGGTGGCGAACTGTACAAACCCGCGCAATCGCTCGAAACGACCCAGACGCATGCACGCGCCTTCGTGCAGGCCTACCAGGAACTGCAAGGATGAAGATCACCCGCCTCACCACCTACCATGCCGCACCGCGCTGGCTGTTCCTCAAGGTCGAGACCGACGAGGGCATCACCGGCTGGGGAGAGCCGGTCATCGAAGGCCGCGCGCGCTCGGTGGAAGCTGCCGTGCACGAACTGGCCGGCTATGTGATCGGCAAGGATCCGGCGCGCATCAACGACCTGTGGCAGACCATGTACCGCGCCGGTTTCTACCGCGGCGGCGCCATCCTGATGAGCGCCATCGCCGGCATCGACCAGGCCTTGTGGGACATCAAGGGCAAGGCGTTGGGCGTGCCGGTGTACGAGTTGCTGGGCGGGCTGGTGCGCGATCGCATGAAGACCTATCGTTGGGTCGGCGGCGACCGCCCGGGCGCGATCATCCAGCAGATCACCGATTACCGCGCGCTGGGCTTTGACACCTTCAAGTTCAACGGCACCGAGGAAATGAAGCTGATCGACAGCGCGCGCGCGGTCGATGCGGCGGTGGTCAAGGTGGCCGAGATCCGCGAGGCCTTCGGCAACACCATCGACTTCGGTATCGACTTCCACGGCCGCGTCGGCGCGCCGATGGCCAAGGCGCTGCTGCGCGAGCTGGAACCGTTCAAGCCGCTGTTCGTCGAAGAACCGGTGCTGGCCGAGCAGGCCGAGTACTACCCGCGCCTGGCCGCAAGCACCTCGATTCCGCTGGCCGCCGGCGAGCGCATGTTCTCGCGCTTCGAATTCAAGAACGTGCTGTGTGCCGGCGGGATCGGCATGGTGCAGCCGGACCTGTCGCATGCCGGCGGCATCACCGAGTGCGTCAAGATCGCCGCGATGGCCGAGGCCTACGATGTCGGCTTCGCGCCGCACTGCCCGCTCGGCCCGATCGCGCTGGCCGCCTGCCTGCACGTGGACTTCGTGTCGCACAACGCGGTGCTGCAGGAACAGAGCATTGGCATCCACTACAATGAAGGTGCCGACCTGCTCGACTACGTCATCAATAAAGACGATTTTCAGTGTGTCGATGGCAGTATCGCCGCCCTGCCCAAGCCCGGGCTCGGTGTGGAGATCGACGAAGACATGCTCAAGCGCGCAAACGAAAACCCGCCGGACTGGCGAAACCCGGTCTGGCGTCACAGCGATGGCAGCATCGCCGAATGGTGAGCACGCCCGAACACACCGCCTTGCTGGCGGTCGACAGCCGCTGCACGCATGGCGAAGGCGTGCTGTGGTGCGAGCAGCGTGAAGCGCTGTACTGGGTGGACATCAGCGAGAAGCGCCTGTGGCGGCATCATCCGCACAGCGCCCACACCCGGTACTGGACGTTGCCGGACCGCCCCGGCTGCCTGGGATTGATGGACGACGGCCGCGTGCTGATCGCGCTGGCCAAGTCGATCTGCATCGCCGACCCGGACAATGCCGACGGCGACAGCCTGCCGCTCCAGCACCTGGCCGATATCGAAGCCGACAACCCGCATACGCGCAGCAACGATGGCCGCGCCGACCGCAACGGCAACCTCGTGTTCGGCACCATGGACGAGCACGACCACAAGGCCGCACGCGGTGCGATGTACCAGTTCTCGCTGCGCCACGGCCTGCGTGCGTTGCCGCTGCCGGGCGTGTCGATCCCCAACTCGATCTGCTTCAGCCCCGACGGCCGCACGCTGTACTACTGCGACTCGCTGCGCCCGCAGATCCTGTGCTGCGATTACGATGCCGACACCGCGCAGACCAGCAACGTGCGCGTATTCACCACGCTGGACCGCGACGATGCCGAGCCGGACGGCTCCATCATCGACAGCCAGGGCCATCTGTGGAATGCGCAGTGGCGCGCCTGGCGCGTGGTGCGCTACCGCCCCGACGGCAGCATCGAGCGCATCGTGCAACTGCCGGTCAAGCACCCCACCTGCAGCGCCTTCGGCGGCGCCGCGCTGGACCGTCTGCACGTGATCAGCTCGCGCCTGGACCACAGCGACGAGGAACTGGCCCGCACCCCGGAAGCCGGCGGCCTGTACGTCTGCGACGTGGCGATCAACGGCCTGCCCGAGAGTCGGGTGGCCTGCGCATGATCGCCATCGACTGGGGCACCAGCAGCCTGCGCGGCTATCTGCTCGCTGCCGACGGCCAGGTGCTGGAGCAGCGCCGCGGCAGCGACGGCATCCTGGCCTGCCAGGGCCGCTTCGGCGAGGTGCTGAGCACGCTGATCGAGGGCTGGGACGGCCCGCTGCTGCTGTCGGGCATGATCGGCAGCCGCAATGGCTGGGTCGAACAGGCCTATCTGCCCTGCCCGGCCGATACCGCCGCGCTGGCGCAGGCGATGCGCAGCTACGACGACCTGCTGCCCGGACGCACGCTGTGGTTCGTGCCCGGCGTGAGCACCGGCCAGCAGCACGGCGTACCCGATGTCATGCGGGGCGAGGAAACCCAGCTGGTCGGCCTGCTCGCCGCGCTCGGCGACGGCACGCACGTCGCCTGCCTGCCCGGAACCCATAGCAAATGGGCACAGCTCGACCACGGCCAGCTGACCGGTTTTGCCACCGTCATGACCGGCGAGCTGTATGCGGTGCTGCGCCAGCACAGCATCCTGGGCAAGCTGATGCAGGACGATCCTGCGGACCTGGACACCGACGCATTCGCGCAAGGCGTCGATCGCAGCGCCGAGCCTGGCGGGCTCAGCCACCACCTGTTCGGCGCGCGCACGCTGGGCCTGTTCGACCGCCTCACCGCCGCCGCGCTGCCGTCCTATCTGTCGGGCCTGCTGATCGGCCACGAGCTGCGCGAGCAACGCGGCGATCACGCCACCGTGCACCTGGTCGGCAGCCCCGGCCTGGCACAACGCTATGCGCTGGCGCTGGCGCATCTGGGCGTGCAGACACAGCGGCATCCGGAAGATCTGGCCGCCACGGGATTGTTCGCGCTGGCCAGGCAGCGCGGGTTGGCCTGAGCGCAAACGCCCAGCACGCAACCGGCCGGCCACGGCCGGGGCGGACAAATCCCCGCCAACCCCACACCGGCCACCGGACTGCTTTAGAATTGACAGGCTAAACGCCGGATTCCGCCATGCCTTTTGTTGTCACCGAAAACTGCATCAAGTGCAAATACACCGACTGTGTCGAGGTCTGTCCGGTGGATTGCTTCCATGTCGGCCCGAACTTCCTGGTCATCGACCCGGATGAGTGCATCGACTGCACGCTGTGCGAGCCGGAATGCCCGGCCAACGCGATCTACCCGGAAGACGACGTCCCGGCAGGCCAGGAAGGCTTCGTCGCGCTCAACGCCGAGCTGGCCAAGGCCTGGCCGGTGCTGACCGTGCGCCAGGAGCCGCTGCCCGATGCCGCCGAATGGGACGGCAAGCCGAACAAGCTGCCGCTGCTGCAGCGCTGACACAGCGTCTGGCCGCAGCGCAGCGACGACACCGCATCAAAAACGCAAAACGGGCGCCGAAGCGCCCGTTTTGCTGTCTGCGATGGCTGCAGCGGCCTCAGCCGCCCAGCTTGCCCTTCAACGCGGTGATCACCGCCACCGGCGCTGCCGCGGTGGCCGGCATGCCGCGCGGATCCACTGCCGACACGTAGCTGCCGGCGTCGACCTTCACCACGCGCACCAGGAAGCTGGACCCTTCGTAGCTCACGTCATAGGAACCGAGCATCTGCGCCTTGCTGGCGATGGTCAGGCCGGGAATGTCGGCCAGTGCCGCACCCACCTTGGCGAACACCTCGTCGCGCTCGCCCGGCACGGTGAAGCCGCTGTTGGCGCTGGCGGACGGCGGCGCCGAGGTGTTCTGCTGCGCGGTCGAAGCCAGCGTCGGCACCTTCATCGCGCCGGAGGTATCGGGCAGGTTCAGATCCGGCGGCACTTCCAGCGGACGGGCTTCCGGGGCCAGCGCGTAGTCACCGCGTGCGCCCTTGTGGAACCAGCTGCAACCGCTCGTGGCGGCGACGGTGGCGGTCGCCAGCAACGCGAGCGAGAGCACGCGGACGGGGGAAACGGAATGACGCATCGATAGATCTCCTGGGTCAGGCCGCGAGCATTTCGCGGCTGGAAAGCGCTTCCAACGCAACAGCGTCGGCGGCAAGGCGGTCGGCGGCAGGCTGGTGCGCCGCAGAAAGGGGCAGTAACGGCAAACGCAGGCCGTGCCCGATCCCGGCGCGCTGCAGCAGCGCCTTGACCGGGATGGGATTGGATTCGATGCCGCAGAAACTGTGGTACTCGCTCAGGCGTGCGTCCCACGTGGTGGCCGCCTCGCGCTGGCCGTCGCGGGCCAGGTCGCACAGGCGCCGATAGGCCGACGGCAAGGCGTTGGACGCCACCGAAACCAACCCGTCGGCACCGGACAGCATCGCCTGTGCGGCGCTGCCGTCATCACCGCTGAGCACCACGAAGGACTCGCTGCGCAGCGCCACCAGCGCGGCCACGCGCTCCGGCTCGCTGCGCGCTTCCTTGATGCCGACGATGTTCGGATGCCCGACCAGCGCGGCAACCGTCTCCGGCAACAGGTCGCATCCGGTGCGGCCAGGCACGTTGTACAGCACCACCGGCAAGCCGCCGTTGTCGGCAACCGCCAGGAAATGCGCCTGCAGGCCGGCCTGGGTCGGACGCACGTACGGCGGCGTCACCACCAGCGCGTACTGCGCACCCAGCGCAGCGGCGCGGCGCGTCTGCGCGATGGTCTTGGCGGTGCCCGACAGGCCGGTGCCGGCCAGCACCGGCACGCGGCCGGCCACCTGCGCAACGGCGGCACGCAACAAGGTGTCGTACTCCTCGTCGCTCAATGCGGCGGCCTCGCCGGTGGAACCGGCGACGACGATTCCCTGCACGCCGCCGTGCAGTTGCTGTTCCAGCAACCGCCGCCAAGCATCCAGGTCGAGTGCGCCGTCCGGACCGAAAGGGGTCGCCAGCGCGGTGATGATGCCGGAAAGGGACAAGATTCTGCTGCTCTTACGTGACAGGAAAGGCCCGCGCGCACGCGGGTTGTGGCCGCCTGCATGTTACTTGCGGCGCGAAACCACGGGCAAGTATGCTGGTCACCGCCAGGGCGCCTGCCCGGGCGGCCATTCAGCCTGATGCAATGCCGGAAGCCCCTTTGACCGACTCGACTCCCCGGCCCTCGCCGACCGAAAACCACCTCCTGATCAACGCCTACACGACGCATCCGGAGTCTCCCCTGTTGCCCGTCACCCGCCGCATCGCCGATAGCGGCTGCAATCTCGTGGACGCCCGCCTGGCCACGGTGGGGCGCGATGTCTCGGTCACCGCCCTGGCCACCGGCTCCTGGGACTCGGTCGCCAAGCTGGAGGCCATGCTGACCCGCCTCGAGCGCGAAGAGGGCCTGAAGCTGGTGTGGTACCGCACCGGCCCCAAGCAGACCCAGTCCAACCTGCTGCCCTACATCGTCGAAGTCATCGCCGCCGACAAGCCGGGCATCCTGTTCCAGCTGGCCGATTTCTTCGACCGCCAGGGCATCACCATCGAGAACCTGCAGAGCACGCGCTACCGCGCCATGCAGACCGGCGCGGAGATGTTCTCTGCGCAGGTGACGATCGGCGTGCCGGCCAACATGCACATCGCCGCACTGCGCGATGATTTCCTGGAATTCTGTGATCACCTCAATCTCGACGCGATCATGGACCCGATGAAGTTCTGAGGCAGACGTCCCGATGGCCATTGCCCTTTCCGCACTGAAACAGATGTTCGAGCACATCCGCTCCGAGACCGACTGGAATCTCGACGGGCCGTTGCGCTGGGAATATTTCTTCGCCGACCCGGCGCAGCAACCGCTGCAACAGCTCGCCGCGCAACTGACCCAGGACGGCTATCGCGTCATCGACATCTTCCTCGGCGAACGCGACGAAGACGATGGCGACGACGAGGAGTCCTACTTCCTGCATGTGGACAAGCTGGAACAGCACACCATCGAGTCGCTGAATCAGCGCAATGCGCAGTTCGACGCGCTTGCCAAACGTTTCCACGTGGCTGCTTATGATGGGATGGACGTCGGCCCGGCATGACCGCGCCGCACGCCCCTCCACTTTGGGCTGAGCAACGATGACCGACGCTGTACTTGACCTCCCCGCCGCAAGCCTGGACCTGCCACTGTCGCTGTCCGGTGGCATTCAGACCACCTTGCGCGGCTACGCCGGCAAATGGCTGGTGCTGTACTTCTACCCGAAGGACAGCACGCCCGGCTGCACCACCGAAGGCTTGGATTTCAACGCGCTGCTGCCGCAGTTCACGCAGGCCGGCGCGGTCGTGCTGGGCGTGTCGCGCGACTCGGTGAAGTCGCACGACAATTTCTGCGCCAAGCAGGGCTTTGCCTTCCCGCTGGTCAGCGATGGCGACCAGGCCCTGTGCCGCGCCTTCGACGTGATCAAGGAAAAGAACATGTACGGCAAGCAGGTGCTCGGTATCGAGCGCAGCACCTTCCTGCTGTCGCCCGAAGGGGTGGTGGTGCAGGCCTGGCGCAAGGTCAAGGTGGCTGGCCACGCCGACGCCGTGCTGGCCGCGTTGAAGGCGCACGCCAGACAGTGACGCCCCCTGGTTTCCCGTGTCCTCCATCACCCTGCCCCGCAGGCGTGATGGCTCGCCCCTGTTCCATCACTTGGAAGACCCAATGACCCGAGGCAAGCGCATCTACGTGCTGGACACCAACGTGCTGATGCACGATCCCACCGCGCTGTTCAAATTCGAGGAACACGATGTGTTCCTGCCGATGCAGGTGATCGAGGAACTGGACAACGCCAAGAAGGGCACGTCCGAAGTCAGCCGGAATGCGCGCCAGGTCAGCCGCTTTTTGGACGAATTGCTGGAGAACACCAACGCCGAGCAGATCCAGGCCGGCATCCTGCTCAGCCATCCGCAGGGCATCCAGCTCAAGGGCCAGGCCGCCATCGGCCGGCTGTATTTCCAGATCCATCCGATCGACCCGGGCCGCACCTTCGGCGCGATGATTCCGGACAACAAGATCCTGGCATCGGTGCTGGCGCTGTGCGAGGAGAACCCGGATGTACCGGTCATCCTGGTGTCTAAGGACATCAACCTGCGCATCAAGGCCTACATCAGCGGCCTGAATGCCGAGGACTACCAGAACGATCGCGCGCTGGACGATTTCAGCCTGCTGTTCACCGGCGCCATCGAGCTGCCGGAAAACTTCTGGGAAAAGCACAACCAGGACCTGCGCAGCTGGAACGAGCGTGGCCGCACCCATTACGAGATCGTGCTGGCCGACGACGAGGACTGGTATCCGAACCAGTACCTGTATCTGCCGGGCGAGGACGAAGTGGAACTGCGCGTGGCCAAGGTCGGCGGCGGCAAGGCCACGCTGTGCCTGGTCGACGATTTCCGCAGCGGCCAGCACGCGGTGTGGGGCATCGTGGCGCGCAACCGCGAGCAGAACTTCGCGCTCAATGCCTTGATGGACCCGGAGATCGATTTCGTCACCCTGCTCGGCACCGCCGGTACCGGCAAGACCTTGCTCGCCCTGGCCGCCGGCCTGGCGCAGACGATGGATCAGCAGCGTTACCGCGAAATCATCATGACCCGCGCCACCGTCAGCGTCGGCGAAGACATCGGCTTTCTGCCCGGCACCGAAGAGGAAAAGATGACCCCGTGGATGGGCGCACTGACCGACAACCTGGAAGTGCTCACCCACAACCAGGAAGGCGGCTCGTGGGGCCGCGCGGCCACCAACGACCTGCTCGCCAGCCGCATCAAGATCCGCTCGATGAACTTCATGCGCGGGCGCACCTTCCTGTCGCGCTACCTGATTCTGGACGAAGCGCAGAACCTCACGCCCAAGCAGATGAAGACGCTGATCACCCGTGCCGGCCCCGGCACCAAGATCGTGTGCCTGGGCAATGTCGAACAGATCGATACGCCCTACCTCACCGAGACCACCTCGGGCCTGACCTATGCGGTGGACCGCTTCAAGGCCTGGCCGCACAGCGCGCATATCACGCTGCGTCGTGGCGAGCGGTCGCGCCTGGCCGACTTCGCCTCGGAGGTGCTGTGATGCACCTGCTGCGCAGCGCGGCGGCGTTCACCGTCCTGGCACTGGCCGGCTGCGCGACCACGCCGCCTCCGGCCAGCGTGCCCACCAACCTCAAGAGCGGGCAATCCTGGGTCATCACCCGCCAGAGCGTCGCCGAGCAGGTGCTGGACACCTGCTCGCGCGACAGCCCGGCGCGTCATCCTGGCCAGATCACCGGCTACTGGACACCGAGCCAGCAGCAGATCGAGCAGCTCGAATCCAGGCAGGATGCCTTGACCCCGACCATCCCCGAGCCACGTGATTTCGACCGCCAGTATGTCGGCGTGGTGATCCAGGGCCAGCAGCTGATCTACATCAACGCCTTCAGGCTGCCGAACGATCCGCCAGTGAAACCGGCCAGGGACGCGATCCGGGTGTGCGATGGCGGCAGTGCATTCTGGGGCGCGTTGTACGACCCGCAAACCGGCGCGTTTTCGCAGATCGCCATCAACGGCACGCCCTGACCGGCGATGGGCCTGTTGCTGCCGCGCTGGGTCTGGATCGGCGCGGTCGCGTTGTCGGGTGTGGCCGGCATGGTCAACGTGGTCGGCTACCTGGGTTCCGAACACCAGGTGGTCAGCCACCTCACCGGCACCACCAGCCTGCTCGGCGTGGCCCTGGTGCAGGACAGCGCACCGGAGATCGGCTTCCTGTGGGGCATCCTGATCGCCTTCTGCGCAGGCGCCATGCTCAGCGGCCTGATCATCCAGGACGATGTCTTGCGGCTCGGACAGCGCTACGGCGCGGCGCTGCTGCTCGAAGCGCTGCTGTTGCTGGCCGCGATTCCGCTGTTCAAGCTGCATCACGTCGGCGGCGCGCTGGTCGCCGCAGGTGCCTGCGGGCTGCAGAACGCCATGGCCACCACCCTCAGTGGCGCCGCAGTCCGCACCACGCACCTGAGCGGCATGTTCACCGACCTGGGCATCGGCCTGGGGCACCTGCTGCGCGGGCGCCCGCTGCAGGTGCGCCGGCTCACGCTGAGCGGGCTGATCATCAGCGGCTTTCTCGCCGGCAGCATGCTTGGCACCTGGCTGTTCCAGCGCTGGCACTACGACGCGCTCTACCTGCCAGCCGGACTCACCGGATTGACCGGTGCCGGCTACATTGCCTACCTGCAATGGCGTCGCTGGCGTACGCGATGATCCGCACTTCCGCCAGGCGGCAGTGCAGAATCCCCTCATGACCACGTCCAGCACGCTGTCCGCCCTGACCATCGCCGGTTCCGATTCCGGCGGTGGCGCCGGCATCCAGGCCGACCTCAAGACCTTTGCCGCGCACCGCGTGCACTGCTTGTCGGCGATCGCCGCATTGACCGCGCAGAACACCCGCGCCGTCACTGCCGTGCATGTCCCGCCGATCGCGTTCCTGCAGGCGCAAATCGATGCCTGCTTTGCGGACTTCGAAATTCAGGCAGTCAAGCTCGGCATGCTCGCCAATGCCGAGGTCATCCATTGCGTGGCCGATCTGCTTGAAAGACATCGCCCGCCCTTCGTAGTGCTCGACCCGGTGATGGTGTCCACCAGCGGCGCCCGCCTGCTCGAAGACGCCGCGCTGGAGGCGCTGCGCACGCGCCTGCTGCCGCTGGCCACGCTGATCACACCGAATACGCCCGAAGCCGAACTGCTGACCGGCCGCCGCATCGACGATGCCGATGCCGCCGAGCATGCCACCGCCGCCCTGCTCGACCTCGGCGCCAACGCGGTGCTGCTCAAGGGCGGTCACCTGCACGAGGGCACGCGCGTGATCGACCGCTTCGATGACGGCGTCACCCAGGACGTGTTCATGCATCCGCGCCTGCAGGTCGATGCGCACGGCACCGGCTGCAGCCTGTCGGCGGCCATTGCCGCGCAGGTGTGCCAGGGCCTGTCCCTGCTCAATGCCTGCGAAGCGGCCATCGACTACGTCGCGCGCGCCATCCGCCTCGGCCACAGCCCCGGTCACGGCGAGGTGCTGGTCCTGGACCATTTCGGTGCCGCGCCCAGCCCATGAGCGTGCACGCCAGCACGCTCACCGTCACCGCCGTGGATGGACATGCCTGGCAGGTGCTGCGTCACGCCCCGGCGCGGCCGATCGCCAGCCTGCTGTGGCTGCCGGCACTCGGGGTCGCCGCGCGACAATACCAGCCGTTCGCGCATGCACTGGCCGGCACCGGCATTGCGGTGTACCTGCACGAATGGCGCGGCAATGGCAGCAGCACCCTGCGCCCCTCGCGCCAGCACGACTGGGGCTATCGCACGCTGCTTGCCGACGATATTCCCGCCAGCCGGGCGCTGCCCGACCTGCATGACCCGCAGCTGCCGTGCGTGCTCGGCGGTCACAGCCTCGGCGGCCAACTGGCATGCTGCCATGCCGCGTTGCGGCCTGCACGGATTGCGCAGCTGTGGCTGGTCGCCAGCGGCTCGCCGTACTGGCGCAATTTCCCGGTGCCGATGCGCTACGGCCTGCCGCTGATCTTCCGACTGTTGCCATGGCTGGCACGTACCCAGGGCGTGCTGCATGACGAACGCTCGGTTTCGGCGGAACCGAGGCGCGCAGCCTGATCGCCGATTGGGCGCAGGTCGGTCGCAGCAATCGTTATCGTGCGGCCGGCACGTCATGGAATCTCGAACAGGCGCTGGGCCAACTGCGCATGCCGATCAGCGCAGTGACCTTCGCACGCGACCGCTTCGGCCCGCCCGGCGCCTTGCAGGCCTTGCTGCAGAAAATGCCGCAGGCACCTGCCGAGCGCATCGCCCTGGACGATGCGCAACTGGGCACGCGTAGCGATCATTTTGCGTGGATGAAGACGCCTGTTGCCGTTGCCGCTGCGCTGCGGCGGCAGCTTGGCGATGCGGGCAGCGACGATCGACTTTCACAAAGGGATTGACGAGCACTCCAGGCATCCGCATAATTCCGCTCCTGACGACGCGCCCGTAGCTCAGTTGGATAGAGTACCTGGCTACGAACCAGGCGGTCGGGAGTTCGAATCTCTCCGGGCGCACCATCTTCAGAACAACGAGAGACAGCCTTCAAACGCTGTCTTTTTAGTTAAAAGGTCTTATCGCACTGCGATGGATCTGCAAGTCGAAACGCAAGTCAAAACAAGATAATGCGCCCGTAGCTCAGTTGGATAGAGTACCTGGCTACGAACCAGGCGGTCGGGAGTTCGAATCTCTCCGGGCGCACCAATCTTGAAGAAAACGACCAGCTTGCTGGTCTTTTTTTTGCCTGCCGTTCGAGGACGAATCGTGGCTGCGCCGTTACGACGCAGCCAACACCAAGCAAGACGCGCGACAGGCCGGCATGCGCGCTGCAAGTCACTGCATCATGGCGATCAGGCCATCGCATCCAGCGCATCGGCCCCGGCCACCACCACGACCGGCAGCAGCGAGGTCACCGGATGCCCGGCGTCGCGCCAGGCATCCAGCCCACCCAACAACGGCCGCACGTCGCGATATCCGCGCTCGCGCATCCGAGCGGCCAGCCACGCCGCCGACACCTCGTCCGGACACGCGCAATAGATCACCACGCTGCGATCGCGCGGCACGCTGGCAAGGATCTGCGCCAGCTGACGCTCGTCGGCAAACACCGCGCCGGGAATCGTGTACGGCTGCAGATCGCGATGGCCCGGCGCACGGATATCCAGCACCGTCGGCCGCAGCGCTTCGTCGCCATCGAGCAGCGGCACCAGCTCCTCCACGGCGATCCGCGCATGCTCCAGCGAACGCAGCAGGGCATGCCGGCGCCACCAGCGCCAGCCGACGTAGCAGGCCAGCGACACGGCCACGACGACGATCGCACCGGACCCCAGGTCGGACAGCAACGCCAGCACGTCCTGCACCTGCTGCGCGAACAGCGCGCCCAGGCCCAGGCCGACCAATGCCCACAGCGACGCGCCCAGGGCGTCGTAGCGCAGGAACGCCGCCGGGCGCACCCGCATCGCACCGGCCATCGGCACCGAGACCATCGATAGACCGGGCACGAACTTGGCCACCGCCAACACCCGCACACCCCAGCGCGAGAAGAACCGCTCGGTCTTTTTCATGCAGGTATCGCGCGACAGCGACAGCCGGCACAGCGACTGCAAGGTGCGATTGCCGAAACGGCGGCCGGCCAGATACCAGGCCAGGTCGCCGAGCAGGCTTGCCAGCACCGACACCGCCAAGGCCGTCAGTCCGGCCAGCCAGGCATCCTCCCCGCCCTGCAGCGCGTAGCCGGCCCCGACCAGCACCAGGGTCGGCAGCGCCGGCACCGGCAGGCCCAGCGACAACGCCAGCACGTTGGCAAAGACCAGCGCCAATCCGTACTGTTCGATCAAGCCCTGCATGCGGCGCCCCTGCGCGACGGCGAGGGCCCATTATCGGCCCTTCTTCACGCGCGCGACTGCCCGGCGGCGACGGAACGATACGTTTCGGCAAGCGACTGCAACCAGCCATCGAACAGCCCATCGCTGCGCAATGCGCGCCGCCACCAGCCCAGCGCCTCGCCCTCTTCGCCCGGACGCCAGGCCAGGTAGAACGTTTCGTCGGGTTTGCGGGTTTCCACCTGCAGCTCGCACAGCAGGCCATCCTGCAGCGCGCCGCGCGCATATGGCTCGGGCAGAAAGCCGTAGCCAGCGCCGGCCAGCTGCAGCTGCAGCTTGGTCTGCATGTCCGGCACGGTGAGCACATCGCGCGCGGACAGCAGGCCGACCGTGCGTGGCAGCAGACGCCGTGCCGAATCGGCCACTGCGATCGCACGATGTTCGGCCAGTTCGGCCGCGCCCAGCGTGCCGGCGCCGGCCAGCGGATGTGTGGAGGCCACCGCGAACACAAAGCCCAGCGTCCCGATCGCCTCGGCGACGTAGCCACCACCGCTCGGGCCCTCGCCCGCCGCGACGATCAGGTCCACGCGCCGATCCAGCAGCGCCTCCCAACTGCCGGACAAGGATTCGCTCACCACGCGCAGGCGCGTACTGTCGGCCACCGTGTAGAAGTTCAGGATCTGCGCCTGCAGCAGGGCGACCGGCAGGATCGCGTCCAGCCCGATCGCAAAGTCCGACTCCCAGCCCGACGCCACCCGTCGCACCCGCACCTCCAGCTCCTGCGCGGCGCGCAGCAGCTGCCGCCCTTCGCGCAGCAGCTCACGCCCCGCCTGCGTGGGCGTGGCCTTCGGTCCAACCCGCTCGAACAACTGCACGCCCAGATCGTCCTCCAGCTTGGAGACCGTGTAGGAAATCGTCGACGGCACCTTGAACATCACCTTGGCCGCCGCGGTGAATGAACCGCGGCGGTCGATCGCGTCCAGGATCTGCAGCGCTTCCAGGCTGATGTTCATTGTTCGATTTTTTCGATGGTAGTTGCCAAATCTACTCGCTTTTCGTTGCCGATGCGCGGGCCCAGACTACGCATCAAGCCGCTGGGACACCGATTTCCCCTTCTCGGCGACACTCGAACCTTTCAAGGAGAAGCAGCATGTTGACTGTCCGCAAGAGCGAAACCCGTGGCCGCGCCGAACATGGCTGGCTGTCCTCGCGCCATACGTTCTCCTTCGCCAGCTACCACGACCCGCGCCACATGGGCATCGGCCCGCTACGGGTGATCAACGAGGACAAGGTGACCCCGGGCGAAGGCTTCGGCACCCATGCCCACCGCGACATGGAGATCATCTCCTACGTGCTGGGTGGCGCGCTGGAGCACAAGGACAGCATGGGCACCGGCTCGGTGCTGCACTACGGCGACGTGCAGCGCATGAGCGCCGGCAGCGGCGTCTCCCACAGCGAGTTCAACCACTCGGCCAGCGAGCCGGTGCACTTCCTGCAGATCTGGGTGATGCCCGAACGCAACGGCATCGAGCCCAGCTACGAGGAGAAGCATTTCGATGCCGACAGCAAGCGCAACCAGCTGCGCCTGATCGCCTCGCCCGGTGGCGAGCACGGCTCGCTGCGCCTGCACCAGGATGCACGCCTGTATGCCTCCATCCTCGATGGCCAGGTGCGCCTGCAACAGCCACTGGCCGATGGCCGCATCGGCTACGTGCAGGTGGCGCGCGGCAGCCTGAGCGTCAATGGCCAGGCACTGTCGGCCGGCGACGCGCTGCAGATCACCGGCGAGCCGGAGATCGTGCTGGCCGATGCACGCGATGCGGAAGTGCTGGTGTTCGACCTGCCGCAGTAAACGGCGCCAGCCCGGCATGCAGCGTGCTGCAGACAATGCGGCACGCTGCGCGCTGGAGACTCGCCGACAGCACAAAGCCCGCTTCCGGCGGGCTTTTTTGTGCTCAGGCGATCAGCCTGCAAGGCACCGGCGATGCCGCTGCCATGCATGACGCCATGCATCGATGCCGCCGCGCATCAGCACATCCCTGCGCGGGATCACGCGGCCTGCGGCTTGGCGAGCGGCTTGATCGGGGCCTCGCTGCGCACAGCCGCCGCCCCGGTGTCGCGATCACCGTCGCCATCGCCATTGACCAAGGCAAACAGCGCATCGGCATCGGCTTCCAGCACACGCGCCGAGCGCGCCAGGTCGTCGACCATCTGCGCCTGGTCGCGCGCCTGCACACCGATCGATTGCAGCGCGGTATTGGCGGTGGAAATGTCCCGCGCCTGCTCCTGGCTGGCAGCGGCAATCTGCTCCACGGTCGCGGTGACGCGCAGCACCGAGCCGACCATGTCCTGCATCACCACACCGGCCTGCTCAGCCAGGCGCGAACCATCGCCCACCTGGTCGGTCGCATTGTCGATCAAGCCACGGATCTCCTTCGCCGAGACGCTGCAGCGCTGCGCCAGGCTACGCACCTCGGTCGCCACCACGGCAAATCCACGGCCCTGCTCGCCAGCACGTGCCGCTTCCACGGCGGCATTCAAGGCCAGGATATTGGTCTGGAACGCAATGCCGTCGATCACCTCGATGATCTGGCCGATACGATCGGTCGCCGAGCGGATGCCGGCCGTGGTCTTGACCATGTCGGCGATGACGGTGGCGCCGCGTCGCGCAACATCGGCCGATGCTTCGGCCATGCGCTGGGCCGAATTGGCGCTGTCGGAATTGGTGCGGACGGTCTCTGCCAGTTGGTCGATGGTGGTCGAGGTCTGCGCCACCGCTGCCGACTGCGTGGACGAGCGGCTCACCAGCTCCTGATTGCTGACCGAAATATGGTGTGCCTCGCGCTGCACGTTCTGCGCGATGCTCAGTGTCTGCTGCATCAACTGCCCCATGCGCTCGGCAGAGCGCACCTGGTCGGTGACATCGGTGGCGTACTTGACCACCTTGTACGGCCGCCCGGACACGTCCAGGATCGGGTTGTAGGACGCCTGGATCCATACCGAACTGCCATCCTTGTGCAGCCGACGGTAGCGGCCCGCATCGAACTGGCCACGCGCCAGCTTTGTCCAGAAATGCCGGTAGTCTTCGGAGGCGCCGTAGCTTGCGTCGACGAAGATGCGGTGATGCTGGCCGATCGCCTCCTCGGCGGAGTACCCCAAAATGGCCAGGAAGTTGTCGTTGGCGGTCAGCACACGCCCTTGCAGATCGAACTCGATCACGCCCATGACCTTGTCGATGGCCTGGATGCGGCCATCGGCATCGGCCGAATCGACTACCTGACGGGTCACGTCGGTGGCGTACTTGACCACCTTGTACGGCCGACCGTGCTCGTCCAGCACCGGGTTGTAGGACGCCTGGATCCACACCTCCCGGCCGTCCTTGCCGATGCGCTTGTAGCGGCCCGCGTCGAACGCGCCGCGCCCGAGCTTGTCCCAGAACGCGCGATAGGCCGCCGACTGACGCGTTTGCGCGTCCACGAACATGCCGTGATGCTTGCCGCGGATCTCATCGAGCCGGTAGCCCATGGCCGCAAGGAAATTCTCGTTGGCATCGAGCACCGTGCCGTCCAGCGAAAACTCGATGACCGCCATGACCTTGTCGATCGCATCGATGCGGCCTTCGAAATCGGCGGTCTGGCGCACCTGCGCAGTGATGTCGGTGGCGTACTTGACCACCCGATAGGCCTTGCCCGCACGATCCAGCAACGGGTTGTAGGAGGCGTTGATCCATACCTCGCGCCCATGCTTGTCCAGGCGACAGAACCGCCCGGCGTTGAAGTCGCCGCGGCGCAGCGCCTGCCAGAACTGCCGGTAGCTTTCGCTGTCGCGGTCGCCAGGAGTCACGAACATGCGGTGATGCTGACCGACGACTTCGTCCAGCCGGTAGCCCATCAGTGACAGGAAGTTCTGGTTCACATGCAGGATGCGGCCATCCAGATCGAACTCGATCACCGCCATCACCCGGTCCACGGCATCGGCCTTGTGCTGCAGCCCACGGCTCCGGGAAGAAAACAGGCGTCCAAGCAGCGGCGGTAGGCGCATCGGGTTGAGATCCGAAAGAGGTGTCACAGCCTTAGCGACCCATGCCCGGGTTACTTGAATCGCTGCCTACGGCACGTTTGTGGCAATTCAGACGCTGCCGCCGGTGCGGCTGCCGGCGTTGCGCCGGCGCCTGCCTGCAATCGCCACCACCACGTCCACACAAATGAAAACGCCCGCAAATCATGGATTTGCGGGCGTTCAAAACACTGGCGGAGCGAGAGGGATTCGAACCCTCGATAGAGCTTTTGACCCTATACTCCCTTAGCAGGGGAGCCCCTTCAGCCGCTCGGGCATCGCTCCAGTTTTTGCGTCCTGCCGCGGTGTCCGTTGCAGGCCGCGAAGAATACCGGGTAAGAGGGGCTAACGTAAACCCTTTATGACGATCAATTCGAAGAATCGTCGCCGTGATGCGCACCGGAAGCGACCGGCTCATCCCCACGCTGGATCCGCTGATAGATTTCTTCGCGGTGTACAGCAACATCTTTCGGTGCGGTGATGCCGATGCGCACCTGATTACCCTTGACGCCGAGTACGGTCACAGTGACCGAGTCGCCGATCATCAAGGTTTCGCCTACCCGGCGAGTGAGGATCAACATTTTGCAAATCTCCTGGAACCGGTGGGCTTCCCACCAGCATCGGCGGCCGATTGATAAGGCCCGCCCTAGGTAAAGGGAATAGACCGGAAATGGTAGCGGGACACCCTGCCAACCAGCAAGGCATACCAGCACAAGTGTTCAGCCCAAGTGTTGCTTGACCCAGGAGGGCACGCCGTCGAGCGCGGTCGCAAGGGCGGGACCATCCTCGCCACCACCCTGGGCGAGATCCGGACGACCGCCGCCCTTGCCCCCGATCTGACTGGCGATATGGCCGAGGAGTTCCCCCGCCTTCACCTTGCCAGTTGGGCTGCCATTCACACCGGCCACGAGCGCAACCTTGCCGCCGGCGGCACCTGCCAGCACGATGACCGAATCGCCAAGCTGCTGCTTGAGACGATCCATCGCATCGCGCAGCGCCTTGGCATCGAAGCCCTCCAGACGCACGGCGACCACCTTGACGCCTGCCACGTCGACGGCACTGGAACCCAGGTCCGCAGTGGCACCGGAGGCCAGCTTGGCCTTGAGCGACTCCAGCTCACGCTCAAGCCGCTTCTGACGCTCGGTGAGCGCGCGCACCTTGTCGACCACCTCGGTAGCGTTGCCGCCGAGCAGGCTGGCCGCCTCGAACAGACGTCGCTCTTCATCGGCGACATGATCCAACGCGCCCTGCCCGGTCACCGCTTCGATGCGACGCACGCCCGAGGACACACCGCCTTCGGAGGTGATCTTGAACAGGCCGATATCGCCGGTACGGGTCACGTGCGTGCCACCGCAGAGTTCGGTGGAATAGCCGCCCATCTTCAGCACGCGCACGTTCTCGCCGTACTTTTCACCGAACAAGGCCATCGCGCCGAAATCCAGCGCTTCCTGCATCGCCATGTTGTGCACTTCGACGCTGTGGTTGGTGCGCACCTCTGCGTTGACCTTGCGTTCGATCACAGCAAGCTCTTCGGGCGTGATCGGCTGGAAGTGCGAGAAGTCGAAGCGCAAGCGGTCCGGCGCAACCAGCGAGCCCTTCTGCTGCACATGCGTGCCCAGCACCTCGCGCAGGGCCGCATGCAGCAGATGCGTGGCCGAGTGGTTGAGGATGGTCTTGCCACGACGCTGCACGTCGATGCCGCCCGCCAGCACATCGCCCACTGCCAGCGTACCCTCGGTGATGCGCCCCACATGGCCATGGAACTGGCCGGCAAATTTCTGGGTGTCGACGATCTCGATGGAGACATCGCCACCGCTGAGCTGGCCGCTATCACCGACCTGGCCACCGGATTCGGCGTAGAACGGCGTGCGATCGGTGAATACGATGACCTCGTCGCCGGCTTGCGCGCGCTCGACCGGGCGGCCCTGCTTGAGCAACGCCACCACCTTGAGCGCATCGGCGTCATAGGCTTCATAGCCCAGAAACACCGTCGGCGACATGGTGGCGACCAGATCGGCCGGCAATGCGACGCCACCGCCGAACTTGCCGGCGGCACGCGCGGTCTCGCGCTGACGCTCCATGGCGAACTCGAAGCCCTCCATGTCCACGCGCAAGCCACGCTCGCGTGCAATGTCGGAGGTCAGATCGACCGGAAATCCATAGGTGTCGAAGAGGCGGAACGCATCGGCGCCGGGAATCACTTCCTGCGAGCGCGCGGCGACCTCGTCGAAGATCTTCATGCCGGCGTCCAGCGTCTCGGCAAAGCGCTCCTCTTCGGCCAGCAGCGCCCGCGTAACGGTCTCCCGTGCGACCACCAGTTCGGGATAGGCCTCGCCCATCAGCTCGACCAGGGTCGGCACCATCTTGCTGAAGAACGGCTGGCGCATCCCCAGCATCCAGCCATGCCGCAGCGCACGCCGGATGATCCGGCGCAGCACATAACCACGGCCCTCGTTGGACGGCAGCACACCATCGACGATCAGGAACGAACAGGCGCGGATGTGATCGGCGATCACCCGCAGCGACTTGTTCTCCAGATCGGCGACACCGGTCAGCGCACTGGCCTTGCCGATCAAGGCCTGGAACAGATCGATCTCGTAGTTGGTATGCACGTGCTGCAGGATCGCAGCCAGCCGCTCCAGGCCCATGCCGGTGTCCACGCACGGCGCCGGCAACGGCACCAGGGTGCCGTCGGGCTGGCGGTCGAACTGCATGAAGACCAGGTTCCAGATCTCGATGAAGCGATCGCCATCCTCGTCCGGCGAACCGGGCGGACCACCGGCGATGTGGTCGCCGTGGTCGAAGAAGATCTCGGTGCACGGGCCGCATGGGCCGGTATCGGCCATTTGCCAGAAGTTGTCCGACGCATACGGCGCGCCCTTGTTGTCGCCGATGCGCACGATGCGACTTTCGGGAATGCCGATCATGTCGCGCCACAAGGCGAAGGCTTCTTCGTCGGTATGGTAGACGGTGACCAGCAGCCGGTCGGCCGGCAGCTTCCAGACCTGGGTCAGCAGCTCCCAGGCCCAGCTGATGGCGTCCTTCTTGAAGTAATCGCCGAACGACCAGTTGCCCAGCATCTCGAAGAAGGTGTGATGCCGCGCGGTGTAGCCCACCGAATCCAGATCGTTGTGCTTGCCGCCGGCACGCAGGCAGCGCTGCACGTCGGCTGCGCGCACGTAGCTGCGCTTCTCCGCGCCGAGGAAGACGTCCTTGAACTGGACCATGCCGGAGTTGGTGAACAGCAAGGTCGGGTCGTTGCCCGGCACCAGTGGCGCGGATGGCACGATGGTGTGGCCTTTCCCCTCGAAAAACGCGAGGAAGTCACTGCGGATCTGGGAAGTGCTGAATTTGGCGGGTGCGTTCATGTGCTGGCATTGGGCGGGCGGCAGTCCCGTTCACCCAATGAGATGTGGGCGCAGATGAGCGGAACAACCTGAAACCACGAAGGGTAGCAGGCCTGACGCCCTCAGTCCTCAAGGTCGAAGCGCGTGGCACTACGAATGCTGTTGCCATCAAAACCACGCCGGGCCAGCAGATCGGCGGCCTTGCGCCGCTGCGGCAGATCGGTGGGGCCCTGGTCGCCAAAGCGACGGCGGATCAGATCGCGCGCGTTTTCGGTCCAGTCGCCCTCGAATGTCGCCATTGCGGCACTGATGGCGTCGCTGTCCAGTCCATGGGTTCCGAGCTCGGCACGGATATGCAGCGGGCCGTAGCCCGAGCCTGCGCGATTGCGCACGACCGAAGCCGCAAAACGGGTGTCGTCCTGCCATCCTTCATCCGCCAGGCGCTCTACGGCCGCCTGTGCGGCGTCCGGCTCGATCCCGCGCGCCAGCAGCTTGCGGTTCAATTCCTTGCGCGAATGCTCGCGCCGCACCAGCAATCCCAGTGCGCGTTGGACCGGCGTCTGTTCCTTGAACCGGCGTCCCCGCTTTGGCGCGGGCGGTTGCTCGTCCATCGTGGGTGTCCCGAGTACGAAACTCAAACAGCATCAATGCGCCATCCGTGGCGCCTGCCCTCCTGGCCTTCGATAGATCTACCGCGGGAAGCGACGGCACTGACTCCGCCGTCCCCGCGATAGAAAACTTGCCGCAGCCATCAGTTCGGCCGTTCTGCCATCAGCCGGGCGCGGCTGGCAGGCGGAACCGGGGATGGCCCACTCGGACATCCTGGTTCGCGCTTGCCGCCGACACCGACCTGATCACGGCTCAGCTCGCTCTGACGGGGCTGCTGTCATTCCTTCTCGACGTCGTCACCGGCTTCGCGCGGCGCTTCGGCCGGCTGGAACTTCTCGCGCAGCTCGGCTTCCAGCCGCACCGCAACCTGCGGGTTGTCGCGAAGATAGCCGCGTGCGTTGTCCTTGCCCTGCCCGATGCGTTCTTCGCCATAGCTGTACCAGGCGCCGGCTTTCTCGACCAGCTTGGCTTCCACGCCCATGTCGATCAGCTCACCCTCGCGGCTGATGCCTTCGCCGTAGAGGATTTCGGTCACGACCTGCTTGAACGGAGGCGCCAGCTTGTTCTTGACCACCTTGATCTTGGTCTGGTTGCCGATGATCTCGTCGCCCTTCTTGATCGCGCCGATACGACGGATATCCAGACGGACCGAAGCGTAGAACTTCAGCGCGTTACCGCCGGTGGTCACTTCCGGGCTCTGGCCCGGCATCATCACGCCGATCTTGTGGCGCAACTGGTTGATGAAGACCACCAGCGTGTTGGAACGCTTGATGTTGCCGGTCAGCTTGCGCAGCGCCTGGCTCATCAGGCGGGCCTGCAGACCCGGCAGCTGGTCGCCCATTTCGCCTTCGATTTCGGCCTTGGGGGTCAGCGCGGCGACCGAGTCGACCACCACGATGTCCACCGAACCGGAACGCACCAGCATGTCGGCGATTTCCAGCGCCTGTTCGCCGGTATCCGGCTGCGACAGCAGCAGGTCGTCGACGTTGACGCCCAGCTTGGCGGCATAGATCGGGTCCAGCGCGTGCTCGGCGTCGATGAAGGCTGCGGTGCCGCCCTTCTTCTGGCATTCGGCAATCGCCTGCAGGGTCAGGGTGGTCTTGCCCGACGATTCCGGACCGTAGATTTCGACCACACGGCCCTTGGGCAGGCCGCCGATCCCCAGTGCGATGTCCAGCATCAGCGAGCCGGTCGGAATGACTTCGACGGCCTCGATCACACGGTCGCCCATGCGCATCACCGAGCCCTTGCCGAATTGCTTTTCGATCTGGCTCAGTGCGGCGGAAAGGGCGCGCTTCTTGTTCTCATCCATCTGGGTGATCCTTGTCAGTGATTTCGGTGTAGGGCTAATGTAACGGCGGTGTATCGCACAGGCTGAGACTGGCTGCGACACACTCAGATTAGAAAGGTGGCCATGGCGATGGCAGCGGGAAATCCTGTGGTACCGGCTCGGGATAACGCCAGTGCAGCCATCGGCGCATTGCTCAACGATTCGGCCTCAACAGCCCGCAGTACAGGCCCTCGATTGCGAAATCCTGATCCGGCAATACTTCGATCGGCGCATAGTCCGGGTTACGCGGCAGCAAGCGGATGCGGTCCTTGCCGATCTTCAACAATTTGACCGTGATCTCCTCATCGATGCGCGCCACCACGATCTGCCCCGAGCGCGCATCGCGGGTGCGGTGCACCCCGATCAGGTCGCCGTTGAAGATACCCTCGTCGCGCATCGAGTCACCCTGCACCTTGAGCAGGTAGTCCGGCGACGGCGAGAAGAACACCCGGTCCAGCACCACGAAGTCGTCCGAGCCGATATCCGCACCGATCGGCAGGCCTGCCGCCACACGTCCCAGCACCGGCAGGCGCAGTACATCGTCGCGCATCGGCTCGTTTGCGGCAGGCGGGGTGCGTGACTGGGCGCCCTGCCCGGCCAGGCGGATGCCGCGGGCCTGCCCGGGGACACGCCGGATCGCACCGGCCTGCTCCAATGCCTCCAGATGGTATTGCGCGCCGCGCACACCCTTGAAGCCGAAGGCGCGCGCGATCTCGGTCTGCGAAGGCGGTACGCCATCGGCATCGATGCGCTCGGCGATCAAGGCCAGGATTGCTTGCTGGGTATCGGTCAGGTCCATGGTTAGTAGTATTACTACTAACTGACGCCTGCGCAAGCGCCGCGTGGTGCCTCACGCGCAGGCCGGCAACCGGGCGGTACAGGCGCCGCGTCTAGCGCCGACTCCGCCAGATGGAAAACAGGATCCAGACACCGCAGATGGCTGCGCCGATGAAGCCGCCGACCCCCAACGCAAGCAGCCAGCGGCTGGCACTGCCGCCGACACTGTTCATGACGATCGACGAGCCGATCACCAGCGCGGCCGTCACGATGCCCATGGTGAGCCGGTTGGCCGCGCGATCGACCTGTTCGCCGAATTCGCGCAATGCCCGCGTTTCGACCTGCAGTTGCAACTTGCCGCGCCGTGCGGCCTGCAGCAGCCGTTTGAGATCGCGTGGCAGGTCGCCGATCAGATCGATTGCGCCGGTCACGGTGCGACGGCTGCGCCGCAGCATCGCGCTGGGCGCATAACGCTGCAGCACCACGCGTTCGAGATACGGGCGTGCCTCGGTGGCCATGTCGAAATCCGGATCGAGCTGGCGGCCCATGCCCTCGAGGGTGAGAAACGCCTTGATCATCAGCGCCAGATCCGATGGCAGGGTCAGCCCGTGATCGCGCAGGATCGAGGTGACATCGCCCAGCATCGCGCCGATGCGCAGCTCTTTCAGCGGCACGCCGCGGTACTCGTCGACGAAGGCACCGATGTCCTGCTGCAGCCGCGATTCATCGATCTCCAGACTGGTGCCGGCCCATTCCAGCAACACGTCGATGACCGCTTCGGCGTCGTAGCTGACCATGCCATGCAGCAGTTGCGCGACCTGGAAACGACGTTGCTCGGAAACACGTCCGACCATGCCGAAATCGATGACGGCGATGCGCCCGTCGCGCAGGTAAAAGATGTTGCCCGGATGAGGGTCGGCGTGGAAGCAGCCATCCTGCAGCACCATTTTCAGCACGATCCCGGCGCCGGTGCGAGCGAGCGCCTTGCGGTCCAGCCCGGCCGCGTCCACAGCGCGCATGTCCCGCCCGGGAATGCCGTCGATGAATTCCTGCACGTTGAGCGATTCGCAGGTCCACTGCCAGTAGACCGACGGCACCACCACCCCGGGGTCGTTGACGAAGTTGGCCGCGATGCGCTCGGCATTGCGACACTCGGCGGCGAAATCCAGCTCGCGTCGCAAGGAGACGGTGAATTGCTGCACCACTTCGGCGGGGCGATAACGCTTGAGATCGGGCGCGCGCGTTTCCACGATTTCCGCCAGGCGTGCCAGCAGGCGCAGATCTGCATCGATGACATCGCCAATGCCGGGGCGGCGGATCTTCAGCACCACCGGTGTGCCATCGGCCAGCCAGGCGCGATGCGTCTGCGCCAGCGATGCCGCAGCCAAAGGCTGTTCGTCCAGGCGTGCGAACACGCTTTCCGGCTCCGCGCCCAGGGCCGCGACCAGTTGCGGGCGGATCTGTTCGAACGGCAGCGCGGGCACTGCGTTCTGCAGCTCGCTCAGTTCTTCGATCCACTCCGGCGGCAGCAGGTCCACGCGCGTGGCCAGCACCTGCCCCAGCTTGACGAAGGTCGGCCCGAGTTCCTCGAGCGCGCGCCGCACCCGCATCGCCGCAGACAGGCGCAGGCGCCCCTCGGCGTTGTGCCAGTGCAGCAGCTTGCCGGCACGTTCGAGCACGTCGGCCAGGCCGATACGCCGCACCACGTCGCCGAATCCGTAACGGATCAGCACCGCGGCGATTTCCTGCAGCCGCCCGAGATCACGAACGGTGCCGAGTGCCTCCCACATCAGCACACCGCCTGCGACTGCGCTGCGGCAACAGGCGGCATCGCATCACGCCGCATCGCCGGCCGCTTGTCGTCGTTCGAAACCAAGGTTGACCACGCACCGCCACGCGCAACACCCATCGCTGCGCGATCGCTCGCGCACAGGACGGCGCAATCACCGGCTGCCTCACGCATCGGGCGCCAGAGGGCTGCGCACCGGTCATCCAGCAATGCCAGGACACCGCCAGCAGATGGATGCGGCGCGGACAACGACAGCACATGAGCAGAAAGCGGAAGCATCGGCACGCAGGTTGAAGGCGAGACCTTGTTTGTAGCCGATCTGCACGTGCCTGTCGCGCCATGGACAGCTGCGGGCTTAGCCGAGGTTGCGCTCGCGCAGGCATCCTGATGCCTTGGCAAGGCCGCACCAGGGCCTGATGCCGCAACCGCGAGCTCGGCCCGTACGTGCGGGGGCGCCCGGAAACGCATTCCACGCCCCGGCCTGTAGCGGCGCATCGATGACGATCGGGCGACAGGTTGCGTTGCCGATATCTTCTGCCCACGCTTCCAGCACCAGCACCAGCACCAGCACCAGCACCAACACCAGCGCTCGTCGTCGGCGCCGATGCCCAGCCACGCATCGAGCACCGTACAGCCCGGTTGCACCTTCTTCGGATGCAGATCGGAGCGCGCAGCGAACCCGGCGCAGCCAAGGCTGCATTGCCACCATGCATCACATGCGCAACCGCCCGCTGTCGACGAGAACCGCCGCGGCCAGAGCCACACCCCGCGCAGCAGGTACGTGCGCGTGGCTGCTGCGGCGTGGCCTAGAGCAGCGCGCTCAAGCCCCGCAACGCGGCAACCACGGTCTGGCGACGTACTGCATCGCGATCGCCAGCGAAGTGGAACAACTGCGCAGTGGCATAGCCGCCGCGCCGCTTCCAGCCGATCCATACCGTGCCGACCGGCTTGTCCTCACTGCCGCCCCCCGGCCCGGCGATGCCGGTCACCGCCACCGCAATGCTCGCACCGGAATTGACCAGCGCGCCCGAGACCATTTCGATCACCGTTTCGCGGCTGACCGCACCATGCACTTCCAGCGTGTGGGGGCGCACTCCCAGCAAGGCCTGCTTGGCCTCGTAGCTGTAAGCGGCCATGCCGCAATCGAACCAGTGCGAAGACCCCGCCACATCGGTGACCGCCTTGGCGATCCAGCCGCCGGTACAGCTCTCGGCAGTGACCAGGCGCTCGCGCGCGGCAAGCAGCTGTAGCCCGAGGTGTTCGGCCAGCTGCTGCAGTTCGGAATCGGCGGACATGGACATGGGCACGGCGAATGAAGGGGCAGCCGACGTTTTAGCCCAATTTGCCGCCCCTGTCTGCGCCGGCGTCCATTCGGCACCAGCGACGACGTGGCCCAGGTTCAGTGGCAGTGTGCGGCCCATCGCAGCAGGCATCGGCTGCGATGGCGAGCGGATCGCCAGGCTGTCGGCTGCGATGGCCTGCATCGTCCTGCCCTGGCGACTGCGGCAGACCTGTGTTGGCCGCCATCTGCCAAAGCGCCACGACCGGCGCGGCGCGATCGCCACACCGTATGACCCCACCGCTCCGACGCCATTGGCCTGCCGTGCCAGCGTCACGCTGCACGGCCGGCCACGCCGACCGTGCAGCGCCGATTACGACTCCCAGTCTTCGCGACGATCCGGCAGCATCGCGCGCAGTGGTGCACCGTCGTCGCCGGCAGCCAGGCGCTCGGCCTCGACCATCGGCAGGTCCACATCCAGCAACCAGCCGTCCTCGTCGGACTGCTCGCCGCGCACCACTTCCAGTTGATGCAACTTGGAGCGCAGGCGGCCTGCCGACGGTGGCAACCGCAGTTGCCCGGTCACATGGCGCAGATCCAGTCGCTGCCCCAGGGCGTGCTGCAGTTCCGGCAGCCCGCGCCCATCACGCGCAGAGACCCACACGCGCTCACGCCGCGCCTGGTCGGGAATGCCGTCCTGCGCATCGTGACGCACCTGCGCGCCTTCGATCTTGTCGATCTTGTTGAACACCAGCAGCTGCGGCAAATCGCCCGCGCCCACCGCATGCAACACCTCATCGACCTGCTGGATGCGTTCTTCGCGCAGCGGGTCGGCCGCATCGACGATATGCAACAACAGATCGGCGTCGCGCGCCTCGGACAAGGTCGAACGGAATGCAGCGACCAGTTGATGCGGCAGATCGCGCACGAAGCCGACCGTATCGGCCAGGATCGCACTGCCGCCCGGCAGCGCAATGCGACGCACGGTGGGATCGAGCGTGGCGAACAACTGGTCGGCCACGTAGGCCTCCGCACCGGTCAAGGCATTGAACAACGTGGATTTGCCGGCATTGGTGTAGCCAACCAACGCAATCCGCGGCAGTTCGCTGCGCATGCGCGCACGCCGCATCTGGGTGCGCTGCACCTCGACCTTCTCCAGCCGCTGCTGCAACTGCTCCACCCGCTTCTGCAGCAGGCGGCGGTCGGTTTCCAGCTGGGTTTCGCCAGGCCCGCGCAGACCGATCGAACCGCCGCGCTGACGTTCCAGGTGGGTCCAGCCGCGTACCAGCCGGGTGGCCATATGCCGCAACTGCGCCAGCTCCACCTGCAGCTTGCCTTCGTGGCTGCGTGCCCGTTGCGCGAAGATGTCCAGGATCAGGCCGGTGCGGTCGATCACGCGCCGCTCCAGGTAGCGCTCCAGATTGCGCTCCTGGCCGGGCGACAAGGTGTGGTTGACCAACACCAGATCCGCGCCGGTGGCCTCGGCGGCGGCCTTGATCTCTTCCAGCTTGCCGCTGCCGATCAAGGTCGACGGGTTCGGTTTGTCGATGCGCGCGGTGAGCGTGGCCGCCACCGTGGCGCCCGCCGACTTGGCAAGGTCGGCGAACTCCTCCAGCACATCCTCTTCGGCAGGCCCACCGGAGTGGGTCTGAATCAACAACGCGTGTTCACCCTTGCGTGAGCGATCAAACACGCACTACTCCATTACTGCTCGACGTCGTCATCTTCCGCCTGGTTGCCTTCATTGGATTGCACATACCCACCACCCGGCCCCACGCGCACGTTGCGCGCCGGCACGACCGTGGAGATGGCGTGCTTGTAGACCATCTGACTCACGGTATTGCGCAGCAGGACCACGAACTGGTCGAACGACTCGATCGTGCCCTGCAGCTTGATGCCGTTGACCAGATACACAGAGACCGGCACCCGCTCGCGCCGCAGCGCGTTGAGGAATGGATCCTGTAAAGATTGCCCCTTAGCCATCGAAAACTCCTCGTCATTATTGTTCTTATAGTCCCGGTCGACACCTGCCATCCCCAGCCGGTCCCGGAAACGGGATGTTACACGCCTGAAGCCTGCGGTACATCGGGACGTTGACCGAGGAAGCCGACAAGTGCGCATTCCAGTCGATGCCGGTCAGTGTCCGGGTCGAACCAGCGTGCGTCGAGCTCGCCACGCAGCCAGGTGAGTTGCCGCTTGGCCAGTTGACGGGTGGCCTGCACCGCCCTGTCGCGGAACTCAGCCAGGCTACCGGCCCCATCCAGATACTCCCAGGCCTGGCGATACCCCACCGCGCGCACCGCTGGCAGATCCAGCGGCGCGGCGACCGCGCGCAGTTGCGGCAGTACTCGGAGACGTTCCACTTCGGCCAGGAAATCCTGTGCCAGCATCATGTCCAGGCGTCGTTCGATGCGCGCATGCAGCACTGCGCGCTCGCGCGGTGCCAGTACGACCTTCAGCACCCGCACCGGCAGACGTGGCCCCGGCGGCAGCGCCTGCCAGTAACTGATCGGCTTGCCGCTGATGCGATAGACCTCCAGGGCGCGCTGGATCCGCTGCGGGTCGGTGGTATGGATGCGCGCAGCGGCGATCGGGTCCACGTCCGCCAGCTGCGCATGCAGCCTGGCCCAACCGAGCTGTTCGGCTTCGGCTGCGATGGCCGAGCGTACCGCCGGATCGGCCTCGGGCAACTGCGACAGCCCTTCCAGCACGGCGCGGAAGTAGAGCCCGGTGCCGCCGGCGAGAATCGGCAGCTTGCCGCGCGCCACGATCTGCCCGATCGCCTGCCGCGCATCGCTGGCGAATTCCGCCGCCGAATAGATCTGCCAGGGATCGCGCAGGTCGATCAGATGGTGTGGCACCGCCGCGCGCATCGCGGCATCCGGCTTGGCCGCACCGATGTCCAGGCCGCGATACACCAGCGCCGAATCGACACTGACGATCTCGCCGTTCCAGCGCTGCGCTGCCTCCAGTGCCAGCGCGGTCTTGCCGCTGGCGGTCGGCCCCATCAATGCAATTGCCAGCGGGCGTCGGTCGGCCGGCATCAGTCCTCGTCCGGCCAGCGAATGCCCGGTGCCGCAGGCGCGCTCACGCGTGGCAGCGGGATCGCCGCCATCGCGCTCCACACCTTCAAGGCATCCACGGTAGCAGCCACATCGTGCACGCGCAGCACCATCGCACCATGCTGGGCGGCGATCAGGTGCGCGGCGACCGAGCCGTACACGCGTTCTGCGGCGACCTGCCGCCCGGTCAGTTCACCGATGCTGCGCTTGCGCGACAGCCCGGCCAGGATCGGCAGGCCGAACTCCTGCAGGCGCTGCAACTGCGCCAGCACGGTGAGATTGTGCGTAGTGGTCTTGTCGAAGCCGAACCCCGGGTCGAGGATCAACCGGCGCTTGTCGATACCGGCCATTTCCGCCGCGAAGATGCGTTCGGCCAGGAAGCGATGCACCTCGGCCACCACGTCGTCGTAATGCGGCGCGTCCTGCATCGCATGGGGTGCGCTGCGTGCATGCATCAACACCACCGGCACCCGCAGTTCGGCCGCGGCATCCAATGCGCCGGGCGAACGCAGCGCGTGCACGTCGTTGATCATGCCGGCGCCGGCCGCGACCGCTGCGCGCATCACCTCCGGCTTGAAGGTATCCACACTGATCGGCACGCCGGTGTGCTGTGCCAATGCCTGGATCACCGGGATCACGCGCTGCAGCTCTTCGTCCAGCGATACCGGGGTTGCGCCCGGACGGGTGGATTCGCCGCCGATATCCAGCAGCGCAGCGCCCTGCTCGACCAGGCGCAGGCCATGCGCGATGGCAGCCTCGCAACTGGCGTGCTGGCCGCCATCGGAAAACGAATCCGGGGTGACGTTGACGATCCCCATCACCTGCGGCGCGTCCAGTCGCAGTTCGCGACCGGCGCAATCCAGCTTGAGGGCGGTGTCGAACATCGGGGGTGTCTCCTTGGAGGGGTTGCGGTAGGGCGTGGTCGGCGATGTGGCCGTATAACGCATCAAGGCCGGGAATCGCTTCCCGGCCTTGATGAATGCTTCTGCAGCTGACCGATGCGGGCGTTACAGCTGCTCGGCTGGCCCGGCAATCGGCGCCAACGGACGCGGGCTGCCCTTGTCGTTGTTGTTGCCGCCGTCCTTGTCGGACTTGCCCCAGCCCGCTGGCGGCGGCGGCTCGCGGCCTTCCATGATGGCGTCGATCTGCGGCACGTCGATGGTCTCGTACTGCAACAGCAGCTGCGACATCGCGTGCAGCTTGTCCAGGTTCTCGGTGAGGATGGCCTTGGTCTTGCTGTAGGCCTTGTCCAGGATCGAGCGCACCACTTCGTCGATCATGCGCGCGGTCTCGTCGGAAACGTTCTTGTGCTGGGTCACCGAACGACCCAGGAACACCTCGTCTTCCTCCTCACCGTAGGCCACCGGGCCCAGCTCGTCGGACAGGCCCCACTTGGTGACCATGTTGCGCGCCATCTTGGTCGCACGCTCGATGTCGTTGGACGCACCGGTGGTAACCTTGTCACCGCCGAAGATCAGCTCCTCGGCCACGCGGCCGCCGTACAGCGAGCACAGCTGCGACTCGATCGCCACGCGGTTCATCGAATAACGATCACCTTCCGGCAAATACATCGTCACGCCCAGGGCGCGACCGCGCGGAATGATCGTGACCTTGTAGACCGGGTCATGCTCGGGCACCAGACGGCCGACGATGGCGTGACCTGCCTCGTGGTAGGCGGTGAGCGTCTTCTCGTCCTCGCTCATGGCCATCGAGCGGCGCTCGGCACCCATCAGGATCTTGTCGCGGGCACGGTCGAAGTGGTCCATGCGGACTTCCTTCTCGCTGCCGCGCGCGGCAAACAACGCTGCCTCGTTACACAGGTTGGCCAGGTCGGCACCCGAGAAGCCCGGCGTACCGCGTGCGATGACCATCGGCACCACGTCGTCGGCCAACGGCAGCTTGCGCATGTGCACACGCAGGATCTGCTCGCGCCCCTTGACGTCCGGCAGGCCGACCACGACCTGGCGATCGAAACGGCCCGGACGCAGCAGCGCCGGATCCAGTACGTCGGGGCGGTTGGTCGCAGCGATCACGATCACGCCCTCGCCACCCTCGAAACCGTCCATCTCGACCAGCAACTGGTTCAGGGTCTGCTCGCGCTCGTCGTGTCCACCGCCCAGGCCGGCGCCGCGATGACGGCCAACGGCATCGATTTCGTCGATGAAGATGATGCAGGGCGCATGCTTCTTGGCCTGCTCGAACATGTCGCGCACGCGGCTGGCGCCAACGCCCACGAACATCTCGACGAAGTCGGAACCGGAGATGCTGAAGAACGGCACCTTGGCCTCGCCGGCAATCGCCTTGGCGAGCAGCGTCTTGCCGGTACCCGGCGGGCCGACCATCAGCACGCCGCGCGGAATCTTGCCGCCCAGCTTGGTGAACTTGGTCGGGTCGCGCAGGAAGTCGACCAGCTCGCTGACTTCTTCCTTGGCCTCGTCGCAACCGGCAACGTCGGCAAAGGTGATCTTGACCTGGTCCTCGCCCTGCAGCTTGGCGCGCGACTTGCCGAAGCTCATCGCGCCCTTGGCACCGCCACCACCGCCCTGCATCTGGCGCATGATGAACAGCCAGAAGCCGATGATCAGGATGACCGGCAGGAAATTGAGCACCAACGACCAGAAACCCGGCCCGGTGGAGGGCTTCTGGCGGGTCATTTCGATGTTCTTGCTGTACAGCACGTCGACCAGCTTGTCGTCGCGCGGCCCGTACACGGTGGCTTCGCTGCCGTCGGTGCGCTTGAAGCGGATCGCGTTGACCGCCAGATTGGTCTCGTCGGTGTAGTCCACCGATTTGACCCGCCCGGCATCCACTTCCTTCAGGAACTGGGTGTAGGTAATCGCGTCGGGGCCGACACCGCCCGCCATCCGCGGCGAGAAGCTCTGGAAGACGACCATCAGCACAACCGCGACGACCACCCACAACAGCAGATTCTTGGTCAAGTCGTTCATCCTCATTGGCTCCGGTGCCCTCTACTCTTCAATTCTTGAAACACGGTGGTCATTGGCAGCTTACTTGATCTGGGCACGCTTGCCCTGACCGAGCGCATAAACTTCCGGGGAGCGCTTGCGCGAGGCCGCCGGTTTGCGAATCGTCACCTTGTCATAGCGGCGGCGAAGCTCACGAATGTAGTCGTCGGACCCGACGCCCTGGAACAGCTTGATCAGGAACGCCCCGCCCGGTTTGAGGTGGACATCGGCAAATTCCATTGCCAGTTCCGCCAGGTGCATCATCCGCGGTTGGTCGACCGCGTCCATGCCACTCTTATTGGGGGCCATATCGGACAGCACAAGGTCCACCGGCACATCGCCCAGCATCGCCTCGAATTCCGATAGGACTGTTTGCTCCCTGAAGTCGCCGTGAAGGAACTCCACCCCGGCCAGCGGCGGCATCTCCAGGATATCCAGCGCCACCACCCGGCCGCTGTCGCCCATGGACTTGCGTACCTGCTGCGACCAGCCGCCCGGCGCCGCGCCCAGGTCGACCACCACCATGCCCGGCTTGAGCAGACGGTCGCGCTGGAGCAGTTCTTCCAGCTTGTAGGCCGCGCGCGAGCGCATGCCTTCGGCCTGCGCCTTCTTGACGAACGGATCGGCGAAGTGTTCCTTGAGCCAACGCTGGCTGCTTTTACTACGGGAAGGCATCGGCAAAGGGGTCTGAACGGGTCGCCATGATACCCTGAACACCCTTTGCTTCCCTTTGATCCTGCATGTCCATTGTTCTCACCTCCGCCCAGAACCGTTTCCTGCGCGGCCAGGCCCACGATCTCAAGGCGCTGCTGCAGACCGGGGGCAAAGGGGTCACGCCGGCATTTCTGGCCGAACTCGAGGAAGTGCTCGAGCGCCACGAATTGATCAAGGTGAAGGTGACATCGGAGGATCGCGAGGCCCGTGACGCCATGATCGCCGAACTGACCCAGCACACCGGCAGCGCGCTGGTGCAGCGGATCGGCCATGTCGCCATCCTGTACCGCCCCAGCAAGGAAAAGCGTCAGATCGTGCTGCCGCGCGGCTGACAGACGAGTTCGCCATGCCTTTAAGCCAGGAACACCCCGACTACACCTATGCGCTGCGCGCGGCCGATGGCCGCCATGCCAAGGTGAACGACCAGATTCTGCAGCGCAGCTTCATCCTGATGCCCGACGAGCTGGTGGAAGGCTGGCCGGTGCCCGGCCTGGCGCAGCTCCAGGTCGCGCATATGGACGCGGTGCTGGCACTTGCCCCGGCGGTGATCCTGCTCGGCACCGGCGAGCGGCAGCAGTTTCCGAAGACGGACGTGCTTGCAGCCTGCCTGACCCGCGGCATCGGCCTGGAAGCGATGACCAATGCGGCCGCCGCACGCACCTACAACGTGCTGGCCAGCGAAGGCCGCCGGGTGGCGCTGGCGATGATTCTCGAAGGCTGATTAGGGAATCGGGAATCGGGAATCGGGAATCGGGAATCGGGAAAGCAGGCTGGACTGAAACTTCGCTGTCAAGCGAAATTTACCGAGCCTTAGATGCCCTGCTCGGGTCAGGCGTCGTCCGCCATCCATCAATAAAGCCCCGGCCCAAGGCTGTTGCGATTCCCTATTCCCTACTCCCGATTCACTTCCTAGGCAGATACAGCAATGGATCCACCGGCTTGCCGTTGTAGCGGATCTCGAAGTGCAGCATGTCGCGGGCAGCGCCGCTGCGGCCCATCTCGGCAATCTGCTGGCCGGCCTTGACGCTCTGGCCTTCGTTGAGCAGGCGCTTGCGGTTGTGTCCGTAGGCGGACAGCCACTGGTCGTTGTGCTTGATGATGATCAGCTCGCCGTAGCCGACCAGGCCGGCGCCGGAGTACACCACCACGCCATCGGCGGCAGCGCGCACCGCCTGCCCGCTGGCGCCGGCGATGTCCACGCCCTGTTTGGTGGTTTCGCCGGTGACGAAGGTGCCGACCACCACGCCATCGGCCGGCCAGCGCCACGGAAATCCACTGCTGACCGGCGCTGCGACCGGGGCACTCGGGCGCGGCGGAACCACCGTGCCGGCAGTGGAGGTGCTGCCGCCAGGCTTGCTGGCCCCGGGCGGGTAGAGCTTGAGGGTCTGGCCGGGATAGATGGTGTTCGGCGAGGACAGGCCATTCCAGGCCGCCAGATCCGGCGCGGTGATGTTGGTGCGGCGCGAGATGGCGTACAGCGTGTCACCGCGCTGGACGGTGACGGTCGCGCCCGGGCGCGGCACCGACGGACGTGGCGCCGCAGACGGACGTGCAGACGCCGAACCGCCGCCGGCTCCGGGCGAACGCACCACCGTGGCGCTGCTGCAGGCGGCCAGCCCGATGGCCACTGCGAGCAGGACTGCTGTCTTACATACCGAATTCATCTGCAACTTGCTCATCCGTTGGTTGTCTTCCACGCCAGCCACCCTGCTCCCACTGCCAGCACGGCCATGGCCACCCAGCCCAGCGGCTCGATCCAGCGATGCAACGCGGCTTCGGCACGCGCCCCACCCAGCCGGATCGCGCCGGCCACCAGGTACACGCGCTTGCCCCGCCCCACCAGCATGCTGGCGATGAAGGGCAGGATCGGCACGCCGACCACGCCCGAGGCCCAGGTAAAGATCTTCAGCGGAATCGGGGTGAAGCCCACCAGCACCAGCGCCCAGAAGGCCTTCCACGGCGAATCGGCGACCAGCGTGCGCAGGGTTTCGATCTGCGCCTGGATCTTCGCGCTCCAGCCCAGCCATTCGATCAGCGGCGACAATGCGGCAAAGGCGAAATGGCCCAGCAGATAGCCGACCAGCGCGCCGCAGACCGAGCCGAGCAGGCTCAAGGTGGCGAACCACAACGCGCGCCTGGGTTCGGCCAGCGACATCGGCGCCAGCATCACCTCCGGCGGCACCGGGAAGATGAAGCCCTCCACGAAACTGAGGCCGGTCAGCAGCGCCGGAGCGCGGCGATTGCGCGACCAACGAATGGCCACGTCGTACAACGGCCCGAAGATCTTCATCGAGGAACTCTCATGGATTCAATCCAGCATGCCCGACAACAGCGGGACGAACGTGACCGGCGCCAGAACCTGCTGTTCGATCGCGCCGTCGGCAGCGCGCGTGAGCTGCACCAGCGACTGCGACGAGGCGCCACCGACCGGGGCGACCAGCCGTCCGCCGACCGCCAGCTGATCGACTAGCGCATCGACCAGTGCCGGGGCGGCGGCGGTGACCACGATGGCATCGTAGGGGCCGTGTTCGGGCCAACCGATGCGGCCGTCGTCGTGCTTGCTGCGCACATTCATGCCCAGATGCCGGAAGCGCTTGCGCGCCTGCCGCAGCAGGTCGCCGATGCGCTCAACCGTGTACACCTCCAGCCCCAGCGCGGCCAGGATCGCGCCCTGGTAGCCGGAACCGGTGCCGACTTCGAGCACCCTGGTCGGGCCGACCTGCAGCACCGCCTCTGTCATCCGCGCGACCACCCAGGGCTGCGAGATGGTCTGGCCATGGCCGATCGGCAGGGCGGTGTCTTCGTAGGCGCGCGAGGCCAGCGCTTCGTCGATGAACAGATGGCGCGGCACCGTGCGCATCGCGTTGAGCGTGGCTTCGTCCTGGATGCCGGCCTCGCGCAGGCGCTCGACCAGCCGGTCGCGCACGCGTTGCGAGGTCATGCCGATCCCGACCGATTCCGGTTGCAGGCGCAGCCTGGGCGTCATGCCGGGGTATCCAGCGCGGCGGTCAACCCGCCCACCCAGCCGGCCACCGTCTCCAACGCCTGATAGCGGGTCAGGTCGACATGGATCGGGGTGATCGAGATATGCCCGGTGCGCACCGCGTGGAAGTCGGTGCCGGGGCCGGCATCCTGCTCCGGCCCGGCCGGGCCGATCCAGTACACGATGCGGCCGCGCGGATCGCGCTGCGGCACGCAGGGCTCGGACCGATGGCGGTTGCCGAGCCGGGTGACCTCGAAACCGAGCACATCCGACCAGGCCAGATCCGGCACGTTGACGTTGAGGATGGTGTTGGCGGGCAAGGGGTCGGCCTTCAGCCGTGCCACGATCTCCACCGCCGCGCGTGCGGCGCTCTGGTAGTTGTGCGCCTCATGGTTGTGCGTTACCAGCGACACCGCCACCGCCGGCAGGCCGAGGAAGCGGCCTTCCATCGCGGCGGACACGGTGCCCGAATAGATCACGTCATCGCCGAGATTGGCCGAGTTGTTGATGCCGGAGACCACGATATCCGGCTCGTAATCGAGCATGCCGGTCAGCGCCAGATGCACGCAGTCGGTCGGCGTGCCGGCCACCGCGCAGGTCTGCGCGTCGATGCGGCGGGTGCGGATCGGCACATCCAGCGTCAGCGAATTGCTGGCGCCGGAGCGGTCGCGGTCGGGTGCGACCACCATCACTTCATGACCGGCATGGCGCAGCGCCTCGGCCAAAATCTGGATGCCGGGGGCGTCGACACCGTCGTCGTTGCTAACCAGTACGCGCATGGGACTCCTCGGAAAACCGGGCAATGATACCGGATGCGTCCGCGCCCTTCGCGCTTGATCTTCGCTTGCACCTGAGGTTGGGCACGTTACGCTGTGACCATGTCGCATCCAGAAGACGAAGACGACGGCGCGCTGTTCCGCGCAGCGATCGGCGCGGTCAAGCCGATTCGCGAGGTCGCCCCACCGGCCAATGCCAAGCCGCGCCCCAAGCCGCGCGCGCGCATGGCCGAGCGCGACGACGCCGAAGCGCACACCGAATTCGCACGCCTGCTGCGCGACAGCGCGCCACTGGAAGCCGGAGATACCGCCAGCTACCGACGCGAGAATCTTCCCACCCGATTGTTTCAACGGCTCAAGCGCGGGCAGTTCTCGATCCAGGACGAGCTGGATCTGCATGGCGCCACCGCCACGCAGGCCGAATCCCTGCTGCGGCAGTTCCTGCTGGAGGCACATGCGCACGACCATGGCTGCGTGCGCATCATCCACGGCAAGGGGCTGCAGTCGGACAACGGTGCGCCGGTGTTGAAGAACCTGATGGATCGCCTGCTGCGTCAGCGCAATGACGTGCTGGCGTTTCATTCCGCACCGGCCACGCAAGGTGGCACCGGGGCGTTGCTGGTGTTGCTGGCGCGGCGTTAGGGCCGATGGGGTGGCCGGTTACCGACCTGGATTGCAGGCATGCGCTTGCGTGGGGACGGGCTGAGGGGAAAGCCCGTCGCGGCCTGGTCCGCTCCTACGCGTTGGCGTGTTTGCCGGGCGGCTGACGACCACCGGGCAGGCCTAGGCGTCGGAACGCGGGCCGGTGTTGAGACGGCCGGCGTCGCTGACCTCGCCGAGCTCCCACAGCACCGCGGTGGCGTAGCAACCGGGCGGCAGTGCGAATTCGAGCTGCAGGCTGTGTGCATCCAGCCAGCGGAACTCCAGCTGTTGCGGACGCAGGCGCAGTGCGCGGCGCTCCTGCTTCAGGCCCGCCGCTTCCAGGCCGTGGCGCAGCGCGTCGGATTGCGGATCGGACAAGGCGCCCTGCTCCACCGCTGCGGCCTGGCCGGTCGAACGCAGCTCGCCGGCACCCCACAACGGCCCGCTGGGATGGATATCGAAGCGCGCCAGGCGCTCTGCCAGTACATCGCTGAACGGCTCGGGGCCGAACACGCTGCGCGAGCCGTCCAGCATCCACGCCTCGCCCTCCAGTGCGGTGTCCCAGGTGCCCTGCCCCACGCGTGCGCTGAGCACTCGATTGAACAACGCCGAGCGCGCCGCCGACAGCAGCATCGAGCGCTGATCGTTGCGCAGCCGCCGCCTGGATGCCGGCGCCGCTGACAACGTGCCGTCGGCATTGGACTGGTAGCCGAACATCGCCAGCGCGGAGGCCACGTTGCCCCCATCGCGACCGAAACGCTGTTCGCCAAACCAGTTCGGGATACCGCGCGCGGCGATCGCCTGCAGGCGCTGTTCGATCGCAGCGCGCTCGCCCTGCACCTGCCGCAACGTCAACACGAAACGATTGCCCAGCAGTGCGCCGCGTTGCAGCTTGCGGTTGTGCCAGGTGCTGTCGATGACCTGCATCTCGTCGTCATCGAGCGTGGCGAGCTCCGGCGCGATGCGCTTGGGCAGATGCACGCTGAAGCGCTGCGTGGTCACCGCATGGCGGTCCTTCAGGCCGGCGTAGCTGACGCCCATCTCGGCGATCCCGGCCCAGTGCGCGAGTTTCTTCGCGATATAGGCGGTGTTCTGCCCACGCTTGCGGATGGTGAGCAACAGGTGCTCGCCCTCACCGGAGGGCTCGAAAGCCGGCAGCTCATCGACCTGAAAATCGTCGGGCGTGCTGCGCATTGCCGCGCCAAGCACCGCAGCGCCATGCGCACGTGGCAGAACAGAGGTGTCGCTCATGCTGTGATTTACCTTCGCGCCGACAGGTCGTGCGCTGTGTGCCGAATGCCTCGGCGCGGTGATGTCGCGTTGCAACGCCAAGATGAGCCCGGCGCGGGCAACCGCGATGTGGAACGGCTAGAAACCTGGCCGGCAGTGGTCAGATGCGTGTGGACGGTGCATGCAGGGCATGCGTAATGAGCGCTGTGCCTGGCACCATCGCCTGGCACCGTCCGTGCCCGGCCGGCGGTGGGCACCGGCCTTGCCGGCTGCGGTTATGCAGCGATCTTGCCAAGCAATACCGCCGCCTGCGCCGCAATGCCCTCGCTGCGGCCGGTGAAACCGAGTTTTTCGCTGGTGGTGGCCTTGACGCTGACCGCATCGAGCTCGATCGCCAGCAGGCCGGCAATGCGTTCGCGCATGGCCAGCGCATGCGGGCCGATCTTGGGACGCTCGCAGATCACGGTGACATCGGCATTGCCGACACGCCAGCCACGCTCGCGCAGCAAATGATCGCAATGCTGCAGGAACTGCGCGCTGTCGGCATCCTTCCAGCGCGCATCGGACGGCGGAAAGTGCTGCCCGATATCGCCCAGCGCCAGCGCACCCAGCATTGCATCGCACAGCGCATGCAGCACCACGTCGCCATCGCTGTGCGCAAGCACGCCATGGCTGTGCGCGACGCGCACGCCGCCCAGCATCACGTGGTCGCCCGCGCCGAACGCATGCACGTCGTAGCCCTGACCGATTCGAAAATTGAAAGACATGGAAAATCCGTGGTGAGTGAGAGTGCCCAACAACAGGGAGCAAGCAGTCGTTTAGGTCGGCATGGACGCTGCAAACAGACCGCAGTGTACGAGTGGCCTACACGGCCGGTTCCGCAAACCGGCCTCGCAATCGTTCGACAGCCGCCCTAACGCGTGTTGACGTCGTGATTGGCATCGGCAACCACCGCATCGTTGCGTGTGGCCACCAATTCGGCATCCACCGCCACGCCGCGGCGTGCGAGCTCGAATTCGAAGCGCGCCAGATCCGTTGGCGTGGTCACCTTGAAGTTGTCTTCGGCACCTTCCACCAGCAACGGGCGCAATCCCAGCCGCTCCATCGCCATCGCCTCGTCGGTCACGTCCACGCCGGCGGCCGACGCTTCGGTCAGGCCGCGGATCAGTTGATGGCGACGAAACAGCTGCGGGGTCAGCGCGCGCCACAGCCGCTCGCGCGGTTCGGTGGCATCGATGCCGCCATCGTCGCCGGCACGCTTGAGGGTGTCGCGCACCGGTGCAGCCAGGATCGCGCCGACCGGATCGCCGCGGCCGATTTCCAGCAGGCGCTCCAGGTCGGCCAGGCCGAGATTGGGCCGCGCGGCGTCGTGCACCAGCACAAAGTCATCGGCGCGCACGCTCTCGGGCAAGGCCAGCAATCCGGCCAGCACCGATGCCGCACGTGTCCCGCCGCCGACGCAGGTCAGCACCGGCTTGGCCTGCACCGACGTCCAGCCCGGCCAATCCGCATCGTCGGGCGCGATGGCCACCACGATGCCGGCCACCACCGGATGCGCGGCAAGCGCCGCCAGCGTGTAGGCCATCAGTGGTTGCCCGGCGGCGGGCAGATATTGTTTGGGGGTCTGCCCGCCAAAGCGCGTGCCGCGCCCGGCGGCCGGCACGATCGCCCAGATCGAACCGGTCATGGCTGTTCCGCCGGCGCGTCGGGCTCGACGGGTGCGGCCGACGGCGCGGCCACCGCGGGCGGCAGTGGCGGTGCATCCTCGACCACGCGATAGAAGGTCTCGCCCGGTTTGATCATGCCCAGCTCGCTGCGCGCGCGTTCCTCGATTGCCGCCTCGCCGTCCTTCAAATCCTTCACCTCTGCTGCCAACGCCTGGTTGCGTTGGCGCAGACCTTCGTTGTCCTGTGTCTGATGCGCAACCTGGGCTTCCAGCATCATGACTTCGCCGGAATTCCCAGGCCCGAACCAGAAGCGGTACTGCAGCCAAGCCAGCAGCACCGCCAGCACCAGCAGTAGCCAGCGCCAGTTGCGCACGGCTTATCGCTTGATCGAAACGAACGCGTCGCGGCCGGCGTAGCGTGCGCCGGAGCCCAGCGCCTGCTCGATGCGCAGCAACTGGTTGTACTTGGCGACGCGATCGCTGCGGCACAGCGAGCCGGTCTTGATCTGGGTGGCGGTGGTGGCCACGGCGATGTCGGCGATGGTGGTGTCTTCGGTTTCGCCCGAACGGTGCGAGACGATCGAGGCATAGTTGGCCGCGTGCGCCATCGCGATGGCCTCCAGCGTCTCGGTCAGCGTGCCGATCTGGTTGACCTTGATCAGGATCGCATTGGCGGTGCCCGAGTCGATGCCCTGCTTGAAGATCTTCGGGTTGGTGACGAACAGGTCGTCGCCGACCAGCTGCACCTTCTTGCCAACGCGGTCGGTGAGCAGCTTCCAGCCGGCCCAGTCGTCCTCGGCCAGGCCGTCTTCGATGCTGATGATCGGATACTGCGCGACCCAGTCGGCCAGGAAGTCGACGAACTGCTCGCTGGTCAGGCGCTTGTTCTCGCCAACCAGGTTGTACTTGCCGTTGTCGTAGAACTCGCTGGAAGCCACGTCCAGGCCCAGCAGCACGTCTTCGCCCGCGGTGTAGCCGGCCTTGCCGATCGCCTCGAGAATGGTGTCCAGCGCTTCGACATTGCTGCGGAAGTCCGGCGCAAAGCCGCCTTCGTCGCCGACTGCCGTGCTCAGGCCGTGGCCCTTGAGCACCGACTTGAGCGCGTGGAAGATCTCGGTACCGGCACGCAGCGCTTCGGAGAACGAGCTGCAACCGACCGGCAGCACCATGAACTCCTGGAAGTCGACGTTGTTGTCGGCATGCGCGCCGCCGTTGATGATGTTCATCATCGGCACCGGCAGCGCCACGTCCGATTCGGTGATGGTGGACAGGTACTGCCACAACGGCTGCTTGCGCGAGGCGGCCACGGCATGCGCGGCGGCCAGCGACACACCCAGCAGCGCATTCGCGCCCAGGCGGCCCTTGTTCTCGGTGCCGTCCAGATCGATCAGGCGGCGGTCCAGGCCCTGCTGGTCGGCGGCATCGAAGCCCTTCAGCGTCTCGGCGATGGTGCCATTGACGTTCTGCACCGCGTGCAGCACGCCCTTGCCCAGGTAGCGGGTCTTGTCGCCATCGCGCAGTTCCACCGCTTCCTTGGTGCCGGTCGAGGCGCCCGAGGGCACGGCGGCGCGGCCGAAGGAGCCGTCATCCAGCGTGACTTCGGCCTCCAGCGTGGGATTGCCGCGGGAGTCGAGGATTTCGCGGGCGAGGATCTTGGCGATAGTGGTCATAGGTCGATCGGTTACCAGTAAGGGGGAAGGACACCGGAAACAAGCTGCCGGATTATCGCCGCAGGACTGCGGCTTGCCAAATGGCGTGAGCATGCGGCCGCCGCGATGGCGACACGTCAGGACGCCGGAGCAGCAGGTGGGCGGCAGTACCGACTGCGCAGTGCAGCGGTGTCAGCTGCAGCTGCCACACGCGGCACTGCTGTGCGAACACCAGCACCACATCCGCATCCGCGGCGCTAACGGACCACGCAGCAGCGGCCGCGCGCGCCACCGCATTGCCTGATCAGACGCCTTGTTCGAGGAAGCCGTGACGCTTGGTGATGGTGTCCAGCGCCAGCAGTGTCTCCAGCAGGGCTTCCATCTTGTCCAGCGGCCAGGCGTTGGGGCCGTCCGACAAGGCCTTGGAAGGGTCCGGATGGGTTTCGGCAAACAGGCCGGAAATGCCCACCGCCACCGCGGCGCGCGCCAGCACCGGCACGAATTCGCGCTGGCCGCCGGAACTGCTGCCCTGCCCGCCCGGCAGCTGCACCGAATGGGTGGCATCGAACACCACCGGGCAACCGGTATCGCGCATCACGCTCAGCGAGCGCATGTCGCTGACCAGATTGTTGTAGCCGAACGAGGCACCACGTTCGCAGACCATGATCTGTTCGTTGCCGGTCGACTTGGCCTTGTCCACCACCGGCTTCATGTCCCATGGCGACAGGAACTGGCCCTTCTTGATGTTGACCGGCTTGCCGGCGGCACAGACGTTCTTGATGAAGTCGGTCTGGCGCACCAGGAAGGCCGGGGTCTGCAGCACGTCGACGACGGCGGCGACCTCGTTCATCGGGGTGTATTCGTGCACATCGGTCAGCACCGGCACGCCGATCTGCTTTTTCACCGCTTCCAGCACTTTCAGGCCTTCTTCCAGGCCCGGGCCGCGGAAGCTGGTGCCGGAGGTGCGGTTGGCCTTGTCGAAGCTCGACTTGAAGATGAAGTTGATCCCCAGCCTGCCGGTGATCTCCTTGAGCTTGCCGGCCACGTCGAGCTGCAGCTGCATCGACTCGATCACGCAGGGGCCGGCAATCAGGAACAACGGCTGATCCAGGCCGACGTCGAAGTCACAGAGTTTCATCAGGTCACCTTATTGATTAAGCCCCTCTCCCGTCGGGAGAGGGGTTAGGATGAGGGGGCGGTTGCAACGCGCTGGTGAAGCCCGATGGCTTGCCCAGGCCGGCGCATGGCGACGCGTTCGCCATGGCTGCCATCTTCCAGTGCGTTGCGGCACCCACTCATCCGGCACGGCGCGCCCGCGTCTCCCGCAGGGAGAACAAGCGGCTCACGCACGCGCTTCCTTCAGCAGTTTTCCACCCGCCTTCTTCTCGCGCGCGGCGCGCACGAAGCCGATGAACAGCGGATGCCCGTCGCGCGGGGTGGAGAGGAATTCCGGATGCGCCTGGCAGGCCAGGAACCACGGGTGCGTTTCGCGCGGCAGCTCCACCATCTCCACCAGCGTGTCGTCCATCGACTTGCCGGAGATCACCAGGCCGGCGTCTTCCAGCTGGGTGCGGTAGCGGTTGTTGAACTCGTAGCGGTGGCGATGGCGTTCGGCGACCACGTCCTTGCCGTACACCTCGCGCGCCAGCGTTCCCGGTTTGAGCCGTTGCTCCTGCAGACCCAGGCGCATGGTGCCGCCCAAGTCGGATTTCTCGTCGCGTTTTTCCACCTCGCCGGTGGCGGTGCGCCATTCGGTGATCAGGCCGATCACCGGGTGCGGCGACTGGCGATCGTTCTCGGTGCTGTTGGCTGCGTCCAGGTCGGCCACGTGGCGGGCATAGTCCACCACCGCCGCCTGCATGCCGTAGCAGATGCCGAAATACGGCACCTTGTGCTCGCGCGCGTATTTGGAGGTCAGCACCTTGCCTTCGAAGCCACGGTCGCCGAAGCCGCCCGGCACCAGGATGCCGTCGATATCCTGCAGCGCCGCCATGTCGCTGCCTTCCAGGTCCTGCGCTTCCAGCCACTTCAGGTTGACCTTGGTGCGCTGGCGCAGACCGCCGTGACGCAGCGCTTCGGCCACCGACTTGTAGGCGTCCTGGTGGTCGACGTACTTGCCGACCACTGCAATGGTGACCTCGTCCAGCGGATGCTTGACCGCATCCACCACCGCCGCCCATTCGGACAGGTCGGGCGCAGCCACCTTGTCGCGCAGCTTGAACTGATCGATGACCAACTCGTCCAGGCCCTGGCGACGCAGTTCCAGCGGCATGCCGTACAGCACGTCGATATCGGGGCAGCTGATCACCGCGCGCTCGGAGACGTTGGTGAACAACGCGATCTTGCGGCGCTCCGAATCCGGAACCGCCTGCTCGGAACGGCACAGCAGCACGTCCGGCTGGATACCGATCGAGCGCAGTTCCTTGACCGAGTGCTGGGTCGGCTTGGTCTTCAGCTCGCCAGCGGCGGCGATGTATGGCACCAGCGTGAGGTGCATGAACATGGCCTTTTCGGCGCCCCGCTCGGTGCGCACCTGGCGGATCGCCTCCAGGAACGGCAGCGACTCGATATCGCCGACGGTGCCGCCGATCTCGATCAGCGCCACGTCGAAGCCGGCGGTGGCCTCGTCGATGCAACGGCGGATCTCGTCGGTGATATGCGGGATCACCTGCACGGTGGCGCCCAGGTAATCGCCACGACGCTCCTTGCGGATCACGTTCTCGTAGATGCGGCCGGTGGTGACCGAGTTCTTGCGCGACAGCCGCGTGCGCACGTAGCGCTCGTAGTGACCCAGGTCCAGGTCGGTCTCGGCGCCGTCGTCGGTGACGTAGACCTCGCCATGCTGGAACGGGCTCATCGTGCCCGGGTCCACATTGATGTAGGGGTCCAGCTTCATCATCGTGACCTTCAGGCCACGCGCTTCCAGAATGGAGGCAAGCGAAGCGGCGGCAATGCCCTTGCCTAGCGAGGACACTACGCCGCCGGTAACAAAAATCAGGGGGGTCATGGGGCTTGGAGCCTCCCGGAAAGCCATAGTTTAGCGGGTGACGGGCGAATGCCCAAGGGTTGCGTGACGATCATGTCGTCACAGCGGCGAAAGCGGCGCTGCGCCTGGCGCCCAAATGCAGACGCCCCGGCCAAGGCCGGGGCGTCTGTGTGGCGTGGCACCGACTCGCACTGGCATCAACGCGCCGGCTTTTCTTCTTCCTCTTCCTCGCGCGGGGCGTCATCGGCCTTGGGCTTGTGCGCCGCGGCGGCGGCACGGCGTTCGGCCTTGCGCTCGGCTTCGGTCTTGGCCTTGGCGTCGTCGGCCTTCTGCGCGCTGGCGCCGGTGCCCTGCCCGGTCTGCTGCGGGGCCGCCTGGGCCAGGGCAGGAAGCGCGGCCACTGCGGCAGCACCGAGGGTGAGCATCAGGATGTGCTTGAACTTCATGGTGTCCTCCGGTTTCGGTGACATCCTCAGGTGGGGACGTTTGGTTCCGAATCCAATGCCAGGGTATCCAGCCGCACCCCGCCCTGCACTGAACGTCTGTCGCGTGCAAAAAATCGGCCCAGCCCCCACACTTGCGCGTCGTTTCACGTGCCAACGAGATGCATGAACACCCGTTATAACGCCGCCGATATTGAAGTGCTGTCGGGCCTGGACCCGGTCAAACGCCGCCCTGGCATGTATACCGACACTGCGCGCCCGAACCACCTGGCGCAGGAAGTGATCGACAACTCGGTCGACGAGGCGCTGGCCGGTCATGCCAGGCAGGTCGAAGTGACCCTGTACAAGGATGGCAGCTGCGAGGTGTCCGACGACGGCCGCGGCATGCCGGTGGACATGCACCCGGAAGAAAAGATTCCCGGGGTCGAGCTGATCCTGACCCGGCTGCATGCCGGCGGCAAGTTCAGCAACCGCAACTACACCTTCTCCGGCGGCCTGCATGGCGTTGGCGTGAGCGTGGTCAATGCGCTGTCGACCAAGGTCGAGCTGTTCATCAAGCGCGAAGGCAGCGAGCACCGCATGGAGTTCCGCGACGGCCACGCCGCGTCCAAGCTGGAAGTGGTGGGCACCGTCGGCAAGAAGAACACCGGCACGCGGCTGCGCTTCTGGGCCGATCCCAAGTACTTCGACACGCCCAAGTTCAACGTGCGCGCGTTGCGCCACCTGCTGCGCGCCAAGGCGGTGCTGTGCCCCGGCCTGACCGTCAAGCTGCACGACGAGGCCACCGGCGAGCAGGACAGCTGGTACTTCGAGAACGGCCTGCGCGACTACCTCAAGGGCGAGATGGCCGCCCACGAGCTGCTGCCGGCCGACCTGTTCGCGGGCAGCCTGAAGAAGGACACCGAGATCGTCGACTGGGCCGCGGCCTGGGTGCCGGAAGGCGAGCTGGTGCAGGAAAGCTACGTCAACCTGATCCCGACCGCGCAGCACGGCACCCACGTCAACGGCCTGCGTTCGGGCCTGACCGATGCGCTGCGCGAGTTCTGCGACTTCCGCAACCTGCTGCCGCGCGGGGTCAAGCTGGCGCCGGAAGACGTGTGGGACCGGGTCACCTTCGTGCTCAGCCTGAAGATGACCGACCCGCAGTTCTCCGGGCAGACCAAGGAGCGCCTGTCCTCGCGCCAGGCCGCCGGCTTCATCGAAGGCGCCGCGCACGATGCCTTCAGCCTGTACCTGAACCAGAACGTGGAGATCGGCGAGAAGATCGCGCAGATCGCCATCGACCGCGCCAGCGCGCGGTTGAAGACCGAAAAGCAGATCGTCCGCAAGAAGGTCACTCAGGGCCCGGCCCTGCCCGGCAAGCTGGCCGACTGCATCAGCCAGGACCTGTCGCGCACCGAATTGTTCCTGGTCGAGGGCGACTCGGCCGGCGGCTCGGCCAAGCAGGCGCGCGACAAGGATTTCCAGGCGATCCTGCCGCTGCGCGGCAAGATCCTCAACACCTGGGAAGTGGCTTCGGGCAGCGTGCTGGCCTCCGAGGAAGTGCATAACCTGGCGATCGCAATCGGCTGCGATCCGGGCAAGGACGACATCACCGGGCTGCGCTACGGCAAGGTGGTGATCCTGGCCGATGCGGACTCGGACGGCCTGCATATCGCCACCCTGCTGACCGCGCTGTTCCTCAAGCATTTCCCGGCGCTGGTTGCCGCGGGCCATGTGTTCGTGGCGATGCCGCCGTTGTTCCGCGTGGACGTGGGCAAGCAGGTGTTCTATGCGCTGGACGAAGAGGAAAAGACCACGCTGCTGGACAAGATCGCGCGCGAGAAGATCAAGGGCCAGGTCAGCGTCACCCGCTTCAAGGGCCTGGGCGAGATGAACCCGCAGCAGCTGCGCGAATCGACCATCCATCCGGATACGCGTCGCCTGGTGCAGCTGACCATCGACGATGGCGAACAGACCCGCTCGCTGATGGACATGTTGCTGGCGAAGAAGCGCGCCGGCGATCGCAAGCAGTGGCTGGAGACCAAGGGCGATCTGGCGTCGCTGGAAGTTTAAGAACCTCTGGAAAGCGTTAAGGACCTAAAGGTCAAGCCCCTCTCCCGTCGGGAGAGGGGTTGGGGTGAGGGTACGTGCGAAGCCACTGGGTAAGTAACCGCCTGAGGCTGCGCCCCGTACCCTCATCCGCCCCTGCGGGGCACCTTCTCCCGACGGGAGAAGGGAGTGTCATCGGTTTTCTCTTAGGTCGATGCCTATTTCAGCAGCCTGCCCAAACCTCGCCCTCTGGGTCAGACGGCTGCCTGCCGCGGCACAGACGGCGCCATGCCAGGCATGCGGCGTCGGCCGACGCGACACATGTGCCTTTGTGCACATCCATCGGGCGCCGCCGGGGGCCTAGCATCGTCGCTCCCCTGCCGAACGTCCGATGCTCATGTCCTTTTTTCTCCGCGCCAGCCTGCTGGCCTGCGTCCTGCTCAGCGGGACGGCGCTGGCCGATGCGCCCGACAAGACCGATGCAAAACCCGATACCAAATCCGACGCGGCGGTGGCCAAACCCGCGCCACTGCCGGCCGATGCCAGCGTGCGGCAAAGCACGCGCGTGGCCGGGCGCTCGCTGAGTTACACCGCAACCGTCGGCACGCTGCCGGTGCGCGACGCGCAGGGCAGGACCACCGGCGAAGTGGTGTTCACCGCCTACACGGTCGATGGCAAGGACCGCCCGGTGACCTTTGCATTGAATGGCGGGCCCGGCGCGTCGTCGGTCTATCTGAACATGGGCGCGATCGGGCCGAAGGTGGTCGGCTTCGGCGCCGAAGGCGACAGCGCGTCCGCACCGGCGACCTTGCGCGACAATCCGGGCACCTGGCTGGACTTCACCGACCTGGTGTTCATCGACCCGGTCGGCACCGGCTTCAGCCGCGCGCTCATCGGCGACGACGAGGCCAAGAAGCAGTTCTACAACCCGCAGGCCGACGTGGAATATCTCTCGCGCGTGATCTACGACTGGCTGCTGAAGAATCGCCGCCTGCAGACGCGCAAGTATCTGGTCGGCGAAAGCTATGGTGGCTTCCGCGGCCCGCGCATCACCCAGTATCTGCAGACCCGCCTCGGCGTGGCGATGAACGGCGTGGTGCTGGTGTCGCCGTACCTCAACCCGACCCTGGACGACAACAGCGATGTCTCGCCCCTGGCATGGATGATGACGCTGCCCTCGATCGCCGCCGCGCATCTGGAGCGCCAGGGCCAGCTCAGCGACACGGCGATGCGCCAGGTGATCGACTACACCCGCGGCGACTATGCGGTGGCGCTGATGAAGGGCCGCACCGACCCGCAGGCCACCGAGGCGATGCTGCAACAGGTCGCCCGCATGACCGGACTGGACGCGACCTATGTGCGCCGCTCCGGCGGACGCCTGGAAACCCAGGCATACCTGCGCGAGGTGTTCCGCGACAAGGGCGAGCTGGGCAGCCGCTACGACTCCAACGTCACCGCGTTCGACCCCTTCCCCAACGATCCGGAGCAGCGCGCCAACGACCCGCTGCTGGACAGCATCATCGCGCCGACCACCACCGCGATGGTGGACTTCGTCACCCGGGTCGTCGGCTGGAAAGTCGATGCCCGCTATCAGGCGATCAATTACGAGGTCAATACGGCGTGGGAATGGGGCGATGAACTGCGCAAGGGCGCGGTGACGCAGCTGCGTCAATCGGTGGCGATCGACCCCAAGCTGCGTGTACTGATCGCACATGGCTGGAACGATCTCTCCTGCCCGTTCATGGGCTCGGTGCTGACGGTGGACCAGATGCCGGCGATGGGCGACCCCACGCGCGTGCAGGTGCGCGAATATCCCGGCGGCCACATGTTCTACAACCGCCCCGACAGCCAGGCCGCGTTCCGCAACGACGTCAAGGCGCTGTACGAAACCCGCTGAGCACAGCCATCGCCGGCCGCACACGCGGCTGGCGATGCAGCACACCGACGGCGCGCGCGTACCAACCCGTCGCCAAGCCACCGGCAAAGCCAATAGTGGTTTCGGGCCGCCACACGTGTGACTTGCCCGCGTCAACGTTCAACACCACTCGCTGCCGTCGAGATTCAAATCAGCCGAACAAACCAAAACGCGCACCAGCTGTTACGAATCCCGATCCCCTACTCCCGATTCCCCATTCACAACGCCCCAGGCGCCACAGCCCGCACATTCCACCCCAGCCACTCGTAGACCCGATAACGCGCAATGCCCAGATACTCGTGCAGGGCGACATCGGCCACGGTGAAGTTGTAGCTCTGCGGCAACCACGCCCAGGACGCGGTCAGCCAATCCGACCGTACCGGCGTGGCATCGATGCCGAAATGGCGGAAATACAGTTCGGCGCGCCGCAGATGGGTGGCCGAGGACACCAGCACGACGCGATCGGGGCGGTACGTGCGCAGCAGTGGCTGGCTGAACTGCGCGTTCTGCCAGGTGTTCATGCTGGACGGCTCCATGATCAGGTCAGCCTGATCGATCCCGAGCCCGATCAGCACCTTTCGGTACACCACCGCCTCGGACAGGCCCAGCCCGCGTGCATCGCCGCCACTGATCTCGATCTTGCAGTCGCCGCCGTGCGCACGGCACTGCCGGTACAGCCGCGCCGATTCGACGATGCGGCCATAGGCGAACATGTTGGACTCGGCGGTGGCGTCGGGGCCATCCGGCCGCACCGTCCCTGCGCCCAGCAGCACGATCATGTTGCGCGCGCGCCAGTCGTTGAAGTCGTTGACGCCGGTCTGCTGCAAGCCGTGCAGCATCCAGCTCGCCAACGGGCCGCAGCCCACCAGCAGCAGCAGGGCCAGCGTGGCCGCCGCCAGCGCACGCGCACTGCGCAGCCAGCGCCGGCGGCCGATCAACCAGGACAGCAGGAACAGCACGCACACCAGCGCAAGCATCATCGGCGCGTTTCCTCAGGCAGGACGCGTTGGGATATCAGGGTCGAACCGGATGCCCTGCAACCGGACGCCCTGCAGTCGGCGCGCATGCTCGCCGACCGAGGTGACCATCGCGCGACATCGCTCAGGTCCAGCCGAACCACTCGAAGCAGCGCAGGATCACATACGCCACGCCGCCAGCGGCCGGGATGGTCAGAATCCAGGCCCAGACGATGCGCTCGATCACGCCCAGCCGCAGCGAGCGTGGATTCTTGGCAAAGCCCACGCCCATGATCGCGGTGGAAATGCTGTGCGTGGTCGACACCGGCATGCCGAAGTGCGCGGCCACGGTGAGCACGGTGGCCGAGCTGGTTTCCGCGGCAAAGCCGTGGATGGGATGCAGCTTGACCATCTTGTGGCCGAGCGTCTTGATGATCTTCCAGCCGCCCGAGGCGGTGCCGGCGGCCATCACCACCGCACAGGTCAGCACGATCCACATCGGAATGCCGGCGCCTGCGGCCAGCCCGGTGCCCGGATGCAGGAACGACAGCCAGCCCGGCAGCTCGTCCAGTGCACCGGCCGACTGCGCGCCGATCAGGGTCATGGCGATGATGCCCATGGTCTTCTGCGCGTCGTTATGGCCGTGGGCATAGCCCATGTAGGCGGCCGAGGCGATCTGCGCCTTGCCGAAGAAGGCATTGACCCAGCGCGGACGCGCCAGCCGCCCGATCGGCCCGCCCAGCCTGGCCATGCCGGCGATGATCGCCCACAGCAGCAGCATCACCACGATACCGAGCAGGAAGCCGGCGATCGGCGAGGTGATCATCGGCACGAACACCTTCCACAGCAGGCCCTTGTTCTTGGCCCAGTTGCCGATGTTTTCCGACCAGATCAACGCGTTCCAGTTGTTGTGCGCGGCCGCCAGGCCGGCGCCGCACAGCCCGCCGATCAAGGCGTGCGAGGACGACGACGGCAGGCCCTTCCACCAGGTGATCAGGTTCCAGATGATGCCGCCCAGCAGCGCGCACAGGATCACCTGCGGGGTGACCTCGACCACCTCGGTGTTGAGCAGGCCGGAGGCGATCGTCAGCGCCACCGCGGTGCCGGTGAGCGCGCCGATCAGGTTCATGCCGGCGGCCAGCATCACCGCCCAACCCGGCGACAGCACCTTGGTGGCGACCACGGTGGCGATGGAGTTGGCGGTGTCGTGGAAGCCGTTGATGAACTCGAACACCAACGCCGCCAGGATCACCACCAGGACTAGGGTAAGCACGCGGCGGCCTCAGCTGTTCTTCAATACGATCTGGTACACCACCACCCCGGCCTCGCGGCAACGGTCGATGGCCTTTTCCAGGATCTCGAAGAATTCCTTGAGCAGGAACATCTGCAGCGTGTCCAGGCGGCCGGAATAGATGTCGCGGTACAGCTCGAGCATCAGCCGGTCGGCTTCGTTCTCCAGCATGCGCAGCTTGTCGTTGAGCGCGGTCATGCGATCGATGTTCATGTGCGGCAGGTCGGTCACCATCTCCACCACCACCGCGGCGGCCTGTTCCAGCATCGCCGCGCGCGGGGCGAAGTCGATGTGCTCCAGGTGCTTGGTGGCCAGCGAGTACCGGTCGGCGAACTTCTCGACCTGCTTGGGAATCTTGTACAGCGCCGACCCCAGCGCCTCGATGTCCTCGCGCTCGATCGGGGTCATGAAGCTGTCCACCAGCGCCTGGCCGATCTTGTCGGAGGCGGCGCGTTCGCGCAGGCGGGCCAGCTTGAAGGCGTCCAGCGCGGGTTGGCGGTCGGACGTGCGCATCATGGCGTGCAAGGCCTTGGTGCTGTCGTAGGCGGCCTGCGCCGCTTCGTTCAGGAGCGCATAGAACTGCTTGCCGGAACCGAAGATGGTCTGCAACGAGAACATGGGTGGAGAACTTCCTGCCGTCGAGGGAGAGACGGACGCCAAGCGCGAATTATGACCGTTCCATGACCTGTCTGGGTATCTCGGCGCCACAAGTGGCCTTCACATCGGCATTTCCCGGCTCGAACCACCCTGTGGTTTGCTAACATGCTCCCGCGCCCTCGGGTGCACCCTATGGAAGACGACCCTATATTCCCCCGTTGCCGCCCCGCCCTTGTGCGCGCCGGCCAACCCAGTGCTCGCCCGCCCTCCCCTTCACTGACCGGGGAAGACGCCCGTGGTTGAGTTTCTGATCGTCATCGCGCTGATCCTGTTGAACGGCTTCTTCGCGATGTCGGAAATGTCCCTGATGACCTCGCGCAAGAGCCGGCTGAAGCAGATGGCCGGCTCCAGCAAGCGCGCTGCGCGCGCCCTGGCACTGGCCGAAAGCCCGGAAAACTTCCTGTCCACGGTGCAGATCGGCATTACCCTGATCGGCATCCTGACCGGCGTGTTCGGTGGCGAGGCGATCGGCGAGGCCATCAGCAGCTGGCTGCAGGGGCTGTTCCCGGCGCTGTCGGCCTCGTTCGAGCTGGTCGGCAAGCCGCGCCCGTATTCGGTGGTGATCGGCAGCACGCTGGCGGTGGCGCTGATCACCTTCCTGACGCTGATCTTCGGCGAACTGGTGCCCAAGCGGCTGGCGCTGCGCAACTCCGAGGACATCGCCGGGGTGGTTGCGGTGCCGATGGCCTGGCTGGCGAAAATCGCCGCTCCCGGCGTGTGGGTGCTGGCGCGCTCGACACGGCTGGTGCTGCGCATGCTCGGCATGGGCAAGGACGAATCGGCATCGGTGACCGAAGAGGAGATCCGCATGCTGGTGGCCGAAAGCCACGAGGCCGGCGTGATCGATGCGCACGAGCGCGACATGATGAATCGCGTGATGCGGCTCGGCGACCGCACCGCCGACAGCCTGATGACCCCGCGCAACCGCATCGCCTGGCTGGATGCCAACGCCGAGCCGGAACGCAATCTGCAGGTGATGCGCGAGCACGAATTCTCGCGTTACCCGGTGTATCGCGGCAGCGACCAGGACATTGCCGGCGTGCTGGAAGTCAAATCGCTGGTCACGCGCATGGGTGGGCACGGCGAGAATCTTTTCCAGGCGCTGCGCGATACCTTGTTCGTGTCCGAGTCCACGCATGCGATGAAGCTGCTGGAGATCTTCCGCGAAGAGCAGCAGTCGATGGCGCTGGTGGTGGACGAATACGGCGAGATCCGTGGACTGGTGACCATCAGCGACCTGATGGGTGCGGTGGTCGGCCGTCTGCAGGCGGTGGAAAACACCGACGAGGATGCGCTGGTGGTCACGCGCGCCGACGGCTCGCTGCTGATCGACGGGTCGCTGCCGGTGGAGGAACTGCGCGAAGTGCTGGGCGCCGAACTGCCGGAAGCCGACGAAGGCGACTATCACACGCTCGCCGGCCTGTGCATCTACTACTTCGGGCGCATTCCGCAGGCGGGCGAATTCTTCGATTGGGCCGGTTGGCGCATCGAGATCGTCGATCTGGATGGCGCGCGCGTGGACAAGCTGCTGCTGAGCCGTGTCGGCGACGAGGGCAGCGATGACATCGTCGGATAACGGCGTGCCGCCGCCGGATGCGGCCGACGGCGAGCAGATGCGCTATCGCAACGAAGGCATCCGCAGCCTGCTGGCGGCCTTCAGCGAAGGCGATCCGGCGCAGGTGTTGCGGGTGCGCGAGATCCTGGCCGACCTGCAGCAGAGCGCGTTCGGCGTGTTTCTGTTCCTGGCGATCCTGCCCTCGTTCATTCCCATTCCCGGCGTGGCCGGCGGCATCAGCGGCCCGCTGACGGTGCTGATCGGGCTGCAGATGCTGTGTTGCCTGCGCAAGCCGTGGGTGCCGCGTTTCATCGGCGAGCGCGGGCCGCGCCGCAGCACCAGCCAGCGTTTCGTCGCGCGGCTTGCGCCGACGCTGCAACGCCTGGACCGGCTGCTCAAGCCACGCCTGCACGGCATGCTGGACCGGATTCCGGCGCAGATGTTCACCGGCGTGCTGCTGGTGCTGGTCGGCGTCCTGCTGACGTTGCCGATCCCGTTCACCAACTACCTCTTCGGGCTGATCCTGCTGCTGTTCGCGCTGGCCCTGCTCGAGCGCGACGGCGCGCTGCTGCTGGTGGGCTGGGCCGCTGCGCTGATTTCGGTGACGGTGTTCGGGGTCACGTCCGACCAGCTGCTGGATCTGGTGCGCGATTGGTGGCCGGCCGCCTGGCGCTGATGCGCGAGACGATCGGCCCACCTGATCGTCGCCGTTACTTCAGATCGACCACACGGTTGTCGGACAGGCTGCCGGTGTCGTCGGTGACTGCCGTCATCACGAAGTACAGCGCCTTGCCCAGCAGCCCGCTCGGGCCGTCCCAGTACTCGGCCGATTCGGCACGCACATGGATCAGGCGCAGATTGGGGTCATCCTTGCCGCCGGGGAAAAACACCTTCATCGCCGGCGACCACAGCTGCTCGATCTTGGCGCGGTCATCGACCACGCGCGCGGTACCTGCGACCGACACGTAGCTGTTCTTCGAGGCCGAGGCATAGGCCACGTTGACGCGCGGGTCGGCAGCGATTTCGGCCACCTTCGGGCTGTCGGCGGCGGTGGCGAACCACAGGTCACCATCGAATTCGACTTCCTGCGTGCCCAACGGCCGGCTCACCAGCTTGCCGTCGGCAGACATGGTCGTGAACATCGCGATGTCCACGCCGCGGATCAATTCCGCCAACTGCTTGATGCTCTCGCTGCGTTCCTGAAATTGCATGCTGGTCTTCCCAATGGAGGTGCATGCATCTGAGCGGATCGCCGCGCAAAGCGACGTGAATCACGCAGGAGTCACGTCCAGCTCGCGGCAGGCCATGGCGGCGATTTCGAACGAACGCAGGCGCGCGGCATGGTCGTAGATGTTGGCGGTGAACAGCAACTCGTCCGGCGTATGGCGCTCGATGAACTCGGCCACGCCCCGCGCGATCTGCTCGGCATCGCCCAGCACCGTGCAGGCCAGCGCACGCTCCACGCCGGCACGTTCGTGCGGCTGCCAGAAGCTGTCGATGTCGTCGATCGGCGCGGGAATCTTGCCCGGCTTGCCGCGGCGCAGGTTGACGAAACTCTGCTGCTGGGTGGTGAACAGGCGGCGTGCCTGCGCTTCGGTCTCCGCGGCCACCACGTTCAAGGCCAGCATCACGTGCGGCTTGGCCAACTGCGCAGACGGGCGGAACTCGCGGCGGTAAATCGCCACCGCCTCGTCCATCGCATCGGGCGCGAAGTGCGAAGCAAACGCGAACGACAGGCCCATCGCTGCGGCCAGCCGCGCACTGAACAGGCTGGAGCCCAGCAGCCATACCGGCACGTCGAGCCCGGCGCCCGGCACTGCCTGCACCAGTTGCCCCGGCACGGCGGGCGCGAAGTAGCGCAACAACTCGGCCACGTCCTGCGGAAAATGGTCGGCGCTGTCGAAATAGCGACGCAGGGCGCGCGCGGTCGGCTGGTCGGTGCCGGGCGCGCGGCCCAGGCCCAGGTCGATCCGCTGCGGATACAGCGAGGCCAGCGTGCCGAACTGTTCGGCCACCTGCAGCGGCGCGTGGTTGGGCAGCATGATGCCGCCGGCACCGACGCGGATGGTCTTTGTGCCGCCGGCGACGTGGCCGATCAGCACCGCGGTGGCGGCGCTGGCGATGCCCGGCATGTTGTGGTGCTCGGCCAGCCAGTAACGCTGGTAGCCCCAGCGCTCGGCGTGCTGGGCCAGATCGAGCATGTTGGCGAAGGCATGGGTGGTGTCGCTGCCTTCGCAGACCGGCGCCAGGTCGAGCACGGAAATGGGCGTCATCGGATGACTCCGGGGAATGAATGATGTGCAAGAGATGGGGCTGGGCAGGCGGCTTTGCTACCTGCCCAGGTGGCGCTGTGGGGATTACAGCATTCCAGTGGTCGAACAACGGGAGGATCTGCAACGGCCATTCCCCCGCTCCGTGCCCAGGCCCGCACTTCGTTGCACCAGCACCGCAACGCACGCGCGCAACAGCGCGCAAGCCATGCATTCGCCTCGGAGGGAGGGACCCCGGGTTGTGCGCGATGGCTGTTGGTGTGTTGCGCGCGTTGGCTCGCCTGCGAATGCAGTTGCCAGGCCACGAAGCATGGGCGTCGGGTGACACCGTTGCTGGCTATGATGGTCACCGCACTGGCAGCGCCTGCATGACAATGGCTTCGACCGCTCCGCTTGACCCCGCTTCGGACACCCTGCACATCGCCGCGCGGATCGACCGGCTACCGGCCAGCGCCACGCTGTGGCGGCTGGTCGGCCTGCTCGCGCTGGGCGGTTTTTTCGAGTTGTACGACCTGTTCCAGACCGCCTACATCAGCCCCGGGCTGATCCGCGACGGCATCTTTGCCAGCGGTGCCGATGGCGCATTCGGCATGTCCGACCAGGCTGCGTTTGCGGCGGCGACGTTTCTGGGGCTGTTTGTCGGCGCTGCCCTGTTGAGCCCGTTCGCCGACCGCTTCGGGCGCCGGCCGGTGTTCACCTTCGCCCTGGTCTGGTACACCGCCGCGACCGTGGCAATGGGCCTGCAGGACACCGCCACCGGCGTCATCGTGCTGCGCCTGGTGGTCGGGATCGGCCTGGGCATCGAGCTGGTCACCATCGACACCTACCTGTCCGAGCTGGTGCCGCGGCATATGCGCAGCGCCGCGTTCGCGTTTGCATTCTTCGTGCAGTTTCTGGCGGTGCCTGCAGTGGCGCTGACCGCCTGGCTGCTGGTGCCGCATGCACCGCTGGGGGTGAGCGGATGGCGCTGGGTGGTGTTGCTGAGCGGGGTGTTTGCGTTGGCGATCTGGTGGCTGCGCAGCCGTTTGCCGGAATCGGCGCGCTGGCTGGCAGCGCAGGGACGCCATGCCGACGCCGATGCGGTGCTGAGCCAGCTCGAAGCGCGCTGCACGCGCGATCTGGGCGCGCCCCTGGCTGCACCGCAGTTGCCCGCCCCCTCGCCGGCCGGCGGCGTACAGACCGCGGCGCTATGGCGGGCGCCGTATCGCGGGCGCATCGGCATGCTGGTGGTATTCCATATCTTTCAGGCGATCGGCTTCTTCGGCTTCGGCAACTGGCTGCCGGCCCTGATCTCGGCGCAAGGCACCGGCGTGACCAGGAGCCTGGGCTATTCCTTCGCCATTTCGCTGGCCTACCCGCTGGCGCCGCTGCTGTTGCTGCGCTTTGCGCAACGCTGGGAAAACAAGTGGCAGATCACCGCATCGGCGCTGGGCGCGGTGCTGTTTGGCGTGCTGTTTTCGCAGCAGCACCAGGCAATCGGCATGGTGGTGTGCGGGGCAATGATTGCGTTCTGCAACGCCTGGATGAGCTTTGCCTATCACGGCTATCAGGCCGAGCTGTTCCCCACCGGGCTGCGCGCGCGGGCAGTGGGCTTTTGCTATTCCTTCAGCCGCCTTTCCACGGCGGTAAGCAGCGTGCTGATCGGCTGGCTGCTCGCCCAGGTCGGCAGCCATGGCGTACTGGCCTTCATCGTGGTCAGCATGTCGATCGTGGCCGGCGTGATCGCGCTGTTCGGCCCGCGCACGCGCAACCGTGCGCTGGAAGAGATTGCCGGTTGAGCGTGGTGCCGACCCAACCCAGCCAGGTGGTATTACGCGCCTGAGCTTGCAAGCGCATCACCGTGGACGGCGGGCTGCGCGGCAGGCGCAACGCCCAGGGCCACCGTGCGATCGGCCACCGCCGCCAGGCTGGTGCGATGCGAGACCACCACCAGCACGGTCTGCGGCAGGCGTTGCCGCAGCATGCACAACAGCTGCTGTTCGGCCTCTGCATCCAGTGCGCTGGTGGCCTCGTCCAATACCGCCAGGGCCGGCTGGCGCAACAGCACCTGGGCCAGCAGCAGGCGCTGCGACTCGCCGCCGGACAGCCGCCCGTCCTGGCCGTTGATCGGGCTGTCCAGGCCTTGCCCGTCGCGCCGCAGACGCGCGCTCAGGCCGACGTCGCCCAGCACCTCCCACATGCGCGCATCGGGAGCGCCGGGCAAGGCCCAGTCCAGGCACGCGCGGACCGTGCGCTGCCACGGCCGCACGCCCTGGCCCAGGTAGGCGCCATGCCGCACCAGGGCGCGATACGCGGCGAAATCCAGCCGGCGCCCGCCCATGTGCGCGGTGAACTGCGCCGGCGCAGTCTGACCCGAGAGCACGTCCATCAGGCTGCTCTTGCCGACGCCGGAGGGCCCGACCACCAGGGTCAGTTCGCCGGGCAGCAGCAGCATCGGCGCGAGATCGAGCCTGGGCAACGGCGGCGCCAGGCCGATGTGTTCCAGATGCACGGCTGCCGGCAGCGGTGCTGCCGGCGCGGCCGCCGTGCGCGCGCGGGGCGCGCCCAGCGCCACATAGCGCCGCCACAACTGCAACGCCGGCCAGGCCGAGCGCAGTTGCTGCACGCTCTGGCGGGTGCTGACCAGATACGGCAGCAGGCGCCCGAGCAGCAGGCTGACGGTGATCAGCGCAGCGCGGTCCGCGCCCTGCCAGAGGTTGGCCAGCACCAGGATGGCGGCGATTGCCGCCACCGCGGTGGCTTCCAGCAGCAGCCGGCTGCCCGCCACCAGCGCCTGCTGCTGCGCATAGCCCTGCCCCAGCCGTGCGGAAATGCGTTCGTAATGGCGCGTTTCCAGCGCTTCGCGCTGGAACGAGCGCACATGCCGCAGGCGACGCGGGAAGTCTTCGCTCAACCAGAACAGCTGCGTCATGTCGGCCACATAATCGCGGCTGATGCGCGCCTGGTTGTCGCTGCTGGAGATGCGCAGGCCCAGCCACGCCAGCCCCAGCAGCAACGGCGCCGCCAGCAGCAATGCAGGCGCGATCATGACCGCGATGCAGAGGCTCACCAGGGCGGTCATGCCGGCCACCAGCAGCTGCAATGCCGCACCGAAGCCCTGGGTGGCGATTTCGATGTTGTAGGTCAGCACATTGGCGATTTCCGCCGAGCTGGCGCCGGACAGCGCAGGCAGCGGCGCATCGATCAAGGCGGCATGTACGCGCTGGCGCAGCCCGATGGCGTAGCGGCTGGTCAGCCGCGCGGCCAGCCCTGCGCCATGCCAACGCAGTGCGGCAAACACCAGGCTCACAGCTACGAACAGCGCCACCTGCATCGCCAGGGCCTGCGGTAAGGCGAGCGCGTAGCCGGCCAGGCGGACGGCGTGCCCGGGCTGCACCAGCGGCACCAGGCTGACCGCGACGAGGCTGCCGGCCAGTGCGGCAAGCAGCGATACGCCGACGTAGAGCGCGATGGTCGGCACGTCCGCCGGCACCAGCGTGCCGACGAAATCGCGCCACATCGCGCGCATGGGCCTGCGCTCTGCGGCGGCGCGTATCTCAGTCACGTGTGGGGCGCACGGTGGCATGCGGCATGCCGCATGGCGTTGACCCTGCAGACGCATGCGCGCGGCGGCCGCGCGCATGCGCTCACCGCAACACCTGCAGCAGCGCGTGCAGCGAGGCCTGCGGATGCAAACCGCGGCGCAACGTGAACATGCCGATGCGCTGCACCTGCTCGACAAAGCGCGGCCAGCCCGGTTGACCGGCCGCATACGGCTGATCGCCTGCCAGGCAATCGGCGATGCGTTCGGCCGGCATCGCCAGCAGCAACTGCGCGGGATCGCTCGCCGGCGTTGCAGACAGCATCACCACCGCAGACAACGGCAGGGGCGCACGCGCCAGCTGCGCGCGGCCGTGGCGAATATCGATCTCGAACTTTTCCACGCCGCTGCGGCGCCGGATGGTCGGCGAGGCGCTGATCCAGGCTCGGGTCTGCGCGTCGACCAGGCCCAGCGCGCCGGCGCGCAGGTGCAGAAAGTTGGCCACGCCAGTGGTGAGCAGGCTCTCCGGCGCCACGAACACGCCGTCTTCGGCGATGAAGTCCAGGCCATGCAACAGGCTGTGCAGCGCCAGGGTCGATTTGCCGGCGCCGCTGGCACCGAGCAACAGCACGCTGCGTCCGTGCCGGCCCACGCAAGCGCCATGCAGGGGCACCAGGCCCATGCCGCGCGCGGCCAGCAGGAACACGGCAAATTCGATCAGCTCATACCGCACGTGATAGGCGTGGGCGAGCATGTCGTCGGAGACCACCAGCATGGCCCGGCGCGCGGGCACCGACAGCATCAGGTAATTGCAGGCATCCATGACGCCACACAGCAGGCCGCCGCTGGCATGGGTGCGCACCGGTGGCGGTTCCGCGCCGGGTGGCGCGTGCCCGCGCGCCACCAGATCCAGCGTGACATGAAACTCCGGCGCGCCCGGCAAGCGATGTGCGGGCAGGCCCGCGTAGGCGTGGTCCACCAACGCCAGCAGCACCTCGCTGTCGCTTTCGAAGTGAAACAGCGCGCCGAGGATCTGCCGGCGCACGCCATGCCGGCGCGGCCGATGTTCGCCAAAGGGATCTGCTGCCGTCGCATCCGGCGTGCCGGAGCGTGTGTCATCGCCCACCGGCAGGAGTTGCGCCAACGCAGCCGACTGCGGCATGCCGTTCCATCCATTGCATCGATCAGCCGGTATGTGCCGATCGGCAACGGAAAGGTTGCCTGGCCGGCGTCGACGCGCATACCCGACGCAAGCCGGCAACCGGGCGCGCATCCGCACAACCAAAGCGGCCTGCATCCGCACCTACTGCCGAGCCGAATGCCGGTGTCTGCGCACGCCACCGCTGCGTCCACCTGGCGACAGAACGAGAGCCTTGTGCAGATGCTAAAGATCCAGGTCAGTCATTCGTATTTCCTGCGTTACGACCCCAAGCAATGGGAGCGCGGCAAACCCTATCCACCGCTGGCGACGCTGCAGGTCGCGGCGTTGCTGCGCGAACGTGGCCATGCCCTGAGCCTGTTCGACGCGATGCTGGCAGACGACGTGCAGGAGTACGCCGGCGCCTTGCACCAGGCGCAGCCGGATGTGGTGGTGTTCTACGAAGACAACTTCAACTTCCTCACCAAGATGTGCCTGAGCCGGATGCGCGAGGCCGCCTGCCGCATGATCGCGCAGGCACGTGCCGCCGGTTGCCGCGTGCTGGTCGCCGGCTCCGATGCGTCCGACAACCCGGACGTGTTCCTGGACGCCGGCGCGCATGCGGTGCTGGTCGGCGAAGGGATCGCACCGCTGCTTACGCTGATGGAACGGCTGGAAGCCGATCCGGACATCGACGGCGACGCCTGGCTGGCCGGCGTGGCACGTCTCGCCACCGCGCAACCTGCCGCCACGCGCGCGCATCCCGGCGCGCAACCACCGGACGCGCGCCTGAGCGGCCTGCCGGCCTGGGACCTGGTCGACATGCCGCGCTATCGGCGTTTCTGGCAGCAACGGCACGGCTATTTCAGCCTGAACATGGCCGCTTCGCGGGGCTGCCCGTTTCGCTGCAACTGGTGCGCCAAACCGATCTGGGGCAATCACTACACGCGTCGCGCTGCGGACGACGTGGCTGCCGAAATGATCCATCTCAAGCGCAGCTTCCAGCCCGATCACCTGTGGATGGCCGATGACATCTTCGGCTTCCATATCGATTGGGTGGAAACCTTTGCGCAGCGCCTGAGCGAGGCCGATGGCGCGATCCCGTTCACCATCCAGACCCGTGCCGACCTGGCCAGCGAGCGCATGGCCGCTGCGCTGGCGCGCGCCGGCTGCGCCGAGGCCTGGCTGGGTGCCGAGAGCGGCAGCCAGCGCATCCTGGACAGGATGACCAAGGGCACCGAGGTTGGCGAGGTGATCGCCGCACGCCAGCGCCTGGGCGCGCACGGCATCCGTGTGGGCTTCTTCATTCAACTCGGCTACCTGGGCGAAGAACTCGAAGACATCCTGGCCACGCGCGCACTGGTGACGCAGGCCAACCCGGACATCATCGGCGTCAGCGTGTCCTATCCCCTGCCCGGCACCAAGTTCTACGAGGAAGTGAAGAACCAGCTGGGCGGCAAGACCCATTGGCAGGACAGCGACGACCTGGCGATGATGTTCCATGGCGCCTACGACTCGGAGTTCTACCGCAGCGTGCGCGACCTGCTGCACACCCAGGTCGACCTGCAGCAGGCGCGTGCCACGCTGGGCGCCGATGCGTTTGCACAGGCCTCGCAGACGCTGGAAGCGCGCTGGTCCGCCTTGATCGCCAGCGAACGGCAGCACCGCACCGCGCCGCTTGCCGGCGCTGCCGAACGCCAACCGCGCCAGTTGGCCAGCGTGCTGGTCGGCTAGCGCGCAACGCGCCGATCTCGCTTCCCCCCTCACCTCGCCCTTCGGATCACAGCCGCATGCAGCCTTCCCTTCGCACCATCAAGCACGGCCTGCGCACGGCCACCGAACGGCTGGCCAGGGAGTTGGCGCAGCCCGGCGCAGCGGTGCCGCAGTGGGACCGGCTGCAATGGCAACTGGCTGCGGCAGCGGCTGCAGCGCATGGCGTGTCGCCGCTGCTGCAACGCCGCTCGTTGTGGCAGGACGCCGACTGGACCGCGTTCCTGAGTGAGCAACGCAACCATGTCGAAGACCGTCATCGGCGCATCGCGCTGCTGCTGACGCGCATCGACGCGGCAGCGCGTGCGGCGGGCATCGCCCTGGTCGGTCTCAAGGGCACCGCCTTGCATCGGCTCGGCGTCTATCTGCCCGGCGATCGCCCAATGGCCGATATCGATCTGCTGGTGGCGTCGGAGGATGCGCCCGCGGCGGCGGCGCTGTTGTGCGAACTCGGTTACGTGGCCTGCTTCGAACAATGGAAGCACCAGGTGTTCAAGCCGCTGCATGGCGTGGCGGTCGCGGGACTGGGCGAGCATCGCGATGCGCCGATCAATCTCGAGCTGCATACCCGCATCCAGGAACGCCTGCCGCTGAGCAGCGTGGACATCACCGCGCGCATCCTGCCGGAGCGTCCGCAGCCGGGATTGAACCCTTACCCGTCGGTCGGCGCGCTGATGTGCCACCTGCTGCTGCATGCGGCCGGCGGCATCTGCCACCGCAGCATCCGCCTGATGCATCTGCATGACCTCGCACTGCTGGCCACGCGCATGGGGCCGCGTGACTGGGAACAGTTGTGGGACGACCCAGCCGTGGCGCCGTGGTGGGCGCTGCCGCCGCTGCTGCTGCTGCAACGCTATTACCGCAGCGTGGTGCCACCGACGGTGATGGCGCGGCTGCAGGCCGGTTGCCCGCGCGTGCTGCGCATGCGTGCGGCCCGCCAGACCCTGACCACCGCCTCGTGTTCCAACCTGTGGTTGTCGGCCCTGCCCGGCATCGAATGGTCACGCTCGCTGGGCGAGGCGCGACAGTACCTGCGCAATCGCGTGGTGCCGACGGCCGAGAGCCGCAAGGAACGGGCGGACATGCTGCAGACCCAGTTGTGGCTCCAGGGCCAGCCCTGGGTGCGGCAGACCCAGCTGCGCCGGGTGATGACGCGCCTGACCCGGCCGGTGCCGCGCACCGACATGCTGTATGTGGTGCGTGCAGCGCTGGACGGCTATCTGCAGCCGGCCTGAGCGCGGCTGACACCGCTGCTGCGCTCAGCATCAGGTCGGCACGGCCTGCCCGGAGTCGGCAGGCGTCCGCCGCAGCGTCCGATTCCGGGCGCCGCCTGCACCCAGCTATCGGCTGCTCGCAGCAGCTTTGTCGGTGATCGCAGGCCGGCAGCAGGCGCGCAGGCTGGCGCTTGTGCAGCCGATCACCGTTGCGATCACGTCCCCACGTTTTGTTTGGCAGCCTCGTTGCTGCACCACGCGCGTTGCCTTGCGGCTGATGCGATCTGCGTCATTGCACCGCAGGCCGCGCCTCGCACAGGTGCCGATACAGCTGCTCGAACAGCCGCGTGGTCAACGCCGCGTCCTCGCGGACCGCGCGGCATTGCGCTGCCCAGGCCAGGCGCAAGCGCAGCTCGTCGTCGGCCAAGACCTGGCGGACGGCTTCTGCCAGCCCGGCCCAGTCGCCCGGCGGCACCGCGAGTGCGCACACCGGTGCCCATTCGACCAGGTGCCCGACCGCGGTGCCGACGGTGGGCACACCGGCGACCGCCGCTTCCAGCAGCACCAGCGGTCCGGCTTCGTGCAAGGACGACAGCACCAGCAGGTCGGCCGATTGCATGATCGGGCGCAGCTCGCGCTGGGTCTTGAAACCGAGAAAACGCACCTGGGCGCCCAGGCCGAGCTGTTGCACCAGGCGTTGCATGGCGCCATCCAGCGTATCGACGCCGACCATGTCCAGGGTAAAGGCGACCTCTGCGCGTTTGAGCGCTGCCATCGCCTGCAGCAAGGTGGTCTGGTCCTTGACCGGATTGAGGCTGGCCACATGCAGCAAGCGGGCGATGCCGCCCGTGCGTGCACGTGGCGCGGCCGGCGGCCAGGCACGCAGATCCACGCCCAACGGCACCCGCTGCGCATGGATGCCGAGCGCCTGCAGCGACGCGAGGATGGGCGCGCTGGCCGCGGTGACGCGGTCGGCCAGGCGCAGGATCACCGCTTCGCGCAGGCGACCGCGCCAACGTCGCCGGCCGCCGTAGCCGATGCCATGCAACGCGACCAGCTCGCCACCGGCGATATGCACCACGCTTGGACGCCGCAACAGCCGTGCCGCGGCGACGGCGACCAGACCGCAATAGCCGGAAAAGATGGCCTGGATCACATCGAACGGAGCACGACGATGTTCGTCGGCAATGGCGGCGATCGCACGCGTGCGGGTGCGGCGCGCGCCGATGTTGTGCACGGTGGCACCACGCAACGCCCAGGTGCCGGGCAGCGGCTCCTGATGCAGCACGAACACATGCACCTGGTGCTGGCGCGCCAGCCATTCGATCAGGGTCAGGAATACCGGGATCACGCGGACCTCGCCGCTGCGATCCACGCCGCCCGGAACCACCAGGGCCAGTTTCATGCGGTTCGCCCTGGCGCGGCGGCCAGCAGCTGGATGTACGCTCGCTTCCAGCGCTGCCCCACGGCGGCAAACGACAGCCGTGCATCGAAATGCGCGCGCACCTGTGCGCGATCGGGGCGTTGCCGGACGACGCGCAGCAGTAGGTCCGCCAGGGCCGAGGCATCGCCGACCGGCCACAACGCGCCGACCGCCCCGCCATCGCTGAGCGCACGGAAGGACGGGATATCGGTCAGTAGCGGCAACGTGCCGCAGGCATAGGCTTCCACCGCGGCATAACCGCAGCTCTCCGCGTGGCTGGCGGAGACGAACAGGTCGCAGGCACGCAACAGGGTTTCCACGCGGGCATGCGGCACCCTGCCCAGCAGCTGCACGCAGCGTGCAAGCAGCGGATCGGCGCGCAGACGCTGCCGTACCTGCTCCAGCAACGGCGCCTGGTCAAACACGCACCACAGCCGCAGCCCCGGTAACACGCGGGCGGCCATGGCGACGGCATCGAGCACGCACAACGGATCCTTGGCCGCGCTCAGGTGCCCGACCCACAACACGCAGGGGTCGCCATGCAGACAGGTCTGCTCGCGTGCCTGCAGGCGATCGCCCGGCGAAAAGCGGCTGCTCGATTCGGGAACCGCAAACAGCTGCGTCTTTGCCTTGAACAGGCGCGCCTGGACGAACGGCTGCGCCATCTCCTGCGCGGTGAACGCGATCCCGGCGGCGGCCGCGTAGCGAAGGCGCCACCCACTGCGGGCCCACCAGCGCGGCGGGCGGTTGGCGTGATCCTGCAGCAGGATCGGCATCTGCGGCAGCAGGCGGGCGAGACGGCGTGCATCGCCGGCAAATTCCAGGCCGTGGATGTGGACCACATCGGCACCGATCTCGTGCAGCATCGCAGCAAGCAGACCTGCACGCTGCGCACTGCCGCGCGCGCCGAGCTCGACGAAGCGGTAATCCACGCCCTGGCGAGTGAGCCGCAAGTTCAGTGCAGAAGCCTGGACCACAGATACGCGTACCCCGGCACTGGCGACGGCCTCGGCGATATCGGCCAGCGATGGCCACTGCGCGAACACCTGCTCGGCAGTCAGGCCGGCGGGAGTCGGCAGCAGATTGAGCTGCGCCACCTGCAGGCTCATGGCACCGACCGCGCCCGGATTGCTTGCCCTGCCATGCTGACCAGGCCACGTGCCGCGCACTGCACCGCGCGCAAACGGCACCGCTCGCCTGCCACCGAGATGCTGCATGCGCACGCCACCATGGCCAGTACGTTGGTCACGCGATGCGCCGCAGCCGCAGCACCAGCGCGACCGGCACCCGCAGCGCGGCCTGATCGAAGCGCGCGCCGGGCGCGATGTCGGCCGGGTCCAGCATCGGCTCGGCCACCGCTTCGATCTCCATGCCCAGTGCCACGCAGGCCGCATGCCAATGGCTGTAGAGATGTTGCGTATGCCGCACCGCGTACTGCCGGCCGTCGGCCTTGAAGTCGCGTTGCCAACCCAGCGCATGGCCGATGGGGTGCACGTCGCTGCACAGCACCAGGCCGCCGATGCGGGTGACGCGGTGCAGTTCTTCCAGCGCCGTCCATAGCTGCTGCAGATGGCCGACCACCAGACCGCAGACGCTGAGATCGGCCACTGCGTCGCCCAGCGGCAGCTGCTCCAGGCTGCCCTGCTGCAGGCGCATGCGCGCCGATGGCCAGTCCTGCGCCAGCTCGGCGCGCGCACGCTGCAGCATCTGCGGCGACAGATCCACGCCGGTGACCTGCAGCGCGCCACGCCGCAAGGCATGCAGCATGTAGCGGCCGCTGCCGCAGCCGGCGTCGAGCACGTGCTGGCCCTGCAACACGTTCGGCATCAGCGCGAGCATGGCGCGCTCTTCGGCCAGCATCACCGGGTTGTGTGCGTGCGGCGGATACGCCTGCGCCCACAGTGCATACGCCGCTGCCGGCTCGAGGATCGGTACTGCGCTCACGACACCGCACCGCTGGCGGCCATGGCCACGCCGGGCTGGCGCGCAGGTTGGTGTGCAGGCTGGGGCACGCGCTGCAGGCCGGGTTCCAGTGCCAGTACCGCCGGATCGGCCAGCGTGGCGTCGAGCAGCTTGGGGCGTCCGTCCAGCAGCACCGGGACGGTGCGAATGCCGGCCGCGTCGAACCAGTCGGCAAAATCCGGGTCGGCGATGCGCGGCGCGCCATCGCGTATCACCGCACGCAGATCGCCGCGTGCACAGCCAACCACGCTGAGCGCGGGGTCGCCACCGCGATCGCGCACGATTACCAGGTCCGCCGCCGCCCCCGGCGCCAGGCGTCCACGCGTGGCCATGCGCAGGATGCGCGCCGACTGATGGGTGACCAGGCCGAGCAACAGATCCGCAGCCAACCCGCTGCTGGCGGCGATGCGCAGCTCTTCCAGCAGATCGCGCGAACCGCTGACACGCGAATCGTTGCCCAACACGAGCCGGCCCGCCATGCACAGGCGCCAGGGGTCGAGCGTGCGGCCCAGCAGTGCAAGATTGCTCGATGGGCACCACACCACCGCTGCGCCACGTGCGATCACCCGCTCGATGTCGCGCTCGCCCATGCCCACGCCGTGGATCAGCACGCTGTTGGGCGCCAGGCAACCGAGCCGGTCCAGTTCCTCCAGTTCGGCGGCCGCCGCCGCATCGGTGCCTTCGGCCAGATGGATCATCCAGGGATGCGCGGGCGAGGTTGCGGCAAAGCTGCCCTGCACCGGTGGGCCATAACCGGTCCACCCCAGCGCATAGCTCCAGCCGAACTCGCGCAACACCCCGACCGGAAAGCCGGTCTCGTCCAGCGTGGCGTGCCACGGGTCGTGCTGGGCCACGCAGGTGACGCCGGCCAGCAGGTTCTTCAACCCACCATGACGCAGACGCACCGCCTTGGGCACACGCAGGGCAGCGACCACATCGGGATGCCGGAAATGCGCCTGGAACGCCTCGATCCATGCATAGCTGTTGGGAAACACCGCGCCCTGCGGCAGTGGCGGCACGCAGTTGACCTGCAGATGCTCGTGCGCATTGATCAGGCCGGGCGCCAGCACATGCCCCTGCAGGTCCAGGCGCTGGCTGCCGGTGCCGAGCGTGCCGCCGAAGCGCCCCGCGCGGATGGTCAACGGCGCGCGCGACGGGCCCGCCAGGGTGATCGCGCGCGCGCCCTGCAGGCAGACATCGGCCATGGACATCGGCATCTCCACTCAGCGCTTGCGCAGCACGATCAGGAAGTGGTCGCCCATGTCGCGCAGCAGCGGCAGCCCGCCCAGGCGGTCGTCGCACCGGCCCAGACGCTCGGACAGGCGCGGATGCCGTTGGCAGAAATCCACCAGGTACGGCGGCGGCAGGAACAGGCTCAAGGCGCGATAGCGGTCCAGCACGAAGTGCCTGGCGAAGGCGCGGTAGAACTCGCGCGGCAGGTGGTACCAGGTCCAGATGGTGTGGCCGTTCATGCCCACGGCGGTGACCCCGCGCGCGGCCCGCACCGCGGCGCGCCTGAACCGCCCGCGCACGCTGTAATGGCCGATTTCCCAGGGGCAGATGCGCCCGATCACCGAGAACACCAGGCAGCCATCGGCGCGCAGCAGGCGCGCGCATTCGGCCGCCACCGCCGGGAGATCCGGCGCGCAATTGAGCGGGCCGAAGTTGGAATACATGCCGTCGAAGCTGCCCTCCAGCCGGTCCAGCTGCTGGATGCCGACATGGGCGGCGCTCAGGCGCTCTTCCAGGCCTTGCGTGGCCGCGCGCTGGCGGGTGCGCTCGACCATTGCCGGCGACCAGTCGGTGGCCAGCACGCGGTAACCGCGACGTGCGAATTCGCCGGCATCCAGGCCGGTGCCGCACCCCAGGTCCACCAGCCGCGAGCCCACCGGCAACTCGGCCGCGACCGTGTCCCACAGCGTGGTGCGCATACGCTGGATCAGCGCGTTGTTGCCGCGTGGGCCGTCGTAGTCCGGCGCCACGCTGTCGAACGCGCGTTGCGTCTCCAGCAGGCGATCCGGGGCCACCGTGCCACCGCGCGCCGCATGCTCATTGGCCACCGACATGCGCAGCCTCCCACCCCGATCCAGCTGTTCTCACCACACTCTCCAGGCGCGACACCGCCGACGCGGCATCGCTTAATTGACCGGTGAGTGCCGCGTGCCGACGGTTTGGTTGCAGCGTCGGGCAGCGATGTCCACCGTGCCGCGCGCCGCGGCGCGGCTCAGCCGGCAGTCTGCGGCGCGGCGCCGGTACGCCGCCGCCAGGCATTGCGCAACACCGCGGCCAGCACCGCCAGCCCTGCCCCGCCGAGCAGGCCTGCGGCCCAAGCGGTGACGGCATTCGGAAACGCCCGCTGCTCGGGTACGTACAACGGCCATGCCAGCGAGGTCTGATAGGTGTAGCGCGTGGTCAGGCGGGCAATGAGATCGTCGCGCTCGCTCTTCAATGCGCGCACGGTGGCGTTGCTGTCGGTCAGCAGCACGCCCGCCAGGACCTGGGCCGGGGTCGCCGCAGCGGCGCCCTGCCCGGCCTGCACCTGTTGCTGCAGTTGATCGCGGTTACGGGTGGCCACGCGCAGATCGTCGGTCAGGCCCTGCAGGCGCGTGCGCGCCAGTGCGAGCGCCACTGCGTTGGTGTCACCGTGCAGACCCTGCAAGGCACTCACCGTCGCCAGCGCCAGGCTGCGCGCCTGCGCCGACGATTCGGCCCGGATGGTCACCCCGATCAGGTTGGCATACGGGTCCGGATCCGGCTTGAGGCTGCCGCGATACAACTGCGCCGCGCGGCTTTTCAGCGGCACGCCAGCCTGGCGCAACACCGCGTCCTGGAACAGCCGCGTCTTCATGCGATCGATCACGCGCTGGAACGGTTCGACCTTGGGATCGCGCCCGGCCGGCGTGGGGCCGATCTCGCCGACCTGGATCCAGGCGGTGGCTTCCCACTGCGGCATGGCCAGGCGGGTAAAGGCAACGGTCAGTGCAAGCACCACCACCAGCGCGGCCAGCGCCCAGCGCCATTCGCGACGCAGGATGCGCCACAGGTCGATCAGATAGATGTCGTCGTGTTGAGTCATGGTGCACCGGCTCTGGAACATGTGAAAACGAAGCTGCCGCGCATTACGCAGCAGCGGTGGGTGCGGCATTGCGGTTGGGCAGCAGCACCGTGCCGGCATGCAGCACCAGGCACAGCGCGATGAAGCCGAAATTGGTCCAGGTGAAGGCCTGCGGCGCGAACGGCGACATCAGGCAGGCATAGGCGATGCGCAGGAAGATCAGCACATGGAAGATCGATAGCGAGCTGTCGAGCAGGCGCACGCTCCACAGCAGGCCTGCATACAACGCCAGCAGCGCCAGCAACGCACCGGGCGCGCCCCAGGCCATCAGGAATGGAAAGAACTCGGTGCCCACATTGATGTTGGGCGCATCCAGCGGGATGCCGGTGCCGGCGTTGGCGATCGAGCCACTGAACGGCACCAGCTGATTGACCAGGAAGCTGGCGTTGACATACCCCTTGGCCAGGATCGCGCCGAAGTTGTACGGCCCGGCGCTGATGTACAGCAGCAACCACTGCACGCCCTGCGGCATGGCGCGATACACGGCACTGAACGGCAGGGCGACCGTGGCCAGCGAGCCGGAACGCAGTGCGCCGAGGATGGAAAACACCCCGCCGCCGGCCAGCACCAGCAGGCCGATGGTCTTCCACGGCAGGCGGCGCGACGGGTCGCGGCGCAACAGCATCACCAGCACGAACGAAAACAGCCCGGCAAAGATGCGGTTGCGGTCGATCACCACGATCGGGAACACGAATCCCAGCACCACCATCGCCGCGCGCAGGCCGCGATGACGCACGCACAGCAGCGCGATCGGCGGCAGGATCCAGCACATGTTGGAGATGTGCCGCACATGCGCGCGCAACGGGCTCAAGGTGGCATACGAGGACGGATCGCTGAACAGCGGAACCGGAAACAGCGCCACATCCACGATGCAGAACACCGTCACCACCGCCGCCAGCGCCATCACCAGGAACGCGTCGCGGGTGCCGGCATAGCGGTAGGCGCGAAAGCGCTCAAATGCCGGCAGCTTGATCCCAATCAGCACGTCCAGGACGAGCAGCAGCCAGGCCGCGACAATCAACAGGAAAATGCCGTTGAGGTACCCAACAGGCAGCTGATAGGTTCCCACAGAGACCAGGCAACTGATCACAAGCGATGGAAACAGATAGGTCGCAGGCCTACGTAGCCCCCCCCCCGTTACCGACATCACCGAATTCTCCCGCTACCATACAGACACCAGGCAAGCATTGACTTGGCAAAATACGCCAGCAGATGCGTCGACGCCCTGAAATAGCTTCTTTTCAAGAACCATATTTTTGCGTCAATCAGACTTTTCTGTGCTCGCAGGAACCAGTGTTCAAACCCCTCAAAAAGCGCAGAACTCCGCGACGCCACCAGTCCGAATTCAGCAAGGTTGTCCAGCCGCCTGGACACATCCCTGGTCTTACTGACGTTGGTTCCATGCAATCTGTATGCACACACCTTGACGTCAATGAAGCCGAGAGCATCACGCGCGACAAGCCGAAGAAAAAAATCCCAGTCTTCAATCCTAAGCGTCGCGTCCCAGACAGCCCCCGCGCCAAACGCGCTACGTCTGAGCATCGTGACAGCGCCACTTATCGCCCAATTGCAGATTACGGCACGACGAATCCCCGCATCAGAAAGATACAACTTTTTATCGGCGCCATGGAGATCGCACATGGCGCTTTCGTACAACTTCCATCCCTCGGAATTGACAACAAACGCGTCACCGACCACGGCATCCTTACCAGGATTCAAATCCAGGTAGACAACCTGGACCTGCAAACTTCCCGGAACCAAATAATCGTCACTGGCGACAATGCGTAAATGCTCACCCCGCGCACGCAGCGCCAACTCGTTGAGCGTGGCCGCCACACCGCGATTGGCGCGCTGGACGAACTGCACCGGCAGCCGGTGGCCGTGGGAAGCGATCCACTGCACGATCTTCTCGCCGGTCGCGTCGCTGGAGCCATCGTCGATGATGACCAGTTCCTTGCACGGGTAAGGGTCTTCCAGCACGCTGTCCAGGCAGCGTTGCACGAAGCGTTCGTGGTTGAAGGCCGGAATCAGCACCGACACCAACGGCCAGCGCGCACGCCGCGTGGGATGGGTGGAAGCGCTCATGCCGGCTGCACCAGATAGCGGCGCACCACCACGATGTTGAACAGCAGATACAGCACATAGTTGGCGACGAAGGCATACATCGCACCGATCAGCCCCCACTGGGCGGTGAACAGGTACACCAGCGCCAGGTAGCTGGCGGCAAACACACATTCGGAGATCACGAACAGCCGTGTCATCGCCTTGGCCAGCATCACGTACGACAGCACGAAGGCCGCGATCTTGATCACATCGCCCAGCAACTGCGGGGCATACAGCGGCGTGGCCTGGGCAAACCGGGCGTCGAACAACAGCCAGGTCACCCAATCGCGACACACATACACGCCCAGCGCCATCACGATCACCGCCGGCATCACATGGCGATACGCGGTCCGCAGCTCGCGCCCGAGCGCTGCGCGCTGCTGCAGCGATGCCAGCTTGGGCAGGTAATACACGTTGATGGCGGTGGTGAAGAACAGCAGATACGCATCCGACACCCGGCTCACCGCCTGCCAGTAACCTACCTGCTGCCAGCCGAACTGCAGCGCCAGATGGTCGCGCACCAGGATGGCCACCAGTTGCGGCACCAGCGTGGCGGTCAGCGTCATCACCGAGAAGGCCGCCAGCCTGCGCGTCATCTGCGCATCGAAGCGCATGCGCAACATGTCGCGCCGAAAATAACGGCTGCGCCGCAGTGCCGGCACGCCGGCCAGCAACCACAGCACCTGGCCCAGCACCAGCGCCAGCAATGCGCCCTGCAACTGTGCCCGGCTGGACAGCCATGCCACCAGTGCCACGCTCAGCACTGCGCCGCTGACCTGCACCAACGCCAGGCGGCGCACGTCCATGAAGCCGTTGATCACCGCCAGGATGTAGTTGACCAGTGCGATGCCCAGCTGTGCCACGGCCACCACGCAGATCAGCGGCCGGTACGCCGCATCGCCGAGCAGGCGTTCGGCGATGGCGCCACTGAACAGCAACGCCAGCACCGCCATCACGCAAGCTGCGCAGAAGGCGTACCACAGCGCCGCGCTGAGCAGACGTGCCAGCGCAGCGGCATCGTCGCGATATTCGGCCACATACTTGACGATGCCCGCGCTGATGCCGCCACCTGCCAGCACCGCCAGCACCGACATCAGATTGAGGAACTGGCCCAGGCGGCCGACCCCTTGCGGGCCGGCGTACACCGCCACCAGCTTCACCACCACCAGCGCGGCCAGCAGCTTGGCCAGCGTCGCAGCGCCGGTGTAGGCGCTGCTGCGCACGAGATTCATGCAGCGGTGCCAAACGACTGGCATGCGGCAATCACACGCGCAACCGAGGCATCGTCCAGCGCAGGCCCCATCGGCAGGCTCAGCACCTCGCGGTGCAGCCGCTCGCTCACCGGCAGGCAGGCATCGCCCAGGGTGGTGTAGGCCGGCTGCCGGTGCGGCGGCACCGGGTAATGGATCTGGGTCTGGATGCCCGCGCGCAGTAGATGCGCCTGCAAGGCATCGCGCTGGGTGCTGCGCACCACGAACAGATGCCAGACATGCTGCGCCTCGGCCACCACCGTGGGCAGCGTGATCAAGGGGTTGTCGATCCCGTGCAGGTAGCGCTGCGCCACCGCGCGGCGGCGGGCGATTTCATCGTCCAGATAGCCCAGCTTGACCCGCAGAAACGCCGCCTGCATCTCGTCCAGCCGTGAATTCACGCCCTGGCAGAGGTGGTGATATTTCACCTGCGAACCATAATTGCGCAGCGCGCGAATACGCTCGGCCAGGCGCACATCCGAGGTCACCACCGCGCCAGCATCGCCGAGCGCTCCGAGGTTCTTGGTCGGGAAGAAACTGAAGGCCGCCGCATCGCCGAAGGCACCGGCACGGCGCCCCTGCGCGCTGGCGCCATGCGCCTGCGCGGCATCCTCGATCAGCAGCAGCCCGTAGCGATGCGCCAGCGTCTGTAGCGCCGGCATGTCGACCAACTGCCCATACAGATGCACCGCCATGATGGCGCGCGTCCGCGGGCCGATCGCCTTCTCCACGCTGGCCGGATCGATGTTGAAGGTCGCAGGGTCCGGCTCCACCGGCACCAGCACCAGGTGGTTCTGGCTGATTGCAAGGAAGGTGGCGATGAAGGTGTTGGCGGGCACGATGATTTCATCGCCCTCGCGCAACACGCCCAGCTCGCGATAGCCGCGCAGGATCAGCGACAACGCATCCAGCCCGTTGCCCACACCCACCGCCTGCGCCGCGCCGCAGTAACTGGCGAATTCTTCCTCGAATGCGGCCAGCTCCTGCCCGAGCACATACCAGCCGGCATCGATCACCCGCGCCGCAGCAAGCTTCAGCGCATCGGCATAGCGCGCATTGACCGCGCGCAAATCCAGGAACGGCACATCCATCGGCGCAAGCATCTAGGGTTGAACTCCCAACAGCGCATCAGAGTGAGAAGCAATGCCTTCAAACATATTCAAGGCCTTTCTGCTAGCGCGCACTTCGCTGAGGAACTGGTCGTAGTCCAGAATGTAGTCGGCGGGATCGTAGAACTGGTCGGCCAACACCATCAGCACGCAGTCGGGGCTGAAGCGATGCAGGTCCCGCCACACCATGCGGCCGAGCAGCAGGCCCTGCGATGGATCGTCCAGCACCACTTCCTGCTGGCCGTGGCCATCGCCCTGGTCCAGCAGGATCGTCACCGAGCCATGCAAGGCCACCGCAAGCTGGTTGAGCTGACGGTGTGCATGCTGTCCGCGATGGACGCCGTTGCGGGTGCCGAACAGGTAATACACGCGACGTATCTCGAACGGGACATTGCGCTGCTGCTCCAACGAAATGAGCAGTCCGCGATCGTCGCCGTGGGTATGCAACTGGATGCGTTCGATGGCCATGATCGGAAGGGCGTAACCGCTGACTGCACGTAGTGCGACATGCCTGAGTGCGCCGGGATGCGCGAAAGGTTGCGCGCGGTCACGGCGCTGCGAAGCCAGGTGCGCACAAGCGCAGTTGCGCACGCCGCAGCACATCGATGTGCGGCGCATGCGAGCGAAATGCCGACTGCAACGCAACCTTTCTCCGACATCGCCGCACATATCGGTGCACGTTCACCTGGCCGCCGTTCGGCCGGCGTGGGGAGCCAGGCCTGGCAGCGCACTGCCGGAACCAACGACCACCACCGGAAGACAGATCAGATGAGTCCATCCCCCCAGCCGCCCGCCAGCGCGTCCGCCAGCGGCGCAGGCCCCATGCCATTGCCGGAACAGGCGCCGGCAGCCGCGCGCGTGCTGCCGCTGCCAACCTCGATGCGTGTCCTGCACTGGCTTACCGTGCTGTGCCTGACCATGGCGGCCACGCTGATCCTGCTGCGCGCCGAACTGGATGGCCGCGCACTGCGCCAGTGGCTGCTGGAAGGTCACCGCCACTTCGGCCTGTTGGTACTGGTGTTGTTCGCCTTGCGGGTCGGTTTGCGGTTGCGCCTGCGCACGCTGCCACCCGGCCCGCCCGCCTCGCTGCCGATGCGCCTGGCCGCTGGTGCCACGCATGTGGCGATGTACGGGCTGATGCTCGCGTTGCCGTTGCTGGGCTGGGCGCTGAGCGGTGCCTTCGGCAAGACGGTGTATTTCTTCGGCATCCCGCTGCCCGCGTTGGTCGCACCCGATGGTGACCTCGGCGACACCCTGGGCATGTGGCACTTGAATGCCGCCTGGGCGCTGCTGGCGCTGGTGCTGCTGCATATCGGCGCCGCGCTCTGGCATCACCTGGTCTTGCGCGACGGCCTGCTGCGTCGCGTGCTGCCGGGCAAGCGCGCATGAGCCGCCGCATGCCGCCCTCTGTGACCCGTTTCCTCGCCCGTTCCCGCACCGCTGCATCCCGCACTGTCGAACAAGGACTTTCCATGCCTGCTCCCCAGCCCGCTCCGCGTCGCACCGCCACGCGTCCCGCTTCCCTGACGTCCTTGTTGTGCGTGTCCGGCCCGTTGCTGCTGCTGGCCAGCACGCACGCCCAGGCGATCCCCTCGTTCGCGCGCCAGACCGGCTCGTCCTGCGCGGATTGCCACATCGGTTCCTACGGCCCGTCGCTCACGCCTTACGGCATGCGCTTCAAGCTTGGCGGCTTCACCGATACCAATGGCGAAGGCACCAAGATCCCGGTGTCCGGCCAGCTGACCTGGGCGCGCAACAATCCCAGCCGTGGCGACAGCACCGCGCGGCTGACCCAGGCCGACCTGTATCTGGCCGGCCGGGTCAGCGACAACATCGGCGGCTACTCCAAGATCCGCTCCAACAACAGCGGCAACGCCACCTTCGATACGCGCCTGGACGATGTGGACCTGCGCTTTGTCAGCAAACCGTTCCAGATGGCCGGCAAGGACACCATGCTCGGCGTCAGCGTCAACAACAATCCGGGCATTTCCGACCCAGTGCATGTGTTGCCGAATGCGTCCACCCTGACGCCGGCATCCAATGGCGGCGCGTCCACCATGCTCAGCTCCTCGTCACTGTCCAACCGCGTCATCGGTGCCAGCGTGTACGGGCTGTACGACAAGAACTGGTACGGCGAAGTGGGCAGCTACAGCGCGTTGTCGCCCTCGGCGCAGGATCGGCTCGGCTGGCCGATCAACGGCGACCCGGGCAAGCTCAGCGACACCAGTTATGCGCGTCTTGCGTACATGAAGGACATGAAGCGGCAGTTCTTCTCGGTGGGCCTGACCGCGCTCAACACGCGTCGCCAGCGTCCGCGCAACGGGCCCAGCGATGACCTCACCGATTTCGGCTACGACCTGACCTATCAATTCCTCGGCACCCGCGAACACGTGCTGTCGCTGGCCTACGTCAACATCTACGAGCGCCGCAGATACGGCAGCCCGCTGATTCCGTCCGACCCGACCATGCCCGCGCTCGACCGTGGCAGCGTGCGCGACCAGACCATCAGCATGAACTACGCGTTCAAGCAGACCTACGGCGTGCTGGCCGCGCACATGATCAACACCGGTTCGTTCGATGCAGCGCGTTATTCGCCGGTCGGCATCCCCGACACCACCAGCAATCTGATCCTGGTGTACTGGAGCCCGTTCGGGCGCGAAGGCACCTACACCACCAATGCCAACCTGCGCGTGTCGGCTGGCTGGTTCCGCTTCGACAAGTTCAACGGCAGCACCTCCAACGTGTTCCGCGGACCGCCGATCACCAATCCGCGCGACCTCGACAGCTTCACGCTGTCGGTGAACCTGGCGTTCTGATTTCCCCTGTTGCACGCAACCGTACGGACTCCCATGCCTTCATTTCCCAAGACCCTGTTGTGCGCTTCGCTGGCCGGCCTGCTGCTGGCCGGCGCCACCCTGACCGCCCCGGCGCGGGCCGCCGATGGCAAGAGCGTGTTCGCAAGCGAATGTGCCGAATGCCACAGCGCCGCCCAGGGCAAGAACAAGAAGGGCCCGTCCCTGTTTGGCATCGTCAACCGCCCTCCCGGCAGCGTGGCCGATTTCAGCGGCTACTCGCCCGACCTCAAAGCTTATTCGGCCGTGCTCAAGGGCCGCTCGACGGACCTGATGCCGAACAAGGGCGTCTGGGATGCAAACAGCCTGAAGGCATTCCTGAAGCAGGACTCCAAGAAGGCCCTGCCCGGCACCAAGATGAAGTACGAAGGGCTGGAGGACGAAAAGGAACTGGACGCGCTGATCGCCTACCTCGCTACCCTGCATTGAGACCGTCCGGCAGGCGACGGACCGGCCGCGCCGGCACCCCGGCGCGGGATGCCTGCCCCAGGGCGGTCCCGGCACCGGCCTGACCGCGCCGCCGGTGGAGGGGGATGCCCGCTTCAAGCAGCGTACAGCCGGCCGGCCGCAGTGTCCGCGTCCAGCACCGCCCCCCGGACCAGCACTGCACATGTGTGCCGGGCCGCGTTGCCTGAACCGGTCCCTTCGCGTATACGGACGAAACCGTCGCAGCCGCGGCGGTCTCGTCCTGCGTGATGGGTGACTATCCCGCCCCGCCCTGTGCCGACGTCCTACGCCCTTGCCCACCGTGTCACCCGCCCAGCACGCCCCCTTACGACCGCGACGCCGCTGCGCCTGCGGCGGGCAGCCGTGGGGCGCGATCGGTGCACGCCCGACGCTGTCCGCCGTGTTTTTGTCGCCAGGCCTGCCTTGTACGTCTCTGCGCTGCGGGCGGCGCCACCGCGCGCCGTTGCGCCGCAGTCTGTTGCTGGCGCTGGTGCTGGGCCCGTGCGGCAACGCGCTGGCGGATAACCTTGGCGGCGCGGTCGCCGTGGCCTCGACCCTGATCGACCGCGGCATCTCGGTCGCACCCAACCGCGTCACCCTGCAGGCAGCCGGCTACTGGCTGCCCTCCCCCGGCTGGTCGGTCTCGGTGTCCACGGCACTGCAGTCGCCCTCGCTGAGCCGGCCGGTGGCGGTGACTGCCCAGGGCGCACGCGCCTGGATGCTGGACGACCGTTGGCAGATGCAGGCCAGCCTGTTGTATTACGCCTACCCCGCCGACCGCCAGTCGCGCACCTTCGACCGCCAGGAAGCGAGCCTGGCGTGGTCCTACCGCGACATGCTCACGTTCTCGCTGTCCACCTTCAATTTCCCGCGTGCGCAGCGCTCGCCCTGGAACAAGGTGATCGATGTCACCGCCAGCGTGCCGCTGTCGGCCAGTGTCAGCCTCTCGGCAGGCGCCGGCATCTCCGACTTTCCGGCCATGACCTACGGCGCCCAGAGTTCCGGCCGCTATCGGTATGGGCAACTGGGCCTGAAATGGAACCACGCCGCATGGACCGTGAAGCTGGACCGGGTGCTGACCAGCAGCAACACCCCGCGCGCGCAGGGCGGCCCCGGCGAAACGCCGTGGGTGGGCATGGTGTCGCGCGCGTTCTGATCCACCCGCAACCTTTTGCCCGCTCCCGGGCACCTAGAGGTGTCCTCTGCCGTGCGTGCCTTGATGAATGACTCCGACACCCTGGGTGATGCCACCGATCGCATGCTGCTGCGCCGCATGGCGGCGGGCGATCGCGCCGCGTTGTCCACCATGTACACCAGCTATCACGGCCGGCTGTGCCGGTTCCTGTCGCGCCTGACCCGGCGCCCGGACATCATCGAGGAAGCCATCAACGACTGTTTCTGGATCGCCTGGCAGAAGGCCGGCGACTTCCGCGGCGATTCGCAGGTCTCGACCTGGATCATGGGCATTGCCTACCGCTGCGGCCTCAAGTGCCTGCGCCAGCACGACGGCGAGGCCATCGACGATACCGCCATGGTGGAAGACCACGCCCCCAGCGCCGACGACAACGACGACCGCGAACTGCGCGACTGGCTCGACAAGGGCATGGATCGGCTGTCGCCGGACCAGCGCCTGGTGATCGAACTGGTCTATGGCGTCGGCCACAAGCTGGAAGAAGTCGCCGAGATCATGCAGTGCCCGGTGGGCACCATCAAGGCCCGGCTGTTCCATGCGCGGGTCAAATTACGCAATGTGCTGCCCGGCCTGGCCGGCGGCGCTCCCTATACGGAGACCATGCAATGAAGACGTTTTTCATCGCGCCTGGCAAGGAATGCTCGCACGCCTGGGAACTGATGCCCGCGGTCCTGCTCGACAGCGCCACCGAGGAAGAGAACACCTGGCTGATCGCGCATGTGGCCAAGTGCGCCTCGTGCAGTGCCGAGTTCGCCCAGCAGAACCGCCTGCGCCAGGCGCTGGCACTGCCGTCGGCGGTGAAGCTGGACCCCGACGCCGGCCTGCAGCGCCTGCTCGGCCGGCTGGATGCGCCGGAGCAGACCAGCGCGCCTGCGCCGCCGCCGGCAGCGCGCCGCTCCGGCAGCTGGACGGTCCGTGCCCTGGCGGCCGCGGCCCTGGTGCAGGCGATCGGCCTGGGCGTCATGGGCGTCAAGCTGGCCGCGCCGGCGCCCTCGCACGACTACCGCACGCTCAGCAGCGCCACCACCCAGCCGGTGCCGCAAGGCGCCATCCGTGTGGTGCCGGACGCCAGGATGACCGTGGCCGACTGGGACCGCCTGCTGCATGCGCAGCAGTTGCAGGTGATCGGCGGGCCCAACGACATGGGCGCCTACACCGTGGTGCCGGCCGCACTGCAACCGCCGGCACAGCCGCAGCGGACCGTGCAACAGCTGCGCGCCAACCCCGGCATCCGGATGGCCGAGATCGTGTCCGCGCCATGAAGCGCATGCTCGCCATCGGCGTGATCGCCGCATGCATCGGCCTTGGCACGCACACCAGCGTGCAGGCCGCAGCGCAGGAGCCGGCGCAGGTCGTCGCCGCCGGCAGCAGCACGCCACCGGCAGCCGATGCGCAGACGCCCGACAGCAGCCGCGACATCCTGCTGGCGGTGGCCAACCCGCTCAGTGCGCCGCCGGCGCGCGCCGGTTCCAGCCTGATCGGCTACGCCTCCAGTTACTACGGCGCCGGCCAAAAGGCGGCCGCGCGCATGGAAGCGCTCAAGCAGCGCTACAAGCTGCGCGAAGTCGCCGGCTGGCCGATCACCTCGCTGGGCCTGTACTGCGCGGTGTTGCAGCCGCCGCCGGGCGTGTCGCGCGACGAGCTGGTCACTGCGCTGGCCGACGACGACGGCGTGGAGCTGGTGCAGCCGGTGCAGGATTTCTCGGTGTTTTCCGCCGACGCGTCGGAAAAGACCACCGCGCTGTCCGGCTACAACGACCCGTACGTGGATCTGCAACGCGGCTTCATCGCCACCGATGCGGCCAGCGCGCAGACCGTCACCCAGGGCCGCGGCGTGGTGGTGGCGGTGGTGGATACCGGCGTGGACACCACCCATGCCGACCTGAAGGCGCGCATCCGCGATGTGCACGACCTTGTCGACGACGCGCCGGTGATGACCAGCAGCGACTCGCACGGCACCGAGGTGGCCGGCATCATCGCCGCCGGCAGCAACAACCATCAAGGCATCGTCGGCATGGCGCCCAAGGCCATGCTGAGCATCTACAAGGCCTGCTGGTATGCGCCCAGCGTCGGCGCCACCGCACGCTGCAACACCTTCACCCTGGCCAAGGCGCTGGCGGCGATCAACAACAGCTCCGCGCGCGTGATCAACCTGAGCCTGGGCGGCCCGGCCGACCCGCTGCTGAGCAAGATGCTGCAGCACCTGGTGCAGCAAGGGCGCATCGTGGTCACCGCAATGCCGCCGAACGGGCGCCTGGACGGCTTTCCCAACGATGTGCCGGGCGTGCTGGTGGTCCGCAGCAGCAGCTCCAGCGCCGCCATGCCCGGCGTGCTCAGCGCCCCCGGCAAGGACATCCTGACCACCCAGCCGAACGGCCGCTACGACTTCACCTCCGGCTCGTCGATGGCCACCGCGCATGTCAGCGGCATGGTCGCGTTGCTGCTGTCGCTGTCGCCCTCGCTCGATGCCAAGGCACTGCGCGAGCTGATGCAGCGCACCAGCAAGATCTCCGACGGCCAGTTGCAGGTCAACGCCGGCGCCGCCGTGCAGGCACTGGCGCCTCCCGCCCGACATCCCAACTGACGACACCGGCATGGCCAAGTGGATTCCCCTGTGGCTGCATAAACTCAGCTCGCCGCCCGTCTTCTATCGCGTCGCCGGACGCGTGCGCCCGTGGGCATTGGGCCTGGCGCTGTTGCTGGGTGCGGTGGCCGCCTACGGTGGGCTGGTGCTGGCGCCGCCGGATTACCAGCAGCACGATGCCTACCGCATCATCTTCATCCACGTGCCCAGCGCCTGGATGAGTCTTTTCATCTACGCGGCGATGGGCGTGGCGGCGTTCATCGCGCTGGTATGGCGGATCAAGCTGGCCGAGGTGGTGACCATGGCCTCGGCGCCGATCGGCGCGGCCTTCACCTTCATCACCTTGTGCACCGGCGCGCTGTGGGGCAAGCCGATGTGGGGTACCTGGTGGACCTGGGATGCGCGGCTGACCTCCGAGTTGCTGCTGCTGTTCCTGTATCTGGGCGTGCTCGGCCTGTACCACGCAGTGGAAGAGCGCCGCCAGGCGATGCGCGCGGCCGGGCTGCTCGCGCTGGTGGGCCTGGTCAATCTGCCGATCGTGCATTACTCGGTGGTGTGGTGGAACACCTTGCACCAGGGCTCCACCGTGCGCCTGCTCGGCCCCTCCACGATGAGCGCAGACATGCTGTGGCCGCTGCTGACGATGCTGCTGGCCACCAAGTGCTACTACGTGGCCAGCCTGTTCGGCCGCGTGCGCGTGGACCTGCTCGCCCTGGACAGCGGCAAGGACTGGGCACGCCGCATCGTGTTGACCGGGCGCACCGCATGACCACCTTGCTGGACATGGGCGGTTACGGGCAATACGTGTGGACCGCGTACGCCGTGTTCGTGCTGGTGCTGCTGGCCGATCTGGCATCGCCGTGGTTGCGTCGGCGCCGCCTGCCGCGCGAACTGCGCGGCCAGCTGCAACGGCAGACGCCGCGGCGCCCACGCGATGTAGCGTCTGCAGCGCCGCTGGAGCGTGAGGCCCCATGAACGCCACCCGCAAGCAACGCCTGTGGCTGGTGCTCGGCGCACTCGCCGCCGCCGCTTTGGCGGTCACGCTGATCGTGCTCGCACTGCAACGGAACATGAGCTATCTGTTCACGCCCAGCCAGGTGCATGCCGGCGCAGCGGCAAGTTATCAGCAGTTCCGCCTCGGCGGCATGGTCAAGGCCGGCTCGATCCAGCGCGCCACCGACAGCCTCACCGTCCATTTCACCGTGATCGACAAGCACGCCGCGACGCAGGTCGAATACACCGGCATTCTTCCGGACCTGTTTCGCGACAACCAGTCGGTGATCGCCAACGGGCGCATGCAGGGCGGGCGCTTTGTCGCCAACGAAGTGCTGGCCAAGCACGACGAAACCTACATGCCGAAGGAACTGAAGGACGCGATGGCCGAAGGCCATGTCGGCAAGCCGATGCCCGCCACCGCCGTGCCGCTGTCTGCGCCGCGCTGATGCGACGCGCACGGTGTTCCACCAATCGATGATCTCTCTTCGCTGCACGATGCGATTTGCCCATGACGCCTGAACTCGGCCAGATCGCACTGATCCTGGCGTTACTGCTCTCGCTGGCCCAGGGCGTGTTGCCACTGGTCGGCGCCTGGCGCGGCAACCCCGCGTTGATGGGCATTGCGCGGCCTGCCGCGGTCGGCCAGGCGCTGTTCGTGTGGATGGCGTTCGGCCTGCTCGCCTGGTCGCTGCTGTCGCTGGATCTTTCGGTGCGCTATGTCGCCGACAACGCCAACCTTGCCCTGCCCTGGTACTACCGCTTCGCCGCAGTGTGGGGCGCGCACGAAGGCTCGCTGCTGCTGTGGATCGCGATCCTGTCGACCTGGACGGTGCTGCTGGCCGCCTTCAGCCGGCATCTGCCGCAGCAGTTCGCCGCGCGCGTGCTGGCGGTGCTGGGGATGGTGTCGGTGGGCTTTCTGGCCTTCATCCTGCTGACCTCCAATCCGTTCGGGCGGCTGTCGCCAATTCCGCTGGATGGCAACGAGCTCAATCCGGTGCTGCAGGATCCGGGCATGACCTTCCACCCGCCGGTGCTGTACACCGGCTATGTGGGGTTCTCGGTGGCGTTCGCGTTCGCGGTGGCGGCCCTGCTCGGCGGCGAACTGGAACAGGCGTGGGTGCGCTGGGCGCGGCCGTGGACCAACGTGGCCTGGGCCTGCCTCACCGCCGGCATCGTTGCCGGCAGCTGGTGGGCATACGCGGAACTGGGCTGGGGTGGCTGGTGGTTCTGGGACCCGGTGGAAAACGCCAGTTTCATGCCGTGGCTGGTCGGCACCGCGCTGATCCACACCCAGGCGGTCACCGAAAAACGCGGCAGCCTGCGCGCCTGGACCATCCTGCTGTCGATCCTGGCGTTCTCGCTGTCGTTGCTGGGCACCTTCCTGGTGCGCTCGGGCGTGCTGACCTCGGTGCATGCCTTCGCCGCCGATCCGCGCCGCGGCCTGTACATCCTGATCTTCCTGATCGCCGTGGTCGGCGGCTCGTTGCTGCTGTACGCGCTGCGCGCACCCAGGATCGCCAGCGGCAAACCGTTCGCCGCCGCCTCGCGCGAGACCGCGATCCTGATCGGCAACCTGCTACTCACCGTGGCCGCGGCGATGGTGTTGCTGGGCACCTTGTTTCCGCTGGTGGCCGATGCCTTCGGCCTGGGCAAGGTGTCGGTGGGGCCGCCCTACTTCGGCTTGCTGTTCCCGCTGCTGATGATGCCGGTGATGCTGTTGCTGCCGTTCGGCCCGTACCTGCGTTGGGGCAAGGCCGAGGCGGCGCCGTTGCGGGCACTGGGCACGCGCGCCGGCATCGCCGCGATTGCCTGTGCGCTGGTCGGCAGCCTGTTTGCCGATGGCCAGGTCAAGGCGATTGCCGGGATCGGCGTCGCCGCGTGGGTGGCGGCCGGCACCGCGCTGTACATGCACAAGCGCTGGCGCGAGATGCCGCGCGGCCGGCGCTTTCCGGCGGAAATGGCCGGCATGCTGCTCGCGCATGCGGGCGTGGCGGTGTTCGTGGCCGGCGTGCTGGTGTCTGAAAGCCTGTCGGTCGAACGCGACGTGCGCCTGGCACCCGGGCAGACCGCCGAGATCGCCGGCTACGCCTTCCGCTTCGATGGCGTGCAGTTGATCGACGGGCCGAACTGGAAGGCCGAACAAGGCAGCGTGCAGGTCAGCCGCGATGGCCAGGTGGTGGCGCAACTGCATCCGCAAAAACGCCTGTACAGCAGCGAGCGCATCCAGACCGAATCGGCGATCGACCCCGGCATCACGCGCGATCTGTATGTCGCACTCGGCGAGCCACTGGACGATCAACACATCGAATACGACTGGACGCTGCGGCTGTACTACAAACCCTTCATCCGCTGGATCTGGGCCGGCGGCCTTTTGATGATGCTGGGCGGTTTTGTCAGCGCCTGCGCCCGCCGTTTCCGTGCGCCGGCCCTCGCCGGCACGGCGGCCAGGGCACCGGCACACGGCGCCCTGGTCACCGCACAGGAATCGCACGCATGAACCGTCTGCTGCCCTTGCTGGGTTTCCTGTTGCTGGCGGCGCTGTTCGGCTTCGGCATCTACTGGACGATGCAGCACAACCCGCGCGAGGTGCCCTCGCCGTTGATCGGCAAGCCGGCGCCGGCGTTCTCGCTGCCGCTGCTGGATCAGCCCGGGCAACGCGTCAGTCGCGATCAGCTGCTGGGCAAGGCCTACGTGCTCAATGTGTTCGGCAGCTGGTGCGCCGAATGCGTGCACGAACATCCGGTGCTGATGGCCCGCGCCAGCCGGCTCGGGGTGCCGCTGATCGGCTACAACTACAAGGACGCGCCTGCCGACGCCACCGCCTGGCTTGCGCAACATGGCAACCCCTATGCGTTGGTCATCGCCGATGAAACCGGCCAGACCGCGATCGACTTCGGCGTCTACGGCGCACCGGAAAGTTTCCTGATCGATGCGCAAGGCGTGATCCGCTACAAGCACATCGGCGTGCTCACGCCCGAGGTCATCGACGACGCGCTGCTGCCCGCCATCGCCGCATTGCCCAGGACCACGCCGTGATGGCGGCGCGCCGCGCATGGCGCTGGTACTGGCGCATGCAGGGCCGGCCATTGCGTTTGCTGCTGGTGCTGCTGCTGGGCGCGCTGCTTGCACCGCCGCTGGCGGCGCAGGCGGTGGACCCGCTGCCGTTCAAGAACCGCAGCGACGAAGCGCGCTACCAGCGCCTGACCGCACAGCTGCGCTGCCTGGTGTGCCAGAACGAGAACCTGGCCGACTCCAACGCGGCACTGGCGCGTGACCTGCGCCATCAGGTGTTTGCGCAACTGCAGGCCGGCAGGAGCGATGCGCAGATCAAGCAGTACATGGTCGATCGCTATTCGGATTTCGTGCTGTACGACCCGCCGGTCAAGCGCGGCACCTGGCTGCTGTGGTTCGGCCCGTTGCTGCTGCTGGGCGCCGGTGCGGGCGTGGTGCTCCATACCGTGCGCAAACGTGCGCGTGCCGGCACCCCGATGGCGCCGCCGGCGGAGGAAGAGTGGTGATGACGGGTTTCTATGTCGCAAGCGCCGCGCTGGTGGTGGTTGCCTTGCTGTTGTTGCTGACGCCGTTGCTGCGCCGGCCCACACGCAATGGCAACGCACGCTACATCTTGCCGATTGCCCTGGTGCTCGGCGTGCCCATCGCCACGGCCGGTCTGTATCGGCTGGTGGGCGCGCCGGAGGCGATCGCGCGGCGCGTGTACGCGGCGGCGCAGCCCCTGGCGCAACCGGCCGCCGCGCCGCCGTCCATTGCCGGTGCTGAGCAAACGCGGGCCGCCCAGGCCGACGCTGCGCAGGAGCAGAGGCTGGAAGCGTTGATGCAGCAAGCTAAAGCGCACGAGCAGGACAGCCGCCCCGCCGATGCGCGTGAAGCCTATGCGCAAGCGCTGAAGATCGCGCCCGATCTCAGCGCTGCCCTGGTCGGCTGGGTGGCTGCGGACATGGCCACGCGCAGCGATTTCGCCATCGACGCCGACGCACGCGCCCGCCTGCAACAGGTGGTCGCACGCGAGCCGGATCATCAACGTGGCCTGTGGCTGCTGGGCATCAGCGACTTTCAGCAGCACGACTACCGCGCAGCCAGCGCGCACTGGCGCCATCTGCATGGCTTGCTCGACGCCGGCTCGCCGATGCAGAAAGCGGTGGCCGACAAGATCGCCGTGGCCGAAGCGCTGGCAAGCGCGCGGCAATCCAGGCGCGCGGCGCCCTGAAGCCAGCTGCGGACTGTGTCCGCGTTCAAAGACACCACGCTGCCAGCCGACCGCAGCGCCGCCGTGGTGCCGGGCGCAATCGCCCGCGCAACCCACTCAGGCCGACGGCCCCAGCACCTCGTGCAGCTTTCCGCTGAACTCGCCCAGCGTAAATGGCTTGGCGATCATGCTCATGCCTTCGGCAAGAAACTCGCCGCGATCGCGCGCGGTTTCCGCATAGCCGGTCATGAAGATCACCGGCAGATCGCCGCGCGACTGCCGCGCGATCTCCGCCAGCTGGCGCCCGTTCAGTCCAGGCAGGCCCACATCGGTCACCAGCAGATCGATCCGCCGCGGCGAGGCCAGGATCGGCAGCGCCGCATCGGCATCGGCAACCACATCGGCCTGATAGCCCAACTCATTGAGCAGCTCGGTCACCAGCAGCCGCACCTGTTCGTCGTCTTCGACCACCAGCACTTGCTGGCCGCGCCCGGCCACCACCGCGCCGGCTTGCGGCTGCGGCGACACCGCCTGCGGATGGAGACCGGCCGGCAGATACAGGCTCACCGTGGTGCCCTTTCCCAGCTCGGATTCCACCCATACCTGCCCGTTGGACTGCTGCATGAAGCCGTAGATCATCGACATGCCCAGGCCGGTGCCCTGCCCGATCGGCTTGGTGGTGTAGAACGGTTCGAACACACGCTCCAGCACATCGGCCGGCATGCCGGCGCCGCTGTCGGTCACCGACACCACCGCGTAATTGCCCGGCGCCAGCGTCACCCCGCGCCCGAGTGCCAGCGGCTGCCCTTCGACCTGCAACTGCCGGGTGGCGATGCGCAACCGCCCGCCGTCGGGCATCGCATCGCGGGCATTGATCGCCAGGTTGAGCAGCGCGCTTTCCAGCTGGTTTTCGTCCACATACGCCTGCGGCAAGTCGGCCTGCAGGTCGGTGTCCAGGCGCACCGATTCGCCCAGCGTGCGCGCCAGCAACTCCTGCAGCGACACCACCAGATCGTTCAGATGCAGGTGCCGCGCTTCCAGCGATTGCCGGCGCGAAAACGCCAGCAGCCGCTGCGTCAGTGCAGCCGCGCGCAGGGCCGATGCCGACGCCACATCCAGGAAGCGGCCCAGCCCCTCGGTGCGACCCTGGTCGATGCGCAGGCGCGCCAGATCCAGCGCCGACAGGATGCCGGTCAGCATGTTGTTGAAGTCGTGCGCGATGCCGCCGGTCAGCTGGCCCACTGCTTCCATTTTCTGCGCCTGGCGCAATGCTGCCTCGCTGGACTCGCGCGCCAGCATCTGCTGCTGCAGCTCGGCGGTGCGCTCGGCCACCTTGATCTCGAGCAGACTGGCCTGCTGCTGGATCGATTCCAGCGCCAGCGCGCGCGCGGTGATGTCGGTGGCAAATACATGAAAGCCGTCCACCTTGCCGTCCGCATCCAGGCGCGGCATGTAGCGGATCTCCGCATCCCGCCGGCGCCCGTCGGCGTGCGGCCAACTCGCCTCCACCGTCAGCGCCTGCCCGGCCAACGCGGCTTCGATCCAGGCGCGACGCTCCTGCACCACCGCAGGTCCGACCACGTCCACCAAGGGCTGCCCGATCACTTCTGCAGGCGGGATGCCGATCCAGTCCTCGTACGAGCGGTTGGCAAAGCGGTACACCAGGTCCTTGTCGATGAAGGCGATCAGCACCGGCAGCGCATCGGTGACCCGGCGCAATTCGGCCTCGCTCGACATCAGTGCGGTCTTGCTTTCGGCCAACTGCGCCATCTGGTCGCGGATCACGAACTGCTTCTGGCGCGAGCGCAATGCAGTGGAAATGGCGCTCAGCAACGACGACGAACTCAGCGGCCGTTCCAGCTCGATGACATTGGTCACTTCCGGCGGCAGCGTGGCCTGCCGCCCGCCGTGGGCGCCGCGTGGTGCACGCAGCAGCACGAACGGAATATCCGACCAGGCAGCCTGGCTCTGCAGGATGTGCGAGAGCCGCTGCAGATCGCCGCCGACCGCTTCTTCGGTCAACACCACCACACCGGAGGCATCGAGCAGGTCGTCCGCCAGCGCTGCCAGCGAGCCATACACCCGGCGTGTCAGTCCGCGCTGGCCGACGATGCCGGCAATGCTTTCCGCATCGCGGCCGAATGGCGCGATGATGTGGACGATGGATCCATCCGGGTCACAGGTAGTCAAGGGGACGATCCAGCAATGGCGTATCGTCCCCGACGAAGTGCGGCGTACCGGTCAGCACGCCGTGGAATTTCTCCAGCGGCTCGCTCAGATGGATACCGCTCGTCCCGATGCGCAACTCGCGGATCGAATCCTCATGCGCGCCACTGCGGTTCTTGATCACCGACAAGGCCTTGCGGATGCGCCCCTGCGCCTCGAAGAAGCGGAACAGGATGACGGTATCGGCCATGTAGGAGATGTTGAGGTTGCCGGTGGACATCGTGCCGACCAGGCCATGCTGCGGATTGACCAGGAAGGTGGTCACGCCGCTCTGGTTGAGATAGGAAAGCAACTCGTGCATCTGCAGCATCAACTGCTTTTCCTGCGGCATCGAGGTGAGATAGCCGTTGAGGCTGTCGATCACCAGCAAGCGGCAATCGCGCTCTTCCACACTGGCGCGCACCGCCCAGGCGAACTCGCCCGGGGTCAGTTCGGCCGGATCCATCTGATGCAGTTCCAGCAGGCCCGCGTCCAGATACTTGCGCAGATCCATGCCCAGACTCTCGGCACGCGTCAGCAAGGTGCCGGTGCGCTCGTCGAACTCCAGGATGCAGCAATGCTCGCCGCGCTCGCAGGCGGCGGTGACGTACTGCAGCGCGATATTGGTCTTGCCCGACCCGGCAGGCCCGGTCAACAGCGTGCTGGTGCCGCGCAACGGCCCGCCGTGCAGCAGCGCATCGACCCGCTCAACGCCACTGGACACCGCATCGCCAATGAACGGCACGTGGTGATCGGAGGCGATCAGACGCGGATAGATCCGCATGCCGCCGGTGGTGATGGTGATGTCGTGATAGCCGGCGATGAAATCCACGCCACGCAATTTCTGCACCTGCATGCGCCGACGCGCCGCACCGAAATCCAGCGTCATGCGTTCCAGCGAAATCACCCCATGGCACAGGCTGTGCAGATGCGCGTCGCGTTCGCCATTCTCGCCGGTGAGGTCATCGACCAGAAACACGGTGATATTGCGCGGCGCAAAGAACTGCTTGAGCGCCAGCACCTGGCGCCGGTAGCGCAGCGAATCCTGTGCCAGCAGGCGCAACTCGGACAACGAATCGAAGACCACACGCGTCGGCTTGACCCGATCCACCTCGGCCTGGATCAGCTTGATGGTGCCGTCCAGCTCCATTTCCCACGGGTGCAGAATGGACTGCTGGCGTCCATCGCCCAGAAACGCTTCAGCCGAAGCGAGCTCGAAGATATGCAGCGCCTCCAGCGACCAGTCGTGCGAGGTGGCCACCTCGTTGAGCTCGTCGATGGTTTCCGACAAGGTCACGTACAGACAGCTCTCGCCCTTGGCCGCGCCATCGAGCAGGAACTGCAGCGACGCTGTGGTCTTGCCCGAGCCCGGCTGGCCTTCCAGCAGGTACAGGCGGTTGGGCGGCAGCCCGCCGCGCAAGATGGTGTCAAGCCCTGTCGTACCAGTCGTAATGCGGTTTGCGATCATCGGCTTCAGATTTCCCATGGACCTAAATTTATCACGGGCGCGTCATGCGCCGCTGCGCGCGCGTGAATCGATCAGCTTGCTTGGCGCGCCCTGCGCGCCTGCACTACCGGCATCGTGCCGTGATCGGTGCCGCGCTTTATGACAGTTCCGACACGTTCGTCACGCGCGCAGGCCTAGCGTTGCAGCTGAAGTGCATCGCGTGGTTGCGATCGCTCGAGGACTGCGGTGAATCACGCATCATGTAACGCCCGTATCTTGCTGGTCGAAGACGACGATGCCATTCGTGCGATGACCGCCGATATCCTGGGTGACGAGGGCTATCAGGTCACCGCTTCGGCCGACGCCGAGCAGGCGCTGGAGCAGCTCAACCGGTCGTGCCCGTTCGATCTGCTGCTTTCCGATATCTGCCTGCCCGGCATGAACGGGCGCGACCTTGCAGACAGCGCGCGCCGCCTGTATCCCGCATTGCCCATCGTGTTCATGACCGGCTACGCCGGCTCCATTGCCAAGCGCGCGGATTTTCTCGATACCGGCATGCGCCTGTTGACCAAGCCATTTTCCTTGCGTGACCTGCTCGGCATCGTGCGCACCGCGCTGTAGGCGCACCCAACCGCCCGCAACGTGCTCCACCTCCGCATCACGGCGCCTTGCGCTCCAGCAGTTGCGCCACACGGCGCTCCAGGTCCACCGCCAGGAATGGCTTGGTCAACACTTCCATGCCCTCATCCAGCTGCCCGGCGCCCACCGCCGCCGTTGCCGCATAACCGGTGACGAACAGCACCGGCAGTGTCGGCCGGTACTGCCGGCCCGCGTCGGCAACCTGACGTCCGTTCAACCCGCCGGTCAGGCCGACGTCGGTCACCAGCAGGTCGATCGCTTCCTGCGAACGCAGGCGCTCCACCGCCGCGCTGCCTTCGGCGGTCTCGATGACACGGTAGCCCGCTTCGCCCAGCACTTCGGACATCAGCACGCGGATCGCGGTTTCATCTTCCACCAGCAGCACCGTGCAGCTCTGCGCCGCCGAGTGCACCGGTTGCTCGCTCGCCGGCACCGTCTCGTCCTGCGGCAGCGCGCCGTTGAAGCGCGGCAGGTACAGCGCCATCGTAGTGCCCACGCCCACCTCCGAGTCGATCCGCACGTGCCCGCCGGACTGGCGGGTGAATCCGTAGATCATCGACAGCCCAAGACCGGTGCCCTGCCCGATCGGCTTGGTGGTGAAGAACGGCTCGAAGACCTTGGACATCACCTCGGCGCTCATGCCGGTGCCGGTGTCCTGCACGCTCAGGCACACGTACTCGCCAACCGGCAGGTCCAGCTGCTGGGCGGCTTCGGCCTCCAACACCCGGTTGGCGATACCGATGGTGAGCTCGCCGCCATCGGGCATCGCATCGCGCGCATTGATGCACAGGTTCAGCAGCGCGTTTTCCAGCTGTGGTGCATCCACCAGCACTTTCCAGGCATCGGGTGCGGGGCGCAGCCGCAAGGCAATCGACGGCCCCAGCGTGCGCGCGATGATGTCGTGCATGCCGTGCACCAGTGCCTGCACCTCCAGCGCGGTGGGCGCCAGGGTCTGCCGGCGCGAAAACGCCAGCAGCCGCTGGGTCAACGCGGTGGCGCGCGCGGCGCTGGATTGGGCCATCTCCACATAGCGTTCCAGGCGGTCGTACTTGCCCTGTTCGATCCGCGTCTGCAACAGCTCCAGGCCGACGCTGATCGCGGTCAGCAGATTGTTGAAGTCGTGCGCCAGCCCACCGGTCAGCTGGCCAACCGCCTCCATCTTCTGGCTCTGGCGCAGCTTCTCTTCGGCCAGCAGCAGCGCCGCGCTGCGTTCGCGCACACGCTCTTCCAGCGTTTCGGTCAGCTGGCGCAGCTGCTGTTCGGCCAGCCGCTTGTCGGTGATGTCGGCAGCGGTGCCGAACCACTCCACGATCTGCTCGCGCTCGTCCAGCAAGGGGATCGCGCGCATCAGGGTCCACCCCACCTGCTGATCGGCATCCAGCACGCGGTATTCCAGATCCAGCCCGGACTTGTTGACGATCGAATGCGCAATGGCTTCGGACAGCCGTGCGCGGTCGTCCGGGTGCACCATCTCCTGCTGCCAGTTCAGGCTCGACGAGAGCGCATCGCTCAGCGCGCCCTCGCCCACCAGCTGGCGAAGCTCGCGCCAATCGGCCGTGGCCGAAAAAATCGATTGCGAGGACGCGCGCACCAACGCATCCAGCCGGCGCTCGCTCTTGCGCAAGGCTTCGCTGGCCAGCCGCTCGGCGGTACGGTCGCGCAACACCTTGACAAAGCCGATCGCCGCACCGGTTTCGTCGCGCAGCACCATCAGCGAACCATTCGCCCAGAAGCGCTGGCCGGACTTGCGCACATGCCAGCGCTCGTCCATGCCGCTGCCGCTTTCCAGCGCCGCCGCTGCCTCGATCAGGATCTGCCGGCGCTCCACGTCTTCCGGGGTGAAGGTGCGCTCCAGCGTCTGGCCGAGCATCTCGGCCTCGCTCCAGCCCAGGATGCGCTGCGCGCCCTCGTTCCAGGACGTCACCAAGCCGTACAGGTCGGTGGCGATGATCGCGTAGTCCATCACGCTGTCCAGGATCTGCCGGTTGCGCACTTCGGCTTCGCGCACCGCGCGTTCCAGGCCGATGCGATCGGTGATGTCCAGGCCCTGCACGAAGACGCCGGAGACGGTGCCGTCGGCACCGGCGATCGGCTGGTAGACCAGGTCCAGCAGGCGCCGCTCCACCGCGCCGCCCGGCTCCACCTGCACGTTGTAGGCGAGCGCGTTGGCCGTGTAGGCGCGCCCGGACTGATACACCTCGTCCAGCAGACGCAGATGCCCCTGCTCGACCAGATCGGGCAAGGCCTCGGCCAGGGGCTTGCCGATCACGTCGCGGTGGCCGATCAGGCGCGAATAGCACGGGTTGGCAAACTCCACCCGATGCTGCGGACCGCTCAGGAACGCCATGAACATCGGCGCCTGCTCGAACAAGCGGATCAGCCGTTCGTGTTCATCGGCAAGCCGGTTCTGCGCCACCTTGCGGGCGGTCACTTCGTTGGTCACGCAAAACGCGCCGCCCACGCGTCCATCGTCCAGATAAATCGGCGAGAACGAGAACGTCCACCAGGTGTCTTCCGGCGTGCCGTAGCGGTTCATGCCGATCGGCACTTCATCGAAGCGCGAGGCGCGCCCCGCGAACGCGGCCTCGATCGGCGCACGCACGGCCTCCCAGGCATCGGCCCACAAGTCCCGCAACGGCGCACCCAGGGCGTGCGGCTGCCGCGGCCCCAGGATGGGCGCATACGCATCGTTGTAGAAAAAGGTCAGCGCATCGCCCCACACCACATACATGCTTTCCGGCGAGCTGAGCATCAGGCTGACGGCATTGCGCAACGGCGACGGCCACTGCGTGGTCGGCCCTAGCGAGGTTGCGGCCCAGTCGTATGCGCGCACGGCCTGGGCCATGGCGCTCTGGCCATAAGGAAACGGCGCGCTCATGCGGCGCCCGGGCGTGCTGCCGTCCAGCGGCAGGCGTCATGCATGCAGCGCGCAACGCGGTGTGCGGCCAGCTTACCAGTCACCCAAACAAGCATCTTTGACAAAACCATTGAAGAGGAATCAGGGGCCAACGCCGCGCATCGCCGGCCGGCAGGGTCGGACATGCCGGCCTGACCTGCCAGCGCAACGCCCTCCGGCATCGCCGTCGGCACAGCGCGCAGCGTGCAGCGCCCGCCTACGTTACAACACCCAGGTGGCTGACGTGACCCGACTGCGCGCCGCCCACCGCACCGCGCGCGTCGCTGCCCGGCATGCTTGGCTGGGAGACCTCGCCATGGCGCGCAAGCAGTGCCCCGTGGCGCGGGTGCCCGGATAAAATCGCCAGCTGGCCCAAAAGGCGTGGCACGGTAACGCAGATGCAGGATCGCGACGTACTCATTCACCCCCTGGCCGCGGTAGCACCGGGGTATCTGGCCAACCATGCTGCGCGGGTCTTCAATCGCCTAGTGGATGCGCAACTGCGGCCGCACGGCATGTCGCTGGCACTGATCGGGCCGATCATGCTGCTGTCCTGGAAAGGGCCGATGCTGCAACGCGACCTGGTGATCGCCTCGGCCGTGAAGCAGCCGGCAATGGTGGCCCTGCTGGACAAGCTGGAGGGCCTGAAGCTGATCAAGCGCGCCCCAACGCCGCAAGACCGCCGCGCCGCGGTGGTGTCGCTCACGCCTGCCGGGCGCAGGATCGCCGAGATCGGCGGCAGGATCCTGACCGATCTGAATGCCGATGCGCTGAAAGACTTCTCCCCCGAGGAGGCGCAGCAGACCGTCGCGTTCATGCAGCGCCTGATCGCCAACCTGGAGCAGCGCGACCAGGGCATGTAATATCACCTCTGATATTAATTCTTCGGGTGATCTGTCATGCCGCGTCGCATCCTCATCACCGGCGCAAGTGTCGCCGGCAACACCGTGGCGTGGGCACTGGCCCAACAAGGCCTTGAGGTCACCGTCGTCGAGCAGGCTGAACAGTTTCGCGATGGCGGCCAGAACATCGACGTGCGCGGCGTCGGCCGCGAGGTCCTGCGGCGCATGGGCCTGGAGCAGGCCGCACTCGACCACGGCACCGGCGAGGAAGGCACCGCCTGGGTCGACGAACACGGCCACGCGGCGGCGACCTTCAAGACTGACGACATCGACGGCGATGGCCCGACCGCGGAACTGGAAATCCTGCGTGGCGACCTCGCCCGCCTGCTCTATGCGGCCGCCCGCCAGCACGTGGAGTATCGGTTCGGCGACCGCATCGCCAGCATCGCCGACGACGGCAATGCCGCCACCGTCCACTTCCAGAGCGGGCACAGCGAGCGCTTCGATGCCGTCATCGTCGCCGAAGGAGTCGGCTCGGCCACGCGCGAGCTGCTGTTTCCCGGCGAGAACGCGCCGCGCTGGATGGATCTGACCATCGCCTACTTCACCATCGCACGCACCGCCGACGATGACCGCCTGTGGCGCTGGTATCACACCACCGGCGGGCGCAGCATCTCCTTGCGCCCGGACCGGCACGGCACCACGCGCGCCATGCTCTCGCTGCAGAAAGCCTCAGAGGGCGAACAGGACTGGGACGTGGCGACCCAAAAGGCCTACTTGCGCGAACGTTTAGCCGACGCCGGCTGGCAGGCGGCGCGGGTGCTGGACGGCATGGACAGCACCGAGGATTTCTACTTCGACGCCTTGCGGCAGGTCCGCATGCCGCGCTGGCACGCCGGCCGTGTCGTGCTCACCGGCGACGCGGCCTGGTGCGCAACCCCGCTGGCCGGCATCGGCGCCACCCTGGCGGTCACCGGCGGCTATGTCCTGGCCAACGAGATCGCACGCGCCGCAACGCTGGAACAGGCGTTTGCCGCCTACGCCGCGGCCATGCGGCCGATGGTCGACCAAGGCCAGGGCGTGCCGAAGATCGGCCCACGGCTGATGAATCCGCACAGCCGGCTTGGCATCCAGCTGTTGCACGGCGCACTGAAATTCGCCAGCCAACCCAGCATCCAGAACATCGCCACCAAGCTGATGACGCCGTCGATGCAGGCGCCGGACCTGTCGCACTACGACTGAACCAAATGGATCAGTGGCTGCGCTGCCATGGCGGCAGTGCGCGTGCTGAGCTCCACACCGGCCATCGGCCGCAGTTCCCTTGCAGCGGCCGCCTCCCCGCGCCACCCCTCATCGAGCTGGATCGGCGTATCTCCTGAGGCTGAGAGGCGCCGCAGCGCGTCACTTCGGCCATGCCCGCCGCTTGCGACCTCGCCCGCCCTGGACCGGCGCCAGCGCGAGGCCAACCGTGGATGAATCCCTCCGGCCAGACGGTTTCATTTCCGATGGCCGAAGCCGCTAACGAACAGGTCGAGACATCCTTCGTGCAGCGGCAACGCTGCCGGCCCCATCGGTGTCCCGGGCGCATCGCCTCCCAGCTGTTGCTGGGATTCTCCCCGCTCTTCCGCTCGCCGGATCACCGATCGAACTTCCCATGCCCCTGCTTTCGAATCTGCGTATCGGTCAGCGCCTGGCCCTCGGCTTCCTCGCGATCATTGTCCTGATGGTGCTCCTCACCATCGTCGGCATCCAGCGCGTGCGCAGCATCGACCAGCAGCTCACCGCCATCAACGAAGTGAACAGCGTCAAGCAACGCTATGCGATCAATTTCCGCGGCAGCGTGCACGACCGCGCGATCGCCCTGCGCGATGTCGTGCTGCTGGACGACCCGGCAGACCGGCACACGGCAGAGCAATCGATCGACAAGCTCGCCGCGGACTACGCCCGCTCCGCCAAGCCGCTGGACGACATGATCGCGGCCTCCACGGACGCGGAAGAAAAGGCCATCCTGCAGCGGATCAAGGCCATCGAGCAGCGCACCATGCCGTTGATCGCGCAGGTGCGTGCGTTCCGCAATGGCGCCGACAAGCCGCATGCCGAGCAACGCCTGCTGCAGCAGGCGCGCCCTGCCTTCGTCGCCTGGCTGGCCAGCATCAACGCCTTCATCGACCTGCAGGAAGCCAAGAACCGCGCGGCTGCCAAGGATGCGGTCACCACTGCGCGCGGCTTTGCGATGCTGATGGTGGTCTCTACCGTCATCGCCCTGCTGCTGGGCGCAACGATTGCGTTGTTGCTGACCCGCAGCGTGGTGCTGCCGTTGCGGCAATCGCTGCGGCTGGCCGAACGCATCAATGACGGCGACCTGCGCAGCCAGGACCTGCCCACCGGCAAGGACGAATCCGGCCAGCTGCTGCGCGCCATGCAGCAGATGCAGCGCCGCCTGCAGGATGTGATCTCCGCCCAACGCAGCATGGCGGCCCGCCACGATGCCGGCGAGATCAGCTACCGCACCGACGCCCAGCAGTTCCCCGGTGAATACGGGCACATGGTGCAGGACACCAACGCCCTGGTGCATGCGCACGTGCAGACCCAGCTGCGCATGACCGAGGTCATGGGCAGCTATGCCATCGGCGACCTGGCACCGGAAATCGAGCAATACCCCGGCGAAAAGGCCGCCATCACCGCCACCATGCAGCAGGTCAAGCAGAACCTGCGCGCCATCAACGCGCAGATCCAGCAGCTCACCCAGGCTGCATGCGCCGGCAACTTCGCGCTGCGCGGCCAGCCGGAAAAGTTCGAGCACGACTTCCGCCTCATGGTCGAAAACCTCAACACCATGATGGCCACCTCCGATACCAACCTGGCCAGGTTTTCAGACCTGCTGCGGTGCATCGCCGATGGCGACCTGACCGTGCGTATGACCGGCAACTTCCACGGCGTGTTCGCCTCCATGCGCGACGATGCCAACAGCACCGTGCATCGCCTGACCGACATCGTCACGCACATCCAGACCACCTCCAACAGCATCGGCTTTGCCACCGAAGACATCGCCAGCGGCAACCAGGAACTGTCCCGCCGCAGCGAACAGCAGGCCGCCAGCCTGGAAGAAACCGCCGCCTCGATGGAAGAGCTGACCTCCACCGTCAAGCAGAATGCCGAGCACGCCGGCCGTGCCAATCAGCTCGCGCTGGGCGCCGCCGCCATCGCCTCGGAAGGGCGCGACGTGGTCGGCCAGGTCATCGAACAGATGTCCGGCATCGAGGCCTCGTCCAGGCGTATCGCCGACATCATCTCGGTCATCGACGGCATCGCCTTCCAGACCAACATCCTCGCCCTCAATGCCGCCGTCGAGGCCGCACGCGCCGGCGAACAAGGCCGCGGTTTTGCCGTGGTGGCCTCGGAAGTGCGCACCCTCTCGCACCGCTCATCGGACGCCGCCAAGGAGATCAAACGCCTGATCGACGACTCCGTGCAACGCGTCGCCGACGGTGCAACGTTGGTGCACAAGGCCGGCACCACCATGGGCGAGGTCGTCACCAGCGTCCAGCACGTCACCGACATCATGGGCCACATCTCCGCCGCCTCGCTGGAACAGGCCGGCGGCATCGAACAGGTCAACCGGACCATCGCCCAGATGGACGAAACCACCCAACAAAACGTCAGCCTGGTCGAAGCGGCAAGCACCGCCGCACGTTCGCTGGAAGCGCATTCGACGCAACTGACGCGGGCGGTCGAGGTGTTCAAGGTCAATGCGTCGGTGATCTAACCGGGCGGATAGCGTGGCCTGCCGCCGGTCCGGACCAGAGCCGACGTGCAGCGATTGGTGATCGGCCAACCTGCGCCGCCCGGCGCCGGATGGCCGCTCGGGTAAAGGGGGAAAACGACAACGGCAATCGCACGGGGATGCCGGGACGAGGTGGATCGGCCGCTGATGCGCTGGTTCATGACATCCCGGCTCGCCGGGTCACACAGTGCCGTTGCCAGGTGCACAGATCAGTCGGCCCGCCTTCGCTGCCAGCGCTCGCACACTGCTGGCGCCTGCGCGAGAGCACCACGGCGAAGTGACGCCACATCGCCGTGATGTGATTGCTACCCAGGTGCAGCTCGCCGAACATCAGCTTTTATTTGGACAACATGCGAGCATGACCGCCATGCAACGTATCCGCCTCTTCCGCAGACCAATACTTGTAGCGCTTCTGGCCGTTTCACTTGCCGGATGCGCGGCAGCTGGCTCCATCACTGCACGGCCCATCGAAGGCCCGGTACGGCTGGGAGACATCGCGGCGGTCGATGGCCCCAGGGTACGTCCCGACCGCGTCATCGAAGACAGCCGTTGCCCGGCCGAGGTGCAGTGCGTCGTGGCGGGCCGGTTGATCGTCAGGGCAACCGTGCTCGGCGGGGGCTGGTCCAAACAGATCGATCTCACGCTTGGCGTGCCGGTGGCTGTGGCCGATGGCCAGTTGACGTTGGTCGACGCCACTGCTCCACCAGCAGACTCGGCAACGGCCTCCGCATCCGACATGCGCTTCACCTTCCGCTTTCAGGGTGGCCGTTAATCACACTACTTCAGACCCTCGGCGATGCAGCACGAACACGGGGTCCTGCAGGTGCCAGCACGTCATCCAGCGCTGCTCGTAGCCGTTGAACCGAGGCATATGCCTGCTCTCGCGTTGCAAAGCTCGAGAATCCCATGAGCAAACCGCCCGTCGATGAGGGCCGGATTCGCCACCTGCTCAATGCCTGAAGTGGCAGTCCGTGGGATTGGGCGGCCTGCGCCAGCAACGCATCACGTTGCCCTGTCGCGGGATAGGCCAGCACCTGGAGTCCGCCTGCCTGGGGCTGGATCGCCATGCGGGAACCAAAGATATCGGTGAGCGCATCGACCAGATAGCTGAGCCTCTGACTGTAGAGCGCGCGCATCTTGCGCAAGTGACGGGAGAAGTGCCCTTGCTCCATGAACTCGGCGACCGTGGCCTGTGAAACGAAGGATCCCACGCCGCCAAGCTGCCTGGCTGCATCGGTGAAAACGTTCGATCTGGGCCTTGGGGACAACCAGATAGGCCATCAATGCAGGTTGCCCGCGATGCCTGGCACTGCAGATAACCCATCAAGGCACGGAATGGGAGCTTGCCGGCCGGCAGGAGCCTGATCGGCACACGGTTGCAGTAGCTGCTCACCGTTGCCTTCGCCGATCCAAGCGCGACGTACGGCTCCGCTATGCACCGCGTCGCCAAGTGCCGTGCATCAAGCACGGGCATCGCAAGCGCGGCCTGGTCGCGATCCCAGCTAGGATTGACCTCTGGCCTGGGGAAAACAGCGCTCCATTCGATCCGTCCACGCTGCCAGCTGCTCGAGCGTATACGCCTCGATGGGCTTTGCCATTGTCGACGCGGCTTTATGTTGTGAAGCAGTTGCAATCAACGACGAAGAAAGGCGATCCCAGCAACGCATGAGCAGCACGGGAGATGGATGCGAAGCAACCACTGCCTCAAGCACCGCACCTTGAGCCACCCTTGCTGCCTGCAGGTCGCTCAACGCATCCACAACCGCTGTCATCCATTGCTCGTTCAACTGCTCCATACCTGTCAACAACGCTGTGGGAAGCGCATAGCGTATCCGGATCCACAGGCTATTGGTGGCGCCATGTGTTCCTCGTTGCAAACACAGCTGAACCAGCAAGGTGATGCGGGGTTCAAGCAGAGCGTTGGCCCGACATACGTCTGCAGGCACCGGTGGCCGGCGCAGTCGCTGCGGCATAGACCCATCGCGCGAAGAGATACATGCCAGTGCTACACCGGGCGGGCGTGTTGATGATCGACGCCGGCTGACTGCCTGCGTCATTGGCCGGCCCCATGACGGTGACCGGATCATGGCCGAGACCCTGTCCATGCACCATCCCTCTTCGCAGATAGCAGCCCATGCCCTCTGGCACAGGACGCTTGTCGCTCCTGTTGCTACCGTTCAAGGACCTACTCGATCCTCCTTCCAGCATGTTTCAACAAGGCGACGCAACCGCATATCCCCGCCCGGGCAGTCCTGCGCTGGGACATCCTTTGGCACGCATCGCAGCGATCGCAGTCATCCTCGCGCTGGCGCACTACCGCTGGTTGCAGTTTCCCTGGCGGATGCCGGTGGTCGGCGTACTCGGGATCGCGTTGGTCTGGCTGGAAACGCGCTCGCTGGGTGCCTGCGGACTGCAGCGCCGGCCCTTTCGCGCCTGGCTTGGTTGGACACTGCTGCTGCTCGCGCTCGTCATCGGCTTGGTCAATCCGTTCGTGCAACCGCTGATCGATGCCCTGACCGGGACCAAGGCCGATTACAGCGGCTACGGTGCATTGCGTGGCAACTTCAACGCGGCCGCCCAGCTGGCAGGCGGTGCCTGGCTCAGCGCCGCGCTGGGCGAAGAACTGGTCTTCCGTGCGTTCTTGATGCACCACCTTGATCACGTGCTGGGCCGCTATCGTGGGGGCCAGGTGATGGCGGCAGTGGCAGGGGGAGCACTCTTCGGCGCGATGCACCTGAGCCAAGGTATCTCGGGGGTGCTGCTGACCGGGCTTGTCGGCGCCTTGTTTGGCTATGTCTACCTGCGATCAGGACGCAACCTGTGGGCGACGGTCCTGGCGCATGGGTTGATCGATACCTGGGGCATTGCGACGCTGTACCTGGGCTGGTATTAGGAAGCACGCCCCCTGATCCGCTTGCTCCAGTGCTTGACTGCCAGGAGTCCTTGCCACGTCGTCCGCACCTGCTGTGCGATGGCGACTTGCCTTTCCGACATGAGCAGATTGCCCAGACATGACCACCGATACCGTGCTCTCGATCGTTCAGGCGCAGCTGGACGCCTACAACGCCAAGGATATCGACGCATTGCTGGCGACCTATGCCGACGATGCCGAGCATTACACCCTGCACGGCCCCCGACTGGCGAAAGGACACGCCATGCTTCGCGAGCGCTTTCTCGCCCGCTTTGAAGAGCCGGACCTGCATGCGCGGCTGTTGTCGCGGACCGTCGTCGGCAACATCGTCGCCGATTCGGAGCTGATCACCCGCAACCTTGCTGACGGGACCAGTCTTGTTGAGATGCTCTGCATCTACGAGGTGGCCGATGGAAAAATCCAGAGGGCCTCATTCGCTACCGGCGCACGCATTGCCACTGCACCTGCGCGATGAAACATCCCAGGCGAGCGGTTTGCACCGTGCGCCTTTTCAGGCCGAGCGTAAAAAAGCCACCGACTGCATTCTGGTCTTCAGCGCACCGCCCTGCATCCCGGCATCGCCAGGCCGCAGGGCGGCGCACTGGCTGCATGCGTCATGCAGCCAGTGCGAGCTTCGCCTTGCCACTGACGCTGCGTGAACTGTTCGCAACACTCTCCACCAGCGCGGTCGCCTGATCTTCCAGCGCGCGGGCCGACGATGCCATGGTGTCGACGAGCGCGGAGTTTTGCTGCGTGGCCGCATCCATCTGGGAGATCGTTTGATTGATCTGCTCGATGCCGGCGCTCTGCTCGTGGCTGGCCGCCGCAATGCCACCCATGATGTCGTTGACCTGCCTCACCGACGACAGCAGCTCTTCCATGGCCTTGCCCGCCACGTTGACCTGCTCCGCGCCCTGCCCCACCTTCGCACCCGAATCGGCGATCAGGTCGCGGATCTCCTTGGCGGCCATGGTGCAGCGCTGAGCAAGGCTACGCACCTCCGAAGCAACGACCGCAAAGCCGCGTCCCTGCTCGCCTGCCCGCGCCGCTTCCACGGCCGCATTCAGGGCAAGGATGTTGGTCTGAAACGCGATGCCGTCGATGACGGTAATGATTTCGCCGATCTTGCGCGATGACGCCTGGATCGCTGCCATCGTGCTGACCACCCCATTGACCAGCTCGCCGCCATGCAGCGCGGTCTCTGCGGCCTGGCTCGCCAGCAAATTGGCCTGACGCGCGCCTTCGGCGTTCTTGCGAACGATGCTGGTCATCTCCTCCATGGAACTTGCGGTTTCCTCGAGGGCGGCCGCCTGCTGTTCCGTGCGCCGTGACAGGTCATCGTTGCTGCGCACGATATCGCCTGCCGCGTTGCTGAGCGTGTTTGCCACCTCGCCCAACTGACGTCCGGCTTCCACGTCCATCAACGCGCCCACCGCGCGCAGTGGCGTGCCATCTGCCGCGCGCTTGGTCAGACCGCGTGCGCGGAACCAGCGGTACTGGCCGTTCTTGAGCTGCAGGCGATACTCGATGTCGAAGTTGGTGCGGCCACTGCGGTCGTTCAGATGCGCTGCGAACGCATTCAGAGAACGCTCCTTGTCTTCCGGGTGAAGCCGTGACGCCCAGCTATCGAGCACATTGGGGAACTCCTGCTCGGACTCGAAGCCAAGCAGGTGGCGGAACTGCTGCGACCACCAGAACTCGTTGCTCGGATTGATCGGGTCACCCGCGATCACGCTCATGTCCCACAACCCATCGCTGAGCATCTGCGAGCCGAGCTCGAAGCGCGTCAGCGTGATGTCGAGGAACTGCTCCCGCTCACGGCGCTCGGTGATGTCGGTGAGCGACCCGGCCACACGCAGCGGCAGGCCTTGCGCATCGCGCTCGGTCGTGCCGAATGCGCGGAACCAGCGGTATTCGCCGGACTTCAGGCGCAGGCGGTTTTCCACGTCGTAGGGAGTGCGACCACTGCGATCGGCAAGGTGCGCCGCGAAGGCATCCAGCGTCGGCTGCTTGTCGTCCGGGTGCAGGCACGCGACCCAGCTGTCCAGGACATTGGGGAAATCCTGTTCGGACGCAAAACCCAGCAGCCGGCGCATCTGCGGCGACCACCACACCGGGCTGTCCGGATGCGTGGGATCTCCGCCGATGACGCCGATATCCCAGAGCCCGTCAGTGGTGCCGCTGGCGACCAGTTCGAAGCGCCCCTCCAGATGGCGCAACGCGGTCGTCGCCTCTTCCGCCCGGGCCTGTGCCAGATCGCGCTCCTGTTGCGCCGCATGCAGGGACTCGGCCAGCTTCCTGAGAAGCAGAGCCGGCCCGTTGCTCGGCCATTGCGCAGTGCCGCCGTTCAACGTGGCATCAACCGCTTTGGTCAGCGCGTCCACCTTGTGGCTGTCGGAGAAAAACATGGCGACCTCTGCTACTTGCGTTAGGGATGCGTCCCTAGCGGCAGCGATCGGTCCTTCTTGAGAGTGATGTCTCGATCTGACAGCCCGGATGGGTCCAGCATTCAGCTGGACGCGACCGGCAGCGCTGGTGAAGGGGGCTATTACCAGCAACTTCTCGCCACGCGGGGCCGGGCCAACCCCGGCACACCACGTGGACTGACGTCGTCGTCCATCTTTTGCGAGTTCTCAAACACTCCTGGCTGGCAGCTGCAGTCCGAGGCACGCAGACCACGCGGAGGCATCGGCGCCACACGGCAAGGTCAAGCAACGACCGCGCTAGACGCCAGTTGGCTCGTGGATCGGGCAGCGATTGAACTCGGCGCGGAATCGGCGTGATGCTGCCATCACGACACGGCGCGCCCGGTTGATGGCGCCCAGCGGCCGGTGAGCGGCCAAGGCATGCCACGGCGAGAAGGCGATGCGGTCTTCCAGCCGTTGCGAGTTCTCCCCGTCCCAGCCGGCCTGGCGCTCGACGACCACACGCGCCACTGCGACAAAGGGGCTGATGGATTGCGGCCACTCCGTCGAGGCATCCTCGACCGGCATCTTGTCCACATCCCGGCACAGCTGCACGCGCAGCTCCCACTCGGCGGGGCTGTCCAGGGTGCTGATGGCGTGATGAACGGCATCGCGTTGCGCGTCCTGGGAGTCGCCCACGTCTTCACCATCCAGTGCGAGGAGATTGCTGGACACCGGCGCAAGCGAGAACTTGGCGATATAGCGGCCGTAGAGATACGGCACCTGCGAAAAGAAGGTTTCGCCCAGCGGATGAATCTGCGGCTGCCCGCCCAGCTGCTTGATGCTGCCACTTCCCGCGCCGATCTTCTCAAGGCTGTTTTCCACCCCTCGAAGCACTTTTGAGAGCGCTACCTTGGCACGCGGCGCCTTCTCAGTGGTCGTCGCAAGAACACGAAAATTACGCAGAAAACCGTCAGGACCCGGCGTGGTGAAGGAAGGGCCATTGACCATCAAAAAATCCTGACTGTGCTTTTCGTCTCCACCCTCCACGCGCTCGCCACTCACGCCCAATACCTTCAACGCCAACGCACGCGGAGTCGAAACCGCATCGCTCAACTGTTCTGCAGGCGGCGACGACAAGCGGATATATGAATCGTATTGCCCGGGTTCTGCGAACAGGCCTTGCCGTAGCTCTTCTGGAAGATTGCTGAACACGGTGAGTTTGGCGGTCAGCAGGCCCTGCCCCTTCGCATGGACCGCGCGGTGCGCATGCCCCTCCTTCTCAGCCACGGTCGTTGCCATGTCAACGAACAACGCTTCCAGGGAACGGATGGTTTCCTGCTCACTGACGCTGGGCGTTTCCAGATCGGGGCGGTATTCGACGGGCGGGTTCATGCGGTTCCTGGCTTTATGGCTGGTAAGGCCACTGTGCTACACGCCCTGTTTACGCCCCGTCGAAACCAACAAGCGGATCAACGGTGGATGCTGCGCATGTCGCCTGTCCCGGCCGCCACCGATGGGCGCTCCTGCCCAAGCCCGCCATGCTCACCGACCTGATCAACGCGGCAGGGTTCCCAGATCCCGGCGTGCCCGTTGAGGGGCGGCACGCGATGCCGCTCCTTCACGAATTCCTGCGCTGGCGGGACTAACGTAGGATCGCTCGCTTTACCTCTAGGGCGTATGGGCATGTGGAAACGAAATGGCTTATCGATCGTGCTCCTCTTCTTGCTTCTCTGCTTCTTTGCAGGCCAGGTGTGGACCGGCTTCCTGGCACACAATCAAGAACTCGCTGATACACACCGTGCAACATTGGATCTGTGGAACTACCTGCACAGCGGGCACTTCGTCAGCGCCACCTTCGAGAACTGGGAAAGCGAGTTTCTTCAGATGGGCATGTATGTCCTGCTGACCGTCAGCCTCCGCCAGAAGGGCTCGGCTGAATCACGCCCCTTGGACGAAGCTCAGGAAAAACAGCGCATCGAGGCTGGAACGACGCCTTGGGCCGTTCGCAAAGGTGGGATCTGGAAGACCTTGTATGGTCATTCCCTGGCAATTGCCTTCGGGGCCCTGTTCCTCATGAGCTTCTCCTTGCACCTGGCAGGCAGCTGGCGTGCGGAAGTGGATGAGCAGGTGGCGCTTGGACAGCCCGCCCCCACGTGCTGGGAACACCTCTGGAGCAGCAGCTTCTGGTTCGAGTCCTTCCAGAACTGGCAAAGCGAATTTTTGGCTGTGCTTTCATTGGTCATCTTGACCATCTTCCTACGCCAGAAGGACTCGCCTCAGTCAAAACCACTGGCCGCCCCGCACAGCCAGACGGGCGATTGAGGGAGTCAGGCCGTCCCGCTTTGCTGATCATCCACATGTCCCTGTCTTGTCACTTTGCCGGGGCCAGCAGGGGTAGATAAAACGCGCAGAAGAGCCGCGTTTACGAGATCCGCTTCATGCACGATGGTCCGGGCTTGGACCCGCGTCACCCAGCGGCCCCTATCAACAGACTGCAAGCACCATGCGAGCGGAGCGTGCGCCGGGTGTGGCCGACCACGCCCGCCCAGGCCTCCACAGCTACCGGTGGGTCGAACCATTGGACGTCGCGTTCTCCTTCCGATTGGAGGGCTGCTTATCCCGGCTCTCGGCTCCGTGCGCGTGTCCACTGCTTGGGTCCTGGATTTGGATCACCGTCCCCTGTTGCCAGGCGTCTGCCCCCGGATCTATGTTCGGCACGGGGATATCGGCGCGACGCTTTCGCTTGTCCTCGCTACTGACGCCAAGCCGCGCATCGCGAGTGGCCACCATCTCCGGGTTTGCTTGACCATCGGCAGTGAAGCCCATCATCAGCTGCGGCATGCCTCGCGGAAGGTCCTTGTCCAAGTCGGTGTGCCAGGTGTGCCAGGTTTTCCCGTACGTGCGGATGAGCTTTTCCATGAGTTCATGCTCGGCCATCTCCGGGATCCCTGGCGCGACCAGCTGCCCCGATGTCACCTCCTGGACGTGGCTATGCCAGAGCGCCTTTTCCTGCTCAGGCAGGCCCGCGAACAGCTTCTCGCTGATGATGTACTCCACGCCCATGAGCTTGGCGTCTTTCACATTGCCATCGTAGATGGTGCACTGGATGACATCCTCATTGAGGATTGAGCAGTAGTGATGCGCCTCCATCTGCGCCTTTATCTGACCATTGTAGAAATGAAAGCCGTCCAGGTAGGCGTTGACGGCATCGATCGGCGGCCGATCCTGCATCACTGCCGCACCTGTTTCCAGGGCCTTCGTCTTGGCCGTTTCCTCCGCTCCGGGCGCTTGAACACTGGACTCGGTGTTTCCGCCCCCGCACGCGGTTAGGGCGACGGCTGCCGCAGCGGATAGGATGGATTGACGCATCGGTTCTCTCCCAAATCAGTATCGAGGCAGGCGGCCAGGTCAGGCGTCTTGCGCCCACCGGGCCAGGTTTTGCTGGATCGTGTTGATGTCCGCCCAAGGATCTTTCTTGCGTCTGGCCAACTTCGCCGGCACGTCCTTCATGGTGAACGCGTCCGCACGGGTCAGCTTGGCAAGCTCGCTCCAGGCGATGGGCATGGCCACCGGGGCGCCAGGGCGGCCGCGCAGGGAATACGACGCGACCGCTGTCGCCCCGCGGCCGTTACGCAGGTAGTCCACAAAAATGCGTTTGTTGCGAAGGCTCTTGGTTGACGTGGCCAAAAAACGGGTCGGCTCCGATTGTGTCAACGCGTCGGCAAACCCCTTGGCAAAGCGCTTGGTCAGGTCCCAATCGCATCCCGGGTTCAACGGCACCACCACGTGCAACCCCTTCCCTCCTGACACCCGCAGGAACGACGCCAGTTCCAGCTGTTCGAGCAGCTTGCGGATATCTACGGCTGCCTTTTTGACTTCGGAAAAGGGCACGTCAGGGCCGGGATCCAGGTCAAAGACGACGCGGTCGGCCCGGTCAGGCGCTTCCGCGTGGCTGCCCCACGGGTGGAACTCCAGCGCATTGAACTGCACCAGCTCAAGCAGGCTTGCGGCGTCCCTGACCACCAGGTAGTGGGCGTTGATCCCGCTGTCTTCTTTCAGCCGTACCGCATCCACGAGCTCCAGGCCGGCGGTGTGGTGCTTCTGGAAGAAGCACGGTTTGGCGGTCCCGCTGGGGCACCGGATGATCGACAAGGGGCGGCCGATAACCTCGGGCAACACGTGGTCGATCACGGCGGTGTAGTAATCCCATACGTCCTGCTTGGTGGCCTTGATGTCAGGAAAGATCACCTTGGTCGGACTGGACAGCCGAGGGGGCGTGCGGCCTTGGGTTCCTGTCGGGGCCGTGCTGTGCTTTGCAGCATTGCCGTTCTTTGAATCGCTCTTGAGCTGCTTGCCAAGGCTTTTGAGCTTGGAGGCGTCGACGGGCTCATCGACTGCGGCAGCCCTGTCGGAGTCCGCCAAATCGGCCACATCCTTGTCTCGCCTGACCGCCTTGAGCGAGGCCTGGCGCAGCAGTTGCTGCCCGCCGATGCCGCGATAAAACACCTCCACCACAAACCTCGGCTCAAACCACGTGGCCGAGCGAAGGTCGGTGTCCTTGGTGGGAACATGAGCACTAGGCGTCTTTCCGCCGGCTTGGCCAACCAGTTGGCCCACCTCGTTGATCAGCGCCTCGGAAAAGCCCGAACCCACCCGCCCAACGTAAAGCCAGCCGTGCTTGGGGTCGGGCTTGGCCAGGAGCAACGACCCGAACCCCGTGCGGCTGCCCTTGGGCGCCGTGTAACCCACGACGGCAAACTCGTCGCTGGCCAGCTGCTTGGTCTTCTTCCAGTCCTCGCCCCGGCCTGCGTGATAGGCGCGGTCTGCACGCTTTGAGATGATGCCTTCAAAGTGGCGCTCGCCAGCCAGCCGGTAGGCCGATGCCCCATCGCCCTCGATGTGGGAGCTGAAGGCCAGGTGCCCCGGGCTGCCCTTCAACAACTCCTGCAGCAGTTGCTTGCGCTCCAGCAGGGGCGCATCGGCAATATCCACCCCGTCGATGTGGAGCAAATCGAACAAGACATACGCCAACGTGCCTTGCCGTTCCCCGGACAGGGTGGCCTGGAGGAGGTTGAAGTCCTCTTTGGTGCCGTTGCCGGCGATGAGCTCACCGTCCAGCGCCCCTGACGTCAGCCCGAGGGCAGCGACGGCATCCCGGATTTCGGGAAGCTTTTCGGTCCATTCCAAGGCATTGCGGGACCAAAGGCGCACCTCCCCGTCGGCAATGGTGGCCAGAATGCGGTAGCCATCCCACTTGATCTCATGCACCCAGTGGTCGCCCTGGGGTGGGGCATCGCCGAGCTTGGCCAGCTGCGGTTCGAAGGGACCCTCTGGCGGCTCGGCTTTTTTGGCCTCGGTCAACGCGGCGGCCTTCTTCGACCAATCCTTGCGACGGCCCTTCTTTGGCAGGGCCACGGCTGTGAGCTTTTTCTTATCGGCCTTGCCAGCCCCTGCCCGCTTCAGATCTTCAGCAGGCGGCGAGGCGACGTCGCCCAAGAGATCATCCGCTTCCACGTCGCCGGCAAAGGCATCGTCCTCTTTGAAGAGAAGCCATTGCGGCTGCTTGGCCGGCTTCCCTGACCGAACCAGGTGCCAGCCGCCCTTGAGCTTGGTGCCGAAGAGCTCGAAACGCAGATGTCCCTTGGCGAGTTGGGCCTCCGGGTCGCCCGACGTAGCCCACACCCCATGGTCAAACTGGGCGACGTGGCCGCCACCGTATTGCCCCTTCGGAATCTCGCCTTCAAAGGCGGCATAGTCCACGGGGTGGTCTTCGACCTCCACCGCCATGCGCTTGACCTTCGGGTCGTAGCTGGGCCCTTTGGGAACGGCCCAGCTCTTGAGTGCATCACCGACCTGGAGCCGGAAGTCGTAATGACGGCGGCTGGCATGGTGAAGTTGCACCACGAAAATCGCCCGTTGCCCTGATGGCAACACCTTTCCCGGTTCGGGTTCCCTGGTCTTGTCGAAGCTCCGCTTGCGGCGGTATTCGGTGAGGGACATGCCCTACTCCCGGTTACTTGCCCAGGTGCCTACGCACGGCCGCCGCGGTGGGGCCGACAGCCTTGACCGCCGCCCGAAGCTCCTCGGCGCTGACGCCCAGGGCCTTGGTCCAATACTGCAGCTCGTAGTCTTCATTGACGTTGATGCGATCGCGATCCGGACTACCCGCGTTATTCTTGTCATCGGTCATGGTGACCTCCTCGATGTGTAGCGATCTGCCATCGTGCCGGTGCTGCCTATTACGGTGCTCGCTCTCTGAAAGTTCGGCACCCATGCCTATCGCAGAACCTGGAATGTGGCGCAGAGCAGCGCCCCGGCGGAACGGCCGCCAGGGCGCCGATGGGGATCCAATGGTTACTTCTTTGCCTCGACGCCCGGCGTTGCATCGCGCACCAGGAACTCTTCGGTGAGTTCCGGCAGGTGGGTCGCGAGCCAGTCGGCCATTGCTTCCTCCTGAACCAGAATCTGCTCGCACACCCGTGCCGTTTCCGGGTCGCCGGCGGTCTTGGCCGCAGCGATCAGCGCGGTGTAGGACGCGATTTCGAAATGTTCAAAGACATAGCCGGCCATCGCGCCTTTCACGATTTCGTCCGATGCGGTCATCCCACCCACCGCCTGGCCAAGCGCTGCCATCTTGCCCATCACGTCCTTGATCGTGGAGGGAGAACCGCCCAAACGCTTGATACACCCCTCGAGCAGCTCTCGCTGGCCGATCGTTTCCTGGATGTGCTCTTCAATCCGCGCCTTCAAGACGGGGTAGTGCTCAATGCGGGACGCCTGGCCCCTCAACATGGTTTCGGCCTGCTGCTCCATCGCATGGGCATCGCGGAGCCAATCAAGCAGGTTTTCTCTGGGTTCGGCCATGAGGATATCCTCGTTAGATCAGGGAAACTGCACCCTATCCAGCCAAACATTGAGGAAAAGCGATGTTGAAGTGACGGCGGAGCGAATCCTCGCAACGAAGCGTCGGTTACGGACGTAGCAGCGTGAAGTTCCGAGATTGCGCGCTGCACGTCATCAAGCCGGCATCAGGCAGGTACTTCGCCTTTTCCCCTACCCGCATGACCCAGGCTCTGGATCGATTTCTCCGGCCCATACATCAAGCCGGAACGGGAGGTCGCCCTCGACCAACATGCCAACTATTCTGGTCCCGTCTGCTACGTGCTCGCCCTCGCGCATCGCGTTTTGTCCATGGGCTCGGTTCCATGCTTTACGACATGCTGGCCACCAAGCTCAAGCATGCTCGGGCTACCCGGGAGGACGTCGACACGATTACGGGACACTCCGAAGATGAGGAATGCACATGCGAGCGCTTTCTCTGCATGCTTCCTGCATCCCAATCGACCCCATCAGGATCTTAACTTCAAATCAGTGATTTAAGAGTCGATGGCGGAGAGAGTGGGATCGGATCACCTCCGACCTAAGCCCTTCTCACCGTTGCAGAAAGCCTGCGTGGCAGGTTTCCTTTCAATGTTTCCTCGATCATAGCCTCCACATCGGACCGATTGCTAGCGCTCGCTTGCTGTTGCAGTAGATCGACGCTAACGCTGACTGCCTGCGTAAACTGACGTAGCCATATCACTACCGAGTCAAGGATGAGCCGCCCCCATCTTTCCAGTTCCATCGATCAGCTCGAGGAGCTGTTTTCAACCTCCCAGGATGCCCCCCAGGTCCTCCTGGCCATAGCTACCGAACTGGGATTTAGAAGAACGGCCCGAGCCAAGGAGCTTGAGATCGAGGTCATGCAGACCTTGGCTCGCTTGAGCCCGGTAGCTGGGCAAGAACGTCCTGCGCCACCATCGCAGGCTGAAGTTGCCACTGGAGACCGGGAGCGGCCCTGGTCTCCACCTGACTTGTCACACCTCCCAAAAACTCATGCCAATCGCCCTAATGATGTGCTCGCTGCATGGTCTGCGTTGGAAGTGCTGTCACCGCAAACGTATGACCGCCCTAGCGACCTGGCGAAGGGGGACCGCGCCATCGTTTCCATCAGCAATGGCCACCTGCCTTGGGACAGAGGCCCTGCGAGCTCACGACCCAAGCAAAAAATCTATTTCCATATCGTTTTGGCGACCATTCCTGCCGCGCCCGCTTTTGCTGCATTGATCGACCGCTTCAAAGACTCCCGTCTTGAACGCCCGAGCGTTAAAGGTGACATTGTTCTTGCCTCGTTGCTTGTGGACAAGGGAGGAATACTTGCTGGAGAGACACCCGTCTCGCTGTCCGCGTTCGGATGGGGCTTGCCTGTCGCCCTGGGAGGATCGCTCAAGGACCTGGCTGCCTGGACCCAACAAGAACCGCGGCTGATCGAAGGCCTCACCAAGCAGTTGGGCGTTTCATCAACAGAGACTCCAGTTCCACTGACGTGGGAAGCGCTCCAACGCGCCTCCTCCTGGCTGGTAGACACCCTTGGGTTATCCGGACACCAAGTTAGCGGTCCGACATTCGCAGTCGCTCATTACCTCTACTACACGTTGCGGATTGTTCCAGATCCTCTTCTTCTCAATAGCTTTTACCTGCGCGACTTGGCCAAGGCACGAGAGATCGCCAACAAGGGCGAACTCCCAAAGGCGTTGTGTCTCTATCTTGGCAGCCAGAAGCCAGCAGCACGACGGGACTTGTTGAGAGACGATGCCGCCCTGGAAGGTTCGTTGGCTCCAGCGGGTGTGCCGCTCGGTCGATGGCCCACCCTCGCATCGCATACCCCTGCCCTGTTGCAGCAGGCTGCCGTCAACTCAGCCGGGCGTTTGTCGGGTAGCTCCGGGATTTTGGGTGTCAATGGCCCGCCTGGGACGGGGAAGAGCACCCTACTGCGGGACATCGTGGCGGATCTGCTGACTCGCCGGGCCACAGCCATGTGTGCGTTCACCGACCCAACCCAAGCTTTTAAAGTGAGTTGGACAAAGAGAGCCAAGGGAGAGACGCAGGAGCTTCACTCGCTGGATGACAGCTTGCGGGGATTCGAGATGATCGTTGCCAGCTCGAACAACAAGGCCGTCGAGAACGTCAGTGCAGAAATGCCATCGCTGCAAGCGATCCCCGGCGATTCCCCTCTACGCTATTTCGCGCCATTGGCGTCTGATCTACTGGACCGGGAGGCATGGGGGTTGATGACAGCAGTCCTCGGCAATGCATCCAATCGTTCCGTATTCCGAAAGAAATTTTGGGGAGACTCGCCACGCTCCCTTGAACGCTACCTCAAACAGGTCAGCGGCATCGCACCGCGTGAAGACGGGTCTCCCGAGGGCCTGGCCGAACTTTGCAGTGCGCCATCTACTCCAAAGGAGGCCCAAGACCGCTGGGAGCATGCTCGAAAGCGTTTCAAGCAACTCTCCAGTGCGTGCTCCACGCGGTTGTCTCAGCTGGAAAGCTTGCGACGCGCCTTGATCCAACTGCCCAAGCTGCGGGAAGACGAGAAGGAAAAACGCCAACAACATCTGGAGGCATCCAGTCATGCAAACCAGGCACAGTCGCTGCTTGCTGCCTTGGTTCGAGATACACAGACCGCAACTTTGGCGCTACAGCTGTGTGAGACGGCGCTGTCCGATCATGCGCAAAAGCGACCTAGTTTTTTCAGTCTAAGGCGTCTTTTTGGTGCCCAGTCCGCCAAATCTTGGGAGGTCACGCATGGGCCTCTCAAACATCAGGCTGACATCGCAAAGACGGCGAAGGGCGTCGCTGTAGAAGCCCAATCCAAGGCAGATGGTTTGGCGCGGGCAGCTGGGCAGCAAGCAGTGATTGCTTCACAGGAACTCGAAAAGGCCCGTAAGAAACGCGAAGCGACGGAGCAGCAGTGCCACGAGGTGCAGATCGGCGCTGGAGCTCACGTGCTGGACGATCATTTCCTTTCACTGCCACACGAGCAGAAGCAGCTGGCCGTGCCCTGGCTGGACAGTGAGCTACAGAAGCTTCGAATGGAGGTCTTCGAAGCAGCCATGGAAGTGCATCGGGCCTTCATCGACGCAGCAGCAAAGCCCCTTCTCCATAACATCAACGCCTTGGTCGGAGGAAACTTCAACATTTCACCAGACCGACAGCACTTGAGCGGACATCTATGGAGCAGCTTGTTCCTGGTCGTGCCGGTCATTTCAACAACGTTTGCTTCCGTCGAGCGAATGTTGGGACGTCTTCCCCAGGAAACCTTTGGCTGGCTGCTGGTGGATGAAGCAGGGCAAGCGACGCCGCAAGCAGTCGTAGGTGCCCTGCTTCGATGTCAGCGAGCAGTGGTCGTCGGCGATCCGCAGCAAGTCGAGCCAGTTGTTCCGCTTCCTGACGTGCTGACTGCCGCCGTCCTTCGCGAGTTCGATGCTGACCCAGACAAATTCGGCGCCCCGAATGCGTCGGTCCAAACCTTGGCCGACGAGGCTGGCGACTATTGCGCCACGTTCGATACGGCCGGCGGATTCCGAACGGTGGGATCCCCCCTCCTCGTCCACCGTCGCTGTGCGTCGCCGATGTTCGACATTTCCAACACGATTGCTTATGGCGGGCTGATGGTCCAGGCAAAGCCTCCCAAGGGATCAAACATTCGAGATGTCTTGGGCGCCTCCCATTGGATAGATGTGATTGGAAGTGCGCGGGACAAGTTCTCGCCTGATGAGGGTCAGCAGCTTCTGCTACTGCTTAAGACGTTGCGAAACAACGCGATTCTCCCTGACCTCTACGTCGTCACGCCCTTTGTCGCCGTTCAAGATGGCCTTCGAGAGATGGTGAAGCAGGACGGCGTCTTGCAAGGCTGGGTGGACAATGCCTCCAAGTGGCCATCAGAGCGGATTGGCACCGTCCATACCGTCCAAGGCAGAGAGGCGGAGGTCGTCATCATCGTTCTGGGGGCCCCGGATCCTGGCCAAAATGGTGCCCGGCAATGGGCCGGTTCGACGCCGAATCTGCTCAACGTCGCAGTCACCCGAGCCAAGGAAGCCGTTTACGTGATTGGGAATCGCTCACTATGGTCTGGCGCCGGGAAATTCAGTGCGTTAGATCTAAAACTTTGCTGAGCGAAGCGCTTGAGGCTTGGTCTTCGTGGACGTTGGTGCCCCGCTCCACGCGCCCGATGAGCAAACCAGTATGGACGCACGGATTATTTTTTAAGGGGAACGCGCAAAGATGAGCAACCCACTACTTCCGCATGAAGCTCGCGTGGCTGTATTAGTCGACTGCGACAATGTGCCAACCGACATCGTGGAGCACGCGTTGCTCATGGTGGCCCAGTTCGGTCGGGTCGTGCTGCGGCGTGGCTACGGTAACCACAACATCCTCGCCAATAAATGGCAGGAGGTCCTGGTCCGCCAAGCATTCACCCCGTGCCTTCAATACCAATACGCCTCCGGCAAGAACACGGCTGACATCGCCCTGGCGCTAGATGCCTTGGAAGCACTTTTCGATAGCCGGGCCGACACGTTCTGCCTGGTGACCAGCGACTCGGACTTCTCCTACCTCTGCCGCAAGCTCCGGGAGCGCGGCGCTACGGTCTTCATCGTGGGCGAGCCCAAGACCCCGGACGCCCTGCGCAATGCCTGCGACCAGTTCTTCGAATGGGACCGGACGGCCAAGGAGGTGGCGGCACCCGAAGTCCAGGGCAATGGACTTCCTGTCCTGAAATCGGAGGCAACGAAAGAGGAAGCGCCCCGCGTAGAAGCCAAGCCACTACCCAAGCGCCGCCCGCGGTTCTTGGTAGAAGCCGTGACCCTGCTGACGGGTGACACCTCCGAGGGCAAGGTAGGACTGTCGGCGCTGGGCCAATACCTCAAACGAACCGATCCATCCTTCTCACCCAATGTCCACGGCCACTCCGGCTTGCTCAACATGGTGAAGACCTACGACCTGCTGACAACGCAGCGGGAGGAGACGGGCGATTGGTCGGTTAGCATCGCGCACAAGCCAGAGCCCGCCGATACGGCGTGAACGCCTCAGCGGACCTTGTGCCTCCACAAACGAAAAATCGGGGACACCAACCCAGTTGGAAACGCCCCTATTATTCAAATGGCATACCTGCAATCGAATTTCTTCGCGTATTCAAATTTGTGAAGCAGGGCTCTAAGCGAGCTCTTGCGTAAGAGCGACTAGCTGCTTGGATGAGTGCTTACCCAACACAGGAGCACCCATGCACCACCAAACGCAAATCCAAGTCGCTAGCCGCCTCCTTGGCCACCTCCTTCAGCAGCGCACCACGCGCCTTCCCCCTAACGAAGTAGAGGACATCCAATACGCGCTCGACTTGGCTGCCGAGTTGCTGAGGCTCGGCGGGCCAGGACCGGCCAGTCAAACCCAGGCGTCAGCCATGGCACCTTCTCAACCCATCCTCGTCAAACGAGCGGCCGTGGATCGCAGCGTCGTGCCGACCATGCCCGCGTCAATCGAGGAGTGGCGAGAGGCCCGCAAGAAGAAGAACAAAGACAGCGTCCCCCGCCCTAAAGAGCCCATTGGGATTGAACGCATAGACCTGCGTCCTCGCCCTCGCGCCTGCCGCTAGGGCACAAGGAAGAAAGCCCCGCATCTGCGGGGCTTTCGATATCCATCAGGGCCGCGGCCGCCGGCGTGTTGGTTGCGGCACTGGCATCGGCGCTAGCGCTGGCATCGGGGAGAGCGTGGGCACTGCTGGGGCAGCGTTGATCGGCGCAACAGAGCGAGGAACGGAATCGAACTCTGGACTGGCAAGCATCGCCTCGCTCCACTGCTCCACCTGAGCGGCGCGGGCCTCGATTTCATTCTCGTCGTCGTTCCACCGCTGCTCGGAGACCGCTGCCCGGGCTGTCGCCAGTTCGGCTGTTCGTTTTTCCAGCACGGCCAACCGCCGTCCTCGTCGCGTTTCCCATTCTTGAGAGGACCACTCGCCATCGGGCCGAGGATGGTCGCCGTTGAACTGCTCCCATGCCTGCTCAGCTAGGTGGAAGAGCTTCTCGGCACGCCCCAAGGCGCTGGTTCGTTGGGCGAACTTCACCACGCTGCGCTTGAGGCGGCCCAGTCGTTCGACCAACCCATCAAGCCCTCGGCGAAGGTCGACGTTGTCGACAAACGTCGCCGTTTGCGCCGTCCGCAACAGTCGCTGAGTTGCCACCAGCATCAGGTCGGACCGAGTCGAGAGGATCTCTGCCAGGTCACGAGCCGCTTCCATGACCAACTCACCGATGGAGCGCATTGGTCGAGGTTCCCTCTCTTCTGCAGACCAACCAAGTGCTTCGGACAGGCGCATGCCTCGAAGCCCGTGGATTTCCAATCCAGGCAAAGAAGTCGGGAGATCGTTTCTGGAGCCAGCCCGGCGTCGACGGTCACGCTGCGCTTGGTCGTGGCTATGGCCAATAGAATTTGGAATTGCCCTGCCCTCCTGCTCGGCTTGCGCGAGCAACCGTTCGAAGGCCTCTTCGTTTTCTCGAACGATGCGCGCGTTCTCGGCGCCCAGCTCTGTAAGCACGCCCCGGCGTTCGAGGGCGGAGGCCGCTTTGCCCATGTGTTTCGTGGGCTGCCGGGACAGCACCATGGCTTCGGCCCAGTTACCGCGAGCCAGAGCTTCCTCGGCTTGGACCTCCAGGCGGCGATGGTCGACCCGGGCATCGATTCCCGCGGCTGCCAAATGCGCGTTGATGGTCGAAGCCATGGTTTGGCGGACCCACTCGATCTCAATCTTCCCCGACGCTCCGCCGTCCAACTCCCTCGTTTTTTCTGCAAAACCATCGCTGGTCAACCTGCGCGTGGTGGCCAGCAGATGCACGTGGTGGTTCAGCCCATCCCGTGAGCCCGGGGAGTGGATGCTGGCTTGCACAGCAAACCCGTAGCGGGCGACCAGGGCTTGGCCGATGGCCATGGCGAGCGCGGACCGCTGCTCGTCGTTGAGCTCATGGGGCAAGGCGACCTCGAACTCGCGGGCCACCACCGAGTTCTTGCGGTTCTCCGCCGCCTCGGCTTTCGGCCAGAGCTCTGCGGGGACGAGTGCCCATGCCGGGGCATCCTCGGGGGCCAGACACTCGGACGCGACCACTCCACCGCGGCGGCGGTAGTCGTGGCGCTGGCCGGTGATGTGATCGATGAGAAGCAGCCCACCGCGATAAGCGGCAGCGGCGACAGCGGAATCGCTGCGGGAACGACTAAAAACTTTGACGCGAGAGTGGTAGATGGCCATGCAGAGCTCCAGATGAGGTTGCTCCCTTTATGCCGCGGCTTTTGATTTGCGCAAGCGCTTCGCGCTTGGGGGTCCGGGGGCGTAGCACCTGGCGCGCGCTATGTCGCAGACATTGCATCAGTGCGCTCTTGCTTCTTTCTTTTAAGCCTCGTTTTTCAGGCTTTTCGATTTTCGAAGCGGCCGAAATTCGAGACCACCTCAACGCTTGACGCGAGCCGTTTTCCTGATTGACTCATTTCCAAGCGACAGGAGAAACGCATGACCGCAACGAATCACTACCGAGACCAAATTCAGCGGGCCACCGAGCGCTTAGCACAGCTGCAAGCGAAAGAGCTTTTAGCCAACCAGCGCCGCGAAGCAAAGGCGCAGGAAACAGCAAGGCGCGAAGAGATGAGACGGCGGCAGCGAGTGGCTGACCTAATCTTCCAGACGGGTGCACATGCACTAGACGAGGCAGAACTGGAAACGTTGCTGCTCAATCACATGAGGGACCGGGCAGGCTTGCTCCACTAACCTTGCCCTATCAAGTCAGCTTTTTTGCAAGCCACCCAATGCTCGCCCATAGTCATCCGAGGCCCTTGCTCCTGCTGGACGCTCCCCGGCTGCATCGGTTCCATGACTTGCCAACGGATCTGGCCCTGCTTGATAGTCCGGAAGAGCTCTACGAGCCAAGGACGGTGATGGCGTGAAGTCCCGACTCTATCGCAGCCCTGATGATCCTGTAGCTGTCCCGGTCGAAGCCCAACGGCTCGCCTTTCAGCTTCCTGGCCGCCGTCAGTGTCGTGACGGTGCCCAGGTAGTGCCAGGCATCCAGCACGTGGAGCTGGCGCAAGTTCTCGCCCTTCTCTTCCAACGCAATCCGGCCATGAAAGGGCCAGGTTGAAAGCTCTAGACGAATGAGTGCAGCACGTAAGCGCTCTTCGTGCTCATCCAGGGTCTCACTTCCCGAGCAAGCGCCCGCGCATCGCTTGAGCATGGCGCGAAAGCATGGGCGGCCCAAAGGCAGCCGCTCGAGCCCTACCAGGGAGTAACAGAGCCGGTGGTCATCGGCGATGCGCCGCAAGCTTTTTTGAGCGGACTGCGGGCTGGAGTAGAGCCCGTAGAGCATCGGTGAGGAGGTCACGTCGTATTCCGCCGAGTGAACGATAGAGACCTCGCCCCGATAGAGGCGGATGGAGAACTGCCGCGGGACCTTCCGAAGCAGCTTGTTGTAGAGCGGCATCTGACGCTTGACCATTTGCGCCTCCAGCAAACGTGCACCAACGTCGCCTGCCATGGAGATACAGGAAACCGAGGTCGTTTGACGAAGCAGTGAGGCCTCTTCCGGGGTGCGGCAATGGTCCATCACCCGGGTGCGCACGTTGATGCTCTTACCGACGTAGAGCGGCAACAGGCCTTCCTTCCCGTGAAAGGTGTAGACCCCTGCTGTTTTGGGAAGTGCTTCCACGCAATCGCGTAAATGCTCTGGGTAAGCGTAATCGAAAACATCGGATGCGCGACGGGCGCGCCTGGCACTACTGGGCATGCGGTGTTGTGAAGGCGGTGATGTAGGGGTGACACTCTGGTGCAACGCCGTCTCAGTCTGTGCGACTGCACTCTGTCCCGCCCGCATCGATCCACTCCGAGCTAGCCTCAGCGTAGCCATGTTCAGCAGAACCTTGATGCAGGGACGCCACCAATCAAGTTAGCGGTAAAGCATCAAAGCGCAGCGGGTCTGGTGCTACTGACGGCTGGACCAGTTCAGCCACGGCATCTCAGACATTCCTAAGAACATGCTTTAGATATAGAGCGGGGCAAGGAGAGCCATCTATCAACAACCAGCCTGCCTCTTCGACGCCGTGCGGCGGATAGGAAGGACATTTCTCAATTGAGCCATTCGAGAACGCTCCGCGCGACTACATCGTCATCCTTGGTCCCTGCTCCTGTTGAACGTTTTGCTGCTGCGTCTGTTCGAGCGCCTGCTGGCGGACCTGGTTCTGCTGAATGGTTTCAGCCTGCTGCAGATTCTGCTGGGCCGGCTGCTGGGAGGCTTCTCGTCCATCGACATGGGCATGGAACATGGGCGCGACCCCCACCCCATGTGGAGCGTAGACCGCAAAGACGTTGTGCGCCCCATCTCGGCCTAAGCCCCCGGTGACTTGGTCCACACGTTTCAACAGCGGATCGTCCACCTGCTGCCTGTAGAGCGACGCCGACACGTTGCGGCTCTCCTCGTCGTTCCAGTTGCCCGTGCCTTTGACCCAGTCGTGGATGCGGGCATAGGTCTGATGGTCGGGGTGAGCGGGATTGTCTGCCAGCACCTGCGAAGGTGACCGAAGCGATGGGGGCTCAATGTCCGGGCGATGCTGCGCTGTGCCCAGTTGGCGCACCTCCACTTCCCGCTGCTGACCGTGGGAAGTATCGACGAACCCGAACGCTTTGCCCTGCCCGCCCAAGTTCAGTCCGGCTCCCTCCAGCTTGGCCGTATCGGTGCCGAGCTCTGCGAGGTTGTAACCCAGCCGCGGCAAGGCCTGGGTCGTCGAGCCTGCGCGATCTTTTAGCAACGCAGCCCCTGCGCTCACAGGGTAAGCCGCGTAGTAGCCGGGGTAGTTAGCCGTGCCTTGGCGCCCCATGCTGCTGTCGCTTCTATCGAAGTGGCAAACGGCAACGGCCTCCACAGCCGGGTTGGAAATGCTGTTTCCCGTCCGCTGAAGTCCGCGCTCGTCCAAATGGATGCCTGGCTCAAGCTTTCCGTCTTTCACGCAAGCGGTTGTCGGCTCGACGCGACGCAGAAACTCGGCCTGGTTGAACTCTCCCGTAGTCGTCGTCACTCGACTGGCCACGGAATTCATGCTCACCAACTCGGCCAAGGCTTCGTTCTGCCGAGCGGACGCCACGTATTCCTTGGACAGCGCCGTGGCATCAACGACCGACTCGCCGTATTGGATACCGTCTTTAAGCGCGGCATCGAGCTTGAACACAAAGGTGTTCAAGGAAACCTGCGCCGACGGCGCCATCAGCGCATGCCCAGTCTCGTGCCCCAACGTTCCCGCCAACATGTCTAAGCGGTCGGACCGAATGGACGGCGCGAAAATCGAGGTGTTGATGCTGACGGTGCCCGTCCTGTCATCGTAGTGCCCGCCCTCGTTCGGACGGTTGGACACTTCCAGGCGACGGAGGGTGCCCAGATCGATGGCTTGGGTCATGACCGAAGCAAGGTAAGGCGAAGTATCTATGGCTTCACGGAGGTCACGCATCGCACCTTTGGGGAGGCCCGGCTGCCGCTCCAGGTCCTGGAGCAACCGGTCAATGTCGCGCTGATCAGCCATCACGCGGCTCCATTTCGAGCCTGACCCGCGAAACGCAGTGTGGGTCCTCGTGCTTGTCCGTGCTGACGACAACATACAAGCCAAGCCCGTCTGCGAGTGCTCGCTCAAAGTAGACCGTCGGTTTGAAGCCCACCGCGTTCTTGGTCACACCGAACCCGGCTGCAACCAATGGGTCATGCAGTGATTTAAACGACAGGTCGCAGGCCTCGGACGGCCGCACGGTCAGCTCGATGGTGTGCCCAGGATGACGCGCGTAAGGCTTCCACACAGCGAACTCATAGTGCCCCGCACCTAGTGCGCCCTGGAGCCCTGTGCGCCGCCCTTGACTGTCTGGCGTCACCTCAAGCCCTGACACGTGCGCAACGTGAGCCGGGGCCATGGCTGCTCTGGTTTCGAAAGATTTGGCCATTCGAACGATGGCCTCGACCAATGCACCTGACGTTAGCGCCGGGCCTTGCGGCAATGGTGGGTAATCGCCAGACACCACAGCATTGGGAGCGGCTCGCCGGGTGGCCTCGTCTGCAGCCCTGTCCGCACTAGCAGCGGCTTTGTCTTGCTCGGAGCGCACATTTGCGGCGCTAGGGGGATGTCGTCCTTCCATTGTTTTCTCCTGATTGCCTTGGCTACTCGCCGGCCCTTGAGCACAGGCCATCGTCCCTAACGAAAGAGTAAGCACGACAATGCTGCGAATCAGTAACCGCAAGCTGAGCCTCCGTGAGTGCTCGATGTGCTTCGTTGCCACCAGAGTCTAACCGTCGGGTGCGGCGCGCGTCCCAGAATGGAATCACGCTCTCGGATCACTGGCACCATCAGCACCGTCTACGACAGCGAAGTCACTCACCAGCCATCCGTAAGCATCGCTAAGCGCATCGGCGATGTCTTCTTCGCTCGCGCATTCGACCGTGGCTTCAGTGGGCAATTTAGGACGCTTGCCATCGGTCTCCCAGACAATGCCTTGCACGTGAAACGCCGTCATTCCTGCTCCATGGATGTGGATCTGCCTTGGCAGTCTAGCTTCGGCAGGCGGCACAGGTGAAGGGGCGGACTATGCCCACCCCCTGCTGGCCAAGCTGACGCTCCTCTGGCCACCGATGACCAGGTGGTCGAGGACCCGGATGTCCAAGAGGCCCAGCGCTTGCTGCAGGCGCTCGGTGACCTTGCGGTCCGCTTCGCTGGGCTCCGGATTGCCCGAAGGGTGGTTATGGAAAATGATGAGCGCGACCGCGTTGAGCTCCAGCGCGCGCTTGGCGACGACCCGGGGGTGAACTTCGCAGGCATCGACGGTGCCGGAGAACAGGTGCTCGGTCGCGAGGATGTGGTGCTTGTTGTCGAGGAATACGGCGCCGAAAACCTCGTGCGGCAGGTGAGCGCAACGGGCGACCAGGTAGCTGCCGGCCTGCTCCGGGTTGTGGATCCGGCCTTGGCGCTGAAGCCGCCCTTCGAGGATGTGGGCAGCAGCTAGAAGAATCCCTTCCTCGTCCATCTGAAGTTGATACTGGACTGCTCGGTCTTGGGTGCGCTTCATAGGTTCTTCTCCACCAGCGCGTTGTGCGCCTCGTGGGAACCGACAGGCGAAGCGTCCGGCCCTACCGCACCCGAGAGCGAGCACCGCGCAAGCGGCGCGCAGCGGAGGGCCGCAACAAAGCGCCAGCGACGAGGAGGAGGCTTGTCCTTGTGGTCGGGACAGCGGAGCTAAGGTCCCTTAAGAGGTTCAGCGCTGAGAGGACAAGGCCAATGGCGCAGTCCGTCCACCAGCCGCTGACACCCAACGTATGGACGCATGCAGGGCAGGATTGATGGGGCTAGCATCAATGCCTTCGCACGTGGAAGTCATATGACCGCCCCTCTCTTGGACGTGAACAACCCGGCCAGTTGGCCCGAAGGGCTTCAACAAGCCATTGAGAGACTGCGCCCGGTGTTCAGGGCTTGGGAGCAAGACCTCCCCGAGAAAGCAGCAAAAACGTTCGATGAGGCGATGCAGCAACTCGGCGACGTCTTGAGTCCGTTCGCCATTCGCGGCTTCCATTTCACCCGCCTGACGGATTGCGAGGCCGAGAAGATACGAAGCACGGGCTTGAAGGCGCTGGGCCCTGACTTCATTGAGCGCCGACTTGCGGCTCAAGTCGAGCAAGGCACCCTAACCGCGGACCAAGCTGCACGCCTCCTCAAGACCAATCAAGTCCGGGACGCCAATCGCGTCGGGAAGGCTTGGTTCTGCTTCTACCCACCCTGTGACACGCACGAAAGCGGCGTGAGGCCTCTGCTGGAGCACTGGGGAGGCGAAGCGCTTTACAACCTCAACGCCCGAGATCCCGTTCTCGGTCCGGTGCTGCGCTCTATTGGCAGGCCTGCCCTAGTCCAAGCCCAAGTCCCAGCCATCTATTTGCGAAACAGCTTCGGTCTAGCCGCGGCGGTTTACCAAGCAGATCTGGCCACCTTTGGCATTGAGACAAGAGACGCCCTGGGTCGGTTTGAGGATTACAGCCGGTTCGATCTCGAGCCCGACCGAATCGAGCACATCTTCCTTCACCCGCATGCTGATTTCGTTCGGCTAACCAAAAGCCACAGGTGGTCTTGGACTCCACGATAACGTCACACCTCAGACCAACGCTTAGATCCGGACGACGCGTTGCTTATGATTTCAGGGCCGTCGCGGCTGAATCTCAACGGGCGTCCCGGGCCTCTACGCCATCGCTGACAGCGCTTACCAGAGGGTGTCAGAGGCCAGGTAGTTAAACTACCCGGTCAGAGAGGGTGCAAGGACAGCGCCCCCTCCGATTAGCAGGCCTCAGCTTCCTTTTTTGTGCTTGTGAGGTTTGAGCTCAGGCGTGTTTCCAGGCGTATCTTTATTGTCGCGTCGACGTTGATCGGGCTTCCCGGTAGAGGGCGCAATCGGCTTAGGGCCAGGCTTAATCGGCATAACTTGACTCCTGCAGGATGGGGACCAACCGTTTAAAGCTGCGGCGGAGCCTCCATACATGTCAAGTTAAACTAACAAAAATTTAATGGCGTTTAGTTTTCATTCATTTTTACGTTAGGATATATGCCGATTCCGACGGCCTCTGATTTTTTAAACAGTATGGTTTTGACTACGCAACCGCGAACAACTACCCCTTTAAAACCCTTGCTGCGCATAGGTTCTGTCAAACGAAATAGATCGGATCCGCAGGCCGAGGAAGAACTCCACTTGGTCGTCCCTGGAGTTTGCATCAGGAAATAAAAAGCTGTTCAATTTTGATTGACGTTTGAGCGGTTCGTCGTATCCCTACTTCCATTGTAAACAATGGAAGCAACGCAGTGACTCATCCACTTGACGACATCATCAGCAGTTACATCGATACACCCAACGGCGGCCTTGTCTTGGAAGGGATCAAGATTGGCCGAGTAAAGTTCGAAAAGATCACAATCACCAACCGTGAGGGCGCGTTCAATGCCCAGGACCTTATCAACACGGTGTTGAGCAAGACTGCCCGCATCCGGAGTGGCAAGCATGGCACGCGATACGCCGAGCTGCTGCCACCCGGCAGCCCTGCACGCCTCCTGTCTATCGAGATCGAAGACTTCTCATTACACCAGCGCCGTCGTTACTTGAAATCCGCCGCCGTCAAGGACTATGCCCGGACCTTAAACCTGCTCCTGCTGACGTGCGGCGACATCCCGGTTTCTCGTATTGACCACACCCATGTTGAGCGCCTGTGGGACCTCTTGCGATGGGCACCCTCCGCTTTGCTGCAGGATCCCAAACTGCGCGCAATGACGGTCGACCAAGTGATTGCGCTGGGCCAGGCCACCGGTGTGCAAGGCGTGTCTCACGCAACACTCAAGAAGCACAACCTTTGCCTGACCAACTTCTTCCGACGCCTGGTGGCTACCCGCGCTATTCCTGGAAACCCCATGACGGCGATGGGGAAGATCAAGAAGAACCTAGTGACCGACCCAAACCGTGGCAAAAAAGCCGAGCGATTTTTGGAGGAGGCAGAACTTCAGAAGATCTTCGACCCCAACGCGTTCGTCGCTTGGGCCAAGAAATGGCCCCATCGCTGGTGGTGCCCCATCTTGGCCCTTTACAGCGGCGCGCGTGTCAACGAAATTGCGCAACTCAAGGTCCACGACATCGTGAACGAGAACGGGATCTGGTGTATCGCTATCCAGCTCACGGTCGACGACGACTTGGCAGGCAACGAACACTTCCAGACACGCCAGACAGTGAAAGGAGCGTCGGCCCTCCGTCGGATTCCCATCCATCAAGCGGTGCTTGATGCCGGCTTTCTCGACTTCATCAAGGACATCAAGGCATGTGGCCATCCGCGGCTGTTTCCCCATCTCTCTGCGGGCGTCTGCGAGGCGTCGGGTGAAACGAATGCGCGCTACAGTCAAGGCTTAGTCATCCAGTTCAGCGCCTACCTCAAGAAGCTAGGCTTCGGCAAAGGGCTTGGTTTTCATGCCTTTCGCCACACCCTTTCCACCAAGCTCAAGCATGCCCGGGTTCCTCAGGAAGACGTGGCCACGATTACGGGACACTCCGAGAACAACCGGTTCCCTGTGTTGAACCTCTATCAGACCACGGAGAACCCCGAAGAGCGGGCCCGCCAGGTGGCGGCGCTCCAACGGTTCAACCCACCGGTCGTGCTTCCGAAATACGAGCGCGGTCAGTTCAAGAAGCAGCTGGGCAAGGATGCGAAGTTCTACCCGTAGTAGAGTCGCACACATAAGATTGGGCGTTGGACCTTGCAGTCATACAGGTAGTTCAGGTTTGCGGCTTAACTGGAGCGTGACAACAGAGATGGACAACCTGTTTTCCCAAGCGACGCCGCTGCTGATGTTCCTCCTTCCCGGCTTCCTATCAGCTTGGATCTTCTACGGTCTCACTTCACACCCCAAGCCCAGCCAGTTTGAGCGCACGGTCGAGGCCTTGGTCTTCACTTTTGTCGTCCACGGCGCTACGAAGGTCCTCAAGATCGGGCTTCTTGCGGCCGGCAAAATACAGAGTTTCGGGGTCTGGACCAGTGACTCTCAGACAATATGGTCGATATTATTTGCTGGCCTACTGGGCGTTGGGGTCGCCGCCGCGGTCAACAAGGATACGTTTCACTCTTGGCTGCGCGGCCGAGGTTTCACTTCTCGGACATCGCATCCAAGCGAATGGTTCTGCGTCCTTGATTCGAACCCAGCCTTCGTAATCCTTGAGCTCCAAGATGGCCGCCGGCTCATGGGGTGGCCAAAAGAGTGGCCCGTAAGCCCATCCATTGGACAGTTTTACATTCAGGAGCCTGCCTGGATCACCGAAGGTGGAACGTTGGTTGAACTAACTACCCTCGATGGCATAATCATTCACGCAACCGATGTCCGCTGGGTCGAAGTATTTCCTAAAGAGACGATTGAAGATGACAAATCTGCGAAAGGGCTCGAATCCTCCGCCGCCGGGTAGGCAGCACGTCTTTGACAATGCCAACCCTCCAACCCGTAGCGCGCGGCCAGCGCCGCCGCCGAACCCGCCGCCGCCGCCAAAGAAGCCATGAAAACTGCGCCCCAAAGCCCCGTATTGGGGCTATTTGCCGCTGAAGGGCGTGGACAGATCTGGCCGCTATGAAGAGCTGCCAGCCATTGCTGTGCAGCACTTCTACGTCGCGTCGACCGGTATCCCTTGATGAGTAGCTATACCTTAGAAGATCACGCCAGAGCAGCTGAAGCTCTCTCTTTGTTAAGAACAAAGGAAAACAACTACTCGGGCAACAACCCCAACAAGTTCCGCGCAGACATTGAAAGAGCTAGGGCCACCCTGATCGCAATCGAACTCGCACTAAAAGAAGACGGCACTCTTCAGCGGACTCCAGAGGAGGACCGCGATGCTCAGCTCGACCTAGCGTTTCCAAACGCCCAGTCCAAAGAGGTTGTCACTTGGCAGGGCAAGCACTTCATGAAGTGCTTTACGCCTACAAGCAAGAGCCTTAGCGGAAAGACTGTTTTCGGCTGGAAACCATATTGGAAAGAGCTCGAAAGCTGATAATCAGGCTGGTGGCACGGTCGTGCGATCCCACGCCCGCTTCGCCCAGCCCACGATGAGTGTGGGCACCACGATGACAGGAAGCCCCCACAGAAACGCGACGTAGAAGGCAGCGGTAGCGAGCTCATAGTAGACCGGATGCTCCGCAAACTTCCAGCCAAGCACGGCACAACCGAAGACGATAGCAAGCCCCAATCCGCCGCCCACGAGCGCCCCTTTCAGAAACCCGCCTTTGCGAAAGTAGGGAATGTGGCCGGTCCTGACGTGCCAAGCCCAGACATGCTGGGCACGAATGTGCAACATCAGGCAGAACACCAGGAAGCCGGCGATCAGCAGCCCGCCTGCGCAGTAGACCAAGCCCATCAGCTGTTGGGTTTTGAAAACAGCGTCGAGGCCTGCTCCAAACAAAAGCATGCCCAAAGGCCCGAGAATAACGCAGGGTAGGATCATGGCAGCCGGCCCGGTCGGCGCATAAAGCCGCGGGTAGTTCGCTTGGTGGTTCATTTCTTTTCCTCTGGTAGAAGCAACACCAAGCGGCGTCACGGCAACCGCCTGGCAACTGGTTGCCCAAGGGGGTCAGCCCGCAGAAGTTCCGTTATCGCTCACGTCGACCAATTCCCAACCTTCGCCCGCCGGCCGAAACTTCATCGTCATCTTCAGGCGCATTTCCTTAGCCTTCGGCGTCGTGGGCTGCCCGCCAATGAAGCCCAGTGCATCGACGATCCCGGAGACCCGGCAGTCCTGGTCACCGTTGGGCAGTTTTGTGCAAGAAATCTTCAGCCCGCTCGCTTCCTTGACTTCGAACCGCCAAGTCCGCTGAAGCGTTGCCTGCCTCCCCTGCTCGGTAAAGAACCGATCTACCGCTTTGACCGCGTCCTCCTTGCTCGGCGCATGCTCTGCATTACAGGCCGACAAGCCCAACGCCAAGAAGCACGCTGAAATCCAAACACGTTGAATGGTCCGCATCACGACTCTCCCTTCTTCTGTTTGGTCAGGTCCACGCCGATGACCTCGTTTCGGTAACCCACCTGGACACGTTCGACGTCCACCTCAGCGCGCGGGCCTCCGTTCTCCAACCAGACCCGCTTGACGCTGAAGATGACCAGATCGTCCTTCGCATCCCTGCCCTGCCGGAACAACCCGGTTGCCTCGCTTTCGCTCATGTGGATCGGAAGATGAAAGTGCCCGGCATGCTGGGGCGTCCAAACAGATCGCTCACTGCGAGCACTGGTCGGGACAAACCCCTCGCCCGTGATGCCCTCTACCTGGAATCCGGTGATCCAAGGAATCGGCACGTAGATGTCCAAGATGCCGCGTTGCCGGTCATAGGACGGCTGGTCCACGATGTTGGGGCGAAGAGCAAAACGCTGGATGCCGCGGAAGCGTTCGGCCCGTGCATCGAAGGCAGCGCCATACTTGCGCTCGATGGCTTGCGGCTGCTGTGCGGTGATGCCATTCGGGCCATTCCGTTTTGTATCGATCAGCCACTCGCCATAAAAACACTGCTCGCGCTCGGCCTTGCTCAACCGGTAGCTGGATCGCGTCGATGCAATCAGCCTCGCGTCACACGTGTGGTAACCCGCCGAGGCCGTGGACGCCAGCCCGGCTCGGATGTGTTGCGCGCCCGCTAGTTCGTCCTGGTCGAGGTCCCAGTAGGTGCCCACCGGGTCGAGATAAGGGCTCTTGGTCCTCTCCGTTGATGCCTGCGGAGCCCCGGTGATGGCCCGCCCAATCTGCTGAAGAAAATTCCCCCTGTCCTGCGCTTGCGCTTGCACTGCCATGCTTGCTGCCAGGACGCACGCGCCCATGACCGCTGCCCACTGCCTCTTCATGCCCTGCTCCTTGCGCTCGGTTGCGACATACTTACGTGTCACGTAGAGTCTACCCGTGGCGTAAGGCTTCCGTCATGCTGTTTAGATGCCTGCACTGCATCGATTCAGCCTGTGAAGCCCGCCACTCCCGCCCCCCGGGATGTCGTGGCCGCGCGCCTGCGCCAAGCCCGCGAACGACGGGGCTTGAGTCAGCGCGAGGTAGGGATGCGAATGGGCCTGGACAAAGACACAGCGTCAGCTCGGATATCCAGATATGAATCTGGAGCCATGTCTATCAGCCTTGAGGCATTGTTTGAGATGGCCGAAGCGCTTGAAGTGCCGCCCGCTTTTTTATTGGCCAGCAGCCCTGGCATGGGCGACGCAATCATGGCACTGGGGGAGCAGAGCCATGGTCAGCAAGAGCAACTGGCAAAGGTCTTGGTGGCGCTATCTAAGCTGGAGCCCAAGGTGCGTGCTGCGCACGTCCAGAAGCTACTGAAGCCAAACGCTGACGACTAGCGGAACCATCGAGGCGCCCCGAACCAGCTGCGACAGCGGAGCCACGTGCTATACAAGCATCTGGCACGGAGGCCTTGGGGGGCCTGAGCATGGGACTTTATCTACGTAAAAGCGTGAGGGTTGGACCTCTGCGGTTCAACTTGTCAAAGGGCGGAATTGGCGTCTCAACTGGAATCAAGGGGTTCCGAGTCGGAACTGGTCCGCGGGGCAACTACGTGCACATGGGAGCGGGTGGAATCTTCTACCGCGCAACCTTTCCTTTGGGAGCGACACGTTCTCGCCCGGGGACCCCACTCGGCCCCATTCGTCCCGTCTCTGGCGCCCAGCCCTCTCCAGCGTCACCCCGACAATGGCCTGAGATTTCGCGCACACATGGCCCGATGGTCGACATAGATTCGGCCGACGCGACCACGATTGTGGACTCGTCCTCGCAGGCGTTGCTGGAAGAGCTCAATGCAAAGAAGAAGAGATGGCGAATTTGGCCAGGCGTCGCTGTGGTTTCGGCACTGGTGCTTTTGATTGCGACTGGCAACGAAGCACCAAACTGGGCGCTGGTCATGCTGGCTTTCTTCAGCATAGGAGCCATCATCGCAGCGCATTTGAAGGACCAACTTCGGAAGACGGTAGTTCTGATGTATGAGCTGGACGAGCCGATGGAGAAGGCGTTGGAAGCACTCCACGCAGGAGCCCAAACCATGGCCTCCGCTTATGCCACGTGGCACGTGTCCTCCCACGCCAAGGTCTTCGACCGGAAATACCATGCTGGGGCGGGAACCGTTGTTGACCGCAAGCCAACACGCTTTGCCTCAGCACCGCCCTCATTTGTCAAAACGAACATCAAGACCATCGCCGTCAATGTCGGAGCCCAGGCACTCCATTTTTTCCCGGACCGCGTTCTGATCTACGACGTGAATGGCGTTGGCGCGGTAGGCTACAAAGAGCTACAGGTGCTGGTGTCATCCACTCGCTTTATTGAGGATGGCAGCGTTCCGCGTGATGCAACAGTTGTGGATAGGACGTGGCGTTACGTCAATAAGAAAGGAGGCCCTGACCGCCGCTTCAAGGACAATCGGGAGCTGCCGGTATGCCAATACGAAGAGGTCACCCTGCGCAGCGACACCGGCCTCAACGAGCTACTACAGATTTCTCGTCTAGGATCAGCCGCTGGGTTCGCCTCAGCTATTGCGGGCCTATCCCGAGTCATTCCTAGGGAGCTGCCCTAGCTATCCCCTCTGTCAGCAATGCTTTTAAAGAACCCCGGCAGCCCTAGCGTCCGCTGTCCTCTGTGAGAAATCTTCCACCGCGGCACTCATGGCTTCCTCCAAAGACCTGCGACGAGCCATCGCGGCCTGTCGCATCTGGAGAATGGCACTGCGGCCGGCCACTAGGTCTGCCTCGATTTGGGCCCTTCTTGCTTGAATGGTTCGATCCAGATCCGCGACCTGCCTGGGGTCGATTGCTGAGTTCGGGTTGAAGTGGAATCGTGCCTCTTTTTCCTGCCGCCACTTCATAAGGCGGTCGGTCAGCGCGGGCCCAAACCCCGGAACGTTTAGAACCGCATTGCGATTCACATCTGCTGCCGTCTCGATGCCAAACGATTCCAGCATGACTTTCTTCGCCGCCCCAATGCCCGGAATGGTGGCTCGCTCAATCTCGAACTGATCCAAGAACTGTTTGCGTGCGATCTGTTCGCGATTGCTGGACAGCGCTCGATAACGCTTTTCTCGTTCCGCCTGCAGACCGGCATGCTCATCCCGCAGCGGACGAAGCTGATTCTGCTTCGCCTGGAGCTGAGTGTCCGCTTGCTCTTGCTTCCATCGAGCGACGAGACCGTCGTATTGGGCTTTCGCTTGCTGATAGCCGGACGTCAGTGGCGCTAGATCCGCGCGGCCACGGCTATTGACCCACGCGCCCATCGCCCAGCCCAGACACGCCCACACGGGGGCTAGCACCGCAGAAAGCGCGATGCCAAGCACCACAATAAGCAGCCCCACCAGCCACCCGGTCGTTTTCCAGAAGGTGTGCCTGCGGCCCAATGCTTGAATCTTGGGATTGGCAGGCACTGCCTTCACCTGATGCAGCGCGTGCATGGGTGGCAACACTGCCGCCGTGATATCTCGCCAGATCGCATCCAGGTTGAAGGGGCCTGAGGCCAGCTTGGGGATGACGACAGCTGCACCGCCAAAGAGCGCAATACCTGCGCGTTCAATCGGGCACCACGGACACTCAGTAAGCCCATCGAAATAGAAATGGGACGGCCTGGAAGAACACCGTTTGAAGTGCTGCTCCAGCTTCGTCAGGGCCTGGACCCAATCTTCTGCCTTCGGCCTCCCACCAGGCTTCGCCCCGTCGAAGCCAAAGGCTTTTTCCCAAAGGCCTGCAACCCAAGGCGACGCTGCGGCCGGCGACGCACTGAGCGGCGGAGGCTGCATGCGGGTGCGCGTAGTGTCTTTGCCGTAGGCGTAGCGGAACTCAGGGATCGCCTTTTCGATTGGCATGTCGCCCGGCCCACTGTATCGGCCAGCAAAGGGATGCCGACCGTTCATGAGCATCTGAAAAATCAGGACGGCCAGGCCGAAGTTGTCGTGGTTGGCGGTGCGTGTGACTTGTTTGAAGGCCTTTCCGTGGAGCTCGGGCGGTGTGAAGTCCTGGACGCCGACCTCACAGAGGAAGGTGCGCCCTTGATGCGAAATCTGGAAGCTGTCTGTGTCAATCAGCTTCACGGTCGCATCCGGTGACACCCGCACACCGCCGTGATTGACGTCACCAACCAAGTGACCTGCTTGGTGGATAACCGAGAATGCTCGCGCAGTGTTCAAGGCGGCACGAACCACTAGCCTCCAGTCTGCCTGGGGAAAGTCCGCCAAGCGGCTTTTGGGGCTGTAAAGCTTATGAATGTCCTTCGATGCGCGAAGGTTGGCCATGACAAAGCCACAGACCTTGCCATCGGATTGCCGCAGCACGTCAGTAGGCCAGGCAGTGAGCTGATCCAGCGCAGCGGTCCGAAGGGCAGCCATGGCCACCAGCTTGTCGGCTCTCTCACTGCTTACCGCAGCCAAATAGATTTTGGCAGCCGAGTCCGGCCTCCCCTCGACCTCGAAGACCGTCCCCTCACCCCCCTTGCCCAGTTGCTTTCCCAGCCGGACCGGTCCGGATTTACCAACCAGAGCAGGTGAAACCACTTAGGCGTCCTCTACTGGCGCCGGTGCGTCTGGCAGCTTCGTCAGCCGGCTGGCAAGCAGGAGTGTCTTGTCGTCGTCCGTCCGCTCGCAGATCACTGGCGAGGCAAGATAGGCTTCCAGCTTAGAGGACAAATCTTTGCTGTAGCCTGCCCCCTCTAAGGCACGGACCGGCGCGAATATCTTGTCGAAGAAGGGCGAATGAACGCTCTGCGTGGCTTGGTGGAGCACCAAGGCTTCGATGCCATCGGTGAACACCGCGACCTCATCCACCGCGCCCACATTGCAGGAAAACTCCGCGTTCAACACGGCAGCCGGATCGGTGACGAAAACGGTCGTGTTGATGTATTCCCCGTGCTGGGGCCAAAACACATAGGCCCAATCATCGCCGCGAGGGCGAATAACAATGGCCCCGTCGCCCACCTGGAAGAAGCATGTATGCGTCGGGGAGACGATAGCCGCCACCAACGTGCAAGCATACTCTCTGACCTCCAACCCGTCCGCCGTAGCCCTGTGCGCGATACGGGCCGTAACGCCGGCGAGCCAGTTCAAGACCACGTCCCGCGTTATCTCTTCAACGCCATGGCCGTCTTCAAAGTGGTTGCGCACACAGTCCCGAATCTCCAACGTCGCTAGCTTCGCACCGGTCTCTGATTGAGATGCACTTCCCGCACCATCCGACGCCACCAAGAGCACGGTGCCGTGCTCTGGAAAGAATTCCTGTTCATAGGCGTCCTGGCAGTCCGTTCCAAACTTGATGTGGGATGTGCCAATGGATGAGGCCGCAACGACACGCCAATCCTGGAGATCCATTACACGCTGGCCCAGCCGTCCGGGGCTGCGGGGTTGACCAGGGGCACATTATCTCCAGGGGTCGAACGGGACACCGCGCTCATGGAGTTGGACAGCCACTTGAAGAGTTCCTTGAACTGGAGCCCCTTCAGATGCAGCGGTGCGCGCGTCGAGATTTGGCCGAGGATGTCCATGTCAGCCCCCTGCACGCCAACCGCGAAAAACTGGAAATTCTTCGTTGCCTCCCCTTCCCGGACCAACGCTGCAGCGCGTTGCCATGCGTCGGTCGGCGAACCATCGGTGATGAGAAACACCCAAGGTCGGTAGTAGGAAACGCCGTTGGCTTTGTAGATCTCCTTGCGTTGCCGAACCATCTCCAAGCCTTGCTCAATCGCTGCGCCCATCGGGGTGTCCCCAGTGCACGACAGCACGGGAGGATAAAAGCTGTCTGCCGTGACAAAGTCCATCACGGTCTGGACCGGACCGAAGGTGACAATGGCGACCTCCACCCGCTTGGCAGCGAGCGAGTCCGAGTTCAGTTCTTCCTGAAACTGCAGCAGGCCAGCGTTGAGCTGCTCGATGGGCTTGCCGCCCATGGAACCTGATGTGTCCAGCAGAAGTAGGCACGCGCACCGGTTCTCGGGGTTTTCGGCAAAATCGCTGGCGCCGAAAGGCACCTGTTCAAAATCGTTCATTACGCTGGATCTCCCTGTCCAGTGGCTTGAAGCGCCATCATAGCTCTGCTAATCAACCCAATCTATGATGGGCCATGGTGACTCGCCCTACCCCTACCTCATTGCCAGCTTGGGCGCCGCAAGGAGTCGCGGATTGGACTCCCTTAGCGGTTTCCGCAGTGATTATCCTCACCATGGTGGCGGCGCTAGCACTTCGCCCTGCAGATGTAGAGAGCGTGCCAGATAAGACGACAGTCGAAACCGCAGCGAACTCATCAGTGAGTCCTCCGTTGAACGCAGGAACCCCTGCTTTTTCGACCGCGCGCGTTGGTTCCCTAAGGCTGGTGCCCACCACTCAGCTGCCGCCGGTAAAGCAACCCATGCAGGCGGACGAGCGATGCCCTTTGTCGTCGCTGCCCAACCCATCCCCCGAGGCCAAGGCGGCTATCAATGCGGGCTGGCACGTCAGTGCGGACATGACGTTCAAAGGGTTTCGTTTCGTCATGGTAGACGCCGGCGCGAAGAAGGCTTCCGCTGGCTGCGTGGCCATTGGAGCCAGCGCTTTGGTATTCAATGCCCACGGCCTCATTGCCATTGCTTACGACCGAAACGCCAAACAGTCGTCCAGGTTGAGTTCGTTAACCATTACGGAATCTGGTGCCTTACAGCTCGGAGCCTTGAAAGGACCACTTGCTGAGCTCAGTGTCAGTGACCAGCAAATCGCTCTCAAGTCGATAGCCACGAACAAGTCGAAACGAGCTTCGCGGGCGCGTTCTGGGTCTTCGGGCAGCTGAGCGGGATGCCGACGTTCCTGCTTGTGCTGTATGCGCAGTTGACACAATAGTCGCTATCCAAGGTTCAAGAAGCGGGGACCGCCACACGCAGTTCATTGCATACCCAGCCTTAGTTCATTTAACGGACGGGCTCATCGTTTTCAACAGCGGCAAGCTATCGAGCGGGCCCAGAATCGTCACATATAGTCTCGCTTCGCGACGCGACTAAAAACCCCTGCATTTTTACTCTTGACAAATTCCCATAGGCACATAAAACGTCTTAACCCTACACACCAATCGACCCGCCATGAAAATTCACGAGTTTTGGACGAGCGCTTTCCTCGCCTCCCTGCAGCGCGTGCCTCCAGTCGAGGCACGGACAGAGGCAGATGCCGCCACAGAAATGTGCATCTCAAAATGGCAGGAGCACATTTATGACTGGTCAGAAGACATCGAAGTCAGGTGGCAAGACCAAGAGATTGCTGAGGTGCCATTTATCACGCCTACCCAGCAAGATCGCTAGGATAACTTTTTCCCAGAACCTCTCCCCAACTTCTTGCTCGGCGATAAAGAAAGGTCATCACCACACGGCGCCGGCTTTTTTCTTGAGGCCAAGTAACTTGCCAATGCAGTCAACGCCTCCCTCATGACTGGTTCACCGATAACCATCTTGATCGCACCCCCATTTGCGGGGCTAAATATTACGTATGAAATTGGCATACCCGGAACCGGATCTCCAATCGCATCAAGGATCTCTATTGAGCAAACTGATATCTGATTTTCATTATCAAAATGTATGGGGATGCAGGATTTTACAAATCGTGTAATTTTCTCTTTGGCCGACTTAATTCCAGTCTCTGATAGCGCTGACCTCCTGACACCCCTCATCCACGCCCTAAGATCCTCAGGCGAAGGAACAAAAAACTCTGATCCTAGAGCATCCTTAGTGGCTTCAAAGTTTCCTATCACATTGCCAACAATGCTGGGATGCGACCACTCGATAGCTCGGCAGCCATGCTCAATCGTCCAAAGACCATCATCATCTAGACCTCTCATCCGAGAAATGAATTTCCTCGACATCTTCGCTTTAACTCCCATGAAATGTGACCTCAAAAGTCCTTACGCACACGTGCGAAGCCTTATAAGGCGGCCATAGTAACCATCGATATATCGAACTTCAGCTTTTGAATTCCCGCTGAGGCTCCTACCAGTCCGGTGAGCTTTTCTCTTGCAGTGAAACTTCGGCTGTAGGTCGAATGATGCTCGTCATCGAGTTCATGGCCCACGATCTGCGCACGGAGCTCTGACACCACTCCAGCGCCCTGAAGCTCTTGGATGAAGGTCTTTCTGAGGGAATGGAAGCCTCTTTTTGCAGGCTCCCAACCTTTTCCCACCTCAGCCAGGTGCCGACTGAACGCCTTGGTGATCCAGTTGCCCTGCCCGTTCACCGCCGTGGCCTTTGCGGCAGGAAACACCCTTGTCTGACCTGCCTTGCGCTTCTCATCGATCCATTCCAAGAACCCCATTTTGAGGAGCTCGGGATGGAGGGGCACAGTGCGAATGCTCACCTCAGTTTTTACCTTTTGGTGCTCGCCCTCGTCCGAGATGCGGACGCATGGGATGCCGTCCTCTTCGAACACGTCTTTGACGAGGAGCTGGCCGACCTCCGATGCCCTGGCACCGCTGTAGAGCCCAATGAGCGACGCCCAGCGTGCCGATTCAGACAGCTTGGCCAGCGCTTCGGGCGCGAACAGGGCCTGGATCTGTGCACGGTCATACGCTTTGAAACCCAACTTCTTCCGGGCCCGCTTTTCGCGCTGGGAGTAGCTCACGTGGCCGGAGGCCGGGTTGTCGCCCTTCGGGTAATGGCCCGACGCCATGGCCCATTCGAAGAACCCGCCCTTGCCACCAATGTAGCTTTGCTTGTTCGTGAGCGTCGGCGTGGACGCGCCTTTTTCGCGCATATCTTGATACCAGCGCGCCAAGTCCGAGCGAGTGATGGCATGGATCTTCATCGCAGGTCCCAGGAAGGACACCAGCGCTTCAATGGCGGTCTTCTTGATCGTGTAGGTCTTGGGCAACGTCGAGCTCTTGAGCGTCGCCAGGAATGCGTCACGGGCTTTGCCCAGCGTCATTGTTTCGATGGCCGGTGTAGAAGCCTGCCTTACTGAGCTGGGGTGCGGGGCGGAGCCGAACATGGTCGGCACGGCACCTGGGCCGGCTTGAGCCTGCAAGGCAGCGCCGGCCATAGCCTCCAGCTCCATCAGCTGCCTATAGAGCTTTAGGTCTTTGGGACTGTCGATCTGCCACTGCTCTGTCACCGTCCCATCCGGCTGGCGGGTGCGGTTGAGCGTCAGTTCCTGGAGATTCTCGGCGCTCGTCAGGCGAGCGATGAGCAGGTCAGCGTCCGTCTTGCTCAGCTTGGTCACGCGTTGATCCTTCAACTGTGCGAAGAGCCGAGCATAGCCCGCTCCAAGCACGACCGCACGCACGTGCGCCTGCGCCAAGTCCTTCGTTTGGAGGGTGCGTTTGATAAGCCGGCAGCCCATCACGGTTTGCAAATCGATGGGCACACGTTGGACGAACGACCAGCGGCCAGTGGATGACCGGCTCAAATGATGAGGGGTGCGCATGCGAGTGTTTCCTCTGCATGCTTCCTGCCTCCAATCAACTCGCCTAAAAAATTAATGATTAAAAACAATGACTTAGAAGTGACTGGCGGAGAGAGTGGGATTCGAACCCACGGAAGGTTTGACCCTTCGCCGGTTTTCAAGACCGGTGCCTTAAACCGCTCGGCCATCTCTCCGATGCTGCTTTGCGCGACCGCCGAAGGCGTCGGGTGATCACGCTGGCGCCACATGCGAAACGGGTGACGTCTGTCGATGGACGCTGCATTGAGCGGCGCCATCAACCCGGGATTGCTCCCGGGCGCGCATTCTCGCATGCCCGGACGCGCTTTGCTAAGCGCAGCGTGTTGTTGAGCTGCACAGCTCTGCCAAGCGGTTCCGCTTGCCGGGTTACGCAGCGTTCTCGATTACGCAGCGCTGCCAGGCGACAGCGCTGATGTGCCGACGTCAACGACCAGGCGCAGCGTTTGGCCGGCTTCAGCCACGACCAGAGGCACAGCGATCAGCCGGCTTCGGCCACGGCCAGGCGCGGTGCGGTTGCGGCCGCACGCTTGAGCTTCTCGGCCAGCTCGGCGCAGTTACCGCCGCAATCCAGGCGCGAGCGTTCGATTTCCTGCGGCAGGTGTTCGGCAAGAAAGTCGATGAACACCCGCACCGCCGGCAGCAGGCCGCGGCGCGAGGCGAACACCGCGTGGCAGATGCCCTGCGGCAGCGACCAATGCGGCAGCACCACTTCCAGCTCGCCGCTGCGCACTGCCTGCGCGCACACGGTTTCCGGCAGCATGGTGATGCCGAAGCCATCGCGCGCCATCGACTGCAGCAGCGGGAAGTCGAACCCGGCCAGGCGCGGCTGCAGGTCCACCCGGCGCATCTCGCCGTTGGGGCCGTGCAACTCCCAGCGCTGGTGCGCTTCGTCCTCGCTGGTGCTCATGGTGGTGTGGTTGGCCAGCTCGCTCGGGTCCTTGGGGCGCCCGGCGCGGTCCAGATATTTGGGGCTGGCCACCAGCAACTCCTGCACCTGGCCGAAGCTGCGCATCACCAGGCTGCCGTCATCGTCCAGGCGCGAACGCACGCGCAGCGCGATGTCGTAGCCCTCGTTGATGACATCGACGCGGCGATTGCTGATGTTGAGCTGCAGCCGCACCTTGGGGTACTTGGCCAGGAATTCAGGCAACAGCTTGGGCAACTGGATCTGCGCCAGCGAGACCGGAACGCTCACGCGGACAAGGCCGCGCGGCTCGGCGCTGAGACGGTCCACCACCTCGCGCGCGGCCTGCGCTTCGGCCAGCATGGTCTGGGCATGCCGGTGCACGCTGGTGCCGACATCGGTGACTGCAAAGCGGCGCGTGGAGCGCTGCAACAGGCGCACGCCCAGGTCGGTTTCGAGCTGGCTGATGCGGCGGCTCAGGCGCGACTTGGGGATTCCGAGCGCACGCTCGGCTGCAGCGAAGCCGCCGTGGTCCACCACCATCGCGAAGTAATACAGGTCATTCAGGTCGTGCATGGCGCAGGCATCCATGGATAGAACGATAAGTGACATTTAATCACCTTTATCCCAACAGAGCAACGACCTGATACACCAGAAATGTAGTTTCATGCAATCAGGACCGCGAACTGCTGCGCTCCGAGCTCCATCGGTTTCGCCACGGTAAATGCATAGCTGGCGGCACGCGGCTGGGGTGGAGAAAAAAAACGCTAGAGCGCTTCGCCACGATCGGCGACGCAAAAGGCCGCTGCATGAACATGCAAACGGGGCCATCGCTGGCCCCGTTTCTGTTCCAGGTTTGTCAGTGACGCGGCGGCACATCTGGCAACCCAGCAGTCGCGCGAGTACCACTGCTTAAGTGACTGACGAACGCGGGAGCAGTCGTCAGTGGGAGCTGACGGCACACGCAGCGCCGCATATCAAAGCTGCACGACAACGCCGGGCATCGGCCGCGCCCGCCTGGCAGCTGCGCTGCGTGGCAATTGCGCCGACCGCTCCTACCCGATCCGCTCGATCCCACCCATGTACGGACGCAGCGCCTCGGGCACATCGATCGAGCCATCGGCGTTCTGGTAGTTCTCCATCACCGCGATCATCGCGCGGCCCACGGCGGTGCCGGAACCGTTGAGTGTGTGCAGCAGTTCCGGCTTGCCGCTGGCCGGGTTACGCCAGCGCGCCTGCATGCGCCGCGCCTGGAAATCGCCACAGTTCGAGCACGACGAAATCTCGCGGTAGGTGCCCTGCGATGGCAGCCACACTTCCAGATCGTAGGTCTTGATCGCGGAGAACCCCATGTCGCCGGTGCACAGCAGCACCTTGCGATACGGCAGGCCGAGTTTTTCCAGCACCACTTCGGCACAACGCGTCATGCGCTGATGTTCGGCATCGCTGTGTTCCGGCGCGCAGGCGGTGACCAGTTCCACTTTTTCGAACTGGTGCTGGCGGATCATGCCGCGCGTGTCGCGGCCGCCGCTGCCGGCTTCGGCGCGGAAGCACATCGAGTGTGCAGTCATGCGCAGCGGCAAACGCTCGGCGTCGACGATCTCGTCGCGCACGATGTTGGTCAGCGGCACCTCGGAGGTAGGGATCAGGTAGCGGCGCGATTCACCCACTTCGGTCTGAAACAGGTCGTCCTCGAACTTGGGCAGTTGCCCGGTGCCGCGCATCGACTCGGCATTGACCAGCAGCGGCACGTTGGTTTCTTCGTAGCCATGCTCGCCGACATGCAGGTCAAGCATGAATTGCGCCAGCGCGCGGTGCAGCCGCGCGACCGGCCCACGCAGCACGGTGAAACGCGCACCCGACAGCTTGGCAGCGGTCTCACCGTCCAGCCAGCCGTGCGGCGCGCCGAGTTCCACATGGTCCTTGACCGGGAAATCGAACTGGCGCGGCGTGCCCCAGCGCGCCTGCTCGACGTTCTCGCTCTCGTCCTTGCCCTGCGGCACATCGTCGGCCGGCAGATTGGGCAGGCCCAGCGCAATGGTCTCGAGCTTGGCGCGGATCACGTCCAGCGCTTCTTCGGAGGCCTTGAGCTCCTCACCAAAACCGGCCACCTCGGCCATCAGCGCAGTGACATCCTCGCCCTTGGCCTTGGCCTGCCCGATCGCCTTGGATTTGGAATTGCGCTGGCTCTGCAGTTCCTGCGTGCGCACCTGGATGCGCTTGCGCTCGCTTTCCAGCGACTCCAGTTCCGCGGTGTCCAGGGAGAAACTGCGCGTGCTGCGCAGGCGCTCGGCAAGGTCGGCGGGATGTTGGCGAAGCAGGGCCGGATCTAGCATCGGGAGTCTGTGAGTCAGTGGGAAGCGCGAGATTATCGCCTGTTCCGCCACCTGCTGCGATCGATTCACCGCCGCTATGCCAGAATTGGCCCGATCCTTCAGGTGAGCCCTATGCCCGCGCCCCGCCCTGCGTCCGATCGCCAGATCGTCCTGCGACTGCCCCGCCACACCCTGAAAATTGCCGGTATCGCCTTCGTTGCCGGCCTGTTGTTGTTCCTGCTGGTGTGGGCCACCGGCCGCAAGGACGACTTCTACAAGGCCTCGCCGGCCCACCCGGCTGCCGGTGTGCAGGCCGACGACAGCATCCAGCCGCTACCTGCGCCGCTGCCGGCCCAGGACGGCGCCAGCGACATGCCGCAGGCCAAACCGCCGGAAGACACGCCGACGCTGGTGGAGACCGCGCCGCCGGCTGCGCCTGCCCCCATGCCGTTGCCTGAAGACGCGGTTCCCGGTGCGCCGGGCAGCGCGGCCCCGTCAAGCGCCGCGGCTGCTGCAGGCGGAGATCGCCCGGTGCCGATGCAGGGTCAGATGCCGCCGCCGCGCTATCCCTCGGCGGCCTTGCGTCGCGGCGATGCCGGCGACGTGGTGGTGCGGGTGGACGTGGACGCGGCGGGCAACCCGGGCGGAGTGACGCTGGTGCAGCGCAGCGGCTCACGCGACCTGGACCGCGCCGCAATGGAAGCGGTGCGTCGCTGGCGCTTCCATCCGGCACAGCGCAATGGCCAGCCGATTGCCGGGAGCCTGGATATCCCGTTCGAGTTCAAGCCGGCGCAGTAAGAGGCGCGGCGGTGGGATGCGTCGATTGCCCCGCACGCCGATGACGGCCCGCCTGCCGCAGGCGAGGAGAGCGCCGTGCGTTGACCGGGGATGGCGGATCGAACTGGACCCGGCGCCGGCTTGACCAAGCTGAATGTCTACCGCGCATTGAATCCTCCTGAGTGCCCTGCCTTAGCTGCGCCTCAGGCAAGGCCGACCAGACTGGTCACGTCATCCCAAAGATGCGCCAGGAGGCCGGCCATGTCCTTCATCTCCAATCCCTCGCCACATCCCACGCAGGCATTGCCGCAGCGCTCCGCGCACACCGACGACCGCGTCCGCGACGACGCTGCCGATGGCGCCTCGCCCTGGCTATGGGCGACCCTGCTGGCGGTGCTGATGGTGGTGCCGACCTGGTGGTGGGCCCGACACAGCGACGAATCGTTCGCGACCGATACGCGCCCGGCGCCTGCGGCCAGCCGCCAGATCCTGCCGACGTCGGAAGGCCCGCGCGCCATGACCATGATTGCGCACCAACCCGTGCGCGCGCCGACCAGCACCGAAGAAGCGATTCCGCTGCCTGGCAATGCGATGCCACGCTATCCCTCAGACATCGCACAGGCCGGTATCGAAGGCAGTCGTACTGCGCGCCTGCAACTGGATGTGCAAGGCCGGGTGAGCGATGTGAGCATCGTCGATCGCAGCGGCAGCAACGACCCGCGCCTGGATGCAGCGGTGATGGACAGCTTGCGTCAGTGGCGCTTCGAGCCGGCCACCCGCGATGGCCATGCAGTGGTCAGCAGCGTGCAGGTGCCGGTGGAGTTCACCGCAGAGCGCTGAGTGGGATCACCACTCGAGTGAGCTAGCGGTATCGCCGCACTGAGTGCAAGGCGACACCCGAACCTCGACTGACAGGCGTTGCGCGCCAGCGCCGCCTCGACCGGCAATCCGTGCCGGCCAAGAACTACCGTTTTTGTTCAAACGCTGTCTGTCTACTCAGGCTGTTTCAAGCCCGAAACCGGCACCCCGCGCCAGGCTGTCGAACCCCGGGAACGAGGTGGCGACATTGGCCACGTCGTTGACCCGCACGTCGCCGGTGGACAGCTGGCCGGCAATGGCAAACGCCATCGCGATACGGTGGTCGCCGTGGCTCTCGATCACGCCGCTGCCGATGCTGCCGCCATGAATGGTCGCGCCATCGGGGGTCTCGTCGACCTGCACGCCGAGCGCGCGCAGGCCGGTGGCCATCGCTGCAAGGCGATCGGATTCCTTGACCCGCAATTCGGCAGCGCCGCTGACCACCGTCTGCCCGGTTGCCGCCGCGGCGGCCACGAACAGGGCCGGAAACTCGTCGATCATGTCCGGCACCAGCGCTTCGGGAATCTGCGCGCCTTGTAGCGGCGCATAGCGTATGCGCAGATCGGCCACCGGCTCGCCGCCATGCTCGGCATGCTGTTCTTCGGCGATATCCGCGCCCATCAGCCGCAGTGCCGCCAGCAGCCCGGTACGCCGTGGATTCAGGCCCACCGCACGCAGCAGCACGTTCGAGCCGGGAATGATGCTGGCTGCCACGATGAAGAACGCCGCCGAGGAGAAATCCGCAGGCACCGCGATATCGGTCGCGCGCAGGCGTTGGCCGCCGCGCAGGCGGGCCTTGCCGGGCGAGAATTCGATCTCCACGCCGAATGCGGACAGCATGCGCTCGGTGTAGTCGCGGGTGGGATGCGGCTCGGTGACCGAGGTTTCGCCCTGCGCATACAGGCCTGCCAGCAACACGGCGGATTTGACCTGCGCGCTGGCAACCGGCGAGACGAAGTCGATGCCGCGCAGCGTCTGCCCGCCATGCACGCGCAGCGGCGGGGTGCCGTCGTCTTCGGTGTCGATACGCGCGCCCATCTGTGCCAGCGGGCCGGTCACGCGCCGCATCGGGCGCTTGGACAACGATGCATCGCCGACCAGCGTGCTGTCGAAGCGCTGCGCCGCCAGCAGGCCGGCGAGCAGGCGCATGCCGGTGCCGGCATTGCCACAGTCCAGCGCCTCGCTGGGCGGTTGCAGACCATCCACGCCCACGCCGTGCACGATGCGCTGCGACGCCGACGGCGTGTCGATACGCACGCCGAGCCGGGCGAAAATGGCCGCGGTGGACCGGGTGTCTTCGCCTTCGAGAAAGCCATCGATCTGCGAGACGCCATCGGCCAGGGCGGCGAACATCACCGCGCGATGCGAGACGGATTTATCGCCGGGAATGGCCAGGCTGCCCTGCAAGGCGCTGCCCTGCCGGGCGATCCAGTGCTGCGTGCTGCTGCTCATGCGTGTGATCCGATTGCTGCGGCATCGCCCTGTGCGGCGATACGCGTTGGAGAGTGTCGTGGCGCTGCCGCCACCTCGGCTGGAGACGGCATGCCGGTCAGGCCTGCGCTTGCCGGACGCGCCCGCTCAGGGAATGGCGACCGGGTACGAGCCCAGCACCTTGATCTGTGCCGAGTGCGCTTCCAGTTCGGCCAGCGCCTGCTTCATCGCCTCGTCCTCCACGTGGCCGGCCAGGTCGATGAAGAAGCCATATTCCCACTTGGCCTGATGCGAGGGACGCGACTCGATGCGGTTCATGCTGATGCCATGCCGCGCGAACGGGCTGAGCACGTCGAACAACGCGCCCGGCTTGTCGTGGATGAACACCAGCACCGAGGTGCGGTCATGCCCGGAGGTGGGAAAGATCTGCCGGCCAATCACCAGAAAACGCGTGGTGTTGTCGTCGTCGTCCTCGATCGACTTCATGATGACTTTCTTCAAGCCATACACATGCGCGGCGCTTTCGCCGCCGATCGCCGCGGCATCTTCGGCATTGCGGGCGCGGCGCGCGCCTTCGGCATTGCTGGAGACGGCGATCTTCTCGACCTTGGGCAGGTGCGAACGCAGCCAGCCGGCGGTCTGCGCAAACGACTGCGAATGCGCGTAGATGCGCTCGATGTCTTCCAGCCGGCCATTGCGCGAGAGCAGGTACTGGTGCACGCGCAGCTCGACTTCACCGCAGATTTTCAGGTTCGAGGTCAGGAACATGTCCAGCGTGACCTGGATGGTGCCCTGGCCGGAATTTTCCACCGGCACCACGCCGAAATCGGCATTGCCCGCTTCCACTTCCTGGAACACCTCCTCGATGGTGGCCATCGGCAGGCCCACCGCCGACCGGCCGAAGTGCTTGAGCACCGCCTGCTGGCTGAAGGTGCCTTCCGGGCCGAGATAGCCGATCTTCAGCGGCTCCTGCTGGGCCAGGCACGCGGACATGATTTCGCGATACACGTGCACCAGCACTTCATCGCTGAGCGGGCCTTCGTTGCGGTCCACCACCATGCGCAGCACCTGCGCCTCGCGCTCGGGCCGGTAGTAATCCACCGCCGCGGCGAGCTTGCCCTTGGCCTTGCCGACCTGGTGGGCAAAGTTGGCGCGCTCGGCGATCAACGCCTGGATGGTGCGGTCGATCTCGTCGATCTTGGCGCGCACATCGGCCAGCACCGGTGCCGCCGTGGTCGGCTTGATCGCGCGCTTGTCTGCAGCGTTGCCCGCAGCCTTGGCGGCGGACTTGCCTGCCGGTTTGGTCTTGCCGCCGGTGGCGGCACTGGGCTTGTTGGACTTGGGAGCCATCGCTCGGCATTCCTTGAAATTGCGGCGCATGCGCCTGCGCGGCATGCGCCGCGGTCGAATGAAACACTCAGCCGTGACGCTGCTGGAAGTCGTGCATGAAGCTCGCCAGCGCCTGTGCGCCCGCCACCGGCATCGCGTTGTACAAGGACGCACGAATGCCGCCGACTGCCTTGTGCCCCTTCAGCGCCAGCAAACCGGCTGCCTTGGATTCGCTGACGAACAACGCATCCAGCTGCTCGTCGGCCAGGAAGAACGGGATGTTCATGCGCGAGCGCACCGCCGGGGTGACCAGGTTGCGGTAGAACCCGCCGGAGCCATCGATCGCGCCATACACCAGCGCGGCCTTTTCGGCGTTGCGGCGGGCGAACTCCTCCACCCCGCCCTGCTCCAGCATCCACTTCACGGTGAGTCCGAGCAGATACCAGTTCCAGGTCGGCGGCGTGTTGAGCATCGAATCGCGTGCGGCGTGCGAGGCGTAGTTGAAGATGTCCGCGCGCGGCTGGCCGGCGCGTTCGAGCAGGTCGCGCCGCACGATCAGCACCGAGATGCCGACCGGGCCCAGGTTCTTCTGCGCGCCGGCATAGATCAGCCCATAGCGCGACACATCCAGCGGCTCGGAGGCGATCGAGGAACTGAAATCGGCAAACAGCGGCAGCGTGCCCACCGCCGGCGTGTCGCGGAACTCGACGCCGTGGATGGTCTCGTTGGCGGTGATGTGCACGTAGGCCGAGTGCGGCGACAAGGTCCAGCTGGCCACTGGCGGAATGTCGGTGAAGCCGCCTGCCTGGCCGTCGGCGGCAATGCGTGCATCCACATAGGTGGCCGCCTGCTTGATCGCGGTCTTGCCCCAGTGGCCGGTGATCACGTAGTCGGCGGCCTGGCCGGGTGCGGCGAAATTGAGCGGCAGCAGGGCCTGGATGGTGGTGGCACCACCGGCGGTGAACAGCACCGCATAGTCATCGGGAATCGACAGCAAGCGGCGCAGATCGGCTTCGGCCGCGGTTGCCACGGCCATAAAATCGGCGCTGCGGTGGCTGATTTCCACGATCGAGGCGCCGACGCCGTTCCATTCGACCATCTCCGCCTGCGCCTGGCGCAGGACCGATTCCGGCAATGTCGCAGGGCCGGCACTGAAATTGAACGCGCGTGTCATGGCACACCTTGTCGAGCTAGCCTTCTAGTATGCCGCAGCGCACCGGCCTTGGCAGCGTCGCAGAAAAGTTGCATGTGCATCCTTCTCACTGGCGGAGACGTATGGTTTGCGTAGGCCATCGGCAGCGCCATCACGGTGGTCCGTTATTCTCATCAGCAGCCACTGTCAGGAGCGAGCCATGTCCCTTCGCGATGTCTTGAAGACGCCGTCCAGCGAGATCACCGATGAGGCCGTCTACCGCGACCGACGCCGGCTGCTGCAGCTGTTTGCCCTGACCCCGGCGCTGGGCGTGGCCGGCTGCGCCGAGGCCGATCCGCCGCCTCCGCCCAAGACCGTGGTGACGCCGGCGCAGGCGCGCAGCGGCTTCCGGACCGCCGAGGAACTGACCCGGCTGGAAGACGTCACCAGCTACAACAACTTCTACGAGTTCGGCACCGACAAGACCGACCCGTCCAAGGCCGCCAAGACCCTGAAGCTGTCGCCATGGTCGGTGAAGGTCAGTGGCGAGTGCGAAAAGCCCGGTAGCCTGTCGCTGGACGAGTTGCTCAAGGGCATCAGCGCGGAAGAACGCATCTACCGGCTGCGTTGCGTGGAAGGCTGGTCGATGGTGATCCCGTGGACGGGGGTGCCGCTGGGCGAGGTGCTCAAGCGCTTTGCGCCAACCTCCAAGGCCAAGTACGTGGCGTTCACCACGCTGGCCGACCCGCAGCAGATGCCCGGCGTGCGCTACCGCTCGATCAACTGGCCATACCGCGAAGGCCTGCGCATCGACGAAGCGATGCATCCGCTGACCCTGCTGGCCACCGGCCTGTACGGCAAGCCGCTGCCCCAGCAGAACGGCGCGCCGCTGCGGCTGGTGGTGCCGTGGAAGTACGGCTTCAAGAGCATCAAGTCGATCGTGGAGATCCGCTTCGTCGAGAAGATGCCCGAAACCGCCTGGCACGACCTGCAGCCCTCCGAATACGGGTTCTTTTCCAACGTCAATCCGGCGGTGGACCATCCGCGCTGGAGCCAGAAGACTGAGCGCCGCATCGCCGGCACCGCCAGCAAGCTGTTTGCCGAGCGGATCGCGACCAAGCCGTTTAACGGCTATGCGGACCAGGTCGCCTCGCTGTACGCAGGCATGGACCTGAAGAAGTGGTTCTAGGCAACAAACCCTCTGATATCCATCTGCCGTAGGAGCGCACCCGGGCGCGACGGGCTTTGCTGGTGATGCCCGTCGCGCCCGGGTGCGCTCCTACGTTTCATGTCCGCGCACGTTTCCTGCCCGCGCGGCATCGCTTCCTTCTTCGAGATCGCATGGCCAAGACGTCCGCATCCCTGATCGCCGCCAAGACCCTGGTGCATGTCGCCGCACTGACGCCGATCGCCTTGCTCGGCTGGCAGTTCTGGCAGGTATGGCAAACCGGCAGCGATGCGCTGGGCGCCGATCCGGTGGCCGAGATCGAGCACCGCACCGGGCTATGGGCGCTGCGCTTCCTGTTGATCACCCTGGCGATCACGCCGCTGCGCCAGCTCACCGGCCAGGCGCTGCTGATCCGCTTCCGGCGCATGCTCGGGCTGTACGCGTTCTTCTATGCCAGCGTGCACCTGGCGGCCTACCTGAGCCTGGATCTGCGCGGCTTCTGGACCCAGATCTTCGAGGAGATCCTCAAGCGCCCCTACATCACGGTCGGCTTTGCGGCATGGCTGCTGCTGGTGCCGCTGGCGATCACCTCCACCCAGGGCTGGATGCGGCGGCTCAAGCGCAACTGGGGCCGCCTGCACCTGCTGATCTACCCGATCGGGCTGCTGGCGGTACTGCACTTCTGGTGGCTGGTGAAATCCGACATCCGCGAACCGGCGCTGTATGCCGGCATTCTGGCCGTGCTGCTGGGCTGGCGGATCTGGAAAAAACTCAGCGCGCGCCGAACCACAGCAAGGCGCTCAACGCCGCCGCCAGCAACACCGCGCTGAGCAGCAGCCATGGCCAGCGCGCGACCTTGACCGGCGTACGCGCCGGCTCGCTGGTCGCGCGTGGCAGCGGCTGCGGCTCCGACTCGGGGATGTCCCAGGTGGTGCCGTGGTGGATACGCGGCACCTCGACGACAAAGCGGTGGCGCGCGTCGAACACAACCTGGTCGCCGGCCTGCAACCAACCGTCGCGCACCTGCACGCCGTTGATCCAGCTGCCTTCTTCCGAGCCCAGATCACGGATCAGCACACGGTCGCCGTGACGCTCCAGCCGCGCGTGCTGGGCGGCAAAGGCCGGGTCGTCGATGACGATGTCCGCCGCCGGGTCACTGCCGACCAACCGCGAGCGGTCCAGGGTGAAGCTGCGCCCGTGATGACGGCCGCCGAGCCCGCGCAACAGCAGGCAGACCTCGCTCAGGCCGGTCTCGTCGTCTTGAACATCATTGGCCGGCGCGCTCGACGGCGCACTGCGCAGGAGCATCTCCACGCCGTCGGCGTAGATCGCATCGCCGGGGCGCAGCAGCGCCATGCGCCGCACCGGGCGTCCGTTGACGTGGATGCCACGGATCCCGTTGGCCACCTGCAGCCACAGCCCGCGCTGGTCCAGGCAGAACTGCGCCAACAGCAGCGCTCCCTGCGCATCGGCAACCACCCGCACGCTGCCGGAGGCATGGCGGACGATCCGGTGGACGCCGGGCTTGAGGGAATGATCCGGCTGCTGCCGGTGGGTGAAATGAACTTGCAGATCGCGCACCCGCCGCAGCCTAGCAGGTTTGCCACGCGCCGCGGCCAACAACCTGACCGGTGTCGCCCCGCCCCATGCACCGGGCCGGGGCGTCGTTGCCGCTGCGTGCCACGCGCGCCGCACTTGGAGCCTGGCGCGCGCATGCGCACAATGCGCGCTCCTTTCGTCTTTTCCATGGAACCCATGTCCAGCATCGATATCCGCCACGACCATGCCCTGTCGCCGGCCCAGGCCCGCGCAGCGATCGACGCGGCGGCCCGCAAGCTGACCGACCGCTACGGCGTCGCCTCGCATTGGGAAGGCGATACCTTGCGTATCGCGCGTGCCGGCGTGGATGGGGCGATCGCCCTGTTGCCGCAGCAGGTGCATGTCACCGCCGAGCTTGGCTTCCTGTTGTCGGCGATGCAGCCGATGGTGGAATCGGAGATCCGTCGCCTGCTGGCCGAAAAACTCGCCTGAGCGTGCAGCGCCGCTGATCGGGTCTGATCGCCTGGCTCGGCCTGACTGCACCATCGCTTCAGCAACAAGTCAGCCGCGCTGTCCGTTGCAGGGGGATGCTTCATGGGTGCTTCACCTGCTCGATGCAGTGCCCGGACTAGGGTGAAGGCAACGTCACTTGGCAACCCAACAGGAGCATTCCATGACGACCGGATACGATCAGAACGGCAAGCGCGACGATGCAGCGCACGGCTTCCAGGCGCAGGCAGAACAGATTTCGCGCCGGCTCGGTGAATCGGCACAGACGGTATGGCTGGCCGGGCTCGGTGCGCTGGGTCGGGTGCAGAGCGAGGGGGGCAAGCTGTTCGACTCGCTGGTGCGCGAAGGCGCAGCGTACGAGCGCAGCGGCCAGCGCAAGGCGGCCGAAAGCGTCGACGAGCTGCGCGAAGAGGTGGAAACCCAGTTCGAGCAGGCACGCGACACCGCCGTGCGCGGCTGGGACAAGCTGGGCAAGGCCTTCGACGAACGCGTCAAGGGGGTCTTGCGCACGCTCAACATCCCCGAGCAGGACGAACTGGAAAACCTGCGCCGCGAGGTGGAGTCGCTCAAGGCCCAGGTGCGTGCCAATACCGCCGCGACCAAGCGCGCCAACCGCACCGCCAACCAGGCAGCGCAGGCCGCCAGCAGCGACACCACCGGCGCAGGCACCACCACCGGCAGCGCCACCTCAAACAATGCTGCATTTGATGGTGAATAAGACAGTTCGGCAATGTTGCAAAGCAGCATGATTTTTTAGACAATCGGGAAGGACCCGCCAGTCCTGCATTACGAAGTCCGTTTGCTCCCCTCCCCTCACGGCTTCGGACTGGCGGGTCTTTTGCTGCCTGGATCACGGCGCGTGCCATCACTGCCGCCGATCCATTGACGAACCTACCGCGAAGGATTCTTCTAAGCGCACCGCGTCGTCATATGCGCCATCCCTTCGCTTGATGCTCATGCCTCCCTGGATTGTGGCGCTTGTGGCTTCCCTGCTGCTCTGGCTGGCGGTGTGCGCCTATGTATGGCTGGTGCGCCGCCGTGCCGACGAAACCACCGAGGGCGTGCATGCACTGGCGGCCATGCACTGGCGCGACTTTTCCGGCGTGGTGCTGCGCGTGCTGCAGGAGCAACGCGGTTGGCAACCGACCCAGGTCCCGCAGGACGGCCTGCCGACGGCAGAATTCATGATGCGCACCGGACAAGGCACCCGCCTGGTGGCCTGCAAGCATGGGCGCAGCTACCGCATCGGCGTGGCAGCGGTGAACGAGCTGGGTGCGATGGCGCGGCTGGCCGGCGCAGGCGGCGGCGTGATGGTGACCGAAGGCCGAATGGAACGCGAAGGCATGGCCGCCGCCGAGAGGCAGTCCATCGAAGTGCTGGATGGCACGCGCCTGTGGCCCTTGCTCAAGCCGTATCTGCCGGGCGATGTGGAAGCCGGGGTGGTCCGCATGGCGCGCCGCCGCGCGATCCGTCACAGCCTCGGTGCCGGTGCGGCGCTGGCGACCCTGGCCCTGGTTGCGGCGCTGGCGCTGCAGCCGGCGCAGCCGCCCGTGCCAACACAGCAGGCCGCACTGGTGGCCACTTCGCGCGTTGCCGAATCGGTTTCTGCAATCCCGGCACCGCAGCGCACACCCTCGCGACAGCCAGCACCGCCGACAGCCGCAGCGCCTGCATCGATGCCGCTGGCAGGCACTGCCGAACCGGATGCGGCAACCGTGCAGGGCTATCAACGCGAGGTGTCAAAGGCACTGGCTCGGACGCCCGGCCTGGTGCGCGGCATCTGGATCACCCAGGCGACGCTGGCGGTGGATCGCTCGGTCGAAGACGCCGCGGCGTGGCCGCTGATCTGCCGCGAACTGCAGCGCTACCCGTATCTGCGCACCGTGCGCGTGCAGCTCAATCCGCGGCCGGGCGTGGAGGAACCGGTGCGCTGGCGGCAGTGCACGACGATCTGATGCATGCCTTGGGCCGCCCACTTGCACTTAGCCTCTGAGGCTCAGCGCATTCCCGGCGCAAACCGCGCCACCAGGTCATAGGACCCGCCCAGAAACAATTGACGCACGTAGGTGACCGGCTGGTCGCCGCGCCAGGTGTGGCGATCGATGACCAGGCAGGCCGTGCCATCGTCCACCTGCAGGCGTTCGGCTTGCGCGGCGTCCGCACTGGCGGCGCTGATACGGTGCTCGGCGCGCGTCCACGGCACGTTGCGCAGCAACCAACTGCCCGGCGCCACGTCGGTGAACGGCTGCAGCAATGCCTCGGGCACGGTGGTGGTGTCGATCACCCGCTGTTCCAGCGCGAATGGGCTGCCGTCTGCCAAGTGCACGCTTTCCAGCGCCAGCAGCTTGCCGCTGCTGCCCAGGGCACGCTCCTGCGGCACGCGCAGGCGCGGGTTGCGCAGCCGCCGCGACACCAGCGAGAACGCGTAGACGTGGCCGCGCGCGGTCATTTCCACTTCGATGTCGGGAATCGACAAGGCGACCTGCTCCAGATGCGGATGCGGGCGCGCCACGAACGAGCCGGTGCGGCGGCGGCGTTCGATCATGCCGGCATCGGCAAGCAGGCCGAGCACCTTGTTCACGGTCATCCGCGAACAAGCGTATTGCGCCATCAACTCGTGTTCGGGCGGCACACGGTGACCGGGCGGCCAGTCGCCACTGTGGATGCGTTGTTCCAGATCCTGCCGGATGCGTTGATGCAGGGTGCCGGGCGCGGCGATGGGGGTGGCGGTCAAAGCGGGTCTCCGGTCAGACCTGCATTGTGCGCGTATCGGCTCATTTGCTCAGCAGCGCTCGCAAAACGCCGGCAAAACGCGTGGCAATCCGCGCGCGATCCACATGGCGCCCGTCACGCACCACCGGCCGCCCGGCGCGCCAGACAGTGCGCACCGCACCGCCGCGCGCGGCGAACAGCCAACTGTCCAGCAGCGCATCGTCATCGCGCGCCAGCAGCGCCGGATGGGCCGGGTCCAGCTCCAGCAGATCGGCCGATGCGCCAACCCGGATGCCAGTGTGAGCAATGCCCAAGGCCTGTGCCGCGCCTTCGCCCGCCTGGTCGAACAGCCAGCGCCCGCTCGAGGTACCCGCCTGCGCCAGCACATTGCGCGCCTGCAGCTGCAGACGCTGGCCGTATTCGAGCAGGCGCAGTTCTTCGGCCGCGTCGATCAGGACATTCGAATCCGAACCCACGCCAAAGCGCCCGCCCGCGGCGGCAAATGCCTGCATCGGGAACAGCCCGTCACCCAGATTCGCCTCGGTGATCGGGCACAGCCCGACCACCGCGCCGCTGTCGGCGATGGCCTGCAGCTCGCTCGCGTCCACGTGCGTGGCATGCACCAGGCACCAGCGCGCATCCACCGGTGCGTTGGCGAGCAACCACTGCACCGGGCGCTGGCCCGACCAGGCCAGGCAGGCCTCGACCTCGCGCTGCTGCTCGGCGATATGGATATGGATCGGGCCATCGGTGAGCGGCACCAATGCGGCCAGCTGCTCCGGCGTGACTGCGCGCAGGCTGTGCGGCGCCAGCCCAAGCACGGCATCCGGCAATGCCGTGAGGCTGCGCCCGCAGTCGTCAAGCAACCGCGCGAAACCATCGATGTCGTGGATCAAACGACGCTGGGCTGCGCTGGGCGCGCGGCCGCCGAAATCCGCATGCGCATAGAACACCGGCAACAGCGTCAGCCCGATACCGGTGTTGGCGGCGGCAGCGGCGATGCGCGCGGACATTTCGCCGGCCTGCGCATATGCCGCGCCACCGGGGCTGTGGTGCAGGTAGTGGAATTCGCCGACGCGGGTGAAGCCGCTTTCGAGCATTTCCACATAGGCCTGTTCGGCGACCGCCTGCAGGCTGTCGGGATCGAGCCGGTCGACGAAGCGGTACATCAGCTCGCGCCAGCTCCAGAAACTGTCGCCGCTGCGCCCGCCCACCTCGGTCAGGCCGGCCATGCCGCGCTGGAACGCGTGGCTGTGCAGGTTGCCCAGCCCGGGCAGCAGCAGCGTGACCCGGGTATCGCCGGCGACAGGTGCGCGATCGGCCTGCACCGTGGCGATGCGCCCCTGTGCCAGCGTGATCCGCACATCGCCAGCCCAGCCATCGGGCAGGAGCGCCCGCGCTGCCCACAACGCCTGCACCTGTTGGTCTGCCACTGGACACCCTCGATTGCCGGTTCTATTGTATATACATATCAGACAGCATGAGCCTGCGCCATGTATTGCGACGTCCTCTGGCACAACGCACGGCTGATGACCCTGGACGCGGCCGATGGCGGCCTGGGCATCGTGGACGATGGCATTCTGGCCTGCCAGGACGGCCGCATCGCCTATGCCGGCCCGGCCGCGCAGGCTCCGGCGTTGAAGCCGGACGTTGCGCATGATTGCCAGCGCCGCTGGATCAGCCCCGGCCTGATCGATTGCCATACCCATCTGGTGTACGCAGGCAATCGCGCCAACGAATTCGAGCAACGCCTGCGCGGTGCCAGTTATGCCGAGATTGCCGCAGCCGGCGGCGGCATCGTGGCCACGGTGCGCGCCACCCGTGCCGCCGATGACGCAGCGCTGCTGGCCGCCAGCCTGCCGCGCCTGGACGCGATGCTCGCCGAGGGCGTGACCACGCTGGAAATCAAATCCGGCTACGGGCTGACGCTGGAGGACGAAACCAAGCAGCTGCGCGTGGCACGTCAGCTCGCTACGCTGCGCAAGGTCGAAGTGGTGCCGACCTTCCTCGGCGCGCACGCGGTGCCACCGGGCGGCGATGCGCAAGGCTACATCGACGCCGTCTGCACGCAGATGATTCCGGCGATTGCCGCGCAAGGCCTGGCCGAGGCGGTGGACGTGTTTTGCGAACACCTGGCGTTTTCGCCCGCGCAAGCCGAACAGGTCTTCCTCGCCGCGCAGGCGCACGGCTTGCACATCAAGATCCATGCCGAGCAACTGAGCAACCAGCACGGCGCGCAACTGGCCGCACGCCATGGCGCCTTGTCGGCCGATCACGTCGAATACCTGGATGACGCCGGCGTTGCCGCGATGGCCGGCGCCGGCACGGTCGCGGTGCTGTTGCCCGGCGCGTTCTATTTCACCCGCGATACCCAACTGCCGCCGATCGCGGCGCTGCGCGCCGCCGGCGTGCCGCTGGCCCTGGCCACCGACTGCAACCCCGGCACCTCGCCGCTGACCAGCCCGTTGCTGGCGATGAACATGGCCGCCACGCTGTTCCGCATGACCGTGGACGAGTGCATTGCCGGTTTCACCCGGCACGCCGCACGCGCGCTGGGGCGCGGCGAGCGGCTCGGTCGGCTGCGTGCCGGCATGCACTGCGACCTGGCGATCTGGGACATCGATGCGCCGGCCGACCTGGTCTACCGCATGGGCTTCAATCCTCTTCATGCCCGCGTCTGGCGCGGGCATTCCTGCTGAATCCGGAGTCCTCATGAGTGCATCTGTTGTCCTGCAGCCCGGCCAGGTCACGCTGGCGCAGTGGCGTGCGCTGTATCGCGGCGCCGAGGTCGTGCTGGACGACGCCTGCGCGGCCGCGGTGCTGCGCAGCGCGCAGACGGTGGAGGCCATCGTGGCGCGCGGCGAGCCGGTCTATGGCGTCAATACCGGCTTCGGCAAGCTGGCCAGCGTGCGCATCGAGCGCGAGGACCTGCAGACCCTGCAGCGCAATATCGTGCTCTCGCACGCGGCCGGCGTCGGCGAGCCCACGCCGGTGCCGGTGGTTCGGCTGATGATGGCGCTCAAGCTCACCAGCCTGGCCCAGGGCGCCTCGGGCGTGCAGCCGGGCACGCTGGCGTTGCTGGAGGCGATGCTGCGCCGGGGCATCACGCCGGTGGTGCCCTGCCAGGGTTCGGTGGGCGCATCCGGCGATCTGGCGCCGTTGTCGCATCTGGCCGCGGTGATGATCGGCGTCGGTGAGGCCTTCGTCGGCGGGCAACGCCTGCCTGCCGCCGACGCGCTTGCGCAGGCGCAGTTGCAGCCGCGCGTGCTCGGCGCCAAGGAAGGCCTGGCGCTGCTCAACGGCACCCAGTTCTCCACCGCCTGCGCATTGGCCGGCCTATTCGAGATCGAGACCGTGTTGCAGGCCGCGCTGGTCACTGGCGCCTTGTCGGTGGAAGCGGCCAAGGGCTCGGACACGCCATTCGATGCGCGTATCCATGCCCTGCGCGGCCAGCCCGGGCAGATCGCCACCGCCGCGGCACTGCGCGCGCTGATGGCCGATTCGAGCATTCGCGAATCGCACCGGCTGGGCGATGTGCGCGTGCAGGATCCATACTGCCTGCGCTGCCAGCCGCAGGTGATGGGCGCGGCGCTGGACATCATGCGCCAGGCCGCACGCACGCTGGAGATCGAGGCCAACGGGGTCTCGGATAACCCGCTGGTGTTCAGCGACACCGGCGAGGCCTTGTCCGGCGGCAACTTCCATGCCGAGCCGGTGGCCTTCGCAGCCGACATGCTGGCGATGGCGGTGTGCGAAATCGGCTCGATCAGCGAACGCCGCACCGCGATGCTGGTCGACCCGGCGTTGTCGGGCCTGCCGGCGTTTCTCACCCCGCGCCCGGGCCTGAATTCCGGTTTCATGATTCCGCAGGTCACCGCTGCGGCGCTGGTGTCGGAGAACAAACAACGCGCGTATCCGGCCAGCGTCGATTCGATTCCGACCTCGGCCAATCAGGAAGATCATGTATCGATGGCAGCGCATGGCGCGCGGCGCTTGCTGGCGATGGCCGAGAACGCCGCACACGTGATCGGCATCGAACTGCTGGCGGCCGCGCAAGGCTGCGACTTCCATGCGCCGCTGCGCTCCAGCGCCGCACTGGAAGCCGCACGCGCGTTGCTGCGCGCGCAGGTGCCCACCTTGCAGGACGACCGCTATTTCCATCCCGACATGCTGGCGGCCAGCGCGTTGGTGCGTTCGGGTGCACTTGCGCAGGCGGTTGCCACGGCATTGCCAGGCGTGGAGCAGCAGGCATGATGCGAGACGCCGCATGAGCACCCTGCCCTGGCTCGACATCCACCGCGGCGATGCGCCGTTGATCCTCAGCTTCCCGCATACCGGCACCGAGCTGCCTGACGCGCTGGTGGACCAGTTCGTCTCGCCCTGGCTGGCACGTCGCGATGCCGACTGGTGGGTGCATCAGCTGTACGACTTTGCGCAATCGCTGGGCGCCACCACGGTGCGCACCGCGATCTGTCGCTCGGTGATCGACGTCAACCGCGACCCCAGCGGGGCGTCGTTGTATCCGGGCCAGAACACCACCGGCCTGTGTCCGCTGACCACCTTCGACAACCAGCCGCTGTATGCCGATGGCGCCGAACCCGACCAAGCGCAGATCGCCTGGCGCCGCACGCGCTGGTTCGACCCCTATCACGCGGCGATTGCCGACGAAATCGCGCGCCTGCGTCGGCTACATCCCCGAATCGTGGTGTACGACGCGCACTCGATCCGCTCCTTCATCCCGCATCTGTTCGATGGCGAGCTGCCGCAGTTCAACATCGGCAGCAACGACGACCGCAGCTGCGCTCCGGCGCTGGCCGATGCGGTGGAGCGGCTGTGCCGCAGCAGCGGCTCGAGCACCGTGCGCAACGGGCGCTTCAAGGGCGGCTGGATCACCCGCCATTACGCGCAGCCCGAGCAGGGCGTGCATACGCTGCAGATGGAGCTGGCATGCCGCGGCTACATGCGCGAGCCGGACGCGATCACCCCGCAGAACTGGCCGACGCCCTGGCTCCCCGCGCATGCAGTCGCGCTGCGCGCGGTGCTGCGGCACGTGCTGCTGGCCTGCCTGCAATTTGCCACCGACAGCGCTCAGTCCTCCGACACCACGCCGCCTGCGGCGCACCGTTGATTGCAAGGAAACCGGCATGACCCGTCACGATGCAACCCGCGTCATCCGCGCCGCCACCGGCACCACGCTCACCGCCAGGAGCTGGCTCACCGAAGCGCCGCTGCGCATGCTGATGAACAATCTGGACCCGGACGTGGCCGAGCGCCCGCAGAAGCTGGTGGTCTACGGCGGCATCGGCCGCGCCGCGCGCGACTGGGAATCCTTCGATGCGATCGTCGCCGCGCTCACCCGCCTGGAGGATGACCAGACCTTGCTGGTGCAATCCGGCAAGCCGGTCGGCGTGTTCCGCACGCATGCCGATGCGCCACGCGTGCTGATCGCCAATTCCAACCTGGTGCCACGCTGGGCCAACTGGGACCACTTCAACGAGCTCGATCGCAAGGGTCTGGCGATGTACGGCCAGATGACCGCCGGCAGCTGGATCTACATCGGCGCGCAAGGCATCGTGCAGGGCACCTACGAGACCTTCGTGGAGATGGGCCGCCAGCATTACGGCGGCAACCTGTCCGGGCGCTGGTTGTTCACCGGTGGCCTCGGCGGCATGGGCGGCGCGCAGCCACTGGCCGCGGTGATGGCCGGCGCCTCGTGCCTGGCGGTGGAATGCCGCCGCTCCAGCATCGACATGCGCCTGCGCACCGGCTACCTGGACACCTGGACCGACGACCTGGACGAAGCGCTGCGCCTGGTCGAGGAATCGTGCACGGCCAAGAAGCCGCTGTCGGTCGGCCTGCTCGGCAATGTCGCAGACGTGCTGGACGAACTGTTGCTGCGCGGGGTCAAGCCGGACCTGCTGACCGACCAGACCTCCGCGCACGACCCGGTCAACGGCTACCTGCCGCAGGGCTGGACGGTGGAGGAATGGGACGCCAAGCGCGTGTCCGCACCGAAACAGGTGGAAGCGGCCGCGCGCGAGGCGATGGCCAACCACATCCGCGCCATGCTCACCTTCCACGCCCTGGGCGTGCCCACCGTGGACTACGGCAACAACCTGCGGCAGATGGCGCTGGAAGCAGGCGTCGACAACGCGTTCGACTTCCCCGGCTTCGTGCCCGCCTACATCCGGCCGCTGTTCTGTCGCGGGATCGGGCCGTTCCGCTGGGTCGCGCTCAGCGGCGATCCGGACGACATCGCCAGGACCGATGCCAAGGTCAAGGAACTCATTCCCGACGATGCGCATCTGCACCGCTGGCTCGACATGGCCGCCGACAAGATCGCCTTCCAGGGTTTGCCTGCGCGGATCTGCTGGGTCGGCCTGGGCGACCGCCACCGGCTCGGCCTGGCCTTCAATGCGATGGTGCGCAGCGGTGAGCTCAAGGCGCCGGTGGTGATCGGCCGCGACCACCTGGATTCGGGCAGCGTGGCCTCGCCCAACCGCGAAACCGAAGCCATGGCCGACGGCTCGGATGCGGTCTCCGACTGGCCGTTGCTCAACGCGCTGCTCAACACCGCCTCCGGTGCCACCTGGGTGTCGCTGCACCACGGCGGCGGCGTCGGGATGGGGTTTTCGCAACATGCCGGCATGGTCATCGTCTGCGATGGCAGCGAGGCCGCCGACAAGCGCCTGGAGCGCGTGCTCTGGAACGACCCGGCCACCGGCGTGATGCGCCACGCCGATGCCGGCTACGCCATCGCCACCGACTGCGCGAAGCAAAAAGGCCTGGATCTGCCGGGCATTCTCGGCTGAGGATCCTCGGCCGCTGTTTCGCCGGCAGCGTGTCCGCCGCACCCTGTCGCACTCACCACGCCTACATCACCGGTTCTAGGCGCGCTGTCCGCAGCACGCGCCGACTGGCCGCTACATTCTGTCAGCGGCTTTCATTTCCATCACTGTCTACTGGCAGGCCGATGCAGCAGCAGCCAGCAATGCGCCGTCATCGAGCGCCGGCGCCGCCCGGCTTGCCGGATAGGCGGCTGCGATCGCCTTCGCCGCGCGATCGGCGTGCGCCTGGATATACCACTGCGACGACGGCGGCAGCGAACGCCCGCGCACCGCCTGCTCAAAGCGATACTGTCCCCAATAGATCGCAAGTGGTTCTTCCAGCGCATTGAGCGGGTTCGGCAAGCTGGCCGCACCCGGACACAGCCGCATGAAGTTGGCAGCGAGCAGGCGTTTGCGCGCCGAGGGCTGCACCGCAGACAGGTGATGACTCAATTCGTGCAACACGATCGGCGCCCAGTCCATCGAGGCCGTGCCGGCGAGCGCATCATGCTGCGAATACAGCAGCATGGTGCGTCCGCGTACCTTGGCCTGGGTGGTGTCCGGCTCCGGCCACTAGACGAATCTTGCCTGGAACACCGCAGGCTCCGGCACCGCAAAGAACGCCCGCATCTGCGACGCCAACCGCGCAACGGCGGGGTTGGACAGTTCCTCGCGCAGCATGCGCGCCTGTTGCTCGAAACGGGGGGCAGCTGTGACCAGCCGCCTGGCGCGTGGAACGAAGCGGGCCAGATACGCACGCAGCATCGCCTGGTCATCCGCCGACTGCTCCGCAATGGCGGCGCTCGCTGCAGCCTCGAATTCTGCATCCCCGAGGAAATGCCGCGAGAAAGGATCCACATCACGGGTGGCCTCTGGCGCAAACACACGGTCAAGCACTTCCGGATCGTCGCCCTTTGCCAGCCCCGAGGTGCGGCGGCGGAAATCTGCATAGGCGACCAGTGCTGCGTGATCGGCCTGATCCAGCCCTCCATGGGTTTCGAAGTAATTGCGATACACGGGCACCGTAAAACCCGGCAACCAGTCCGACAGGTTATCCAGCAGATTGAACAGATCCGTGGCTTCGCTGTAACCCACCTGCACCGGTGCCGATGGCGGCACGGGTGGCGCGGCATGCGCGGTGGCATACAGCAACGCCCAGAGCAGTCCCACTGCGCCGATGCCCCGCAGCATTGGCGGCCAGCGATCGATCCATCTGCGCATGCAAGGCTCCGGGCTGGCGAGTGCGCTGATTCGAGCATGCCTGGATACCGCTCGCCACGTGCCGTTCGTCAGGGGGCGGTGAGAGCTTCCGGCATCAGGATGCAAGCGGGGGACATCGTCGTCCATCACATTCCCGACGATTGCCCTCAAGTCCGCGGCGTGCAGGCCGACAAGGTATGCAACGTTTTGAGGAATCTCCATGGGCATCTTGATCTACCTGGTGCCTGCATTCGCGCTCTGGGCGCTGATTGCCACCGTGCTGGCGTTCGTGCGTGGCCGGCAGCTGCGCGCCGAATCCGGCCAGCTCGCCAGCACGCAGGACAGCCTGGCCCGCTACCAGGCCGCGCTCTCGCAGCTGAAGGCGCGCGCGGCCGCCAGCGCGCTGGAACTGGAATCGCTGCAGCGCAGCTATACCGTGCTCAAGCAATCGCTGGAACAGCGGGAACAGACAGCAGCCGAACAGGCGCCGGCCGCTGACAGCCAGGTGATTCCGATGGTGATGGTGCAGCGGCTGGATATCGCCAACGAAATCGGTACGTTGTTCACGCACGTCGCACGGGTGGCACGCAGCCTGCGCCGCTACAGCGCCTACAGCCGCGGCCACACGGCGCCGGAACCGGCCACGGCCCGCTACGACCTGCACTGGCTGGCCGATTGCCTGCACAGCTTCGACCAGATCGGTTATGCCTTGTTGCGCGGCAATGTCGCAGCGCTGATCACCGCCTGCCAGGACCTGATGTCGATGTACGACCATTACCTGAAGGATGGGTCCGGCTATAACAGCCGCGATACCTTCCAGCGCCTGGGCAGCGATGTGCCGCTGTCGGATGCCACCGATGCCATCCGCTCGATCATCGTCAAGGCGACGCTCGCGCAGGATGTGCGCGATGCGGTGATGGAAGATGCGGCCGCTGCCAACGTCGGGTGATTTGGGAATCGGGAATCGGGAATCGGGAATCGGGAATCGGGAATCGGGAATCGGGAATCGTAAGAGCGTGGATGCGGGGTTCTGTTGGGTCAACAGGTAGATGCATGTTGTTTGGCCACGATGCGATTGCCCATGAAAAAAGCGCACCGCTTGCGGTGCGCTTTTCGTTTCAGGCTTCGGAAGTGGCTAGCAAGCCTCAGCTAGCGCATTCGCTCGCTGCGTGCATCACGGTGCCTTTTGCGGCAGCGCGTAGGCCACCACGGCATCACCTGCAGGCGTCTCCATGAAGTGGTGGCCGCCGGCCATGATCACCAGATACTCGCGGCCGTTGTAGGCGTACACCATCGGGTTGGCCTGGCCGCCGGCCGGCAGCTTGGCATGCCACAGCTCCTTGCCGGTGGCCAGATCGATGGCGCGGATCAGGTCGTCGGTGGCTGCGGCAATGAAGATCAATCCGCCGGCCGTCACCACCGAACCGCCATTGTTCGGCGTGCCGATCTCGATCGGCAGACCCGAACGGATACCGAACGGACCATTGCCGCGCGCGCTGCCGAACGGACGGTCCCACAGCGTCTTGCCGCTGGCCAGGTCGATGGCACGGATGCCGCCATACGGTGGCTGCTTGCACAGCAGTTTGGTGAACGGCAAACGCCAGCCCGCATTGACGTTGATCGCATACGGCGTGCCGGCCTGCGGATCGCCTGCGCCTTCTGCGCCACCCGTATCACCACGCACTTCATCGCGCGGCGCCCAGCCCAGCTTGTCGGCCTTGGCGCGCGGCACCAGCAGGTTGTAGTTGGGCATGTCGTTGTAGTTGGCCACGATCACGCCGCGCTGCGGATCCACCGACACGCTGCCCCAATCCGAACCGCCGTTGTAGCCGGGATATTCGATCGAATGGCGGTCGGCTTCCGGCGGCGTGTAGATGCCCTTGTAGCTGGCCTTGCGGAACTGGATGCGGCAGACCAGCTGATCGATCGGCGTCATCCCCCACATGTCGCGCTCGGTCAGATCCGGCTTGCGCAGCGTGTGGTACAGCGAAAATGGCTGGGTCCTGGCACGCATCTGCGGCTCCACGCCGCCACCCGGTACTGCACGTTCCTCCACGCCCACCAGCGGCTTGCCGGTGCGCCGGTCCAGCACGTACAACTCGCCCTGCTTGCTCGGCAACAACACCGCCGGCACGTTGACGCCGTCCTTGGGGAAGTCGATCAGGCTCGGCTGCGAGCCCAGGTCGTAATCCCAGGTATCGATATGCGTGGTCTGGAAATTCCATACCGGCTTGCCGGTGGTGACATCAAGCGCCACCAGCGAGGTCGCATAGCGATTCTCCTGCGGCGTGCGCGAGCTGCTCCAGTAATCGGCGGTGGAGTTGCCCATCGGCAGATACACATAGCCCAGCTGTTCATCGGCCGCGGCGGTGGTCCACATGTTCGGCGTGCCACGCGTCCAGGTCTGGCCCGGCGGCGGTGCGCCGTTCCAGTCCGGATGGGTCATGTCCCAGGCCCAGCGCAATTGGCCGGTCACCGCATCGAAACCCTCGATCACACCGGACGGCTCGTAACGCTTCTGCCCGTCCAGCACCTGATGGCCGGTGACCACCACCCCGCGCACGATGGCAGGCGGCGAATTGATCGACACATACCCCGGCGGCGTCTGCCCCATGCCGGCGGTAATATCAACCTGGCCGTTGTTGCCGAAGTCCGTGCACGGCTTGCCGCTACGCGCATCCAGCGCGATCAGGCGGCCGTCCAGCGTGCCTTCGATGATGCGCGTGCGGCACAGCGCCGAGGCACCGGCTGCCGCCGCTGCGGCGGCATCGTTGGCCGCCGCCGGGACCTGGTAGTACGACACGCCACGGCAGGCGGCCGTATACGGAATCGCCTCGTCCTTGACCTTGGGATCGTAGCGCCAACGCTCCTTGCCGCTGGCGGCATCCAGCGCGATCACCTGGTTGCGCGCGGTGCACAGGTACAGGCTGTCGCCCACCTTCAGCGGCGTGGTTTCCGCACCCCAGCGCTTGCTCGGCAAGTCGCCGGTGTGGAAGACCCAGGCCTGCGTCAGCTGCGCCACGTTGTCGCGGTTGATCTGCTGCAGCGGCGAATAGCGCTGCCCGGCCTGGCTGCGTCCGTACGCGGCCCAGTCGTCGTCGGCAGGCGCATTGGCCGGTTGCCCATCAGAGGCTGCAGGCGATGCAGACGCACTGCGCTTGACCAGGCCCGCAGCCATGCCGGCAGCATGTGCCAGCACACCATCGGCCTCGGTCACTCCAAACGGCACGAAGGCGAGCGCGAAGGCCACCACGAACACCGCTGCCAGGACGCCGGCCACGCTGCGCGACACCGCGCGCGACACCGGGCGCTCCAGCTTCGGCAGCAGCAGCGCCAGCACGAACGCCAGGCCGACGATCAAGCCCAGCCGCGGCACCCAGCGCCAGTAGTCGCTGCCCGATTCCCACCATGTCCACAGCAGTGACGCCGCCACCACGGCGGCAAACCACCATGCGCCCGCATTGCGACCGCGAAACAGCAGCACGCCGGCAATCAGCAACGCCGCGCCCGCAGGCGCGTAATACCAGGAGCCGCCCAGCACGGCCAGCCACACGCCGCCTGCCAGCAGCACGGTGCCCAGCACTCCAATCACGCCTCCCAACGTCGCCAGCGCCCAATGGCCGCGACGGGAAGGACGATGCAATGTCGTCATCAGTTGTTCCTCTTCGATCTGCGGCGACGCAACGCCGCCGCACCACCAACAACCTTCGACCCGCCACGGTGAAAAAGCCGCGTTCTTTGCGACCGGCGTCGAAAAACACTGCGTTGCAGATGTCACCGCGTGCAATAAAAAACGCCGGCTGTGCGCCGGCGTTTTTTTTCAACTGCGTTGCTCGCCTGCTGCGATCACGCTTCGGTCGGTGGCAGCTCGCCTGTACTGGCTGCCGGTACGCCGGCTGCATCGTCCAGCACATCCTCGGCCTCCTCCAGCGAGGCATCCAGGCGTTCGACCGCCTGCAGCTTTTCGCCCTTGGACAAGCGGATCAAGGTCACGCCCTGGGTATTGCGACCCACGCGCGAGATCTCCGAACCGCGGGTGCGCACCAGGGTGCCGCCATCGGAAATCAGCAGCACTTCGTCGGTGGCGCCCAGCAGCACCGCACGCACCAGCTTGCCGTTACGCTCGGTGGTCTGGATGCCGATCACGCCCTGCGTGCCGCGACCCTTGCGCGGGTACTCGGTCAGCGGGGTGCGCTTGCCGTAGCCGTTCTCGGTGGCGGTGAGGATGTAGGCCATGTCGTCGCTCTCGGCGACGTCGATCACCTCTGCCTCGACACCGTCCGTGCTTTCCACCACGTCCTCGACACCCTCGTCCTCGCCATCGCCTTCGATGCCGCCGGCACGCTCGGCCACGATCAGGCTGACCACCTCTTCGCCCTTGGTCAGGCGGATGCCGCGCACGCCGGTGGCGGTACGGCCCATCGAGCGCACCGTGGATTCGCCGAAGCGCACGGTCTTGCCGTTGGAGGCGAACAGCAGCACGTCGCGATCGCCATCGGTCAAGGCCACGCCGACCAGCGCATCGCCCTCGTCGAGGTTGATGGCGATCTTGCCACGTGCCAGACGGAACGCGAATTCGCTCAGCGGAGTCTTCTTGACCGTGCCGTTGCGCGTGGCAAAGAACACATAGCGGTTGTCGGCGTACTCGCGCACCGGCAGCACTGCCTGCACCCGCTCGCCCGGTTCCAGCGGAATCCAGTTGATGATCGGACGACCACGCGCATTGGAGCCGGCCTCCGGCAGCTGGTACACCGGCAGCCAGAACACCTTGCCGCTGCTGGTGAAGGTCAGCAGCGTGTCGTGCGTGTTGACCAGCCACAGCTGGTCGATGAAATCCTCTTCCTTGGTCGCCGCCGCAGACCGGCCACGGCCGCCACGGCGCTGCGCACGATACGCGCTCACCGGCTGGCGCTTGGCATAGCCGGCGTGCGAGAGCGTCACCACCACGTCTTCCGGCGAAATCAGGTCCAGGATGTCCAGATCTTCTTCGCTGTGACGGATCTCGGTACGGCGTTCGTCGCCGTACTCTTCGCGGATGTTGATCAGCTCGTCGCGGATCACCTGCAGCAGCACGTCCGGGTTTTCCAGGATGCGGATCAGGCCCTGGATCACCTCGAGCAACTGCTTGTACTCGTCGGTCAGCTTTTCCTGCTCCAACCCGGTCAGGCGATGCAGGCGCATTTCCAGGATCTGCGAGGCCTGCACTTCACTGAGCTGGTAGAAGCCGTTGGCCAGGCCCACGCCCGGCGCCAGGTCTTCCGGCTTGGAGGCTTCGGCACCGGCAGCGCCCAGCAGAGCGCCCACCAGACCCGGTTCCCAGGTCTTGGCCAGCATGCGCTCGCGCGCTTCCTGCGGGTTGGCCGAGGTCTTGATCAGCTCGATCATCTCGTCGATGTTGGCCAACGCGACGGTCAGACCTTCCAGCACATGCGCGCGCGCACGCGCCTTGCGCAGTTCATAGATGGTGCGGCGGGTCACCACTTCGCGGCGGTGGCGGATGAACGCCTGCAGCATCTGCTTGAGGTTCATCAACTGCGGGCGGCCGTCGATTAGCGCCACCATGTTGATGCCGAACACCGACTCCATCTGGGTCTGCTGATACAGGTTGTTGAGCACAACCTCGGCCGACTCGCCGCGCTTGACCTCGATGTAGATGCGCATGCCGTCCTTGTCGGACTCGTCGCGCAGCTCGCTGATGCCTTCGAGCTTCTTTTCCTTGACCAGCTCGGCGATCTTCTCGATCAACCGTGCCTTGTTCACCTGGTACGGGATCTCGGTGACGATGATCGCTTCACGGCCATTGTCGGCCACTTCCACGTCGGCCTTGGCGCGCATGCGCACGCGGCCACGGCCGGTGCGATACCCGGCAGCGATGCCGGCGGTGCCGTTGATGATGCCGGCGGTGGGGAAATCCGGACCGGGGATGTACTCCATCAGGCCTTCGACATCCAATTCCGGCGTGTCGATCAAGGCGATGCAGGCGTTGATCGCCTCGGTCAGGTTGTGCGGCGGGATATTGGTGGCCATGCCCACCGCGATACCGGCCGAGCCATTGACCAGCAGGCTCGGGAACCGGGTCGGCATGACCGTCGGTTCCAGTTCCTTTTCGTCGTAATTGGGCTGGAAATCGACGGTTTCCTTGTCGATGTCGGCCATCAGCTCATGCGCCAGCCGCGACATGCGCGACTCGGTGTAACGCATCGCCGCGGCGGAGTCGCCGTCGACCGAACCGAAGTTACCCTGGCCGTCCACCATCATGTAGCGCAGCGAGAACGGCTGCGCCATGCGCACCAGCGTGTCGTACACCGACTGGTCGCCGTGCGGGTGGTACTTACCGATGACGTCGCCGACGATACGCGCCGACTTGAAGTAGGCCTTGTTGCTGTGAGCGCCCAGCTCGTGCATGGCGTACAGGACGCGGCGGTGCACGGGTTTGAGGCCATCACGGGCATCGGGGAGTGCGCGGCCCACGATCACGCTCATCGCGTAATCGAGATAGCTCTTGCGCATCTCGTCTTCCAGATTGACCTGGATGATTTCCTTGGCGGTTTCTGCCATTCGGGTTCCGTAAGTGAGGTGGCGGGCCAGCCGGAAAGCCGCGTCGGGGGCGCCTTGGTCACAGGCTGCCAACCCCACGCTCCCGCCGATCGATTCAAGCCCCGGATTGTATCACGAAGGGGCACCACGATGCCGCCGGTTTACCGGCCAGAAACAAGCACTTGCAGGATTTTGACGGGACGATGCGGCGATAGCGCGCCGCACTGGCCTCAGCCGCCGAACGCCGCCTGCATGCGCGCCGGGTCCGGCTGCACGATCACTCCGCGTTCGGTGACGATCGCATCGATCAGGCTGCCGGGGGTGACGTCGAACACCGGATTCCAGGCATGGATGCCATCGGCCACCGTGCGCACGCCGCCGACCCCGAACAACTCGCCCGGATCGCGCTGCTCGATCTCGATCTGCTCGCCGCTGGCGGTGTCCATGTCGACCGTGGACGACGGCGCCACCACCATGAACTTGACGCCGTGGTGGCGCGCGGCGATCGCCAGCTGGTAGGTCCCGATCTTGTTGGCGGTATCGCCATTGGCGCAGATGCGGTCGGCGCCGACGATGACCCACTGCACCAGCCCGGACTTCATCAGATGCGAGGCGGCCGAATCGGCGATCAGGGTCGCGTCGATGCCGTCCTGCTGCAGCTCCCACACGGTCAGGCGCGCGCCCTGCAACCACGGCCGGGTCTCGCCGGCAAACACCTTGGCGATGCGCTGCTGCGCCACGCCGGCGCGAATCACGCCCAGCGCGGTCCCGAAACCGGCGGTGGCCAGCGAACCGGTATTGCAGTGGGTCAGCACGCCGCTGCCGGTGTCGATCAACGCCGCACCAAGCGCGCCCATCTGCCGATTGGCCGCCAGGTCTTCATCGGCGATGGCCTGCGCCTCGCGCGCGATCACCTCGCGCCAGTCGGCGCCGGCAGCGCCCAGCACGCGACGCATGCGCATCAGCGCCCAGGCCAGATTGACCGCGGTCGGACGCGCGGCGTTGAGCCGCAACAGCGCCGGTTCGAGTTTCTGCAAGGCCGCACTACCGTCCTCGGCAGCGATGTCGCGCGCCGCCAGTACCACGCCCCACCCGGCCGCGATGCCGATCGCCGGCGCTCCGCGCACGGCCAGCGAATGGATCGCCTCGGCCACGGCGTCGCTGGTGTCGCAACGCACATGCTCGACCACGAACGGCAGCTTGCGTTGGTCGAGCAGTTCCAGGGCATCGCCGGTCCACAGCAGTGGGCGGATATGGTCGTAGCGGGCGTAGTCGATATGGGCGCTGTCGTTCATGCGGACATTGTAAGTCATGCCCTGCCTGCAACCACGCACGCCGACCGTCGTGACTGGGTCCTTGCCCGCTCACCACCGCGGGACCTTACGCGGCATGGATGCCGCGTGCGCCCACACGGACGTATTTGCGGCGTGTCCTGCGATGGTGGGCGGGCGGGCCCCGCAGCAAACTGACAGCGTCGAGGGCGCGGTGCCCTCACCGCTTGCGGGACACGCCGTGAACCCGTCCCTGGGGGCTCGGTGGCGGCATCCATGCCGCCACACGGTCCCGCAACCGGCAAGGGCACCGCACCAGACAATTGGTCGGCGCTCACCTGAAAAGCCGTCTGTCGTGCGGTATGCATCAGACGTGGAACCGTTGCTCATGATCAAACGAGGCGCTTCCAGCACTGCTCTTCCCATGCACACCGACCATCTCGACTGGTCCTTGCCCGCTCACCGTCGCGGGACCCTGAGCGGCATGGATGCCGCGCCGGAGCCTACAAGGACGTACTTGCGGCGTGTCCCGCGAGGGTGGGCGGGCAAGGACCCTGCAGCCAACTCGCAGCGTCGAGGGCGCGGTGCCCTCACCGCTTCAGGGACACGCCGTGAATCCATCCCTGGGGGGCTCGGTGGCGGCATTCATGCCGCCACACGGTCGCGCAACCGGCAAGGACACCACACCAGACAGGTGGTCGGCGCTCATCTGAAAAGCTGTCTGTCGTGCGGTATGCATCAGACCTGGGGCCGATGCTTCATGATCGGACGAGGCGCATTCAGCACTGCTCTCCAATGCACACCGCCCCTCTCGACCGGTCCTTGCCCGCTCACCGTCGCGGGACCTTAAGCGGCATGGATGCCGCGTGCGCCCACACGGACGTACTTGCGGCGTGTCCTGCGATGGTGGGCGGGCAAGAGTCCTGCGGCCAAGCCGCAGATCGTCCGCGCTACAGCCGGTAAATCCGCAACCCGCGCAATCACCTCTCAAGACAACCGAGGGCTTGAGTTGTTGATCAATTCTCTCAGTCGACGATGAACTCGGCGCGGCAGCCATCGTTGACCCAGACGCCGTCGCGGCTCCAGCCCCAGGTCTGGCCTTCCACGCATTCCTTTTTGGAGAGCTGCCGGCCCACACGCACCCGGCGCTCCACCGAGACGCCGCAGGTGCGACGTGCACCTTTTTTCGATTCGCAGGTCACCATGCGCGGCACTGCCACGAAGCCGGAACCGTCCTCGGCAGCGACTTCGAATTCGCCATCGCAGCCGCGCGAGACCCAGATTTCGTTACGGCGCGCGCCCCAGCTGCGGCCTTCCTTGCACGGCCAGACAGAGCGCTGGCGCAGCAAGCGCACCGGCGCACCACGCAGCACCACCGGGCAGACCACCTTGCCGCCGTTGGAATCGCAGCGCACCACGCGGCGCATCTGCGGGGCATGCGACGCGCGCGCGCTGGCAAACTCCGCACGGCACCCCTGTTCGACCCACACGCCATCGCGTTCGACATCCCACTCGCTGCCGCGGATGCAACTGGTTTCGGACAGCTGGCGCACCAGTTGCACGCCATGTTCGGTATCCATCGCGCAATGCACGCGTGCCATGTCCTTGGACTCGCAGCGCACCACGCCGGAGACGCGATCGACCGCGCGCGCATCGGCGAGCATCAGCAGCGGCACGCACCACAAACCGCATAAGCTGATCAGCCACTTCATGCCGACAATCCTCACCCAAACACACTCTGCGCCGCGCCCCCCGTGGACGCCACGATGAGAGCATCATCGATGTGAAGATAGCAATACGGGGGACATGACAGCGGGATGGCAGCGGGGCGCACCGTGCGCGACGATGCCACGCAGTGGCCGGTGCGGGCCTTGCCGGGGTCAGGCGCGGGCGAACGCGAAGGCCAGCACATCGGCAATCTGCGTGGTGCTGCGCATGGCCATCAACAGCCGGTCCACGCCGACCGCCACCCCGGCGCAATCGGGCAGTTGCGACAGCACTGCCAGCAGCCGCTCATCCACCGGCAGCTGCGGCAATCCGCGCGCCGCACGCACCGCGTTGTCGCGCATGAAACGCGCACGCTGCTCGTGCGCATCGTTGAGCTCGTGGTACCCGTTGGCCACCTCGTAGGCACCCAGATACAGCTCGAAGCGTTCGGCCACCGGCGGGTCGTCGTGGCGGATGCGCGCCAATGCGCATTGGCTGGCCGGCCAGTCGTGCACCACGGTCAGCGTGTCGCTGGCAAAGCCCGGCTGGAGCCGATGGGTCATCAGCAGATCCAGCCAATCGTCGCGGGTCAGGCCCTCCGGATCGATCGCCACATCGTGCAGCGGTGCGCGCAGCGTTTCGATCGGGTCGCGCAACGGGTCGATGCCCAGTGCCTGCACGAACAGCGCGCGATAGCTCAGTACCTGCACCTGCGCCTGGCGCCCGACCAGCGCAAGCGCGCGGCGCACCAGCGCGATGGTTTCCTGCGCCAGCGCGCGATCGTCCCAGCCCACCCGGTACCACTCGAGCATGCTGAACTCGGGATTGTGGCGGCCGCCGGCCTCGCCATTACGAAACACCCGCCCCAGCTCGTAGCAATCGCCCACCCCGGCGGCCAGCAGCCGCTTGAGCGGATATTCCGGCGAGGTGCGCAACCAACGCACTGGCGCGCCGGCATCGACATGGCCGCTGAAGCGCGTGCTGAAACTGTCGATATTCGGCTCGGTGTTGCCGGCCTCCGACAGCACCGGCGTCTCCACTTCCAGCACGTCGCGCTCGGCGAAGAAATCGCGGATCAGCGCATTGAGCCGCGCGCGTAACCGCAGCGCGGCCAGGTCGACCTGCGCTGCATTCATGGCTGCTGGCCGTGCTCGCCGAGGAAGGCCAGCAAGCGCGCCTCATCCCAGATCTCCACACCCAGCGACTGCGCCTTGTCGAGCTTGGACCCGGCCTCTTCGCCGGCCACCAGAAACGCGGTTTTCTTGGAGACGCTGCCGGCGACCTTGGCGCCCAGCGCCTCCAGCCGTTGCTTGGCCGCATCGCGGGTGAGCGCAGCCAGGGTGCCGGTGATCACCACGGTCTGGCCGTCGAGCGGGCCCGTTTGCAGCGCATCGGCTGCGGGCAGACGCGACAGCACCGTTTCCATCGCCTGTTGCGCGGCGCTGGCCAGGGCCGCGTTTTCCGGCCGCTCCAGCCATTGCAGCAGCGACGCCACCACCGGCGCGGGAACGCCAGCCTGCAACAAGGCATCGGACCCGGCGCTGCGCAGCGCATCGAACGAAGCCACCGCGGCAGCCAGTTGCTGCGCACGCACCGGCGTCACCTTGGGAATGTCCATGTCTTCCAGCACGCTGGCAAAGCTCAGCGCCTCGCGCAGCTTGGGCGATGGCGGATGCGCATCGCCGATGCGCACGCCACGCTGCAGCAGGTCGTCGATGGCCTGCTGATTGCCGGGCTGGTCGAGGAAGTGCCCGAGCGAACGCGCCACCTCGCCACCGATGTCCGGCACGCGCTTGAACAGCGGCCACGGCAGATGGCGGATCAGTTCCAGGTCGCCGAACCACGCCGACAAGGCCTTGGCGGTGCTTTCGCCGACATGCTCGATACCCAGCGCGAACAGGAAACGCTCCAACGTGGTATCGCGCGATTGCGCGATCGCCGCGATCAGGTTTTCCGCCCACTTGGTGGCGATCTTCTTGCGATTCCAGTCGAACGCCGGCAGCCCGGCGCGCAACAGATCGGCCTGCCAGGTGTGCGGCACCTCGCGCTCACCGGCCAGGTCCACACCGATGCCGACCACGGTGGTTTCCAGCTGGCCATACGCACCGCTGGCCAGATGCTCGCGCGCCTCACGCAGGAACGCATGCGGGCTCTCGGCGGTGCTGATCAGGCGCAGTTGCAGCAGCTGGTCCACGGTGAGCAGATACAGGTCGGCCACGCCCTGCACCACACCGCTATCGACCAGTACCTCGATGAATTTCTCGCCCAGGCCATCGACATCCATCGCGCGGCGCGAGACGAAATGCCGGAACGCTTCCTTGCGCTGCGCCGGGCAGGTCAGCTCACCGGAGCAGCGCCACACCGCCTCGCCCTCCTCGCGCACGATCTCCGACCCGCACACCGGGCATCGCGTGGGCATCTGCCATGGCTGGGTGCCCGGCGGCCGTTGCTCGGCGACCACGCCGGCCACCTCCGGAATCACATCGCCGGCACGCCGCACGATCACGGTATCGCCCACCCGCACATCCAGCCGCGCGATCTGGTCGGCGTTGTGCAAGGTGGCATTGGTCACGATCACCCCGGCCACGTGCACCGGCTTCAGCCGCGCCACCGGCGTGGCCGCACCGGTGCGGCCGATCTGGATCTCGATCGCCTCCACCGTGGTGGACTGCTCCTGCGCCGGGAACTTGTGCGCAATCGCCCAGCGTGGCGCGCGCGCGACAAAGCCCATCTCGCGCTGGCCGGCCAGATCGTCGAGCTTGTACACCACGCCATCGATGTCGAAGGGCAAGCCATCGCGCGCTTTACCGATGCGCTGGTAGTACGCCAGCAGGCCGTCGCTGCCCTGCACCACCTCGACCAGGGCGCTGACCGGAAAACCCCACGTGCGCAACTGCGCCAGGATTGCCGAATGCGTCTGCGGCAACGCACCTTCGCTCACTTCGCCCACGCCGTAGGCAAAGAAACTCAGCGGACGCTGCGCCGTGATGCGCGCATCTAGCTGGCGCAGCGAACCGGCGGCGCCATTGCGCGGATTGGCCAGCACCTTGCCACCGTGCAGGCGCATCTGCGCGTTGTAGGTCTCGAAGGCGGCGCGCGGCATGTACACCTCGCCGCGCACCTCCAGTACCTGCGGCCAGCCTGCGCCACGCAGGCGCAGCGGAATCGCCTTGACGGTACGCAGATTGGCACTGACATCCTCACCGGTGGCGCCGTCGCCGCGCGTTGCGCCCTGCACGAACTCGCCGTTTTCGTAGCGCAGGCTGATCGCCAGGCCATCGAGCTTGGGCTCGGCCGAGAACAGCGGCTGTTTCACCTCCAGGCGCTCGCCGATGCGCCGCACGAACTCGGTCACTTCCTCGTCGCTGAAGGCATTGCCCAACGACAGCATCGGCAGGGCATGCCGCACTTCGGCAAAGCGCGAGGCGGCCAGGTGGCCGACGCGCTGGGTCGGCGAATCGGCGCTGGCCAGCTCCGGATGCGCAGCCTCCAATGCCTCCAGTTCACGCATCAGGCGGTCGTAGTCGACGTCGGCCATCTGCGGCTCGTCGAGCACGTGATAGCGGTAGTTGGCGTCCTCGATACGATGACGCAGGGCGTCGATACGCTGCGCGGGGTCCGGGCTGACAGTCATGCGATCGCTGGGCTGGCTCTGGGCCGCCCATTCTAACGGGCCATGCCGGGGTGCAAGTGCGACCCGGCAGCTGGCAAACCGTGCGACAGCGAGCCCTGCAACGATTTTCCCGATAGGCAGACAGGCGCAAACCCGCTAGCGTGGCGCCCTCTTTGCCTGCTCGCCTGGAGCTTACCCGTGTCGTTGCCTGTCTCGCGCCGTTCGTTTCTCAGCCTCGCCAGCGTTGGCGTGGCAGTTTCCGCACTGGGGCTGCCCCCTGCGGCCGAGGCAGCCCGCAAACGCGCGGCTGCGCCGGCCAAGCCCGGCGTGGCGCCGGCAGCGGGCGCGGTGTTTCTCAACCTCAACGAGCATCCGCTTGGCCCCGCACCGGCCGCACTGGATGCCGCAACCCGCTCGCTGGCACGCGCGGGCCGCTATCAGGTCGAGATGGAGCAGGACCTGCGCAATCTGATGACCGGCGAGCTGCAGCTGCCCGGCGACCATCTGGCGTTCTTTCCCGGGTCCAGGGATGCGCTGAATCGTGCCGGCAGCCTGTTCACCTCGGCGCGTGCCGGGCTGGTGGTGGCCGACCCGAGCTTCGATCCGATCGTCGACAGCGCGAATGCCCGCGGCGTGCCGGTACGCAAGGTGCCGTTACGGGCCGACGGCGCCCACGACGTCAAGGCAATGGCCAAGGCCGACCCGACTGCTGGCCTGATCTACCTGTGCAATCCCGGCAACGCCAGCGGCGCCATCACCCCGCGCGCCGACATCGAGTGGCTGCTGGCCAACAAGCCGGCCAGCGCCGTGCTGGTGGTCGACGAAGCGTATATCCACTACAGCAACGAGCCGTCCGTGGCCGACCTGGTGCGTCAGCGCCAGGACCTGATCGTGCTGCGCAGCTTCTCCAAGCTCTACGGCATGGCCGGCCTGCGCCTGGGCGCCGCGCTGGCGCCGCCGGGGCTGCAGACCAAACTCGCCAGCCTGGGCAGCAACCCGTTGTCGGTTCCGGCAATGGCCGCCGGCATCGCCAGCCTGCGCGACCCGCAACTGGTGCAGACCCGTCGCGCGGAAAACGCCCGCGTGCGCGACGACACCATCGCCTGGCTCAAGACCAAGGGCTACACCTGCCTGCCCACGCAGGCCAACTGCTTCCTGCTCGACGTCAAGCGCGATGCCGGCGTGTTCGCCGATTCCATGCAGAAACAAGGCGTCATCGTCGGCCGCAGCTGGCCGATCTGGCCCAAGCGCGTGCGCGTGAGCGTCGGCACCGAGGCGGAGATGCTGCGGTTTCGCGAGGCCTTTGCCAAGGCGAAGCGCTGAGCGCACTGCGCTGGGTGGTCATCCCCTCTCCCATCGGGAGAAGGTGCCCCGAAGGGGCGGATGAGGATGCAAGCGAAGCCGCGTGCCGTCCAACTACCCCAGGGCTTCGCCCCGTGCCCTCACCCCACCTACTCTTCCACAGGAGAGGGGCTTTGATGCCCTCTCCTGCGGGAGAGGGAACTCACCAGCGCGGCGACTTGGTCAGCGGCGGGGCCTGGTGCTGGCGGTCGTAGGCGCGCAGCTCGTCGCGGATATGCGCCACCCGTTGACGGCCCAGCGCATTGCGGCTGTCGTCCAGCACCACGCCGTCGAGCAGTTCGGCCATGCGCTGCACGGTCGGCAGCATCTTTTCCCAGGCATCCAGCGCGGTCATCGGCGCCGGCAAGGTGAGGAAGAACGCAATCGCCGGGGTCTGCATCTCGCGGATGTTGGCCATGTCGAAACTGCCGGGCTTGAGGATGCTGGCCATGCTGAAGATCGGCCCGCGCTCCGGATGCCCTTCCACCAGGCGGTGGAACACATTCATGTGCCCGAACACCAGCCCGGTCTTCTCGGCAGCGACGACAATGTCTTCGCCGCGCAGGACCTGGCCGGCCTTGGCGGCAACGAACAGCGACACGATCTTGTCGAAGTCCTGGTTCGGACGCTTGCCGACATCGTTGCCGCCGGTCGCATCGGCATCGTCCAGGTTCAGTTCGCTTTGCTCGGCGCCTTCACTGCGCGCGAACGGGTCGCCCTCCACGCCGGGCTCGCCGGAAATGACCGGTTCGCGGCGCTCGCGCGGCTGCCCGTCGTCCTTGTCGACCCGGCGGCCTTGCGGCGATTTTTTCGGGCGACCAAACAGGAAGATGGCCGCGACCAGCAGCAGTCCAGCGATCAGGATCCCGATCCGGATCATGGCCATGTCGGACATTCAGCGTGCCTCCGCATAAGAGTGACAGGTGTCGATATTCCAACAAGCATGGCACGTCATGCCGCACCCGCCAAACGTGCGGCCTCTTCCAGGTCCACGCTGACCAGGCGGCTGACGCCCGGCTCGCGCATGGTCACGCCCGAGAGCTGACGCGCCGCCTCCATCGTTGCCTTGTTGTGACTGACGAACAGGAACTGCACCTTCTCGCTCATTTCCCGCACCATGTTGGCCAGCCGGCCGACATTGGCTTCGTCCAGCGGTGCGTCCACCTCGTCGAGCAGGCAGAACGGCGCCGGATTGAGCTGGAAGATCGCAAACACCAGCGCCACCGCGGTCATCGCCTTCTCGCCACCGGACAGCAGCGAGATGCTGGACACGCGCTTGCCCGGTGGGCGCGCCATGATGGTCACGCCGGTGTCGAGCAGGTCTTCGCCGGTGAGTTCCAGATAGGCGTGGCCACCGCCGAACAGGCGCGGATACAGTGCCTGGACGCCGGAATTGACCCGGTCGAAGGTGTCCTTGAAACGGCCGCGGGTTTCGCGGTCGATCTTGCGGATCGCCTCTTCCAGCGTCTCCAGTGCGGTGTTGAGATCCAGGTTCTGTGCGTCCAGATATTCCGAACGCTGCGCAGCCTCGCCGTACTCCTGGATCGCGGCCAGGTTGACCGGCTCCAACCGCCGCATGCGCCCGTCGATCTGGCCGACTGCCGCTTCCCACTCGGCCACGTTCGCTGCTTCCGGCAATCCATTGACCACGTCCTCGAGCACGAAGCCGGCTTTCACCACGGCGGCCTCCAGTTGCTCTGCGCTGAGCACCAGCGCCTGTTGATCGAGCTTGCGCTGCGAGATGCGCTCGCGCTGGGCCAGCGCCTGTTCGTCGCGCTGCTGGCGGGTCTGCTCATAGCTGCGCAGCTCGCCATCGATGCTCTCGAGCATGGTGCGCGCTTCGCTCAGCACACGCTCGGTGCGCACACGCTCGCTCAACGCGGCCTGGTGCTCGTGCTCCAGCGTTTCCACCGGCGAGTCGCCGTCGCTGAGCTGGGCGACCAGGTCCTCCAGGCGCGTATCGAGCTGGCCGCGCTGGCTGTCCATGCGCTCCAGCGTCTGGCTCAGCGAGGTGATCTGGGTGCGTTGCGATTCCAGCGTGAGCGCCAATGCGTGCATCGCATCGCGCACGCCACGTGCGGCATCGCGGGCCTGGTCGCGCGCATCGGTGAGCTGGCGGCGTTCGTTCTCCAGCGCCTCGCGGGTCCCTTGCAGATCGCCCATCAGGGTCACCGCGTCTTCGAGCTTGGCGCGTGCCTCGCGTGCCTGCTCGCGGCTGGTGTCCAGCGTTTCCAGCAGCTGCGACAATTCGTTTTCGATGCGTTCGATGCGCGTGCGCGCGGCATCGACCTTGCCCTGCTGGCTCTGCAGCTGGCCGGCCAGTTCGGACACGCTGCGATGCGCCATGTACAACTGGCGCTGCGCATCTTCGCGCTGCTGTTCGGCCGCCAGCAGCTGCTCGCGGAAGCTGCCCAGGCGCTGTTCAAGCTCGGCTTCGCGCTCCTGCAGCGTTTCGATCTGCGCGCGCAGTTCCTGGATCTCGCGCTCGCGCAGCAAGGCGCCCTGCTTGGCGGCGCCGGAACGCGATACCCGCACCCAGCCCTCGCCCAGCCGCTCGCCGCTGCGGGTGATGACCGAATCGCCCTCGGGCAGGCTGCGCTGCAGCGTACGTGCCGCGTCCAGATCCTCGGCCGCGTGCAGGCGCGCGAGCAGGCGACGGATCGCGATCGGCCCCTGCACCTTGGCCGCCAGCGAGGTCGGCGCAAATGTCGCGTTGTCGTCGGCACTGGACACCAGCGCGATGCGGCCATCACCCAATTCGCCCAGCGCATCGACCAGTTGTTCGGGCACCTCCACCAGCACGCCTTCGATCAACTGCCCCAAGGCGCCTTCGACCGCGTTTTCCCAGCCGCTTTCGACCGTGATCCGCTCGCCCACACGCGCGGCAGAATCCAGCCCGCGCGAGGTCAGCCACGCCACCGCCGCGCCCTGCTCCTGGCCGAGTGCGGCCTGCTGCAAGGTTTCCAGCGACGACAGCCGGCCACGCGCGGCCTGCGCCTGCTTGCGCACCTCGGCCAGCTCGCCCTGGCTGGCGCGCTGTTGTTCCTGCAGCCCGCCAAGCGCGTGCTTGCGCGCTTCGACCTGCTCGGTCAGCCCGTCCAGCGAAGTCTTCTGGGTTTCGTGGCGCAGCTCGATCTGCTCGAACGCCTCGGCCAACGCGTCCAGATCCAGCCCGGCGCGCTCGTTGACCAGCGCTTCGCGGCGGCGTTCGGCCTCCAGCGACTGGCGATCGAGATAATCCACACGCGTGCGCTCCACCTCGCCGGCACGCGAGGCTTCGCCGGTGTCGCGGTTATGGGTTTCCCAACGCTGCTGCCAGTCGGCCAGGCGCGCCTCGGCCTCGCGTAGCGACTCCTGGCGGAATTCGTGGTCTTCGCGCAGCTGTTCCAGCTGCGGTTCGGCAGCGTCCACCGCCTCGCGCAACACCGCCAGCCTGGCCGAGTCGCCGCTGATGTGCTGGGTCAGTTCCTGCAGTTGGCTCTGCGCCTCGTCGCGCGCCTTGTGCAGGCGATGCGAGAGCTCGCGCTGGTGCTGGATCTGCTGCTCGATGCGCGCCAACGCACCACCGACCTGATAGACATCGGCCTGCGCCTTGGCCACCGCTTCGGCGGCTTCCTCGCGACGCGCGCGCCCGGTTTCGATCCGCGCCTCGGCATCGCGCTGTTCGGCGATCAGCTGCTGCAGCCGGGTCTCTTCCTGGTTCAATTTCTCGCGCAGGCCCTGCAGCCGCCCATCCAGCCCGCGGTATTCCAACGCCTTCCACTCGGCGTCCTTGATCCGGCGCTCTTCCTGCAAGGCCTGATACTGCTCGGCCTGGCGCGCCTGGCGCTGCAGATGCGCCAGCTGCTTGGTGATCTCTTCGCGCAGGTCGCCCAGGCGATCGAGATTCTCGCGGGTATGCCGGATGCGTGTTTCGGTTTCCTTGCGGCGCTCCTTGTACTTGGAAATGCCGGCGGCTTCTTCCAGGTACACGCGCAGGTCTTCCGGGCGCGCCTCGATGATCTGGCTGATCATGCCCTGCTCGATGATCGAGTAGCTGCGCGGGCCAAGACCGGTGCCCAGGAACAGGTCGGTGATGTCGCGGCGCCGGCACTTGGTGCCGTTGAGGTAGTAGGCGCTGTTGCCGTCGCGGCTGACCAGGCGCTTGACCGAGATCTCGTTGAACGAGGCGAACTCGCCGCTGATGGTGTGATCGGAATTGTCGAAGATCAGCTCCACCGTCGCCTGCGACACCGGCTTGCGCGCCGAGGAGCCGGAGAAGATCACGTCGGTCAGCGAGTCGCCACGCAGGCGGCTGGCCGAACTTTCGCCCATCACCCAGCGCACCGCGTCGATGATGTTGGACTTGCCGCAGCCATTGGGTCCGACGATGCCGGTCATGTTGGTGGGCAGGTGCAACGTGGTCGGGTCGACGAACGACTTGAAACCGGACAGTTTGATCGTGGACAGGCGCATGGGGCTGAAGGTTCCGGGCACCGCACGGGCGAGGCCGGCAGGCGCTTTTTCCTGTGAAGCCGACACCTAAGCCCTTGATCCACAAGATCTGCAGGCCGTGGAACCGGCAATGGAACACGAGTATAGCGGGCCTGCCATCGTTGGCGCGGCCGCACAAAGACGAAGGGCGCCCAACCAGGCGCCCTTCGGGTACAGCGTGCAGCGTGGATCAGGCGTCGGATTCGACGATGACCTTGACCGAGGTTTCCACGTCGGCGTGCAGGTGCAGCACAACGTCGTACTCGCCGACATTGCGGAATGCGCCTTCGCCCAGGATCACTTCGCTCTTTTCCAGCGGCAGGCCGGCGGCGGTGAACGCCTCGGCGATGTCGCGCGGACCGACCGAGCCGTACAGCTTGCCTTCGGTCGACGCATGCGCACCGATGGTGACGCTGGCGCCTTCGAACTTGCCGGCGCGGCTCTGGGCATCGGCCAGGATGGTGTTGGCCTTGGCTTCGTAATCGGCACGCTTGGCTTCAAACGCTTCGACGTTGGCAGCGGTGGCCGGTACGGCCTTGCCCTGCGGCACGAGGAAGTTGCGGCCGTAACCCGGCTTGACGCTGACCTTGTCGCCCAGGCCGCCGAGGTTGGTCACTTTCTGCAGAAGAATCAGATCCATGGTGGTGCTCCGTTATTCGTTAGCGCCGGCGCTTTGGCCGACGCAACGTTTGCTGTCCGAAAAGACGGGATTCGGGAATCGGGATTTGGGAATCGCAACAGCACGATCAACACCGCATCTCGAATGACCGGCCTCTATATTTTTAGTAACCCGCACATGGATGTGCGGGCTCTTGTGAGGGACCCACATACAACTGAGGGACTCACATACAACCGTGCGGGCTATTCCGAGGGACTCGGATTAAACGTCGTGATTGTCCGTGTACGGGATCAGCGCCAGGAAACGCGAGCGCTTGACGGCCGTGGCCAGCTGACGCTGGTACTTGGACTTGGTGCCGGTCACGCGGCTCGGAACGATCTTGCCGTTCTCGGTGAGGTACTGGCGCAGGGTGTTGAGATCCTTGTAATCGATCTCCTTGACGCCCTCGGCGGTGAACTTGCAGAACTTGCGACGACGGAAGAACTTGGACATGACAGCGCTCCTTAAGCGGCTTCGGCGTTGTCGCCGTCGGTATCGGTGGCGGCAGGTGCAGCATCGCCCTCATCGTCATCACGACGACGACGCTCGCTACGCTCGGGCTTGTCGCCCTTCTCGTCCTTGCTCTTCATGATCAGCGACTGCTCGGTGTCCGGGCCGTCGCGCTTGACGACCAGGTGACGCAGCACCGCATCGTTGAAGCGGAAGCTTTCCACCAGCTCGCTCAGCACGGCCTGGTCGACTTCGATGTTGAGCAGCACGTAGTGCGCCTTCACCAGGTTCTGGATCGGGTAGGCCAGCTGACGACGGCCCCAGTCCTCCAGACGGTGGATGGTGCCGTTACCGCCCTCGATCAGCGACTTGTAGCGCTCGATCATGGCCGGGACCTGCTCGCTCTGATCCGGGTGGACCAGGAACACGACTTCGTAATGACGACTCATGTTGTATTACCTTTCGGATGTGGCCACGTGGGCCGGACAGCTCCCCGGTGACCCGCGCAAGGCGGCCGGTGGAGCAAGGATTCCCGCCCGGAACCGGGCAGTGAGCCGGGAAGTATGGCACTGCAAGGCCTACACTGCAAGGCTGCGCATTACAAGCAAGTCGAGCTCTGCCTGACGCGGAGGATGCGCACCAAGGGCACCGTTGCCGCGCCGATGCCGGCCTTGCGGCATTGCCGGCTGAACCGCAGACCACCCGCGCCTTAGCCGACGAAATCACGATCTTCACGCGCGGTCATCCACGCGACGGCCTGCGCTGGGCACTGCCGTGGGCTAAGACCTTGCAGCCAGGCCAGCGCAAGTGTGCGCGCACGTCCCCAATGCATTTGCAACATCTTGGCTGTAGACCTGTTCGCGCCTATGGCCGCATCACTGGCTCGGCATTGACCTGAAGCGGCTGCTCGCGTCCGTCGCACGCGCGATGCAGCACTCCAGGTTGCGACCGATGGGGAAGCTGTTTCGCTGAGCTCCGCGACCGGTATGCTGCCAACCGCACTGTTCTCGGCAAGGAAAGTCTGGTCGAGGCCGCGTCCGGCACGGTCGGCTGCTACCTGGACTTCCCCGCTGCCCGCGCATGCGCTGCGGATGTTATGCAACAGCGCCCGCGCACTTGCGCACCGAGACACGCGCGCGGTTTCTCGGCGCGCAAGTGCGCGAGATCGGCTGCGCGCGGCTGGATCTGGATCCTCAGTTGACGCTGACCCACTATTCGCGGGAATAAAGCATCCCGGAGCGTAGAACAGATGCGAGCATTGCTAGAAAATTGGCTTCCAAAAGCAGTTGTGCCACATCGCGGGAAGGCTTGCTCATGCAACCACTCGATCAACATTGCATACGCTCGGATGCAATCTTCTCCAGCAAAGTGACAAACGTCTGCAGAAACTGTTGCGCTCGCTCCTTGCCCAGGTAGGCCAGGCTGTACTTGAGATTCAGTCCCAGGCCCCTGTCGCAGGCAAAGGTTTCGAGCGCCAGTTCAACCTGCTCCATTTGCTGGTGCAAACCCAGAATCTGGCAGGGCAGTTCCCCGAGACGGAACGGCACAGAGAGCTGCCCGTGGTCACAGAACTGCTGGATGGGGATGCCCGTTTCGTCTGCATGGTAAGAAAACAGCACTTGCACCATCGCTACCCGCCGGCGCCCGGCGGCCACGCCCTGGCTGATCCGATGCAGCGGCAGCGCTTTACCTGACAGCGCGTCGATGAATGCCTCGCGTACCGCCGCATGCAGTATGGAGAAGTCACCATCCGGCACCCGCGCCCGAATGGGCAGCGTGGTGACAAAATTGCCGATCGCTTCGGCATAACGCTCATCCTCGCGCAGCGATACCGGAGTTCCGACCATGAACTCCTTCCGTGCGAAGAACTCGCTACAGTGACGTACGAAGGCACTGAACAGGACAAGAAACGTACTGCTCTTCAGTGCACCCGAACCGTCTGCCAGGCGCTGAAGCGTGGTCGAACCAATACTAGCCGTGGCCACCGCGAATCCGGCAGCGCTGTATGTGGTCTCGTTCGTCACTCGCTCCAACAACGGCGGGGGTGGATCGGCCAGGCGTCGGGCCCACTCGCGGCGCAGCGCGTCCCCTACATCACTTTCCAACGCGCGGCGATGTGCGGCGGCGAACCCCATGAAGTCGTCACGATCCGCGGCACCGTGCGACTCCCGGGCGTCGTCCAGCAGACGGGCCAGCAGCAGTTCCAGCGATCGCAGATCAACGACAAGATGGTGCGAGACCAGCAACAGGACCGTTCGCGCCCCTGTCCAGCGATACAGGTATGTACGCAGCAAGGGCCCTTGCTGCAAGTCGATCGGTTGGCGTGATGCGTCGCTTGCGTGCTCGACGAGTCGAGCCAGCGTCCAATCCGCGGCGTCGACCTCAACCACGGGCAACGTCGCGCCTGGGTCGATCCCTACCACCGTCCGCGCTCCATCCAGGCGATAGCGGCCAGCAAGCACCGGATCGGTCTGCAGCAGGCGTCGCAATCTGAGCTGCAGCGCAGCCGCCTGCACGGGAGCCGACACGCATGCCGCCACTGCGGCAAGGTAGGCCGGCGAGGCGGGGTTGAGCGTATGGATGAACCACAGCCCCTCCTGGGTGGGCGCCAACGCGAGTGCGGAGGCATTCCCGGCAGCCACCGGCTGCGAAGGGCGTCCCAGCCGCTCATCGATCAAAGTGCCCAGTACCGCAAGGCTGGCATTTCCGTATAGGTCGGACAGACGAAGCGCGATGCCGAAATGACGGTTGACCGCACTGACCAGCCTGACCAGTTGCATCGAGGTTCCGCCTGCGACGAAGAAGTCGTCGTCGCGATGGAGCGGACCGGTCCCCAGCACGTCGCGCCAGAGGCTGTATGCCACGTGTTCGGCTTCGGTAGTGCTAGCGGCGTCCGCCTCCTCCCCTTGGCCGCGCGCGCCCCAGATGGCGTCGGCAATACTCACGGCACTGTGGGACACGTCGAAGATCCATCGTTCCCAGCGCGTATCCCACTGCACTTCGTTGCCGGGGGCAGGGTCACCTGCTGCCGGAGCTGGCTTGCCGACGGCCGTAAGTGAGTCAGGGGCGACTGCCATTAACGGTATTTCACGCATCGCGGTCGTCGTAAACGCCGCAGCCCCTACCGCGGCGTCCTGGCCAGTCACTGCGCGGAAGAAGTTCGTAGCCGGCACATTGCGTGCGGTGCACAGCGCCTGGAGCTGGCCGTGCCGTACGCCCTGTTCCTCCAGCGCCGTCGCGAGCAATTGACCCAAACGCTGCTCCACGCCCCGGCCGAGTACCCGGCAACTGAGCAGGATGTTCTCCATGCGGAAGGCGTCCGCGGCAAACTCTCCGTAGCAGGCCCCCACGAGACCATAGTCGCCGAAGCGATCGCGTGCCCGCACGATCCAACCGCGAACCTCGGGTTGGTGCAAGTAGGCGTTCACCATGTCGGCGCTGCGCAGACGCGCATGCAGATTGAACTGGTTGGTTCGTTGCGCGAGTTCGGTCACGCGCGGACCATGCTCGGGGCCGAGAGCTTCTAATTCGACGACCAACTGCAGGCCGTCGACAAAAGCTTTCAGTCCGTCGTGAGCGCGACGGAAAGCCTTGCGCTGGCCTTCTTGCTGATACAGCTGGACACGATCGGTGCCGCCGGGCGAGCGCCGCAACAGATCCAGCTCCCATGTGTGTTGCCAGAATGCATCGATCTGCGTGGGCAACTGGGGGAACACCAGGCAGGAAACCCCGGGATGCGCGCTACCAACCTGCAAGCATTCGGCCGGGTTGTCATCCACAAACACCAGGCTGTCGATGGCCAAGTCGAGGTCGGCAGCGATCTCGGCAATCAGCGTGGACTTGGGTGCCCACCCGATCTTGGCCAGTGCAATGTCTTCGGCGCGCAGCAGCATGTCCGGATGCTGTGCGAACACTGCCCAGACGTCCTCGGCGACGTTGTGGCTGCACAGGCACAGCAACACGCCAGCGTGGCGTTGCGCCCGCAAAAAAGCCTGCCAACGCCGCAATGCCGTCGTAATGACGACCCCACGGGGCCCGTCTTCGGCGCACAGGCCCTGCCAAAGCGTGTTGTCGCAGTCCACCACCAGCACCTTCTTCAGCCCGCGTTGACGCTGCGCATGAGCACGCAACGCCCACATCGCGGTTGCGGCATACCACTCCATCGGAAACGGCACGCCGGCATCCTCGACCTGAGCGGAGACCGCCTCGACCGGCGACACCGCGTAGCGGCGCAGCACCTCGCGCTGAGCTACCACCGAAACGCCCGGAAGCGCGGCGACCGCGCGCCGCAAGCCGGCCGCCACGTGCCGATACTGGCGACGCATGTGCGGAGAAGCAGCGCTGGCCGGATGACTGGTCGCCAGAACGATGGTCACCGGCTTGCCGCTGCGCGCACGAAACGCTTGCAGCGACGCCAGCAGTTCGCTGCAGCGCGACTGCAGTGCGCGAGCGTTGCGACCGATCGATGGCATCGCGCGCATGGGGATGCGAGTGGCGCTGAGCGCAACCAAGCCGGACTGGCGGAGCTTCTCCTCCTCGCGCAGGACTACCGTGTAACCCATCGATTCCAGGAAACGGACGATTCGTGCGGTACGCACGCCGTCCTGGTCATGCACTTCAAGCATCAGCTGACGGATACGCGGCCAGTGCTCTGTACGTATACCGCGCAGGATCGCATCCTCGCTCTTCTCGGCGTCCACCTTCAATAGCCCGACCGACGCCAGGCCGTGCTGATCGATCACGTCGGATACCGAGGTCAGCGCGACCTCGACCTGATGCCCTTCCAGCCGATGCGCTACCAGGTCTTCGACGTAGCTGTCGTGCTGGCCATCCACCTGCGCATCACTTAGCCGATTCTCGATCACCTGCTTGATCGCACGCCGGTCTTCCTGGGGGTCAACGTGAAAGCCGGAGAACACGGTGGAAGTCGCATAGTGAGTAAATACCGCACTGCCTGACGCTTCCGCTACGCCCTGCTGGTAGACCGTCGCCCGGCCCCGCCCCTCCAGATTGGCGCGCGCCACCACCGCGGTCACCGGCGAAGGCTCGAAGGCAAGTATCCGCACGCTGGGGTTGAGATCCAGCACGTGCAGCGAGAACAACCCGATGTTTGCGCCGATGTCCAGCACAACATCGTCGTCGTCGAGGACGATGTTGTCGCGCAGGTAGCTGCGGTCGTCGAATATCTCTTCGTACAGGTAGTCGGTCTCGTATCTATTCAGTCCGAGTACCTGCAACTGGTTGGGCAGCAGCGACACCTTAGCGCCGGCCGCCTGCGCCTGGTGCCACGCGGCACCTTGCGCAAGCAACCCAGGTGCATCCCACTGCGAGAGGTCCACCAGCAGCAACAGTTCGCTGCATTCCGGCGCGTCGGCCACGCCGGTCGGATCGAGCAGGGTCTGGTGTACTTGGTCGAAGTCGGCCGCACGCACGCATAGGCCCGCGCCCTCGGCAAGAGAGTCGAATGCCTCCTGGAACGGCTCCAGGCTGATGTTGCCGGCCACAGACAGCGTCGGACGGTTCCGGGCCAACTGCGCATATGCGACGCCGACGATCTCCGCCACCACCTGGCCGCGACCGTTGCAGACCTGGAGATCGGCAACGAAACCCCGCGCATGCGCATTGCGCAGCCAGCCGGTGGCGAACAGTTGTCCATTCAGGGGTCCCCACACATCGATGCGATCGATCGACTGGATCAAATGCCCACATGTCGGCGGGTGATCGGGCAAGGCCAGCAGCGCGTGCAAGCATGCATCCAGGCAGGCCGCAGCCGGCGCGTCCTGCCCGGCGATCTCGACCCGTATCCGATGCCCTTGCCGGTGCAGGCCCGCGAGCAGACGCAAGGCGGGGAGAAAGGTATTTCCTGCATCCGCCAGGCTGCGGTAGAAGCTGCCGACGTCCAGCCGGTCGCCGTGCTCCGGCAACGCCGCCGTGTCGGTGCACGGCGCGCCGCCTACCGCAAGGGGCCGCGCCAGCAATTCGACCGCCAGCGTGGCATCGCCGTCGTCATGCAGACGCGAGACCCTGACGCCGAGAGCCGTATCGTCCCCGGTCGGGAGAGCGGAGCACTGCAGCGCATCCTCGGCTGCCAGCACAGTGTGGAAGAGCAGACCGCCGAGCTGGCAGGGCGCCCCTTGCGCAGCGACTGTGTCGAGTACGCGCGTCACCACCAGGGCTGCAGGTACCACTGCGCGTTGCCCGACCCGATGCGCGGCGATTACCGCGCGCTCCTGCAGCGACCATGCAGGTAACGCGACCGGTGGGCCATGCGGTGCCACAGCCCGGGTGGCGACATTCTCACGCGATGCCTTGGTGTCCGTGATCATCAATAGTGTCCAAGGGTTCCGTTGCGCTTGGCCTTGCGGAGGGCCATCTGGAACAGCACGCACCCGATGGACAGATACACCACCGCGTTCACCGCCGGGGTCAGGTGGTCAACCGCCGTCGGCTGGTAGCCGGTGGCAAGGACCTGGCGCATCAGCGAAGCGGCCGAGGACAGCGGCGCAAAATCCAGCCACTGCAGCGCCTGCTGGGTACCGTCTCGCTTCTGGAAGAAGACCAAGAAAAGCAGCATGAACTGGCTGAGCCCGATCAGTGCCGTGGCTTTCTTCATCAGCAGGGCCAACGCGCCCATCATCAGGCCAAGCCCGGTCGTACCAAGCACCAGCAACCCTACTGAGGGCAATACCGCCGGAGTGATGTGGAAGCTGGAGCGAGTCAGCAGAAGGATGCAGACCAGCACGGCCAAGGTGATAAGCACATTGATCGACAAGTTGGCGAGCACGCGCAGCACGGTCACCGCCAGAAAGGAGCGATCGGACAGCACCACCTGTTCCAGCGTTCCAATCTTGGCCTCCTGCTCGATTTCACCGGCAACGCCGCTGAAGATGCCCAGTACCAGCATCCAGGCGATGTAGCCGGCCACGATCGAATCGATGCGGGTGCCGAAGTCCTGGCCACCCGCCAGAAAGCGCGCCCCCAGGTACAGGCCGGCGAACATCAGGGCGAGGATCGCGAACACCGCGACCGCCTCCGCGGGATAACGCAGGAACAACTTCCAGGAACGTCGCGTTTCGGCCAGCAGCAGCGTCATCATTGCACGGTCTCCCGGGCGGACTGTGGGGAAGGAAGTTGCCGGGTATACATCCGGTACGCCGCATCCAGGCCAAAGTCGCCGCGGACCAGGCGCAGGATGGGTGTGGGACTCAGTGCTGCCAGCACCTCGTATGCATGGGTCGGCTCGCCGGCGAAGAACATCAGCTGGTCTACGATCTCCACGTTGAGCGCCTGAAGGGCAGCGAGCGTTTCGGTTTGCAGCGGGCCTTGAAACTCGATCTGGTAAGTTTCGCCGGCGAACTCCGCCTTGATGGCGTCAGTCAGTGCGTCTGCCACCTTGCGACCGTCGTGGATAATCGCGATGCGGTCGGAAATCTGCTCGGCCACCTCCAGTTGATGGGTGGTCAGCAGCACGGCCACCCCTTCGGCGCGCAGATCGCGAATCAGCTGCAGCAGGATCTGGGTGCCTTCGTAGTCCACGCCCAGCGTGGGCTCGTCCAGAATCAGCAGGCTCGGGCCGTGCACGAGGGCTACCGCGATGGCGATCTTCTGCTGCATGCCGCGCGACAGCATGCGGATCGGGGTACGGGCCACCTCGCCCAGCCCGAACCGCTCCACCAGCGCCGCGCCCTTGTGGCGTGCCTCACGCAGGCCAAGACCGCGCAATGCCCCGAAGTACTCAAGGTTGTCCAGCGCATTGAGGCGCTGGTACAGGTTCTTGCCGCCTTCCAACACGGCGCCCAGCCGGGCGCCACGCCGAGCGCCGTCGTCCTCGCCGAAGCGCACGGTGCCGGCGTCGGGCACGATCAGCCCGGCGATTACCTTGATCGCGGTTGTCTTTCCCGCACCGTTGCGGCCCAGCAATGCCAGCACCTCGCCCCGGTCGATATGGAACGAGAAGTCGTCCAGTGCGTGCTTGACTCCCGCTTCACTGGAATAGGATTTTCTGAGGTTGTCCACGACTAGAGCCTTCAAGGCGTATCTCCCGGAATGAGGCGAGTATCAGGCGAGCTGGATGGTCTTTTCGCCGAACAGGCGCTCGTGCCGGATGGCATGGTCGGCACAGGCGGCAAGGAGCTTGTTGGACTCCACGATGGGTAGCGAGTCCTCGGTGTAGCTGATGCTGGAGATATAGGTCAGCCAGGGCTCCTTGCCCATCGCGTAGACGTACACCGACTCCGGCGAGAAGCTCTGCACGATATCCAGCGCTCGCTCGTAGTTGGACCCATTCAGACGCCGTGCCTGGTCCAACTTGCGGTCGACTTTGCGGGTGAACAGCGGACCGTACAGCCACGACATAGGCGCGCCCTCGCACTCCATGCCGATGAAGATGTGCTGGATGTTGCCAACGATGTCTCGCAAGTGCTCGTACAGCCGCGGCTCCAGGTTGTTGGAATCGGCGGCGAACAGCATGGTGCTTCCCTCTAGGCTGACGTAGAACGCCTGCTTGCTGCGGATGTGCAGGTCGCCATGCTCGCCGAAGAACGGTAGCCCCATAATCTCGCCACCGGCGACCGAGACCGATTCCAGCTCGTCGATCTCCAGCACGTTCTCGAACCCCACCGTCTTGAGCATCAGCTTAAGCGACGGATCCTGCAGCGTGCCGCCACCATTCTTCGGAACCACGACGGTGCCGATCCGATGACGAATCTGCAGCAGCGTTTCGAACATCACATGATCCTGGTGCGCGTGCGTCAGCAGGACGTAGTCAATACGGTCCGGCAAGTCGGCATAAGAAAAGCGCTGAACGCCGCCTTCCAGTGCGTAGCTGATGACCGGATCGGTCATGATGGTCACATTGGCACTTTCCACCAGCACCGTGGCGTGCCCGAAGTAACGAATACGCACGCCGGAACCAGCGAAGTTGCGGTCGGCATTGCGCACCGGTGCGGTATCGGTGAAGTAGCCATAGAACATCTCGCGCTTGGCCGGATCGACGATGTACGACTCTGCAAACTGGCGAACGAACGCCTCGGAGTCGCCGTGGTCGCGCATGGCAAACAGGCGGTCGATGTCTCTGGAACGATAGGGAAGATCGACCATGATGTTTTCGTCCGTGCTAAATCGCGGCGTACTCAGCACAAACGGACGGTGATCCCCTTCCAGCAGCGATAGAGAGAGTCCCTGCAGATCCTCGCGGTAGTACTTGCTGCGATACGCCACGCCTTCCAGCATGCGGAAGGAGGGATTGTGGTGCAGGTCGTAGCCCAGCTCGACATAGCCCTTGAGCACATCGGGAACCCGCGGATACAGCTCCTCCAGCGACGACCCCTGCGCCTCTGACTGCAGCATCTCGTCCAACGCCTTGACCGCGTCGGTGATCTCGCTGGCGAAACCCATGCGGCGGCGGGTGTCGGCAATCAGCTGGTGCACCACCTCTAGCGGCCCTTCGTAATCCATGAACGGTCCACCGCGCATGGCAGGATTCTTTGCCGCCGCCGCATGCAAGTCCGGCGCCTTTAGGTAGGAGTCCATGATCCGCATATGCAGATTGGTCACGATCATCGAGGCAGTGATCGGCTGGATCAGCAGCGGCCATACGTACCAGCCGTTGAACAGCGGTTCCATCATCACGTTGTCCTTCAGGTAGAGCGGTCGTTCCATTGCGGTTGCCTCGTTGACTTCGATGGTTGACAGTGTGTTACCTGCTGCTTCCGCTTCGATGGCCGGCATCGGAGTGCGGAGCTACTCCGTATTGAGCTTCACTAGCAATTGCGCATCCCGCTCCAGCGACTCGGAATCGTGTACAAGCGCACTGGCGGCTACACAGAAGTCCTGCAGTCGCGGGGCATCCAGCACCACCACTAGGCCCAGTTCCGTGCGGAAGATCGTGTTGAAGCGGGCAATGAAGCGGATCGCCGCGATCGAATGGCCGCCAATTGCGAAGAAGTCGTCGTCCAGTCCCACCTGCGCGTAGCCGAACTGCTCTTCCCACAGCGCCGCAACCACCTGTTCGAGCCCCGTCCGGGGTGGGCGGTGGGCAGCTGCATGTGCCTCCTCGGACAATCCAGACAGAATTGCCGCGTGATCCACCTTGCCGGACACGGTCAATGGGAGGGCTGCGGTGATCCAGATCCGCGCAGGGACCAGATAAGCCGGCAACCGGGCGCGCAACTGGGCCCGCATCTCCGCTCCGGTGAGGCCGGCATCGGTGGCAACGCAGGCATACAGGGCGTCGCCACCGTCCCCGCCGCGCTGCACGCCGACCGCTGCATTGCGGACGCCTGCACACCCAGACAAGGCTTTCTCGATCTCGCCCAGTTCGATGCGGTGGCCGTTGAGCTTGATCTGCCGATCACTGCGGCCCAGGAACAGCAACCGGCCATGGATGTCGTGCCGACCTAAATCGCCGCTGGCATACAGACGGCTGCCCGCAGCACCGAACGGATTGGGCACGAAGCGCTCGGCGGTGGCGGCGGCACGGCCGACATAGCCATAGGCCAGGCCGCTACCCTCGATGTACACCTGGCCC
>NZ_QEZH01000035.1:0-10071 GCF_003993515.1 Xanthomonas sp. BRIP62415
TGGACCGGCTGCCGCTGACGGCCAACGGGAAGATCGACAAGGCGGCGTTGCCGAAACCGGGCGCTGTGCGTGCTGCCGACACGCACGAGGCGCCCCAGGGCGAGGTGGAACAGGCGCTGGCGCAGATCTGGGCGCAGGTGCTGGACGTTGCGCAGGTGGGGCGGCATGACAACTTCTTCGAGCTGGGCGGCGATTCGATCTTGAGCATCCAGATCAAGGCGCAGGCGCAGCAACAAGGGCTGGAGTTTGCGCTGGAGGCGTTGTTCGAATGCCAGACCGTGGCCAGGCTGGCCGAGGTGACGACGCCGCGTGATCCAGCCATCCACGCCGCCACCAAGTCCATCGCGCCCTTTGCACTGGTGGATGCCGATATGCGTGCACGGTTACCCGCGGGTATCGAGGATGCGTATCCGCTCAGTCACATGCAGGCGGGCATGTTGTTCCACAGCGCCTATGCCGCGCAGTCGCCGACCTATCACGATGTGATCCGGTACACGGTTGGAACGTCGTTCGACCGCGATCGTTTCGTGGCTGCCCTGCGTACGGTAGTGGCACGGCATCCAGCGTTGCGCACGCGTTTCAGCATCGCCGATTACGAACTGCCGCTGCAGTGCGTCTATCGCCATGTCGAACCGGAGCTGGAGATCGAGGATGCGAGCGATCTATCGCTTGAAGCGCAGGAAGCCTTGATCAATGCATGGGTCGATCAGGAGCATGTGATTGGCTTTCGTGGGGAGAATCCGCAGTGGATCCGCTACTACGTCTGCGTGTTGGGGGAGCGTGGATTTGCGCTGGGATTGAGTTTTCATCATGCACTGATGGATGGCTGGAGCGAGGCCAGTCTGGTCACTGAGCTGTTAGGCCTCTATCACGGTGCATCTTTCACAACCGCGGCCCGTCCATTGAGAAGCGCCTACCGCGATTACATCGACGCCGAACTGCGTGCCCTGGCCGACGAGGAGGCACGTGCGTTCTGGAAGGATGAAGTGGCGCGCAGCGCGCCGGCAGTGATCGCGCCTGATCTCAATCTAGTGCAGGACGAGGACCCCGGTGGGCTGGTTGCGGGAAAAACCATCCTGCACGCGGAGATTGCGATCTCCCAACACACCAGCGATCGATTGTTTGCCTTGGCCGCGCGGTTGCAGGTTCCGCCACGCACAGTGCTGCTGGCAGTACATTCCACGGCGATGGCGATCGCCACCGGACAAGACACGGTGACCTCCGGATTGATTGCGCATGGGCGTCTGGATCATCTAGACGGCGATGCGGTGCTGGGCGTGTTCCTCAACGCGTTGCCGTTCACCCAGCAAGTGGCAGGTGAACGCTGGGCCGATGCGATTCGAATAACGTTTACGCACGAGCAGGCGGTGGAGCGCCACCGTCGCTTCCCGGTGGCTTCGTTGACCCAGTCGGCGGGAGCGCGCCTGCCGTTCGATGTGTTGTTCAACTTCACCAAGTTCCATGTCTATGAGCGGCTCGACGCCGGACAACCACGCCTGGATCTGGGGCAACGGGGTGGCATCGCCGAGACCAGCCTGCCGTTGTGCGTGAACTTCCAGGTCGACCCGCAAGGACAGTCGGTCCGGGGAGGACTGTCGTTCCTGGCCGAGCGATACAGTGCCCGCGCGGCGCGAGGCGTGGCCCACATCTATGCCCGCATCCTCGACACCCTGGATGCGTATGGCGAGGCTGCGCGGCCGACGTCCTGGGGTGATTTGGCAGGGTCGGCTGAGCGAGGCTTGCCTCTTTCCGATGCGCTGGCGGCCACTGCGGGGCAGATCGCCGCGGTGCCTGCGTTGCGGGTCGGTAGCGAAAGTGTGTGCCATCGCGACCTGGATGCGCGGATTGCCGCCGTGGCCACTGCGCTACGCCGCCGCGGGGTTGGTCCGGGTAGTTCGGTTGAGCTGGATATCCACGATCCTGCTCAGCGCCTCATGGCCCTGTTGGGCATTCTCAAGGCCGGTGCGGAGGCGATACCTCAGGTGGCTGCGTCGCCGGGCGGCCTGCTGCGTATCGCATTGACTCCCGAAACGACCAGTGCAATCCCTACCGTGACGCTGCAGGCGCTGCTCGCCGTACCGGTGGCAGGCGATTCCGTACGCGTGGAGACGGACACCGAATTGCAGATCGTCGACAGGCATGGCTGCGCTGTGCCGCCTGGCGTGATCGGCGAGCTGTGCCTGTATGACGCGAGTATCGTTATGGGCGAGGAGCGCAGGGCGTATCGCAGCGGTCTGCTGGCGCGTCTGCTGCCCGACGGTTCATTGGAATGGTTGGGCGCGTGTGTCCAACGGATCAGGCATCGGAGCTTTGGTATCGTGCCGGCCGAGATCGAGCACTGTCTCGTCGTGCATGCCCAGGTATCCGATGTGGTGGTCCGCAAGGTGACCGGCCCGGACCACGAGCACCTGGTGGCATTCGTGGTGCCGGCAGCAGCCGGCAGCCCACCGGATTGGCAGGAATTGCGTCGCCACGCTGCGCAGACCCTGCCGCCGCATCATGTGCCAGACCATTACCTCGCCCTGGATTGCCTGCCTTTCGATGCCACCGGGCAACTCGATGATGTGGCGTTGCGCCTGGTTGCCGGTGGTCAAGCTGCATGCGAGGACGAGGCCCCCGTCGGCGACCTGGAAACGGTGCTGGCCTCGCTGTGGTCGGACGTCCTTGGTATCGCCGCCATCGGCCGGCACACCGACTTCTTCCAGATCAGTGGCGATTCGATTCAGGCAATGCAGATTACCGCACGAGTGGAAAAGACCTTGGCGGTGCTCGCACCAGTAGGCCTGATGTATGCCAATCCCACCATCGCCGAGTTTGCGGCGGCGTTGCGCGATGATCCCAATAGCGGACGTCGTGTGATGCGCGCGGCCGAGCTGCTGGTGCGGTTGGCCACTGAGCGGCACGCACTGCCGCCGGCAGGTGACCCTGTGCGCGACGAGGCGAGGTTGATGGAGGCGAAGGAATGATCCGCATTACCAGCCAGGACCAAGAGGCCGTTGCGCGCCTGCTGGCCGAAGAAGGACTGTTGGAGTCGGCACCGCCCGTTGTACGGGTGACCGATGCGCATCGCGCGCCGCTCTCTGACTATCAGTACAGTCTGTGGCTGGCCCTCAACGGTGGCGGTGCTCGCCATGCCAACGTGCCGCTGGTGCTGAAGATATCCGGAGGAACGCTGGAGGGCGCTGTGCTGGAGCAGGCGTTGGTATCCATCGCCGAGCAGCATGAAGCGCTGCGTTGTCTGATCGTCGTCGAGGACGAGGTTGCCTGGCAGGTGCCGCAACCGCTGCATCGCCTGCGCCTGCGGATGGAGCGGGTAGATGCTGGATCGCTAGACGCGCGTATCGATGCGCTCGTCAATGCACCTTTGGATATCCGCACAGAGCTGCCGTACCGGCTGCACCTGCTGCAGGTAGACGCCGCGTTGAGCTATCTTGTCGTGGTTACCCACCACTTGGTGTTTGACGGCTGGTCGCTCGTGCTGTTGCAGGATGAGTTGCAGATGCGCTATGCGCAGTTGCTGCGCGGTGCCGCACTGCCGCCGCCTTCGTTGAAGCCGCGGCACCTGGACTTTGCATTGTGGCAGGCCAGCGATGCCGGCCAGGCAAGCCGTCAGAAAGGGCTGGAGCATTGGCGGCGTCTTCTCCAGGGCGCGCGTTCGCGCCTGCATTGGATGGGGGTGTCGCGTGGGCAAGGCACCTTCGCGCAAGCCGGAGGCAACTTCCTTTCCGAGCTGCCTCAGCCCCTGTCGGCCAAGGTGCATGCCTTCGCCGCCGCGCACCGTACCACCGTCTTCGTCGTGATGGTCTCGGTTTACGTCGAAGTGCTGTCGCGCTTCTGCCTGCAGGACGACCTATGCGTTGGTACGCCGACCTCGGCGCGCGATCAGCTCGATCTGGAAAAGATGATCGGTTACTTCGTTAACACGTTGCTGCTTCGCCACCAGCGCGAGCCCTGGCAGAGCTTCATCGACTTACTACGCAGGATGGACGCGCAGTTCCGGTTGGCCCGCGAACACCAGGCCGTTCCGTTTCATGCCGTCACCCGAGCGCTTGAAGGCGTGCGCGGCAGCCAGCAGCCTTTCACTCAGGCGATGTTTGCCTACCAGACCGAGAGCAGCGGTACTGGACTCGGTTTTCAATCCGGTGGTCTGGCCTTCGAGCCTTACCCCTGCGAGTTAAATGAAGCGCGCTACGACTTGCTGCTGACCGTGCTGTCCAAGCATCGACAGCTGGCGATCAATATCGAGTACCGCGCCCATCTGTTCGGCATCCGCACCATTGCACAGTTCGCCGATGCGTACTTACGGCTTCTGGACGCTGCGATCACCAATCCTTCTGCACGCCTTGCTGAGCTCGGTGTCGAGGCGCCGTTCGCGCTGCAAGCGGTGGCGCCGACGATGGCGTCGCTGGCACGCCCGGCGAGTGCGGAAGGACGCCAGCGCCTGGCATCGCTCGTACGGATTCTGGCGGCGGTTGGTATCGGATGCCGCTCGCGGGTCGGCCTAGCGGGCCAACCCTGCGAAGCCCAAGCCCAGGTGCTACTGGCGCTGCTGGACCGAGGTGCCTGCTGCGTGGTGCTGGACGCGCAGACCGTGGTGGATGGTGGCCCGGGCTATGCCGAACAGATGGGTGTGCAGATCATTGTCACAGACGGTACCTGGCAGGCCGCGCTGCAGGGCGTGGTGGCCACGGTACTCGACGTGGAGCACCTGGTTGATGCCGGCGGCGACGCGCCGGTATCGAAATTCGCCCTGTCGCAACTGGTCCGGGTCGAGGCGGGTCCCGAAGGGGCGGCGCCGGGGCAGATCGTGTTTCCAGCCGAGGCGATCATTGCCGGATTATCAGCGACCGGCTGCCTGACCAATCTAGCCGGGTGGGGCTCGGACCCCCATGCGCCGGTCTTCGATCGGGTAATGGTGCAGTTGGCGCAGTGTATGAGTGCCGATATCGGCACACCGCAGGTTCGGGTAGACGGCATTCCACTGCGTAGCGACGAAGGCGCCGGCCAGGTGCTGCATCGGCTGGGATTCGGAGATCTGGACGCGCCGCGCCGCCTGCATGCCGAGGGCAGTGTGGATTACCGGTATTTGCTGCGTGTGCCTGAGCGCATCGTCGATGGCAGTATCTGCCATGTTCGTAGCGGGGCGTCCAGCCGATTCGACATTGCTTCTGCCGTGCTGCTGGACCGCCATGCCGGTCCGGTCGACGCGGGCATGCCGGGCGAACTGCTGCTGGGAGGGGCGGCGCTGGCCTGGGGCTACGCGGGCGACGCGCGCCGTACGGCCGAGCATTTCATTCCCGATCCGGCCGCCCCGCACCCCGGTGCCCGACTGCTGCGCACAGGTGCCTGGGCGAGCCACGATCCCGACGGCGGCCTGCGTCTGCTGGGACATGAGCAGTTGCGTGTGGACCATCAGGGAGTGGTGTTCGATCTGGCCGAGGTCGAGTGCGAGCTGCTTGCGCTTGACGGCGTCGTGGCTGCGCGTGCACAGCGGGACGATGAGTCCGGACGTGGCGCCATCTCCGTCTCACTGGTCCTGGATGGAGGTCACACCTATAGCGCTGTTGCCTTGCGTGAGCATCTCGCGCCGCGTTTACCCGGCAAGGCGCTGCCCTCACGGTTTCTGGTAACCGCCGCCCCGATACGGGGAGTGGACATGGGCATCGAGCCGGCCGCGTTTCAGGTACTGCTGGCGCAGGACGGTACCGATCCTGCGCTGGAACGCATCGAGGCGATCCTGCTTGAGGTGTGGCAACAGACACTGGACTGCGTCGTTCACCGCGACGACAACTTCTTCGAACTTGGTGGCGATTCCATGCTTTGTCTGGTGGTGCAGTCGCGCGCGGCAAAGCGCGAGGTGCAGTTCGCCGTGGAAGACCTGTTCGCGCACCAGACCCTGGCCGCGCTGGCAGCGCATTGCCATCACGGTGTGGTGCGCAATCAGGATGTTGGACCTTTCGATCTGGTCGCTCCCGAAGATCGCGTGCACCTGCCGGCCGACGCCGAAGCCGCTTATCCGATGAGCCGGCTGCAAGCTGGGATGTTTTACCACTCGCGCGACGCCTCGCAGCGCCTGTATTTCGATGTCGTGCACGTCTGGCTGGAAGGCAATGCCAACGTCCCCCTGCTGCGCGACTGCCTGCAGGGTGTCTTGGCGCAGGCCGACACCTGCCGGTCCACCTTCCACATCACCGGATACAGCGAGCCGTTGCAGATTGTCCGCCGCGACCGATCGGTTCCGATCGAGTTGATCGACGCCGCAGCCAGCGAAGATGCGCAGATGCAGTCCTGCATCGAGGCGTGGACGCAGGACGACCTGGCCCGCGGTTTCGACATGGAGCGCCATGCGCCGATCCGCTGTGCGATCCATCGTTTCTCCGATACCCGATCGGTGATGTCCTACAGCTTCCACCATGCATTGCTGGATGGCTGGAGCGAAGCCCAGATCACGGTCGATACGTTGTCTCTGTATGCGCAGTGCCGTGCCGGGCAGGAGCGTCCCGTAGCGGCGCCACGCCTGCGATACCGCGAGTTCATCGCGCTGGAGCGGGCCGCCGAAACCAGTACGGCGCAGCGCAGCTTCTGGCAGGCCTATCTGCAGGACGTGCACTGCCGCGACATCCCGGTTATACAAGGGGCAGAAACGGAGGACTTGGCAGGCGCGCTTGAGCTGCCGCTTTGTGCCACCCGGTCCGCCCAGCTGCAAGCGCTCGCCGCATCACTCAAGGTATCAATCAAGGCAGTGCTGTTGGCGGTGCACTGCCATGTGATGGCCATGGTGACCGGTTCGCCCGATGTGATCACCGGTGTACCGTTCAACGGCCGGCCGGAACTTGCAGGAGGGGCCCAGGCGCTCGGTTTGTTCCTGAATACCTTGCCGCTGCGGGTGCGCACCGATCGCTGCCACCATTGGCGGTCGTTGGTCGCAGCCAGTTCGCGTAGCGAGGCAGAGATGGCGCCGTACCGCCGCTTCCCGCTCAGCGCCGTGATCGCCGCGACTGGGGAGGTCGCGCGTCCGAAGGTGCTGTTCAACTACTTGCACTTCCACAACTACGACACACTGGACGAAACGCTTCCCTTGCAGATGACGGCGCGTACTGGCGTGGCGGTCAACAGCTTAAGTTACGTGGTCAACTTCTGGACAGATCCAGGCGAGAAGCGCATCTACGGCATGCTAAGCGTGCCGGCGCAGGAACGGGAGCACGGCCGGCAGATCGCCGCGCTGTTCGAGCACTGCATCGCGTCCATCGCCGACAGTCCTAACAGCGTTCTGCCGGAGCCGCCGCCCGGCTACGCCGCCTACCGCGATACTGCACGCACTGCTGGTATTTCCAACGGCGACGGGGGCAGTGGCGGTGAATCGGCCGCAATTGTCGATCGCGGCGGCGCGCCGCAATCGCCAACCGAACATGTGGTTGCATCGGTCTGGAGGAAGGTGCTGGGCATTGACGATGTGCAGCGCAACGACGAGTTCAACGCCCTCGGTGGCGATTCCATCGCCGCCATGCGAGTGGTGGCGGAACTGGAGCGCATTTACGAGTGCGACATCGACATGGCCACGATCCTGCTTTTTCCTAGATTGGCGACGTTCTGCGCGGCGCTGGACCGCGACGCGACATACGGTGAGGACATCATCACTAGCTCGCGGTTGCTGATGGAGGCCTACCGTGCGCGCCTGCGCCGCGATGCTGCGCCCCGCAGCGGGGCCGGGGCATGAAGATCAGCGCGGAAAGCATCGCCACGTTGCACAGTTCACCCGCGCGGCTAGCCGCTGCAACAACGTATCCGGCCGATGTGATGGTACGTCTGTGGGGCGGCGACCAAGGAGTCCCGCTGTTTCTGGTACACCCGGTAGGTGGAGGGGTGGGCTGCTATCTACCGCTGGTGCAGGCGCTTAAGCCGACGTATCCAGTGTATGCCCTTCGCCACCCTGGCTTGAACGGCGAATCACCGCGACAGGCGCTGGACGATCTGGCGCAGCGCTACCTGGACGCCATCCTCAGTGTCCAGCGTGGTCAGCCTTACCGGCTGGGGGGCTGGTCACTCGGGGGAGTGATAGCCGCGTTGATGGCGGCCCGTGCGGAAGCGCTGGAGGAGCCGCCTTCGCTGCTGCTGGTGATAGATAGCCCTGCGTGCGCTGCGGACGGCAGCTTTGTTCATGTCGAAAGCTCCTCAGGCCCCGATGAGGACGAAGACCACCGGGCGCTTTTGCAGGAGATGGAACGCAATGCCGCTGCGCTGCACGGCGACCACGACGCACTGGCTGTCCTACGCGCTGTGCTTGCCGCCAATGCAGAAGCACTGTCGGTCTATCGGATGACGGCGACGGTGCGCGCTGTGCATTACATCGGCGCCGGGTCTGACCTGTCAGATCGCGGCTGGCGGGCGCTCGCCAGCGAGCGATTCGAACGGCGTCAGTGTACGGGCAACCACTATTCGATGATGGACGCGCCGCACGTGTCGATGCTGGCCCGGCACTGCGCCGAATGGCTCGCACCGCGCACGATCGTTACTACAGGAGATGCCTGAGCCGCATGGATATCACCGACCTCGACCTCAAGCTGCTCAACGCTCACCGTCGCAGCCGCCGCAGTGAGGAGCGTGCAGGGATTGTGCTCCAACCCGGCGATCAGGGTCCGTTGTCGTTCGCGCAGTCGCGAATGGCCTACCTGCAGCTGTGCGATCCGGCATCCAGCCAGTACAACATGCCTTTTGCCTTCCGGGTCGATGGGACGCTCGACCGCGCAGCGTTGCTACAGGCAATTGCGTGGCTGCTGGACCGCCATTCTGTGCTGCGCAGCGGTGTACACCTGGTCGACGGCGAGCCGGTACAGCGGATCCATCCGACCGGCGAGGTACGAATCGACGAATGCAACCTGAGCGATCTGCCGTCGCAGGTCGCTGAGGATGCACTGCGCACGTGGATGGGCGAGCGCGTCCGGGTTCCGTTTGCGCTGGACGCGGGCTGCATGCTGCGCACAGAGCTGGCCCTTTTACCCGGCGAACAAACGTTGGTGCTGCTCACGATGCACCACATCGCCAGCGATGGTTGGTCGCTGGGCATCCTCAAGGCCGAACTGTCGGCTGCCTACGCGGCGTTCGCACAAGGCACGGTACCGGTCCTGCCGGCGTTGCCGATCCGCTACCTGGACTTTGCCGCGTGGGAGCAGCGCAATGCTGAACGCGATGCCGAACGGCATTTCGCGTACTGGCAGAGACAGCTGGCGGAAGTGGATACCTTGGCTACGCTGGTCCACGACCGACCACGGGGGGCGGGGATAGGGTCGCCCGGCAGTACGGTGGCACTGGCATTGGGTTGCCGTAGTTCGGCCTCGCTGCGTGAGCTTGCGCGGCAGGAAGGTGCCACGGGCTACGCAGTGGCAGCGTCTGCCTTTGCGGTGGTCCTCTCGCGGATGGGCAACGCAGCCGTAGTGCAATTCGGTACGCCTACCGCCAATCGCATTCGTGCCGAAACCCAAGGATTGATCGGCTTCTTCGTCAACATGTTGGTGATCCGGCTGCAGGTGCGCGGCGACGCCAGTTTCCGTTCGCTCGTGCGCGCTGCCCGGCAGACCGTGGCCGAAGCGCAGTCGCATCAGAGCGTGCCGTACGAGCAGTTGGTGGAACGGCTGCAGGGCACGTCGCGTCCGCAGCGAAATGGCTTGTTCCAGGTCGTTTTTTCCTATGATGCGATGGCTGCGGTGACCGCGCCGATGCGGTTTGGTCCGCATGTTGCAGTTGCCGATGTCCCGCCGCACCAGACCGCCAAGTTCGACCTCACGGTGAACATGGTCGAGAGCGGTGATGAACTGTTGCTCGTGGCCGAGTACGCATCGGACGTATTCGAGCGCGCACGCATCGAAGCGATCTGCGCGCAGTACCGCGACACGCTGGAGGCAGTGCTGTCCGCGCCGGACGTTGCGCTGGCTGCATTGTTCGCGCCGGCGCAACTGCAGGAGGCACTGCCGGTGGCTCGCCACTGCAGCGCCGACCTGTTTGCGCGTCTGCAGGCGCATCCGCCACAGGCGATCGCCCTGCAGGGCGAAACCGTGCTGGACTACGCCACGCTGT
>NZ_QEZH01000036.1:0-5090 GCF_003993515.1 Xanthomonas sp. BRIP62415
CGCGCACGATGCCCAGCAAGGTGGCCACCAGCCAGCGCGAACGAGCCAGGCTGACGCCTATGCGCATCCCCGGCTGCACCCCGCTGCGCTGCAGGGCCCAGGCAATCGCCGCACTGGCTGCCTCCAGTTGTGCATAGCTCAGCGTGCCTTCGGCGTCCTGCACCGCAATGGCGTCCGGAACCTGCTGCGCGGTCTGCGCAAAACGTCCACTCAGGCTGACGCCTCCCTCCCCCGGCAACCCCGCCCAGGCCAGCAGCTGTTGTCGATCGCTGGCCGGAACGAAGTCCGCGATATCGCTGCAGGCGGTGGGGTCGGCCAGCATGCGGCCCAGCGCATCGGTATAGATGGCCACCATGCGCTCGATCTGCGCCGGCGAAAACACCGCGCGATCGGCTTCCAGAACAAGCCGCAAGGTTTCCAAGCCGGGCAGCTGCATCGCCTGCAGGATCAACGGATAACTGGAATGCTCGAAGCCACCACCACGATCCACGATCGCAGAGGTATCGTCACCGTATTCGTCGCCGTAGACATGGAAATGGGTGAAGTTGAACAGCGTATCGAACAGCTTCCGGCCGTCATGCAGGCGCATGATCTCCGATAGTGGCAGGCGTCGGTATGGCCACAATGCCTGCTCCTGGACAAACGCAGATCGGATCAGCTGCACCCAGCTCCGACCAGCAGTTGACAGCCGCAATGGCACGCTGTTGAGAAACAGGCCCAAGACGGCATCGCCACCGACCCGCTCGGGACGACCATTGGTGACAAACCCGCTGACCACCTCAGGCTGGCCAGTGAGAACGGCCAGGGTTTTGAGATGCAAGGTCAGCAACACGCTCTTCAGCGGTACTTCCAGTTCGCGCGCGAGAGCCTTCAACTGTGCCGATGCCGCGGCGTCCATTGGCACGTCGACGCGGGTTACCGCCTCGGCACCTGAACGCGACTCCAGCGGCGACATGCGCTCGAACAGCGCCGGCCGTGCATCGACCAGGGCCTGCGACCAAAACAAGCGGTCCGGCGAGCCGTCTGCGCGCGCCTGCTGTTCCAGTTCAATAAAATCGGCGTAGCTGCACGTCTGCGCTACCATCTTACCAACCTTGCCGGCGAGTGCCTGTCGGTAAAGATCGATGAACTCGCGCGTCAGTCGCGCCGCGCTCCAGCCATCGAGGACGGCGTGGTGGCAACTGTAGATGAGATTGAACACCGCATCATCCAACCGCTGCACGCAGACACGGAACAGTGGCTCGTCCACCCAGTCGCCAAAACCGCGCACGTGTTCCTGCTCTACCCAGGACTGCAGGGTACTTGCGACCTGATCGGCGTCGAGCTGACGCGAATCGAGGACTTCCAGCGGTACCCACCCGTGAGGACGGACCACCTGTAACGGCTGCTGCGGCCGCGATAGATCGAAGCCGGTCCGCAGGATCTCATGCTGCAGGCCCAACGTTTCCCACACCGCCGCCAGACATTGGCCATCAAATGGCAAACGCAACGTATGTACTTCAATGTTGTGGTACACCGCGTCGTCGGCACCCAGGCTGCTGTGATACAGCATGCCCATCTGCGTTCCGCTGACCGGGTAGGCGTCCTGATAGCGACCGCGCAGGGTGTCAGCCAGCGCAGGGGCGATCAGAGCGAACGGCGCACGTGGCGTTGCGCTCTCGTTCGCCGCCTGCCGCCGGGCGATCCTGGCAAGCTGACGCACGGTTTGCGTGCGTAGCAGATCGGCCAGGCTGAACACGATGCCGGCTTCCTGCGCCTTGGACTTGATCTGTATGCTGCGGATCGAATCTCCGCCAAGTGCGTAGTAGTTGTCATCGATGCCGAAGTCATCGATTTCCAACACCTGGGCCCATACCGACGACAAACTGCGCTCCATAGCGTTCTGCGGCGCCACGGTGCAGGAACGGCGTGGCAGTGGCATCGCCTCCACCTCCAGCAGCGCCCGTCGGTCGCGCTTGCCATTGACGTCGAGCGGAAATGCCGGCACGGCGGCGTAGCGCGCAGGCACCATGTAGGTCGGTAGCGTCGCGGCGAGATATTCGCGCAGGGCCTCCAGCTGCGGTAGGGCATCACCACAGGGACGTACGAACGCCAACAGCTGGGTGCCGCTCTCCTCCTGGGACGGCACCACCACCGCTTCGGTGAGCAAGGGATGTCGCGCGAGCGTTGCTTCGATCTCACCGATTTCGATGCGATAGCCGCGCACTTTGACCTGATTGTCGCCTCGACCCAAGGTGCGCAGTTCACCGCGCACATCGATATAGCCGAGGTCGCCGCTGCGATAAAGGCGCCCACCGGGCGAGACGGTGAACGGATCTGGGATGAAGCGCTCGGCTGTCAGGGCCGGCCGCCGCAGATAACCGCGTGCAACGCCGCCACCAGCGACGTGGATCTCGCCCACGGTACCGGCCGGCACGGGGTTGAGCATCTCATCGAGTACGTATGTCTTCAGGTGTGCCAACGGCACGCCGATCGGTGTGCCGCGCGCATTACCGGTGCCGGTATCGTCCCGGGTCAAGGGCCGGTAGGTCACGTGAACCGTCGTTTCGGTAATACCGTACATGTTGACCAGCAATGGCTGCTGGTCACCGAAGCGCGCAAACCAGCGGTCGAGATCCTGCAGGTCCACTGCCTCGCCCCCGAATACGACCACGCTCAACGCGGGCAGCGGCGCTGCCGCTTCGGTCACCATGCAGCGGTGCAGCTCGGCGAACGCCGACGGAGTTTGATTGAGTATCGTGACCCCGCTCTTACGCAACAGATGCAGGAATTCCTGCGGGGCACGCGTCACCGTATCGGGCACCATCACCAGCCTGCCGCCGAACGCCAGCGCCCCCCAGATTTCCCAGACAGAGAAATCGAACGCATAGGAATGGAACTGGCTCCAGATATCGTCCGGGCCGAACTCGAACCACGCGTTGGCGGCCGCCAGCAACGATGCCACGTTGGCGTGCGAAACCGGGGTGCCCTTCGGCATGCCGGTGGAACCGGAGGTGTACAGCACATACGCCAAGCCCTGGTCTCCCAGCCGCGCATGGCCGGCATCGCCCCGAGCAACCACGGCTTCCGCACACAGCGTCGCAACGTCCAGTACGGTGGCCGATGCAGGCGCTTGCGCAACCGCGCTTCCGGCATCGACGATCACAAAACGCACATGGCTGTCCGCCTGCATGCGTTGCAGACGGTCCTCGGGATAGATCGGATCCAGGGCCACGTAGCCGGCACCGGCCTTCATCAGCCCCACCATCGCTACAATCAGCGTTGCCGAGCGCTGCATGCGCAGGCCCACCGCCTCGTCCGGCTGGACCCCGCGCGCCTGCAGCGCCGCTGCGATCGCCGTGGACTGCGTGTCCAGCTGCGCGTAGCTGATACGTTCGCTGCCATCCACGATCGCGATGGCCTCGGGACGCAACCGCACCTGCTCTTCAAACAGTCGTTCGAGTCTCACTGGAATAGTTCCGTGCTGTTGTCTATGACCGGCGGTTGCGGCGCGGCGCTGCGGCGACGTTTCCTGAAACCCTCCGGCAGGATCGCCGGATCCAGCGGGAGCTCTGCCTGTGCGGCGACCACTCCCCCCCATCCGGCGTGGTACGCATCGGGATCGGCGGCAATGGCGACAAGCACCTGTGCGTACAGCGCAGCAACGATTTCCTGGCGCGGCAACGGAACCTTCGCACCATCAAAGATCAGGACGCAGCGCAGTCGGTTCTCGCCGGGCCGTACCATGAACTCGGCCACGCAGGCGAAATGAGTGGCGGCGAAGCCGCGCCTGTCGCGGATCGGCGCTTCCTCGCCGCTGTACATCTGCTCGCCCACGTGGAATCGGGTGAAGTTGAAGGCCGTGTCGAACGGCATGCCGCCGCAGCTCTTGACGATCTCGGCCAGGGGGAATCGACGGTGTGGGAGCGTTTCGCGCTCGCGCTCGAACACATTTCGGACCAGATCGTGCCAGCGCCCGCCACCGAGGCGTGCGCGCATCGGCACGGTGTTGATGAACAGGCCCAATGTGCGTTCTCCCCCCTCCTGCTCCGGCCGCCCGTTGACGGTGACCCCGGTGATCACATCGCTCTGCCCCAGAGCCACCGCCAGCACTTTCAAGTGCGCGGCCAGCAACACCGACTTGAGCGGCACCCCCACAGCCACTGCCAAGGCATTGAGCCTTTCCTCTACGGCATCGGCTACCTCGATTTCACGTTCGATACGGGATGTGGCAGCGTGGTCGCCCAGACCGCCGTCCGCAGGCTCCAGCGATGCATCGGTGTATTGGGCCAGCTGCGCCTGCCAGTAGGTCCGGCTGTCTTCGCTGCCGAGCGCTGCCTTTTCCAGCGCGATGAACTCGCGGTAAGGCAACGTCTTGCCATTGGCAAGCGGGGGCTGCCCAGTCAATGCGTGGCGATAGCAGGTAAGCATCTGCTTGACTAGCAGTGTTTCGCTCCAGCCATCGAGGATCGCATGGTGGAAGGTCACGCAAAGGTGGAAGCGCGAGGCGGCCGGCAACGGCATGACATGGATGCGGCATAACGGGGCCGTGCCCCAATCGAATGCGGTCAGCGTTTCGCGAGCAATCAATGCATCCAGTTCGCTGTTCGCCTGCACGGTGTCCTTCGCGGCTGGCAGCACCTTCAGCGGAATTCGCGCGTTCTTCCACACCAACTGCAGAGGCTCGGTACCGTATGCCATCGAGAACGATGTTCGCAGCACCGGGTGCTGCACGGCCAGATCGTCGACCACCTGCTGCAGCGTAGCGGCATTCCAGGACAGGGCGACCTCGTAGCAGACCACGTCCTGGTAGACGATGGCGTCCTGGCTGGTGTCGCTGTGGTACAGCAGCGCCATCTGCATACGCGACGCAGGATAAGCATCATCCACGTCGGCAGGTAGTCGCTCGCATACGCGAGCATCGACTAGGGCAAATGGCGCGACCCTGGGCAGCGGGACGACCGCCGCACCTGTGGTACGTGTGGTCACCTCGGCCAGCCTGGCCACGGTCTGGCGTTCGAACAACGCCTCCAGCGCAAACTCCAGCCCTTGTTGCTGCGCCTGCGCCTTGATCTGGATGCTCAAGATCGAATCGCCGCCCAGCTCGAAGA
>NZ_QEZH01000002.1:0-301 GCF_003993515.1 Xanthomonas sp. BRIP62415
GCTCGGTGGCGGCATCCATGCCGCCACACGGTCCCGCAACCGGCAAGGACGCCGCACCAGACAGTTGGTCGGCGCTCACTTGAAAAACTGTCTGTAGTGAGGCTTGCACCAGACGTGGAGTCGATGCGTCATGATCGATCAAGGCGTATCGAGCACCGCTCTTACCTTGCGCACCGACCATCCCGACAGGTCCTTGCCCGCCCACCGTCGCGGGACCTTACGCGGCATGGATGCCGCGTAAGAGCCTCCATGGACGGATTCACGGCGTGTCCCGCGATGGTGGGCGGGCAAGGGCCCTGTT
>NZ_QEZH01000037.1:0-359956 GCF_003993515.1 Xanthomonas sp. BRIP62415
AGGCTTTTCATCTTCGTCAACCCCTCGTGAAGAGGAAGTTGCCGCCGCTGCACCTCAATCTGCCGAAGCATCTTTCCGTGTAGCGAGCCGCCCATCATAGCCGGCTTTTTCGTTTCGTCAACACCTTGTGATGTTTCCGATTCGCCCCGTTCGTTGTTGCGGTGCTTCGAGAAGCGCCGCCGTCCTGAGCGAGGCCGCGCAGTTTATCGAGACTGTGCAGAAGTGCAAGCACTTTTTGACACTGGCATGACAGGGACCTTGTTGCGCCCAAGCGCGGCCCTGGTTTCACGTGCCATGCGGTGTATCGGATCTGCTCCCTCTATCCGGGACATGGCACCGGATTGACGCGATTGAGCCGCGCGGCACTTTCCATGCAGGACGAAAAACACCGTCGATAGAGCAACCACGCAAGCTGCCGCGGTATCGATCATCGGCGCGCTCGGTGAAAATGCGGGCACCAGAGATAGAGAGCTCACGATGCCTCCTTCCCGCAGCCTGCTTCGCGATCTGTCCCTGCCTGCGATTGCCGCGGGCTTTGTCACGGTACTGGTGGGCTTTGCCAGTTCTGCGGTGATCGTGTTCGAGGCGGCACGTCACCTGGGGGCGGACCAGGCGCAGATCGCCTCGTGGATGTGGGCACTCGGGATCGGCATGGGTGTGACCTGCATCGGCCTGTCGCTGCGTTACCGGGTGCCGGTGGTGACGGCCTGGTCCACGCCGGGCGCAGCGATGTTGATCGGCAGTGCGGCCGGGGTGCCGTTGCGCGAGGCGATCGGGGCGTTTGTGGTGGCGGCGGTGCTTGGCATGCTGGCCGGCTTTTCGGGGTTATTTGAGAAGGCAATCCGGCGCATTCCGATCTCGCTGGCCTCGGGCATGCTGGCCGGGGTGTTGTTGCGCTTCGGGCTGGACCTGTTCGTGGCGATGCAGAGCCAGGCGTTGCTGGCACTGGCGATGCTGGCGGCCTATCTGGCCGGGCGGCGCTGGTTTGCGCGCTATGCGGTGATTGCGACCTTGCTGGTCGGCGTGGCGATTGCGGCCGGTAGCGGGTTGATGCAGTGGAAGACCGTGCAGCTTGAACTGGCCCACCCGGTGCTGGTGGTGCCGTCATTGTCGTGGGCGGCGTTGTTCGGGCTGGCGATTCCATTGTTCGTGGTCACCATGGCCTCGCAGAACGTGCCGGGCGTGGCGGTGATCCACGCCTCCGGCTATACGGTGCCGATCTCGCCGACGATCGGCTGGATCGGGGTGGTCAATACGCTGCTGGCGCCGTTCGGTGGCTATGCCTTGAACCTGGCGGCCATCACCGCGGCGATCTGCATGGGCCGCGAGGCGCACGAGGATCCGGCGCGGCGTTACACCGCTGCGGTAAGCGCGGGCGTGTTCTATGTGCTGATCGGCGTGTTCGGCGCGACCGTGGCGGCGGTGTTTGCGGCCTTCCCGCGCGAGCTGGTGATGGCGATCGCCGGGATTGCCCTGCTGGGCACGATCGGCAACAGCCTGGCGGCGGCCCTGCAGCAGGACAGCGAGCGCGAAGCGGCCTTGATCACCTTCCTGGTGACCGCATCGGGGCTGACGCTGGGCGGGATCGGCGCCTCGTTCTGGGGCCTGGTGGCCGGAACGGTCACCTTGTTGGTGTTGCGGCGGCGGGCTTAGCGCGCCTGTCAAAACACCTGCGCCCATCGCCGGGCGGGCACGGCCGGTGCGCGGAATCGGCAGGAGGTGCCGCGCGTACACGGCGTCCTGCGCGCCGTCCGCACCACCTGGCGACTGCTCGCCACGATTTGTCAGCTGCCGTCGGCAGCGGCAGACCATACCGCCGTCAGCCGCGCCTATTCGGGGTCGCGTAGCTGCAGCAGCCAGTGGGCAGTGACGCCGTTGGGGCTGGGCAGGGGTTCGAGATGGAACTGACGGTAGACCGGCGCGCTGTCCTGCGAGCGCAGCGGCAGGGTGACGTATGCGGCGCGGCCTTGGCGCAATGCCTCCTCGAGCAGTTCCACCTGGGGCGGGGCGGCGTCGCTGGCCAGCAGGGACAGGATGTCGCAGCCGATCAGGTCGGCCACTTCGGTCTGGCTGAGTTCCGCAAAGGCCGGGTTGACGAACATCAGCCGGTGCGCGGCCGTGGTGCCACGCTCGATGATGGCCACGCCATCGCGCAGGCGTGAGAGCGAGGCCTCGAGCAGGGTGAAATCCTGCTGGAAGCGCTTGCGCTCCATCAGTTCGATCAGCACGCGCAGGCTGCGCGCCGATTCCAGGTGCAGCGGCGACCAGCGCCGCGCGCGACCGCGCACGGTCTCCTGCCAGAGGTCGAAGCTCTTGCGTGGCGACAACCGTGAGTTGGGGATGTCCGCCAGCTTGGCCAGCTGTGGATTGCCGGCCCATTTGACCTGCTGCACCTGCTCGCGGCGGGTCCACAGCAAGGCGCTGCGGGATTGCGGCATCAGCGGCACGAAGATGAAGCCGGCGGCCAGCGGAGCAAGGTCGGCCAGCTCGGGGAACACCTCGCCGATTGCATCCACATGCAGCGCGCCGACCGCGTCTTCGCGCAGGGCGTCGTGGTGTTCGGATTCGATGTGGTCGCGGATGCGGCGCAACGCGGCCGCGTCCGGGGTGCTGCCATGCCGGCTGATCTCGCCGCCGTGGAAGATCGCCACCCCATCGGCGTCGACCACGTCCATCAGGTCCGGCGCCATGTCGGCGAGCATTTCCACGGTCATCTGGTCGGCGTCGTTGAAGTCGGTGATCAACTTCTCGCGCACGGTGAGCAGCACCGATTCCATGTGCGCGCGCGCCACCGCCTGCAATCCGCCGATACGCCCGGCCAGCGCGCGGGTCACCGCATCGGTGGCATCGCGCATGGCATGGCTGGTGAAGTGCGGGCTGTAGTGGTGGCAGGAGATCAGCCCCCATAGCGCATCGTTGACGACGATCGACGACACCAGCGTGGCGGTCACGCCCATGTTGGCCAGGTATTCCAGGTGCACCGGCGAGACGCTGCGCAGGCTGACATCGCTCAAATCCACCGGGGTGCCCAGACGCGGATGCAGCGTGGGCTCGATCGGCGAGGCCCGATAGCCGACATCGGCGATCTGGCGGACGCGGTTGCGCAGGTACAGCGCGCGCGCCTGGGCCGGGATGTCGGTGGCCGGGTAATGCAGGCCGAGATAGGCGTCCAGCTCGGGCTGGCGCGCTTCGGCGATGACGTCGCCGTTCCACTCTTCATCGAAGCGATACACCATCACCCGGTCGAAGCCGATCATGCTGCGCAGCCCCTTGGCGGCGCGCACGGCGGCTTCGGCGATGCCGGGATCGCGCTCGATACTGCGCAACAACGGCAGTGCTTCGCGCAGGGTGACATCCATCAGGCGTGCGTCGCGCGGCTCGATCTCGACCAGCCATTGCTCCGGATACAGATGCCAGGCGGCCACCCACGGGTGGTCGGTGGCGGCCGCGCGCAGGGGGAAGCGCACGTCGGCATGCAGCAGATGCTGCGCTTGGTCCTCGACCACGAACGGCTGCTCGCCGGGCAGTTCCAGCACCTGGGTGTAGGTCATGCCCAGCAGCTCGGCCAGCGGCACGCCGAGCAGGTCGGCGGCGGTGGTGCTGGCCTGCACGATGCGACCATCGGCCGGCTCGATCACCAGCAAAACGCCGTACGGCTGGATCAGGCCGGGGATATGGATCGGCTCACGCGCACAGACATCCATGTCCAGGGGTTCGGTAGGCTGATTCACGCGCGCGGCTCCGCTGCAAGACAGGTGTGGAAGTGGGCAAACATGCGCTGCGCACCGTCGATGGCGGCCTCGCACGCGGATGCAGTGTCCAGGCGTTGGTCGAGCACCGCCTGGAAACGGCGCCAGCCGGCCGGATCGTCGTTGGCCAGTTCGAAATACCGCAAGGCGTCGGCCAGCGCCGGCTGCTGCTTGCGCAAGATGCGCGCGATCATCCGCCCACCCAGTTGCGAGCCTTCGATGACGTAGAGCATGCCCCAGCGCGCGGCATCGCTGCCGGCGGCGGGCGCTGCGATGGCCGTCTGCGGTTGCTGACCCAGCGTGTGCAGGTCCTCGCGCAAGGCCGGTACGCGGCGGCGATACGGCCAGCCACTGCAGGTCAGGGTGCTGAGCCAGTCGCTCAATTGCACTTCGAAGCCGGCCAGCAAGGCATGGTGCCGGCGCAGGATCAGCGCGTACGCGGCGCGATCGACCTGCCCCTGCCCCAGCGCCTGCATCAGCGGAACCATTTCGACCAGGCGATGGGTGTCCTGCGTGGCATGGCGCAACGCGAGCGCGGCCGAGGGCGGAACAGCCAGGGTGTCAGGACACATAGGGAGTCGAAGCGGTGCTGCGGTACGGAGTGCATCAGCCTAGCAGCGACTGCGCAAATCAGATAAAGCGGGCGCGAGCACAAGCTGAATAGGTTGGCATCAGCCTTGGACGGCGGGGGCCACGCCGGCGCCCCGCCCTGCCCGCTTCCAGGCCATGACCCAGCCTGCGGCCAGCAGGAGACCCGCCAGCAACCACGGGGCGCCAGGCAGATGCAGCGGTGCGCCGCGGCCGATGAACCAGGCGAACACATTGGCAAACAGCAACGGACCGGCGATGCCGGCCAGGCTGACCAGGCTGGTCAGCGCGCCTTGCACGCGGCCCTGCGCATCGGCGCCGACTTCGCGGGTGATCAGGGCCTGCGCGGCCGGTGCGGCGATCGCCCAGAACGCGCTGATCGGCACGCCGACCAGGAACGCGGCGCCGCTGTCGGCCAGCCCGTAGATGACGAAACCGACCACCCCGCAGCCCAGGCCCAGCAGCAGCGCACGGCGTTCGCCCAGCCAACGCACCAGCCGGCCGACCAGCAGCGCATTGACGATGATGCTGCACACGCCGACGCCGGCCAGCACCCAGCTCACCTCGCGCGGGCCCCAGTGATACTGATACCCGGCGAACAGCACGAAGATGCTGGGATAGACGTAGTGCGCCAGGTTGGCCAGGAACACCACCGAGGCCAGGCCGAGTACCTGCGGATAACGGCGCAGCAACTTGAGCGCGCCCAGCGGGTTGGCATGGGACCAGTCCAGGCGTGGCGTGCGGCGTTCGGCAGGCAACGATTCGGGTAGTACGAACCAGCCATACAGCACGTTCAACAGCGCCAGCCCGGCGGCAAACCAGAACGGCCAGCGCAGGCCGATGCTGCCCAGCCAGCCACCGATCAACGGACCGGCGACAAACCCGATACCGAATGCCGCGCCAAGCATGCCGAACGCGCCGGCGCGTTTGTCGGCCGGGGTGACGTCGGCGATGTAGGCATTGGCGGTGGAGAAGCTGGCCGAGCACACCCCGGAGATCACCCGCGCCAGCAGCAGCATCGGCAGGGAATGGGCGACCGCCATCAGGATGAAATCCAGGCCCAGCCCCAGGCACGAGAGCAGGATCACCGGGCGGCGGCCGTAGCGGTCGGACAGGGTGCCCTGCAGCGGCGAGCAGACGAACTGGATGGCGGCGAACAGGAAACCGAACCAGCCGATCCAGCCGGCCGCGACGGCGTAGTCGCCCCCGGTGAACTGGCGCACCAGATCCGGCAGCACCGGAATGATCACGCCGAAGGACAGCACGTCGATCAGCACGGTGATGAAGATGAAGATCAGCGCGGCGCGGCGCCGGCCCGTGGCGGGAGCGGAATCGGCGGAGGGAGACATCGCGCAGCCCAGGGTAGCGAGGCGGGAAGTGTAGCTGCGGATGGAGATCGGTTGCCCCGGGGGGCACTGATGGAGTGCGGACCCAAGCGCCGCCTGGCGGCTGATGCTGAGTGCCTGGATGGCCGCTGGCCCTCATCCGCCCTTCGGGCACCTTCTCCCGCGAGCGGGAGAAGGAATGACGTGGTGCCGGTGATCGGTTATTCGACGCTGATGGTCTGGCCCAGCGTGTGGCTGGCGCCGGGGGCGAATTCGATCACGTCCGGGCCGGCATTGGCTGCTGCCAGGGCCGGCATCTTCTTCCGCGAGCGGGAGAAGGGGTGGCGTGGTGCCGGTGATCGGTTACTCGACGCTGATGGTCTGGCTCGGCGTGTGATGGCGCCGGGGGCGAATTCGATCACGTCCGGGCCGGCATTGGCTGCTGCCAGGGCCGGCATCTTCTTCCGCGAGCGGGAGAAGGAGTGACGTGGTGCCGGTGATCGGTTATTCGACGCTGATGGTCTGGCTCAGCGTGTGATGGCGCCGGGGGCGAATTCGATCACGTCCGGGCCAGCATTGGCTGCTGCCAGGGCCGGCATCTTCTCCCGCGAGCGGGAGAAGGAATGGCATGGTGCCGGTGATCGGTTACTCGACGCTGATGGTCTGGCCCAGCGTGTGGCTGGCGCCGGGGGCCAGTTCGATCACGTCCGGGCCGGCATTGGCCGCTTCCAGGCAGACGTAGTCGCGCCAGCCATCGCCCACGTCGGCCATCTTGGCGGCGGCCTCTTCGCCCGGGTTCCAGGCCACCAGCGAGCGGCTGCCCTGGGTGGCGATGACGATGCGGCGGCCGAGCACCGGGTCGGTCAGGGTGTAGCGGCCGCCGGCGTTGGTGTAGATGCGGTCGCTGCGGCCGGGGTCGCGCGGATCGCGCAGGCTCCAGTCGCCTTGCTGGCGGTGGGCGGTGGCGTAGTTCTCGTACTTGTCCAGGTAGTCCAGCCCGTCCAGGCCCTGCACGCTGACGGTGAGCGCGTCGCCGACCCGGAAATAGTTGTGCAGCGCCTGGGTGAAGCGCACCGGGGCCGGGCTGGTGTTTTCGGTGATCAGGCGTTGTTCGAGGGTGCGGCCGATGCGCAGGGTCATGCGCAGGCGCAGCGCCAGGTCATCGAAACTGGGCGGGGTCAGCGTGAGCACCAGCGTGCCGTCGTCCTCGCGCCGGCTCTCGGTGAGCTGCCAGGGCACGGTGCGCACGAAGCCGTGCGCGGGGACCTCGCCGGTCTGGTCCTGGCGGCCGAAGTATGGCCAGCACACCGGGGCGCCGCCGCGGATCGGGGTGGGCGGCTGCTTGGCGGTGGGCGACAGCCACATCACGTCCTGCCCGCCCTTGGGCACGAACGACAGCAGCTGGCCGCCGAACAGGCTGATGGCCGCGGTGGAGAACGGGGTGTCGATCAACAGCGAGGGGAAACCGTGGAAATCGCCTGTGCGCAGGCCGGTGAGGTCGGACATGGGAGGTGCCTTCTGGACGATGGGGGATTGGGCAAATGCGGGATACGCGGCCGGCAGCGTGAACGCGGTGGCGCGGACAGCAGCCGCGCCGGTCGCCGGCGGGACGGCGCGCAGGGCGGTGAGGATACGTTGGCCGGGGCGGCCGTCGGCCGGCTGCAGGCCCAGGCGGGTCTGTTCGACCTGGATGGCGCGCCGGCTGGCGGTGCCGATCATGCCGTCGGCCTCGCCGATCAGGTGGCCGCGGGCCAGCAGCAATTGCTGCAGTTCGCGCCGTTCGGGGCGGCCCAGGCCGGGGTCGTCGGTGGGCCAGGCGGCGACCAGGCCGGGGCCGCCGCGCAGGCGGTCGGCGAGCAAGGCGATCGACAGCGCGTAGCTTTCGGCGGCGTTGTAGGCGTAGATCGCGTCGTAGTTGCGGAACACCAGGAATGCCGGGCCGGTGGCGCCGGCCGGCAGCAACAGGGCGGCCGGGGCATCGGCGGGCAGGCCGCTCGGCGCCAGGGCCTTGCCGTCGCTGCCGAGCAGCCCTGCGTTCTGCCAGGCCTGCAGCGGCTGGCGCCGGGTGCGGCCGGCCTTGCTGGCGTCGAAGCCGGTCGGCAGGCGCACTTCCATGCCCCAGGGACGGGCGCGCTCCCAGCCGGCCTTGACCAGGTAGTTGGCGGTGGAGGCCAGCGCGTCGGGAATGCTGGCGACCAGGTCGCGGCGGCCGTCGCCGTCGCCATCCACCGCGATGCGGGCATAGGTCGAGGGCATGAACTGGGTCTGCCCGAAGGCACCGGCCCAGGAGCCGGTCAAGCCATCCGGCGACAGGTCGCCTTGCTGCAGCAGGCCGAGCAAGGCGAGAAATTCGCCACGGAAAAACGGCTGGCGGCGGCCGGCGCACGACAGCGTGGCAAGCGAGACCAGCAGCGGGCGCTTGCCGGTGACGCGGCCGTAGTCGCTCTCCACGCCCCAGACCGCCACGATGGTGGCCGGATCGACGCCGGTCCGTTCGGACAGACGCGTGAGCAGGTCGCGATGGGTGACCAGCATCGCCCGGCCGTCGGCCACACGCTGGCTGTCGACCAGGCTGGCGAGGTAGTCCCAGATCGGGGTGGTGAATTCGGGCTGGGCATCGAGCAGCGGCAACACGCTGGGATCGGGCGCCAGGCCGCCGGTGAAACGCTGGAAGTCGGCGGCCTGCACGCCCTTGGCGGCGGCCTGGGTCTGCAGGCCGGCCAGGCAGCGGTCGAACGCCGGATCGGCGCAGGCGATCAGCGGCAGCAGCGCCAACAGCGCGGGCAGGACGCGCCGGGACGGCGTCACGGCGCGGTGGCCGGCGTGTGGACGGAGGTCATGCGGTGGAGCGCTCCTGCGGCAAGTCGAGCCGAGGAGGATAGCCAACCTGGCTGGTTGCAGGCGTGCAGGCGTGCAGGTGGCAATTGTCGCGGTGTCGCCGCGTCAGCGTGCGCTGCGCTCGCTGGTGGCAACGTGCCGGGGTGAGGGTGCGGCGCATGCTTTCCAGGCCGAGGCGCGCCACCAAGCCGCTGGAATGACCGGATGAGGTGATGACCTTCCAGCGAGCGATGTCGCGTGCCGAGGCGAGATGCCGAACCGGCGCGCCTGGTGGATGCGCTGCGCCAGCCCAGCGGCGTCGATCGCCGCGCCTAGCTGCCGTCGCCGGTGATGCCGGTCAGCAGCGACAAGGCCGGGCTGGAGGGGCCGGCGTCGGACACACGACGGGCACGGGCCCTGCGCGGGGCGTCGTGGCGGGGACCGAACCAGATCAGTGCAGTGGCCAGGCAGGCCGGCAGCACGATCGCAAACACCACGATGGCCGCAAGCACCCACTGCCAGAGATTGAAGGTTGCCATGATCGTGTCTGCCCCGCGGCGCGCTCCGCCGAGGCGGCAAGCTTCCGGGATCGGCTGCGAACGTGGCGTCGACAAAGCATGCCGGTCCGTGCCGTTCGTCGGGCTGAACGGCTTCACGGCCTGCGGCCAGGGCGTAAGACGCATCCAGGCCTGCGCCTGCTCAGCGCGCGTCGAGGTAATACCACTGGCCGTCTTCGCGCACGAAGCGGCTGTGTTCGGTCATGCGCACCGCGCTGCCGCCGCCGACACGGTAGCGGGCCAGAAACGCCACCTCGGCCGTGTCGGCGCCGGTGACGAGGGCGCGTTGCACGGTCAGGCCAAGCCAGGTGGTGCGGCCGCCCTCGTCCAGCGACAACGCGGGTGGGCGCGTGGACGGATGCCAGCTGGCGAGCAGGTACGCCACATCACGGCGGACGTAGGCGCTGTAGCGCGCACGCATCAGGGTCTCGGCGTCGGGTGCGGCGGCGCCGGCGTGGTATTGCCCGCAGCACTGCGCGTAGGTGGCGGCGCGGCCGCAGGGACAGGGATCGGTGGGTGTGGAGGTCGGCATCGGGCGATTGTGCGGGAATTGGGAATTGGGAATTGGGAATTGGGAAGTGGAAGTGGAAGTGGAAGTAGGGAAGTGAGAAGTGGGGAACCGGGTTTCTGCGCGTTTATGCTGTCGCCCCCGTCGTGCGGAGCGCCGCCTTGCTGGACCTGATTCCCACCGAGTTGCCGTGGCTGCTGTGCATCGCCTTCGTCGCCGGGCTGGTGGATGCGGCGGTCGGCGGCGGTGGCTTGATCCAGCTGCCGGGATTGTTTGCGACCCTGCCGCAGCAGGCGCCGTCGCTGATTCTGGGCACCAACAAGTTCAGTGCGATGTTCGGCACCGCTGCATCGGCCTGGCGCTATGCGCGCAACGTGCGCTTTCCGTGGCGGCCGGTGCTGTACGCCACGGTGGCGGCGTTCACGTTCTCGTTTCTCGGCGCGACCGCAGTCAGCCTGATGCCCAGGCAGGCGGTGCGGCCGCTGATCCTGGCGCTGCTGATCGCGATGCTGATCTACACGCTGATCAAGAAGGACTTCGGTGCGCTGCATCGCCCACGCCAGATCGGCCGGCGCGAACTGGCAACTGCATTGGTGATGGGCGCGGCGATCGGGTTCTACGACGGGTTCTTCGGCCCCGGCACCGGCAGTTTCCTGATCTTCCTGTTCATCCGCTTTTTCGGGCTGGACTTTCTGCGCGCCTCGGCCGCGGCCAAGGTGGTGAACCTGGCCACCAACCTGGCGGCACTGTCGTTCTTCCTGCCCAGCGGCCAGGTGATGCTGGCGATCGGCATTCCGATGGCGGTGGCCAACGTGGCCGGTGCGGTCGCCGGCACACGGATGGCACTACGCGGTGGCACGCCGCTGATCCGCACCTTGTTCCTGGTGCTGGTGATCGTGCTGATCGGCAAGATGGGCTGGGATCTGCTGCACGGCGTTTAGAAATCCACGCTCAGCGTCGCCGACAAGGTGCGCGGCGCGCCTGGATAGTTGGTGGTCTGCGTCACCGGCTGCTCGATGTAGAACCGGTTGGCGACATTGCGCAGCATCAGCGCCAGTTGGTAACGGCCGCCAAAGCGGTACGCCGCCGACGCATCGAAACGCGTGTAGCCGGCAATGCGGTAACTGTTGGCGAGATTGCCTTCGCGCTCGCCCACATGCACCGCGCCGGCGCCCAGGGTCAGGCCATACAGCGGCCCGCTGGCGACGTGGTAGGTGCTCCATAGGCTGGCACTGACGCGCGGCACGCCGCGCAGGCGGTTGCTGACCGGGATGACGGTGTCGCGGGTGACCTGCGCGTCCAGATAGCCGGCGCCCAGGATCAGGCGCCAGTTCTGGGTGAGCTCGCCGGTGATGTCCAGCTCCAGCCCGCGCACGCGTTGCTGACCGGTGACCAGCACGAAGCCGCTGTTGTCCGGATCGTTGCTGGCGACGTTGTCCTTGGTGATCTGGAACGCGGCGGCGGTGGCAAGCACCCGGTTGTCCAACAGCGCGCCCTTCAGGCCGACCTCGTACTGGCGGCCGGTCTCCGGTGGCGCGCTGCCGCCGGAAAACAGCGTGGCGCTGCGCGGGCGAAACGAGGTGGAGGTGTTGGCGTACAGCGACAACTGCGGCGCCGCCTTCCACACCACCCCGATGCGCGGCGAGGCGCGTCGGCCGTCCTCGCGGGTGCGCGCGCCGTTGTCGATGGTGGTCTGCTGCACATCGTCCCAGCGCACGCCGGCCAGCACGTCCCAGCGCTCGCCGATGCTGATCTGGTCCTGCAGGTAAAGCGCGGCATAGCGCGCATCGACGTCGATGTCGCGGGCCGGCACATAGGTGCCCGGCAAGGCGCCCTGCACCGGAGTGCGCACGCTGATGCGGGCCAGCGGCGCGCGCGCTTCGTCGGTGTGGCGATGCGCATCGACGTACTCGGCACCGGCCAGCACCTGATGGCGCAGCGGGCCGGTGGCAAAACGCGCCAGCGCTTCGGTCTGCGAGGTCGTGGCGCGCACCTGCTGGTCCTGGCGCACGGCGCGGCGCTGCAAAAAGGCGCGGTCGGCGCTGAAGCCGGTGAAGTCGGCCACGTTGCGGCCGCTGTCGCCGTCCTGGTGATTGAGGATCTGGCGCAGCGTCAGCCAGTCGGTGGCGTCGTACTCGATGCGGCCGCGTGCCGTGGTCGCGCTGCCGTGATTGCGCGACCACGGCTCGCCGAAGCTGCGCTGTGCCGGCCCACGCACCACCCCGTCGATGGCGACCAGGCCGCGATCGCCCGGGCTGGTCTGGCGGGTGTATTCCAGATCCAGGTCGGCCCGCAGCTGCGCGGACGGCCGCCACGCCAACGAGGGCGAGACGAACACGCGATCGCCATCGGCCTGCGCGTGCCGGAAGCTGCCGGTCTCCTGCGCGGCGGCGCTGAGCCGTGCCGACACGGTCGGGCCCAGCGGGCCGGTGACGCTGGACTGCACGCGGCGCAGGCCGTGTTCGGCCACCTGCACCGATGCATTGCCGCCGAACACCGCGTCCGGGCGCAGCGTGACCAGATTGATCACCCCGCCGGGTTCGCCGCGCCCGTACAGCACCGCCGCCGGGCCCTTGAGCACTTCCACCTGGGCGACATTGGCCAGATCGCGCACGGTCTCGGTGAAGTTCTGCGCCGGGTTGAGCAGGATGCCGTCGACCGCATACGAAGACGCCTCGAAACCGCGGATGACGAAGGTTTCCGAGCGATTGCCCTGGGTGCCGCCGGGCTGCACGTTGGAGACATTGGCCACCACATCCACCAGCCGGGTGAGTTGCTGTTCGTCGATCACCGAGCGCGGCACCACCTGGATCGCCTGCGGAATGCGCTCCACCGGCGTCTGCGTGCGGGTGGCGCCGGCGGCCTTTTCCGGCCGGTACAGGGCGCGCTTTTCGCTGACCACGATGGCATCGAGCAGGCTGGCCTCCTGGGCGGAGGCCGGCAATGCAGCAAACAGGGACACGAACAACAAATGGCGAGGCGCAGGCAGTGGGGTCATCGGGATCTTCAGCGGGGCGATGCGCACATTGGCGAGCACATCCGGACCGTTAATGATAACGATTCTTATCTGCATGTGCCGTCTTGCGATGCGCCTGCCCCGCGACGCCTGCGACCGCAGTGCGGCGACGCAGGCATCCAGGTGTTGCGCTCAGCGTTTTCCGCGCGGCTTGCCTGCAGACCCGCGCGTTGGCGCAGGGCGCGCCTTGGCCACTGCCGTTTTGGCTGGCGCGGGCCTGGCGGCGCCGCGCGCCGCGGTTGCCTTGGTTGCACCACGCAGCCCCGTGCTGGCGCGTTTGCTCGCTACCGCGGGCCTCGAAGCAGGCGTCTTCGGCGCTGCCGTGGGCGTCGCGGTTTTCCCAGGCTTGGTGGTCGGCTGGACGGACGTGCTCGTGCGCCGGGAGGCCGCCCTGGTGGTTGCCGGCGTCTTGGCGGCTTTGGTCGGGGTTGCCGGCTTGCGCGGCGTGCTCGCGGCAGGCGAGGCACGCCGGGCTGATGCAGGTTTGGCTGATGCAGGTTTGGCTGAGGCGGCCTTGGCCGCTGCGGTCTTTGCAGATGCCGACCGGGGTGATCCCGCACGTTCGCTGGACGCCACAGTTTTCGAAGACGTCGGCGCGGCTTGCACCGCCGGCGCCGATGCCGGCGTGACCTTGCTGGCGCGTTTGCTCGCCTTGGCGGCCAGGTCGTCCTGCGCAGGGGCTTCCTGAAGTGGCACACCCGCATCGCCAGAATCCGCACCGGAGCCGCCCACCTGCGCCTGGCCCTGCGTCGCATGCGCTGCATCCTCGCGCTGCGTAACGCTTGCAGCCTGCTCCTCGCTTGCAGGACCAGCCTCGTCCCCACGCGAGCGCTCGGGCAACTGGAGTCGCTGCGCCTGCGCGTCGTATTCGATCAACAGCACGCCGGAGTTGTGCCGGCCACTGATCTCCACGAAGCAAGCACCGCCGATAAAGGGCTCCAGCGTCATCACCGATTTCAGCGGTGTGGCCACCACCATCTGGAACCCGAAGTTCTCGAAGATGTTCATTGCCAGCGCAGTGAATTCGTTGTCGGCCTTGTCGAAGGCCTCGTCCAGCACCACGGCGCAGTAGCGCGGCAGCTCGCCGTCTTCGCCACCGAGCTGGTAGCGCAACGCAGCGGCCAGGCAGGTGGTTGCCAGCTTCTGGCGTTGACCGCCGGATTTGCCGGCGCCGCTGCGGTAGATCTCCACCTGCGCGCGGGTCTGTGCGTCCAGTTCGACACCGATGAATTCCACATGCAGGCGCACGTCCAGCACCTGCTCGCGCCAGCGGCGTGCGTCCGGTTCCTGCGCGCCCAGGCGTGCCACCAATGCGCGCAAGGTGGAAAACTGCGCTTCGGCCAGTGCGCGGTCTTCGGTCTGTTGATGCGACAGCACCGCACGCAGCTGTTGCTGGAAGTCCTGCACTTCGCTCAGGCGACGGTCGCTGACCTCGATGGTCAGCAGCGTGCCGCGATTGAACGGCACCTGCTCCAGGCTGGCGTTGACCTCGTCCATGCGCTGCTTGATGCCCTTGTGGGCCTCGGCGGTGTGGCGCTGCAGGGCGAGCAGATTGTTCTTGCTCTGGGTCTGCAGCAGGTCGAAGAAGCGGTGCTCGTGGCGCGGCAGGCCATCGCTTTCCAGCCGGTCCAGCCGCGCGAGGAAATCGTCGGCACTGGCCAGGCTCACGGTGAAATCGCCGCTGTCTTCCGGCCACTGCTGGCAGTACTTGCGGAAGCAATCGAGCAGCTGCGCGCTGAGCCGGCTGTCGCGGCCCTGGCTCTCGGCCAGTTGCTCGGCCAGGCCACGCTCGACCACCCGGAAATGCGCTTCCAGGTTGTCCAGCGACAGCGGGGCCAGCGCCGCCAGGCGTTCGCGCAGGCCCTGCAGCTGGGTGGGCGTGAGCGCGGCGGTGCCGGCACGGCTGGCGCAGGCGGCGTGCTGCTGTTCGAGCCGGACCCGCTCGCGCGCCAGCTGCGCGCGCTCCAGCCGCACGTCCTCGTAGGTGCGCTTGGCCTGGTCGCGCAGGGTGCGTGCGGTCTCGATCGCCTGGCCGAGTGCGCGCAGGCCGCTGTTGCCTTCGCGCAGCTGCTGCAGCTGTTCGTCGATATCGCTCAGGCGCTGCAGCTTGGGGCCGACATCGATCTCGTCCCAGTCGCGCTCCACCAGCGTGTGCGCGGCCAGCTGCCGTTCCTGGTCCTGCTCGCGTTGCCTGCGCAGCGCGGCCACGTCGGCATCGCAACCGGCGATGCGCTGGGCCAGCGTCTGCGCTTCGCGCTCGAACACCTTGAGCTTGTCGCGGTTGTCGTGACCCAGCAACCAGCGCTTGCGGTCGTTGACCGCGTGGCGGTCGTCCTTCTCATAGCGATCGCCCGGATGCTTGACCTGCCCTTCGCGAGTGATGGCGCGGTCGGCATTGCGCAACGCGGCGGCGTTGTCGACGCATTCGTAGTCGAAGCGGCGCATCAGCTCGTTGCGCAGCCACTCGGTGAAGGCATGCTCGCGCAGCTGCAGCTTGCCAGGCAATGCACGTGCATCCGGCGCGCGCACATGCAGCGCATCGTTGCGACGCACCCGGAAGTACACCAAGCGCGTGCCGATGTGGGTGCGGTTGACCCACTCGCTGACCTGCGCGTAATGCCGGTCATCCACCAGCAGCGACTGCGCGAAACCGCTCAGCACGCGCTCGATCGCACCGCGCCAGGCTGCCTGATCCTCGCGCACCTGCACCAGTTCGCCGACGAACGGCAGCGCGGCTTCGGCAATACCGGTGTCCTCGCACAGGCGCGCCCGCAAGGCCTGCATCGGTGCCGGCATGCTCGACGGCGCGCGCTTCAACGCCTCCAGTTCGGCGCGGATCTCGGCAAAGCGCCGCTCGTCGTCGCGGCGCGCACCCATGCGCTCGGCAATCGCCTCGTCCAGCGCGCTGGCGTCGTGCTTGCCGTTCTCGAGCACGGTCTGGGCATGCTCTACCTGGGCGGCAAAGCCGCTGGCGCCTGCGGCCAGGGCCGTGCCGAGCTGGCGGCAGGCCTGCTCGATCTGCGCGCGCCGCCGCAGACGCTCGTCGCGCTCGCGTTCGACCCGTGCGCGCTCGCGCTCCAGTTCCTCGATCTGCTCGCCACCGGCGGCGCGTTGTTCGCGTTCCAGCCCGGCCAGCTTCTGTTCGTGATTGTCCAGCGATTCGCGCCGCTGGCCTTCCTCGCCGGCTAATCCGCGGTCCTGGCTGTCGAGCTCCTGCAGGCGCGTCTCCAGCAAGGCCAGACGCTGCTGTTCGCGATAGCTGTCCACACCCAGCTGCAGCTCGCGCAGCTCGCCGACGCTGTGGCGCAAGGCCATCAGCGCCGCATGGTGTTCGCGTGCCGGGCTCAGCGTTTCCACCTGGCGCCGTGCGGTGACCACCGCATGATGGGCGCCATCGAGTTCGGCGAAGTCTTCCACTAGCCGGTCGGCGGCCTCGAACGTGCGCGGCTCGTCCAGCATGAAGCCGCGCAGGAACACGTTGAGATCGCCCAGGTTCTTGGCCGATTGGGTCTTGTGCAGCAACCGCAACGCCATCTCGTTGCCGATGCCCAGCACATGCCGGAAACGCTCCGCGTAGCCGGCGAAGCCGTCGAAATGCGCAACCTCCTCGCCCAGACGCGCCTTGAGCTTGCGCAGGTCCAGGTCGAAGCCATCCAGCTCGCTGGCCACATCGAAGCTGCGCGGCGCCACCATGTAATGACGGCGCACATCGGCCGCGGCATTGCCGCTGCCGGCGATCCAGAACAGGCGAATCAGGCTGACCGTCTCGCCATGCGCGTTGCGGTACTCCAGCACCAGCGCAGACCAGGTGGCGCCCTTGCGCAGGTACTGGGTGGCGATTTCGCCCGAGGCGCTGTCCTGCTGATCGGCCCAGGCACCACGCACATACGACACCAGGCTGCGATCGCGCCCACTGCGCTCGGCCTCGCGTGCGGCGGCGTTGAAGTCGACGATGCTGGGCGGGGTCAGCAGTGCCGACATCGCATCCAGCAGGGTCGACTTGCCCGACCCGGAACGCCCGACGAACAGGAAGCCCTTCTCGGCGATCGGTACCTCGGTCAAGCCATTGAACGTGCCCCAGTTGTGCACCTGCAAGCGCCGCATGCGGAACTGCTGCGCGCGCTGCTCGGCAAGCGAATCAGTGAACAGGGACGCGCCCGGCTGCGCCGGCGACAGGTTGGACTGGGAATTCATGGCTCACTCACCAAAACGGGATGACGGGTAACGCTGAAGACGAATCACATCACGCATGTTTGAAGCGGGGTGTTGCTGGACAAGCATGGACTGCGGCGGCTGACGGTGATCGGGTACGTCCCTTCGCGGCCTGGCCGCTCCTACGCGGCGCGGTGATCTGGATGGACACGGATGCGTGACGAGAGCGGGTGCTGACCGATGCGCGGGAAGCTGATGGCTCCGTGCCGCCCATGAAGAAAGTCACTTGCGCTGGACGGGGCGTGAGAGCTGACTTTCATCGCGCCATGCATGACGCACGGCTACACACACACTCCAGAAGTCACATCCAGGCATCGCGATCGGCCGTCCCCTCATCCGCCCTTCGGGCACCTTCTCCCGGCGGGAGAAGCGATGGCCGTGCGGGGTGCAGACGCCATCACTCCAACGCAACCTCCCCCTCTCGCAACTCCCGATACGCCACCACCAGGGCCTGCACGTCCTCGGCCGAGAACAACAGCTTCAGCACCGGCGAAACCTCGTAGCGCTCCTCGCTGCCGCGCAGGCGCGACAGCAACTGGTTGTCGCGCATCTTGCCGATCGCCGTCATCACCCGTCGCGCGAATCCCGCGCGGTCGGTGGACACGTTCTTCTCGTAGACCGACAAGGCCTCCACCAGCTGTGCCTCGTCCACCACTGCACGCTCGCCACGCGTATCGGCCTCGGCCAGTTGCTGGCGCAGGAACAGCAGCAGCACCGACTCGATAAAGGTCAGCGGCGCGCTGCGCAGCAGGGTCGGCGATTCCAGCTCGGCGGTATCGGCCTGGCGGGTGAAGGCCACCCCGCCCTCGCGGTCCAGCACCAGTTCCAGGAACAGCTCGCACAACACCTGGCGGATCGGCGCTTCGTTGCGCAACAGCGCAGGCCACAACGCACCGTGGCGTTGCGCGTCGATGCTGGGGCCGGCCAGCAGCTGGCACAGCGCGCGCCGCGCGTCGAACGGCAGCGTGCCGGTGTCGCCCAGGAACAGCTCGCCTTGCGGCTGTGCAGGCGCTGTCTCCGTCAGCGGCGTGCGGCCGGCATCGGCCGACGCGCCCGTGTCCTCGTCCGCATCCAGGCGGGTGTCCTCAGACCAGTTCATTGCGTTTCTCCCGGGTGAACCACACCAGCGGAATGCGTGCGCGCCGCAGCGCGCCGTCGCCGCCTTCCCATTGCACCGTTTCCATCTGTCCGTCGATCACCACGCCGTGGCGGGTGCCCAGCGACAGGTAGCCGATCACGCTGCCCAGGCCCTGCACGGCCGGGCGCTGCTGCAGCGCATCGCCGATGGTCAGGCGCGGGCGTTGACCGAGCAGCTCGTGCAGATCGCGGCGCAGGCTGCGCACGTCGATCTCCGATTGCGCGACCAGGTCGCCCACGCTGTCGAGCGAGATGTCCGCCGCATCGGCGGCCTGCACGCGGCCATCGACCTGGGTCAGGCGCGGGTCGTGCAGGCGCCATTGCGACAGCGACCGCAGGCGGGCAGCGCTCAACGCCTGCGTGTAGCCGGTGGCGGCGGTGGCGTGCAGGCTGTCGCGCAGCTGCAGGGCTTCGCCCTGCGCCTGTCTGAGCAATTGATTGAGCCGGCGCTGTTCCAGATAGCCGCGGCTCTGCACGAAACCGCGCAGGCTGCGCGCGAAGTGCTGCATCACCGTGTGCACCTCGCCGCCGCGCTCCAGCAGCGTGCCGGTCAAGCCGCGCAGGAAGGCGCGCTCGCGCCGGTCCAGCTTGCGGGCGAAGCCGCGTGCCAGCAGCGCATCCAGCGCCTGATCGAGCTGGCTGCTTTGCTGGGTGTCGTTGAGCAGGCTCCAGAACGCCTCGAAGGTGCGCCCGGCCTCGCTCTCGGCGATCACGTCCACGCCGTTGAACAGCTGCTCCAGCACATCGCCGCGCGCGCCTTCGTCGTCGATGATGCGCTCGCGGAACTGGCGGTTGAGCTGTTCGAAATCGTCGCGGACGCGATGGAAATCCTCGGCCAGCTCGTCGGACAGATGGATCAGGTCGCGGGCGCGCTCTAGCGCGCGCTTGCCGTCGAGTGCGGCCACGCGGCCCGACGCCACGCGTTCGATCTCGGCATCGATGCGCGCACGTTCGTCGCGCAGGGCGGCCAGGCGCAGCTCCGGATCGGCTTCGGTCTGCCCAGCCAGCTGCACCAGCTGCTGGATCACCAGCGACAGGCGGCTTTCGGTGGCGCTGCTGCTGCTCTCGCGCAGGCCGACGATGAAGCGGATGGCCTGGGTGGCCGCGCGCGACAGCTCGTATTCTTCTTCGGCTGCGCCTTCGGGCAGGCGGCGTTCCAGCCAGCCCTGTGCCAGCCAATGCGCCAGATAGGCCTGCGCGGTGCGCGGCAACTCGCGCGAGAGTTCGTCGGCGCGCAGCACGTCGAGCTGGCGCTGCAGGCGCTCGTGCAGCACGCCCGCGGGCAGGCGGCGTTCGCCGTCCAGCAACACCGTCTGCAGCAGGCCGATCAGCTCCGGCGCGTGGTCGGCGGCCAGCAGTTTCCACACCGGCTGCTCGCGCAATTGGCGATAGCCGGCGATACGTGCCTGGTGCTTCATGGCGACGGCAACGGCTGCCTCAACGCTTGCCGCCCACTTCGATGAACTGCAGGAATTCGGCGCGGGTACGCGCGTCTTCGCGGAAGCTGCCCAGCATCTTGGAGGTCACCATGCTGACGCCGCGCTTGTGGATGCCGCGGGTGGTCATGCACTCGTGCGCGCCTTCCACCACCACGCCGACGCCGCGCGGCTGCAGCACGTCCTGGATGCACTGGGCGATCTGCGCGGTCATCTTTTCCTGCACCTGGAAGCGCCGCGCATAGCTTTCCACCACGCGCGCCAGCTTGCTGATGCCGACCACCTTGCCGCGCGGCAGATAGCCCACGTGCACCTTGCCGATGATCGGCGCCATGTGGTGCTCGCAGTGGCTTTCGTAGGAGATGTCGCGCAGCACGATCAGCTCGTCGTAGCCGGCCACCTCTTCGAAGGTGCGTTCCAGGTATTCGCGCGGTTCCTCGCGGTAGCCGCTGAACCAGTCGCCATAGGCCTCGGCAACCCGGCGCGGGGTATCCAGCAGGCCTTCGCGGGCCGGGTCTTCGCCGGCCCAGCGCAGCAGGGTGCGCACGGCATCTTCGGCCTGGGCCTGGGTGACGGGGGAATCGGGCTGGTCGGACTGGCTCATGCGCAGGTGCACCCAAAGGGGGCGAGCATGGTACCCGAGGACGGGCCGGCCACCCCAGTGGCGGTTGCGCCGGCGTGCGCGGGCTTTAGTGACTATTGATTCATTGTTGAATTGATAGCATCCTATCTATTATGACGAACAGCGTTCTCTCCTCCCGTGCCCAGCTCAGTTCCGGTCTGCTGGTCGCCGCCCGCCAATGGCAGCGGCTGGCCGACCAGGCATTTGCCGACTTCGGGCTGTCCAGCGCCTGCACCGGGCCGTTGCTGATGATCGGCCGCTCCGGCGGCGGTATCCGCCAGGTGGCGCTGGCCCAGCAACTGGGCATGGAAGGCCCCTCCCTGGTGCGGCTGCTGGACAAGCTGTGCGCGCAGGCATTGGTACGCCGGCAGGCCGACAGCAGCGACCGCCGCGCCAACCAGCTGTGGCTCACCGACGCAGGCCAGGCGTTGGTCGGGCGCATCGAGATCCGCCTGGATGCGCTGCGTGCGGAGGTGTTCGGCACGCTCAGCGAAGCGCAGGTGCAGGTGGTGCTGACCCTGTGGGAGCAGATCGCGCAGGCGCATGCGCGGCTGAGTGGGTCCGACTGAGTCAGTTGTAGGGCGTCGTGCTGCGACGCGTGTAGTGCCTTGCCGATGTCCTGGCGCGCGCGGCGCCGGGGCGTCGTTGTTTTCCTTACCCAGGATGTGCCCGATGTACGGCGAATTCAGTCTCTACGGTGTGTTCGTTCCCACCTTGCTGGCGTTGATGACGCTGGCCTACCTGCTCAACAGCGCCATCGGTGCGCTGCTGACCCGGGCCGGCGCCTACCGGCACATCTGGCACCCGGCGCTGTTCAACCTGGCGCTGTACATCGCGCTGCTGGGTGGCCTGTTTTCCCTGACCCGTTGGATGCAATCGTGAAAAAGCTGATCAAGACCGCGGGGCCGGCGCTGCTGACCCTGGCGATGGTGGTGGTGGCCGCGGTGGTGCTGCAGCACCTGTGGCGTTATTACATGGAGGCGCCGTGGACGCGCGATGCGCACGTGGGCGCCGATGTGGTGCAGGTGGCGCCGGATGTGTCCGGGCTGGTAGAGCAGGTGGCGGTGGCCGACAACCAGGCGGTGACGCGCGGGCAGTTGCTGTTCGTGGTGGACCGTGCGCGCTATGCGATCGCGCTGGAACAGGCGCGCGCCGCGCTGGCCGAGCGCCAGGCCACCTTGAACCAGTTGCGCCGCGAGATCGCGCGTGACCGCAGCCTGCAGGACCTGGTCGCCGCCGAAGATGCCGAGGTGCGCCGCTCCAATGTGCAAAAGGCGCAGGCGGCGGTGGCCACTGCGCAAGCGGCGGTGGACCTGGCCCAGCTCAATCTGGACCGCACCCAGGTGCGCAGCCCCGCCGACGGCCACATCAGCGACCGCACCGTGCGCGTGGGCGATTACGTCAGTGCCGGGCGCCCGGTGGTGGCGGTGCTGGATACCGGCTCGTTCCGCGTCGATGGCTATTTCGAGGAGACCCGCCTGCAGGGCGTGCATGCCGGCCAGCGCGTGGACGTGCACCTGATGGGTGAGCCGGCCACCTTGCACGGGCATGTGCAGAGCATCGCCGCCGGGATCGAGGACCGTTACCGCAGCGGCAGCGCCGGCGCCTTGCCCAACGTCACCCCGGCGTTCGACTGGGTGCGGCTGGCGCAGCGCATCCCGGTACGCATCGTGCTGGACCAGGTGCCGGCGCATGTGCAGCTGATCGCCGGGCGCACCGCCACCGTGAGCATCCTGCCGGACGCCGTGCGTGACGCTGCCGCCAGCGCGCCTGCCCGCGTGCAGGCCAAGGCCGCGCCATGAACCGCAGCGTCTTGCGTCCTGTGGGATTGGCCGCAGTGCTGAGCGCCCTGAGCGCTTGCAGCACGGTCGGCCCGAACTACGCCGTGCCGGACGATTCGGCCTACCAGCGTCCGGCCGCCAACGCGGCGTTTGTCGACACCGGCAACGCCCAGGTGCAGGCCGGCGCGCCGCTGCCGGCACGCTGGTGGGCGCTGTATCAGGACCCGATGCTGGACCGCCTGATCGAACAGGCCTTGCGCGACAACGTCGAGTTGAAGGTGGCCGGTGCCAACCTGCGCCGCGCCGCCGCGGTGTACGAACAGGCGCTGGACGCGGGCGGTTTCGATTACGAGGTGGACGCCGGCGTCAGCCGCGCGCAGGTCTCGGCCGAGGCGTTCCTGCAGCAGGAAAAGCTGCCGGTGTTCAACCTGGCCGATGGCAAGCTCGGGGTGTCGTATCAGTTCGATCTGTTCGGCAAGCTGCAACGCGGCGCCGAGGCCGCGCAGGCCGATACGCAGGTCGCCCAGGCCGCGATCGATCTGGCGCGCGTCAACGTGGCCGCGCAGGTCGCCGGCAGTTACGTGGAGATCTGCCACGCCAACCACGAGCTGCACGTGGCCGAGCATTCGCTGCAATTGCAGCAGCGCAGCCGCGACATCACCCAGCGCCTGATCGCTGCCGGCCGTGGCACCCCGCCCGATCTGGCACGCGCCACCGCACAGGTGGCGATGCTGGAAGCGGCGCTGCCGCCGCTACGCGCGCGCCGCCAGGCCGCCGGGTATCAACTGGCCGCGCTGCTCGGCAAGACGCCCGGCGAGGTGCCGGCCGGCGTGGACGGCTGTGCGCACGCGCCGGCCTTGCAGCGCCCGATTCCGATCGGCGACGGCCGCGCGCTGCTGGCGCGTCGCCCGGATGTGCGCCAGGCCGAACGCCGGCTGGCGGCGGCCACCGCGCGCATCGGCGTGGCCACCGCCGAGCTGTATCCGGAGATCCGCCTGGGCGGCTCGATCGGTGCCACCGGCCTGCTGGCCGATGTCGGCGAGCCGGCCACGCATGCCTGGTCATTCGGCCCGCTGATCTCCTGGACGCTGCCCTCCAGCGGTGCGCGTGCGCGCGTGCGCGCCACCGAGGCCGGCGCCGACGCGGCGCTGGCGCAGTTCGACCACACCGTGCTGCAGGCGCTGCGCGAAGTGCAGACCAGCTTGTCGCGCTATGCGCAGGACCTGGACCGCCTGCACCTGCTGGAGCAGGCGCAGCAACAGGCCGAGCTGGCGTCGGCGCAGAACCGGCGCCTGTATCAGGGCGGGCGCACGCCGTATCTGTCCAGCCTGGATGCCGAGCGCACGCTGGCCACCGCCGACATGACGCTGGCCAATGCGCAGGCGCAGGTCTCGCAGGATCAACTGCAGCTGTTCCTGGCGCTGGGCGGCGGTTGGGAAGCGACCGCCGGCCGCACCGACGCCACGGCCGCACGATGAGTGCGCTGCTGCGCGATCGCCAGGCCTGGCTGTTTTCGGCCAAGACCTTCGCCGCCTCGATCGCGGCGTTGTACGTGGGGCTGGCCGGCAATCTGTCGCGGCCGTACTGGGCGATGGCCACGGTCTACATCGTCTCCCAGCCGCTGCTCGGCCCCACCCGCGCCAAGGGCGTGTACCGCGTGCTCGGCACCTTGCTGGCCGGCGCGGCGACCCTGGTGATGCTGCCGAACCTGGTGGAGACGCCGCTGCTGCTCAGTGCGGCGATGGCGCTGTGGCTGTCGGCCTGCCTGTTCCTGGCGCTGCTCAATCGCGGCCCGCGCGGCTATGCGTTTCTGCTGGCCGGCTACACCACCGCCTTCATCGGCTTCCCGGCGGTGACCGCGCCGGAAGGCATCTTCGACACCGTGGTGGCGCGCAGCGAGGAGATCATCCTGGGCACGGTGATGGCGGTGCTGTTCGCCGCGCTGGTGTTCCCCGCCTCGGTCAAGCCGATGCTGACCGGGCGCATCGGCAACTGGATGCGCGACGCCGCGCAATGGTGCCGGCAGGTGCTGCAGCGCGGCCCAGCGCAGGCACCGCGCAACCGGCTGGCCGCCGATCTGGTGCAGTTCGAGGCGCTGATCGCCTTCGTGCGCCACGACGACCCGCGCCATGCCGGCACCGCCCCCACACTGGAGCAACTGCGCGCACGCATGCTGATGCTGCTGCCGGTGCTGTCGTCGGTGGCCGACCGGCTGGATGCATTGCAGCGCGATGGGTCGGCGTTGCCGCCCGAGACGGCAACGCTGCTGGAGGATGTCGCGGCCTGGGTGGACCAGGGCGAGGACGCCCGCAGCGATGCGGACGTGGACGCCTTGCGTGCACGCATCGCCGCCCTGCGCCCGGTGGTGGATCAGGACATCGAACATCTGCTGCTGGCGAGCCTGCTGTTGCGGCTGGAAGAGCTGCTCGACCTGTGGCAGGACTGCCGCGCGCTGCAGCAGGCAGTGGTGCACGGCACCGCGATGCCGGTACTGCGGGCCATGCCGGGGACTGCGCGACAGCCTGCAACGGCCCAATCACCCGGGCAAGCCGCGGCGGTGCAGGGCGTACCCGCCACGCGTTCGCGCATGCAAGCGTCATTGCGACAGCGCCTGGGTTGGTCACGATCCGACACACCCGTACCTGCCAGCAGCAGCCGCCATATCGATTTCGGCATGGTCGCGTTTTCCGCCCTGAGCGCGGGCGTCGCGCTGATGGCGTACTGCGTGCTGTGGATCGGCATCGGCTGGGAAGGCGGCGGCAACGGCGCGATGATGGCCGCGGTGACCGCCGCATTCTTCGCCGCGCAGGACGACCCGGCGCCGAGCATGCTGTCGTTCCTGGCCTGGGCGGTGGTGGCCAGCGTGGTTGCCGGCATCTATCTGTTCGGCATCTTCCCGGCCATCCACGATTTCCCGATGCTGGTACTGGTGCTGGCGGCGGTGTTCCTGCCGATCGGCGCATTGCTGCACCGCCCCAAGACCATGCTGATCGCGCTGCCGCTGGTGGTGAACCTCACCGCGCTGTTGAGCCTGCAGAACACCTACAACGCCAATATCCAGAGCTTCGTCAACGCGGCGGTGGCGATGGTGCTGGGCATTGGATTTGCGGTGGTGCTGACGCGGCTGTTCCGCTCGGTGGGTGCCGAATGGAGCGCGCGCCGGCTGGTGCGCCAGGGCTGGCGCACGCTGGCCGAGGCCGCCGACGGCCGCGGCGCACAGGACCGGCAGCACTTTGCCGCCCGCATGCTGGACCTGCTTGGCCTGCTCGCACCACGGCTGGCCCTGACGCCGGAAGGCAGCGACCTGGCCTCGGTGGACATGCTCAACGAAGTGCGCGTGGGCTTGAACATCCTGCAACTGCGCAGCGCGCGGCACGGTTTGCCGCAGCCGAGCATCGAGGCGGTGAACGCGATCCTGGTCGATGTTGCCGCGCACTACCGGCAACAGATCGCGCACAAGCGCCCGCTGCCTGCGCCGGATGCCTTGCGTGCGCGGCTGGATGCCTCGCTGGCGCACGTCGGCAAGGTGCCGGCGGGTGCGCATCGCGATGAAGCGCTGCTGGGGTTGATCGGGCTGCGTTACAGCTTGTTTGCGCAGACGGCGCCGCACACCCAGAGAAACACCGGTACCGCGCCGCCATTGGCCCCTCTCCCTGCGGGGCGATAAGGCACTGCCTGCGCGCCACGGGTGCGCGTGCCCTGGAGCGCCCGCGCGGCTGGCGCGGGCCGGGGCGCGGGGGTTGCGGTGAGGGGACGAGGCGAAGCCACTCGCGGTAGGTAAATGACACGAGGCGTCGCACGTCCCCTCATCCGCCCTTCGGGCACCTTCTCCCGCAGGGAGAAGGAAGCTCAACTCCAGCAGGGAGAAGGGCGCTCAACGCCCGACGGGAGAAGGGCAGAGCATCAGCGCTTGCGCTGATGCATCGCCGCTTCATCGTCCAGCCAGTTGCTGCCCTTGTTGGTCAGGAAGAACATGTACACCACCAACGACACCGCGATCACCGCCGTCGCGTAGATCACGAACTCGCTGACGTGGCCGGTCTTCAACGAGGCCTGGTACAGCAACGGCGCGGTGCCGCCAAAGGCGGAGTTGGCCAGCGCATAGCCCAGGCCCACGCCCAGCGCGCGCACATGGGTGGGGAACAGTTCGGCCTTCACCACCGCATTGATCGAGGTGTAGCCGGTCAGGATCACAAAGCCCACGGTGAGGATCGCGAACGCGGTCAGCCAGTCGGTCTGCTTGGGCAGTTCCATCACCAGGAACCAGGTGTAGAGCACCCCGCCGATACCGAAGAACACCAGCAGGCTCTTGCGCCCGACGATGTCCGACAGCCAGCCGCCCACCGGCTGCATCAGCATCAGCACCGTCAGCGCGACCAGGTTGATGATGGTGCCGGCCATCACGTCGCCACCGGCGAACGCGGTCTGGATCATCTTCGGCCCGGTGACCGAATAGGTGTAGAACGCGATGGTGCCGCCGGCGGTGATCAGGAAGCACAGCAGCAACGGGCGCCATTGGTTGACGAACAGCTCGCGCATCGAACCCGACGCCTTGGCCTTGCCGGTGCGCGAATCGGCGATGGATTCGGAGCTCAGCGACTCGTCCATGGTCTGGCGCAGCCAGAACACCACCAGCGCACCGATGCCGCCCAGGCCGAACGCCACGCGCCAGCCCCACTCGGACACCTGCGGCGCATCGAAGAAATGCAGCATCACCAGCAGCGTGGTCTGCGCCAGCACGTGGCCGCCGACCAGCGTGACGTAATGGAACGAGGACAGGAACCCGCGCCGGCCCGGAATGGCCGCCTCGGACATATAGGTGGCACTGGTGCCGTACTCGCCGCCGGTGGCAAAGCCCTGCAGCAGGCGCGCCAGCAACAGGATGATCGGCGCGGCGATGCCGATCGTGGCCACCGTCGGCGTCACCGCGATGACGAACGAGCACAGCGCCATCATCGACACCGAGATGGTCAACGCCAGGCGACGGCCGTAGCGGTCGGCGAAGCGGCCGAAGTACCACGCACCGATCGGGCGCATCAGGAAGGTCATCGCAAAGATCGCCCACACGAACATCGTGGCGTTCTTGTCTTCCTTGGAGAAGAACTGCGATTCGAAATAGGTGGCAAACACCGAGTAGACGTAGACGTCGTACCACTCGACCAGATTGCCGGCCGACCCCTTGAGCGTGTTGGACACCGAACGGCGAAGGCTACCGGGGGCTGCGCCAGAACCGGCGGCGATCGGAGACGTTGGGGGTGCGCTCATGCAGTCAGAACCTCGTGGGTGGGACACCCGGGAAGTATAGGTGCGTGCTTGTGTGACGCATGTAAGCATTTCGGCGCATATACAGGCGCCGCAACCGGCGTCGGTGCGCGCGCTTCAGCCCGCTCGGAGTCGGCCGCGACGCCTGCGGCCCATCATGGGCGTGACCGCCCTGGATGCCGATCGACGGCTACGGCAACACCTGCCTGAGCGTCTCGATGAATGCGCGCAGCCCCGGCGGAACCTGTCGATGCCCCGGGTAGTACAGCACCAGTCCCGGAATCGCCGGGCACCACTGCTCCAGCACGCGCACCAGCGTGCCGCGTGCCAGTGCCGCCATCGCCGCATGCTCGGGCACATAGGCGATGCCAAGGCCGGCCTCGGCGGCTTCGCTCATCATCAGGAGCTGGTCCAGCGTCAGCCGCCCCGGCACATCGATCGCCACCTCCTGGCCGCGCCGCTCGAACTCCCAGCGGTACAGCCTGCCGCTGGGCATGCGATGCCGGATGCAGGCGTGGCGATGCAGATCGTCCGGCGTGTCCGGGTAGCCGGCACGCTGCAGATACGCAGGTGCGGCCACTGCGATGAAACGCGTCTGCCCACCAAAGGGCACTGCAATCATGTCCTGCGGTACCGACTCGCTCAGGCGAATGCCGGCATCGAAGCCGGCCGCCACGATGTCCACCAGCCGCCCTTCGCTCACCAGGTCCACCGACAGCGCCGGATGACGCGCCAGCACCTGCGGCACCACCTGCTGCAACAACAGCCGCACCACCACTTCGGGGGCATTGATGCGCACCGTGCCGGTGGGCCCGCTCCGGAAGGCATCCAGTTCGCCCAGCGCCTGTTCGACGTCCTGCAATGCGGGCACCAACTTGGCGTAGAGCCGTTCGCCTGCTTCGGTCAGCGACACGCTGCGCGTGGTTCGATGCAGCAGGCGCACGCCGAGGTTGCGTTCCAGTGCGCTGATCAGATGGCTGAGCGAGGACGGTGCCAGCCCCAGCTCGGCGGCCGCACGCCGAAAGCTGCGATGCACCGCGACGCTGGTGAACGCGGCCAGGTCATTGAAGGTCGGCTTGGGCATTGGTGGCTATTTCACATCAACTCATTCGGATTCTATGGCATAGACCCATCAATTCCCCGCGCCTAGAGTGGAATTCCCTTCCACGCAAAGGCCACCCCCATGTCCCGGACCTGGCTCATCACAGGCGCATCCTCCGGCTTCGGCCGCGGCCTGGTCGAAACATTGCTGGCGCGCGGCGATCGCGTCGCAGCCACCGTGCGGCGCGCAGAAGCGCTTGCCGATCTGCAGGCCGCGCACGGCGACGCATTGACCGTCCTGCAGCTGGATCTGCGCGACAGCGCAGCGGTGCGCGAGACCGTCACCCGGGCCTTCCAGGCCCTGGGCAGGATCGACGTGCTGGTCAGCAACGCCGGCTACGGCACGCTCGGTGCCGCTGAGGCCGCCACCGACGCGCAGGTGCGCGATCTCATCGACACCAACCTCATCGGCTCCATCACGCTGATCCAGGCCGCGCTGCCGCACCTGCGTCGCCAAGGTGGCGGGCACGTGGTGCAGGTGTCGTCAGAAGGCGGCCAGATCGCCTACCCCGGCTTCAGCCTGTATCACGCCAGCAAATGGGGCATCGAAGGCTTCATCGAAGCCGCCGCGCAGGAAGTGGCCGGCTTCGGCATCCACTTCACCCTGGCCGAACCCGGCCCGGCACGCACCAACTTCGGCGCCTCGCTGGTCAGGACCGACATCCCGTCCGACTACCGCGGCACACCGGTCGACACACTCGGCCGCGCGCTGGACGACGGCAGCTGGGTCATCGTCGGCGACCCGCAGCGCATGGTCGCGGCCATGATCGCCTGCACCGAGGCATCCCCCCCGCCGTTTCGGCTGGTCATGGGCACGGCGGCCTACCACGCGATCCGCGAAGCGTTGACCACGCGGCTGGCTGCGCTGGAAGACCAGCGCGACATCGCGTTGTCCACCGACAGCCCGGCTGCCGCCGGATGAGGCAGCGACGCTGCAGCGCGCGCGTTCTGCAGCGTCACCAGCGCCGATCCGCGGCTGGCGCCCCACCCTTCACGGCCCCCATGCCGCCCGGCTTGCCAGAATGCCGGCCGCTTGGGGCCGTCGATGGCAGGGGAACAGGGGTTGGATGCATGACATGGATCATCGTGGCCACGGTCGTCACCACGCTGGTGGTGGGGCTGCTGCTGCTCAACTTCGCCACGCCCGAGAAAAAGCTCGAGCACATCCCCAGCCATTGCTACGACGTGTCCGACCCGCAGTTCAAGCGCGAGATGTCGGTGTTGCTGGGTCCGGCGATCCTGCCCGGCAACAAGATCCAGGTACTGCATAACGGCAGCGAGATCTTTCCGGCGATGCTGGCCGCCATCCGCAGCGCGCAGCGCACCATCACCTTCGAAACCTATATCTACTGGTCGGGCGAGATCGGCCGCGAGTTCAGCCAGGCGCTGTCCGAGCGCGCGCGCGCCGGGGTCAAGGTGCGTGTCACCATCGACTGGGGCGGCAGCCTGAAGATGGATGCGGCGCTGGTCGAGGACATGACCAAGGCCGGGGTGGAAGTGCATCGCTACCGCCCGCTGACCTGGTACAACCTGCACCGCGTCAATAACCGCACCCATCGCAAGCTGCTGGTGATCGACGGCCGCATCGGCTTCACCGGCGGCGTGGGCGTGGCCGACCAGTGGATGGGCGATGCGCAGGACCCGGAGCACTGGCGCGACTCGCATTACCGCATCGAAGGCCCGGTGGTGGCGCAGGTGCAGGCCGCCTTCAACGACAACTGGATCAAGAGCACCGGCCGCGTGCTCAACGGCGCCGAGTACTACCCGGAGCTGGCACCGGCCGGCGACAGCGACGCGCAGCTGTTCGTGGCCTCGCCGGCCGGCGGCAGCGAGAGCATGCACCTGATGTACCTGATCGCCATCGCCGCGGCGCGCAGCTCCATCGACCTGGCCGCGGCCTACTTCGTCCCCGATGCGCTGATCACCCGCTCGCTGCTGGAAGCGCGTGCGCGTGGCGTACGCATCCGCGTGCTGCTGCCGGGCAAGCATATCGATGCGGTCTCGGTGCGGCTGGCCTCCAAGGCCAGCTGGGAACCGCTGCTGCAGGCCGGCATCGCCATCCACGAATTCCTGCCCACCATGCTGCACACCAAGCTGCTGATCATCGACGGCCTGCTGGTCTCGGTGGGCTCGACCAACTTCGACATCCGCTCGTTCCGCCTCAACGACGAGGCCAGCCTGAATGTCTACGACCGTGACCTGGCCGCGCAGATGACCGAGGTGTTCGAGCGCGACCTGCAACGGGCCGAACCGTACACACTGGAGCGCTGGCGCAAGCGGCCGCTGCGGCAGAAGCTGGGCGAGAAGCTGGTCCTTCCGTTCCGCTCGCAGGTGTGATGCAGCGCGGACGCCGCAAGCAGCTGCGGCGCCCGACAACCCTCACGACAGTGGCGGCGGCACCGCGATCGGCGCAGCCTGCAGCCGCAGCTGGCGCAGCAGCCACCACAGCCCGCCCAGATGCACCAGCGAATACAGCACCAGCGCCGCGGCGATGCCCAGCGTCAACGGGCTGGCCTGCGTGCCGGCCGCCGCCGCGCCCGCGCTGAAGGCGCCATCGGCCCAGCGCCAGGCCAGGCGCCCGAGCAGCACCAGCATCAAGCCACCGCCGATCCACGGATTGGGCGTATACCAGCCGCGTCCCTCCACCCATTCGGCATGCGTGTAGCGCAGCGATGCGGCGCCCAGCCCGATGCCGACCAGCGCTCCCGCGGCGATCCCTGGCCGGACCTGCGGCAGGCCATAAACCGCGTATGCCAGCGCCGCCGCGGCAACCACCAGCACCACGGCGCGCAGCGCCGTGCTCACCGGCTTCCAGCGCTGGCGGCCGAAGCTGCGGCGGATGCGCCGGTAGTAGAGGAAGGCGATGGCCGCCATCGACAGATACGGCGTCAGCGGTGCGATGGCAGCAGCGGGCATGGCGATTCCTTTGCGGGGTGAGGTGACCACCGCAGAATGAAACCGCCCCCAGTAGCGAACAAGGTGCCAAGTGTCACTTTCTGCGCGCGCAGGCGGCCGGCCGGGCCGCCGCCGCCACGTCCGGCCATCGCGACGGACCAGAGGCCCTCGCGCAGGACCGCTTCCCTGCCACTGCCAATAAACGCCTCAACCGCGCGCCAGCCATTGCCACACGCGAACCAGAGCCGCACGGGTAGACTTGCCGGCAGAGCTCCCCACCGCAGTGCCATGTCCGCCATCAAGCAAGAAGCCCATACGCTGATCGACACGCTGCCCGAGACGGCAGGATGGGACGACGTGGTTCGCGTCGTGGACACCGCCAGCTTCGAGGCCGCCGTGCTGGAGGGCATGGCCGCAGCGGATCGGGGCGCGGTTGTCGCACCGGCACAGGTGGCGGCAATGTTTGCCAGATGGGGCGTTGATGTTGCGGCGTGACTGGACCGTCCCGGCCGCCAGGCAACTCGCACACGCCCAGGATCACTACCACGCGCTCAGCCCGACCGCCGCCGCCGCGATGGCGCGGCGGGTGCTGGACGCCACCCGCACCCTGGCCGAGCAGCCCGGGCGCGGCCGCGCCGGCCGCGTCGCCGGCACCCGCGAATGGGTGGTCAGGCAAACGCCCTACGTGCTGGTCTACCGCGTGCGCGACGACGCGCTGCAGCTGCTGCACGTCCGCCTGGAGACGCAGGACTGGCTGCCGCGCACCGAGCCGCTGATCGAGCGCATCGAACCGTGGATCGCCGCGCTGATCAGCGCCCTGCTGCATGTGCTGATGCTGCTGATCCTGCTGTCGGCCTCCACGCCCACCATGACCCCGCCGCAGGGCTCGGCCAGCGGTGGCCGCACCAAGGTGGATTTCGTCGGCGACACCTCCACGCCCGACCAGCCGGTTCCGTCGCCGACGCCCACCCCGCCGTCGCCAACGCCCGCGCCCGTGCAGCCGCCACCGGCCGCCTCGCCGGTGCAGTCCACCCTGGTCAAGACCGCCAAGAACCCGATCCCGCCGGCAGGCAACACCCGCCGCGGCGGCCTGGTCGAGCAGCGCCAGACCCAACCGGTGCGGCGCCCCACCCCGCCGCAGCCGCCGGCAGAACCCTCGTCACCGCCGCAGCGCCGCCCCGAGACCTGGACCGGCCGCCCACCGGGCATGCTCGAAGAAGAAGCCGATGCCGCCGAAGACGGCATGTCCAACACGCCCACCATCAGCGAAGGCCGCCGCCGCGACCGCAGCAACGCCCAACCCAGCATGGATGTGGGCGGCTACCAGGTCTATTACGAAGTGCGCAGCGAAACCCAGCTGCGCAACTGGCGCGACCAGGGCATGAAGGAGTTGGCGATCATCCTGCCCGGCACCCAGTACCGCATGGTCTGCCCGCTGGAAGTCGCGCTCAAGCGCGGCTCCAGCAAATGCCGCCTGCTGCCGCCGGACTCGCCGGAGCTGAAAGACATCGGCGATGCCCGCGAGGTCATCAACATGATGGAGGTCTACAAGCAGGGCGAGCCGGTGTGGCGCGGGCCGGGGCCGTATCGGTGAGTGGTGGGGCCAGGTTGGCCCCGGATGCCACTACGGCTGGTGCAGGGATGACTGCTTCGATACCGGGTGTGGTGAAGTTGTCTAAGTGCTTGCACTTCTCTAAAGTGCAAGCAACCTGACTCCACCGGGAGGGCGACATGCCTTCTTTCACCGTCCGCAATATCCCCGATGAGGTGCATCGCGCGATCCGCGCGAGGGCCGCACTCCACGGCCGCAGCACCGAGGCGGAGATCCGCGCAATCCTTGAATCAGCGGCCAAACCGGCAGACCGGGTCAAACTCGGCTCCCTGCTGGTGGACATTGGCCGCGACGCTGGCCTGACAGCAAAACAGGCCGACGCGTTCGACACCTTACGCGACAAGACCGCAATCAAGCCGATCAGCCTGAAGTGATCCTGCTCGATACCAATGTCATCTCCGAGCTTTGGCGGCCTCAGCCCAACCCGAAGGTCGTTGCCTGGATCGATGCGCAGGCTGTCGAGACACTGTTCCTGTCGGTGGTAACGGTGGCCGAATTGCGTTTTGGCATTGCCGTGATGCCCGAGGGCCGCAAGCGATCCACGTTGCATGCACGGTTGGAAAGCGATGTATTGCCACTGTTCAATGGGCGCCTGCTGGCGTTTGATCTGGACGCATCGCACGCATTCGCGACACTCGCATCGAAAGCCAGAGCCGCAGGACTCACACTCGGTCGCGCCGATGCCTACATCGCTGCAACGGCAGCCGCGCAAGGCCTGACCGTTGCCACTCGCGACACGGCACCGTTCGCGGCGATGGCGCTGGACGTCATTGACCCGTGGAGTTGATCCGGCGCGTGCGGTGATAAACCGCCGTTTCGCCCGCTCCTCCAACGTGCTGCTTTGAAAACAGCAGCCGAACGAGCCGACGCTGTCTTCGGCTCGTTCGCCGATTACCCGGCGGTTGCAGACATCAGCGGCCCTGGTCTTTGCCCAGTTTGGTAGCCAGTGCTCCCTTGAACGGCGCCGGATTGCTGGTCACCAGGCAGTTGTAGGGTTTGTCGCTGTTGAGAACCAGTACGGACGACTGCGGCCCCTTGAAATCCAGCCCGACCGAAAACAGCACATAGGTGTCGGGCAGCGCGCTCGGCCGAAACGCGCCGAAGGCATACTCGCCAGACAAACCCAACGGGGATAGCGGCACCGTCAGCATCAGCGGCTGTGTCGCGACAGGTGAGGGAAGCGACGACGAGGCGCTCATGATCAGGGACCGCGCGTCGATGGAATACTTGGTGGTGACCACCATTCCCAGATATTTGGAACTAGCTGCCGCAACCTGCTTGCGACACGCCGCAATGTCTTCGGGCTTCTTGTCCTCCTGGCCGGTTTGCAACGTGGCGAAGACATGGGTCAGCGTGACCTTGTCCGTCCCGGTGACTGGTGCTGCAATGGCAGCATCCATACACAACGCGGCCACGACGAGCGAGAGGCAGCCTGCCGCAAGGGCACCGCGAGAGTTGATTTTACGTGTCATTTCGATCACTCCTTAATGTGTGGTGCAAGATTCCGACAGCGGCTGCTCGCCGGCTGCCGCTTGCGCCTTGGATGGGCAGTCGCAACGGAACCTCTGCATAACGCCAAGCGGCAGATGATCGATTGCGTTAGATGACGACATGCGTGTGTGTGGGAAGCACCACACCTACGCCACCCGGCTGGCCGCGCCGCTTGGTGTAGTCATCGTTGAAGACACACACCTCGCAAACCCGGCAAATCGTCTCAACGACGTCGTTGCGTGATGCAGTGTGGAGTTTGGACGCGAATACGGCTGATCACATACCTTGAATTAGATGTTTGACCGTTATCAGCAAAGGCCGCCGCAGTGGTAGCAACAACGCCTAACCCCGAAATGGAGGTGGGCGGCCACCAGGCCCTTCCAGAAATTGAAAGACATCTTCAACACACGCAACGCTATCAAAATGACGGAGACCCGCAAGCAAGGTGAGTCGATTTAGGATGGATTATGGGTCATATTTTTTAGGGCGTGACCATAAATTATTCATGATTATCCTGGCAACTTTGGCAAAATTCGGATCCATTCGAGCACTCCTCTTAAATATTTAACTCTATATAAATCATCATCCTGACTTACAACGGAACTCGCGTCATCGAATTTTTATTGCACTCTCTTTTACGTGTGCGGCCGGGGCAAAAGCATTTACAGCTTCACGCACAGCGTCTTTGTCTGCGGCTGATATTTTTGGGCCAAGTATAATTTCCATTTCCTCAATAGCCTTATCAGAGATTGGAATGTCAATGTAAAGAGATTCTGGTGGGTTTGAATGTCCAGCCCCCCTCTCCTGCATCATCTTGAGCACCGCATCTCTATATTTTGAAGGATCTTTGGCAAAAATTAGCTTTGGCCCTTCGAACGCCATTAATACGTATCGGTACTCCTCTTGATCTTCCCATTCTCTGGATTTGATACGCGCAATATCAGAGGCACGTCCAAATAATGTTGTTGAAGTTGGATCGCCGCGAGAAAATTTAGAAGCTTCTGCTTCTGGATCATCCACGTAAGAAATTTCCCCTCCGAATTTCTCGGCATTCGCAGACGGATCTGGAACAAGTATGTGCCCATTTCCAAACAGTGTTTTTACCTCAAATGGCGCTTCTACAGCATGGATCATGAATCCATAGCTCTGCGGCACAGATCTCATGCTCCCGTTTGGATGCGTGAAAGATTTTGTTCCAAACCATTCCGTTATTGTTGACCACACAAATGGGGACTTTGAAAACCCAATCCGAACACCTCGACTCATATCACCGTAACGATGCCATAGACCCGAGTGCTCTTTACTCTTTAATGACCAAGAACTTACATAGAAAAATCGAGCGTCTATGTGTTTACTAGAAAATGGGACCTCAGCCGCATCGTCTAAACAATCAGCACGAGTGAAGCGCAGCGTTTTATTTTTTAATATGAGCGGCAATGTACTTGCATTAGTATAGTGATAAACAATCATAGAAGCGCTTTTTTTTTAGAAGATATTGCTCGCAACTTTATCAGAAGTCTCTTTATGACCACAAAGAGACTAGTAACCGGCAAGTAAGAAATGATGGAATCGGTGCTAGCTTGTCAAAGCTGCAGTCGAGGAATTAGACAAGCAAGGCATCCTTAGGTACCTCAAGTCGGATGGGTAGAATTTCCCCGCACTTGAGGTCCAAAGGCACCCGAAAGCAGTTACAGTCTGCGCTAGGCCGTGTGCGCCTGCCCCATCCGGCTACGTTCCAAAGGATCCGCATGTCCCTGCACCCTCTCGCCCCTCGCATGAGTCTGGCCGTTGGCCTGCTGTGCGCCTGCGCTGCGCACGCTGCCGAGCCGGTGGCTGCCCATCGCTTGCTGCGTGTGACGCTGGGTGGGGCGACCGACCAGCCCACCTCCGGCCGGCTGCTGGTGTTTGCCACGCTGGCCAAGGATGCCCAGGCCGAGGCCAAGCAAGGCAGTAAGGACGGCAAGGTGGAGACGGTGGACGCCAACCCGTTCCGCCCCACCGCCACCGCGGTGGCGGCGCAGGAGGTGACCGGGCTCGTGCCGGGCGGCAGCGTGCAGATCGACCTGGACAATATCGCTTTCCCCAGCGGGTTCTCCGCACTGCCGGCCGGCGACTACCTGTTTCAGGCGGTGCTGGATCCGAACCACAGCTACGGCTATCTCGGTCGCGATGGCGGCGATCTGCTGAGCGTGGTCACTCCGGTGACACTGGGCAACAAGACGCCGCTGCCTGCGCTCACCCTCAGCACCCAGCTGCCGGCCTCCGACGACCCGTGGCAGGTCTCGCCGCGCGCGCCGCAAGCCGTACGCGATGCCGTCCCCGACGCCAGGCTGCACAGTGCCGATGCCTCGATGGTGAGCCCTGCGTTGAGCGCGTTCTGGGGCCGGCCGGTCTCGCTGCGCGCCCGCGTGCTGACACCGCCCGGCTACGACGCCAAGGCCGCCACGCGCTATCCCACCGTGTATGTCACCCACGGCTTCGGCGGCAACTACAACCGCTTTGCCGGCAGCATCGCCGCCGCCTGGAGCGCGATGGCGGCCAGGCAGATGCCGCCGATGATCTGGGTGTTCCTGGACCAGTCCACGCCCACCGGCACCCACGAGTTCGCCGACTCGGTCAACAACGGCCCCTGGGGCACCGCGCTGACCGAAGAGCTGATCCCCGCGCTGGAACGCCAGTACAAGATGGACGGCAACGCCCGGGGCCGTTTCTTGAACGGGCATTCGTCCGGCGGCTGGGCCACGCTGTGGCTGCAGACGCGCTACCCAAAGCTGTTCGGCGGCACCTGGTCCACCTCGCCCGACTCGAGCGACTTCCACGACTTCACCGGGCCGGACCTGTACGCGCCCAATGCCAACGTCTACCGCCGCCCGGACGGCAGCCAGTTCCCGCTGATCCGCGACCAGGGCAAGGTGGTGGCCGACCTGGAGACCTTCGCCAGGCTCGAACGCGTGCTCGGCCCGTACGGCGGCCAGCTCACCTCGTTCGAGTGGGTGTTTTCCCCGCGCGGGCCCGACGGCCGCCCGCTGCCGATGTTCGACCGCGACACCGGCACGGTGGACCCGGCCGTGGTGGCCTACTGGCGCACGCACTACGACATCGCCGCGCGCGTGGCCGCGCAATGGCCCACGCTCAAGCCGGACCTGGACGGCAAGATCCACCTGATCGTCGGCACCGCCGACACGTTCTACCTGGATGGGGCGGCGCGCAAGTTCCAGGCGGTGCTGGACGGCCTGGGCGCCAAAAGCGACTTCCGCTACCTGGAAGGCCGCAGCCACTTCGACCTGTACAAGGAGGGCGAGGACAGCAACGCCTTGATGAAGAAGATTGCCTGGGAGATGTACGCCGTAGCGCGACCCAAGCAGTAAGCGCGCCCACGCACGGCCGGCGCTGTCGATCGACGGGCCGGCCACCGGCGCGCCAAGGCGCGCCGTGCAACGCTGTCGATCCTCAGGCCGAGCGCTTGGACAACTCCCACTCCAGCTGCTGCCTGAGCACCAGCAGCAGCACCTGCAGGCGGCCACCGCGCACCAGCGCGGCCGGCGTCTGCCCGTCCAGGGCGTTCATGGGCTTGCGGAACCAGCCGATCAGCGCCTCGTTGTTGCCGCCGTTCAAGGCCCAGGCGTGGCAGACGATCTCGCCCAGGTTCTCGATGCCGGTGCTGCCCAGCAGCTTGAGGTGCTCCGGCGTGAAGGCGAACAGCGTCAGCACCAGCTCGGCATCGGCCGCCTTGCCGTAATCGGCCTCCATCTGCTGGCTGTGCGCGGTGCTGTAGATCAACGCCTGTGCGCGGAAGTCTTCGGCACGCCGCATGCCGGTGAGCAGTGATGCAATGAGGTCGGCGCGTTCCATGGGGCAGTCCAGCGGTGTGATAGCGCGCACGCTATCGACGTTGCCGCCGCCGCTCAATCAGGAGCCTCCTGACAGGCGGTATCGGCGTCAGCGGCCGTTATAGTCCGCGCCGGCCGGCGTGGGCGGCGTCGGTGGCCTGGCGGCAGCGTTGGCGGCCGATTGCTGCTTGCGCGCGGCCGCCGCAGCGGCGTCACCCATTGGCCGTGCTTGACGTGCACATTGCTAGGATTCGGGCGCGTTACTGGCAGCAGCCCGCGCCTGCAAGGCTGCAAGGCTGCAGTATTGGAGTGTCATCTCATGAGGAGTTGTCAGATGCCCTGGAAATCCGCCCTCGCCGTGCTTGCCCTGTCCACCGCCGCACTGCCGGCGCTGGCCCAGTCCGACCGCCAAGTGGTCGAGGACATGCTCACCCGCTCGGCCACTGTCTGCCCCGGCCACAGCACCGACCGCACCGCGCCCACCGTCAAGGCCGTGCCCGTGGGCGCACTGCGGGTGATGCTGGAACGCGGCCTGGTCATGTGCCCCGACCGCCGCCTGGATGCCGCCGCGCCGGCGGTGTTCTACGGCCGCCTGGGCGTGTTCGCCTGGAACCCGGAAGTGCCCGCCGGCAAGACGGTGATCGTCAAGCAGATCGACACCATGACCCGCAACGAGGAATACCCCGCCGAGACGCTGGCGTGGGACGCCAAGGGCACCGCGCTCAAGCAGCAGACCGTGCCGATGTTCGAGCCCAGGCCGGGCGCGGCGGTGTTGTACAAGGTGCGCTAAGTCCAAGGCTCACAGAAGCACTCAGTCCCCTGGCTGCAACGGCTGCGTCCTCTCATTCCAGCTTGCAGCCGCGGCTCGCCTACAAGGATGCCCGCCGGCTGCCGTACCTGACATCGCGCCAGGTGGGGCGGCCGGCGGTCTGCAGGAAAACCGGCCGTGGGCACGGACCGTATTGTCGGCGCATGCGGCGCGCCGTTCTGTCCACTGCCTATACTCGACTTCGGCACCCAGCATAGGAGGATGCATGAGACACCCACTGGCCCTGGCGGGCCTCGCATGCATCGCATTGGGCCTTGCCGTTCCCGGCTGCAGCGCAACACAAACAGGCGCCAACACCATGACCAACGAACAAGGATGCGTCCGGCAACGCGGCGGTCCGCAAGACCCCGGCACCAGCCCGCCACCGGTCATGGAGGCGTGCCTGGGTCCGTACAAGCTGCATATTCCAGCCAACTATTTCGACGACCAGATGGGTCCGAACTTCGATGGTAGCTTCGGGCTATATCTGGAATACCCGGATTTAAATGCGTTTGCTCCTGGCGAACGTGCCCACCTGAAGCTGGACGTGGCCACCCGCACCGTCAATATCGGCTATCGCTATCTCGACCGCGTTGATCCCGATGTGTTTCTTCGGCGGCAGTACACGCCGGACGGCACAGCGCAGGACACCCCAGAAGCGGATATCAACACGCGCATCAAGGGAGCTGAAAAAAACGGGCTCACGCCTTACTACGCCAACATCGCTGCGTACCGCGAGCACTACCTGGCGCAAGGGCTGAAACCATCCAATTCCATCATGGACGCAAGCTACTACAAGGATTGGTATGTCCGCCGCGACGCACAAGGAAACATCGACACCATCATCAAGTGCACGTCCCGCGAGGTCGAACAGTCGGGCGTGGAGGTCCGCGAGGGCAAGCTAGTGCGCAGCAAGGAGCGGGAACTTCCCCGCTGCGAGCACATCTTCGTCATTCCGGAACTGAAGGTCGCAGTGGAGATCGACTATGTGCGCGTTGCGTTGAAGGACTGGAATAAGATCCAGGACCGCGCACGAAGCGCACTGAAAGACTTCATGCCGGCCCGCACCGGCACCTGAGTGCTTTCTAACGACAAGGAGGTGATGCGTGCCAGGACTGACACAAGACGATCTTAGGATTCTTTCGGCCTATGCGCGGCAGGAAAACCGCGAGCTGTATTGGAACTACCTCGCCCACAAGGACGGCAACGATGGCTACGGCCTGCTTGCCTTGGGTGTGGTGCGCAACGACAACGCTCCCGGAGCGACCGCAAACATCTTCGCCGACAACCGCGCACGCGATGGCGGCGTCCGGATGAGCGAGCGCGAATGGAACCAGTTTGGCGTCGACCTCATGCGGCGCGATCTGGACGAACGCCGGGGCCAACTGGATGCCGGGCACCCGGACCTGGCGCTCAATCTCCCGGTCCGGGACGTGCAGGACGTGCATGACCGTACCTTCCAAGCCCACCAGATCGATCCCAATGCCTGGACGCCACGCGAGTTTCTGCAAGCCGCACGGCGCCATGGCGGTGAAGGTGAAGCAGAACAGGCCTGGACCATGATGCTGGACAACAAGGCCCTTGGCTTGTCGCGCATGCGCGCGACCAGTTGGGACACCATGCATACCTACAACGACCAGAACCTGGATGCGGCGGCATACATGGGCCGCATGGCTGGGGCAAGGACATTGGCGACCCAGGCACTGCCCAATACGGATCCAGACCGGATTGGAGCGGTCAGTTCTTATGCGCTATACGACGCGCGCTCAAAACAGTGGACCCAGGTGACCACAAGCGGGGAGGTGCCCACATCTCAACCCATTCGAGATGCCCACCAACTGCAGGAGCTCAACGACACGCGCCAACTCAGGTTGGACCGGCAGGAGCTGAGGCGCGAGTTCCATCCCGATGACCCGTACCGGAACCTGCCGATCGTCCGCAGCCCTTACCTGTTGTCCGACAACACGCCGTCCAATGCGCAGGAACAGGCAACGCAAGTGGCGGCCGCCGCGTCCGTCACCACGCCCGATCAACCCGGTCACCCACGATTCGCATTGCACCAGCAGTGCAGCGCTGGAGTCGATGCACTGGACCGCCAACTCGGGCGCCAAGCTGACCAGCGCAGCGCATGCATGACCGCCAGCCTGACCGCCCTGGCGGCTGCCAATGGGCTCGACCGTGTGGACCACGTGTTGCTGAGCAAGGCCGGGAGCGAAGCACAGGCGGGTCAACATGTGTTCGTCGTCCAGGGCGATCCAGGCAACCCGGCGCATCTGCGCGCGCATATGCCAACGGATCAAGCGGTCACGACGCCAGTGGAAACCTCGTTCCGCGAACTGGCGCAGATCGATCAGCGCCAACAGTTGCAGCAGCAAAACGCGCAGACGCTGGCTCAGCAGCAAGACGCACCAACGCACGGTGCGCGCACACTCGGCATTTGATGCCGGTCGTTGAAATGGATCACCGTAGCGAGCAAACGCACATGAGCGACAACGCCGATTTGGAAAAGCGACTCTTTGCCGCAGCGCTTTACGAGCTGCGACTGCTTCTATCCAGCTACGTCGACCCCAACGATCAAAGCGCATTGGGAAGCGCCGCGTGGATTGCGTACCGGCTGCATAACCAGGCACTTGCTACGCTCGCAGGGCAACCATTCGATGTAGAAAGCGCGCTAGATGGACTAGAGAAACTGGAGCCAGCGCTTGGCAAAGAGCGCATGGAGCAGTTCCGCTGCGCAGTCTTCAATCAGGTCTGACACTTCGGCAACTGCTGGATCGACGCGAGCGGATCAGTGATCGACCTGAGGTGCTTTAGGGCCTAGCCTGCGCTTCGCGCAGCGGAACCGTTTTTCAGCCGGCGTCGATGCGGAAGTCGGCGCCTCGCACGTTCCGGCGCACAATGCCGACGATCCCGTCCCCCATTATGTGAATCAGCAACGGCACCGCCCAACTGGCCCATAGCAGCGCCGCGATCGTATCGGGCGATGGCGTCACCCCGGCACCGACCGCTGCATAGAGCACCACACGGAACATGACCGGCGCCAGGGTCACCAGATACGCCCGTACCATCCAGCGCCGGTGCCGGACCACCTGCCCGCGGCGGATGGCCACCAGGCCGACGGACGCCACTACCAGCCACGCCGCTTCCGTCGCCGCGAAGGCTACGCGGATGACCATCGGCGCTGGCGAGGTGGCAATCAACCCGGTGGCGCCCACCATCGCCACCAGCATGCCGGCGAAATAGGCCCGCCCCACCCAACGGTGCACCCATGCGTGCCTGCGCCAGCGTTGCGTGACGAACTGCAGCGTGCCCAGTGCAATGCCGGCGGCGCCGCCACCCAGATGGCACCACAGCCAGCCGCGCCGGGTCAGGAACATGGCGTATGCCGGCGAGTCCAGCGCGGCGTACTTCAGGTACACGTGGCGCACGAACTCGGCCGTTAACGCGGCCAGCGCAAGCCACAGCAGCGCCCACGCCATGCGGGCGACCAGCCTGCCACCAGCAACCGCAACACCGTCGCGCATTGGATCGACCCGCATGCCCCGCTCCTTCGGCCAGCCGGCTCTCGGCAGCGGCACGCTAGCATGGACACGTGACAGGAGCGCTGGCGCAGATCCTGGGAGCGATGCGGGACGAAGGCTTAGGCGTGCCGCTGCACGCCATGCGGCACCGGGTCCCGCCACTCGCTGCCGAGCCGCTGCTCATAGATTTCGTCCACGACACCACGCGCTGCACGGGCGGCATTGAAGATGCTCTCGCCCAGCACCGACAGACTGGTGGCATCCAGCGGCTTGCCGCTGCACACCGCCACCATGTCGCTCTGCGCGGTGATCGTGCGCAGCAGCGTGTGGAACTGGTCGATCTGCTGCAGGGTGACGCCGAAGGTGAAGGGCTTTTGGTGCGGTTGCAGCTTCGCCGCTGGCGTGGCGCGTCGCCGAGCGGTAGTCGAAGGGGCTTTCGAAGCAGTCATGGCGTCCATCCTCGACGTGAGCGGACGGGATGTCCGCAAAGCCAGCGTAACGCGCTCTTTCGGATATCTGAAAACCAGATATTTCGCCTGGATTTCTAGCGAAACGGAGGCTCGCGTCTCAAGCCAATTTTGTCGGTTCGACTGTCGCGGTGAAGAGCCGAGGATCACCGGTGATCGGATCATCGAACGCCAACGTATGCGCGAACAACTGCAGCGGCCGTTCCGGATCATCGGGCCGCTGATCTTCCAGCTCTGGATAGAAGCGGTCATGCAGGATCGGCGCGCCCAGGGCGGCCATATGCACACGCAATTGATGCTTGCGCCCGGTGACCGGCTCCAGCCGATACGTCCACATGTCTGCGCCGCGCACGACCACATCGATCACCGTCTCGCTGTTCGGCTCGCCCTCACCCTCGCGCATGCGGAAGAACGGCTCGCCCGGCTCCAGCCGGCTGCGATGCACATACGGAAACGCCAACCCCGGCAACGGCGGCGCCACAGCCAGATAGTGTTTGCGGATACGCCGCTCCCGGAACAGCGCCTGGTAGATCCCTCGCGTGGACGGGTTGGCCGAGAACAACACCAATCCCGCGGTGTCGCGATCGATACGGTGCAGCGGCACCAATGCGGGGTTATCGAAACGCCGCGCCAAACGGGTCAACAGCGTCTGGTACACGTACGCACCAGCTGGCACCACGGGCAGGAAATGCGGCTTGCAGGCCACGACAACATGCGCGTCAGCATGCACCACGGTTTCCGTCGCCGTGATGATCGGCTCATCCGCCACTTCGCGGAAGTAATAGATCTCCGCACCAAGCCGATACGGCGCAGCGATATCCAACGCCTGCTGCTGCGCATCCAGTACGCGCCCACGCGCGAAGCGATCACGCCACGTGTCAGCACCAACGACCGGAAAGCACGCACACAGCGCCTCCCACACCGTGTGCCAGGGGCCGGACGGGAGCTGGAACTGGCTGGCAGGAGTGCCATCGAGGGTCGGGCGAGGAGCAGACATGGCGACAGCAGAAGCGCATTCAAGCAGATGGGCTGGGATCGTACCTTGTGGCGTCGATTCTCTGCGCAGTGATGTAGCGGCTCTCAATACGAGAAAGAGAATTTTGAGCGCTGCGCATTGCATGCATTACTGGAGAGCGCGCACAGCGACCACTACCGCAGCCCGCTTTATCGCGTTGATTGGCATGCGGTCGCGCTAAACAACGCACAAGCGAACTCAAGCTTTGGCGTAAAGAACACACCTGTTTGCGTGCGCACGCGTCGTGCCGAGCGTTGATGAGCTATTGATCGCAACGGCGCGCATGGTCTGCTGACAAAACTCGTTTCAACGGCTATGTTCAAACCGGGAACGGGGGTTCTGGCATGGGACGCAGAAAGAAACAGGGTGGGTTCGAAGCGCTAGCCGCATTGCCGTGGCCGGTTGGCTTCGTGATGGGAATCGCTGCGTATCTGGTGGTGCGCTACGGCATCGGCTGGTGGTTCTCTCACCAGGGCGGAATGTTGTCGCAAGGCTTCGCACAGCAATCGAGTGGAATGTTGGCGCCATTGGCGTGGACGCTGCTCGGCGTCTGCTGGCTTGCCGCGCTGTTCTCCTACCTGGGCACACGCAGCCGGCGGCGCTTTCTGGAAACGCGCACAACGCTGGAGAGCTTGGCCGCCGGCGGCTGGCGCCAGTTCGAACTATTGGTGGGCGAAGCATTTCGCCGCCAGGGCTACAGCGTCGAAGAAACCGGCCTGGGCGGCGCCGACGGCGGCATCGACCTGATCCTGCGCAAGGACGGCCGCCGCACGCTGGTGCAATGCAAGCAATGGAAGCGCCAGCAGGTTGGCGTCAGCGTGGTGCGGGAGATGTACGGCCTGCTCGCGCACCATCAAGCCCACGCGGTCAAGATCGTCTGCATCGGTACCTGCACGAAGGACGCAGAGCGGTTTGCTGAAGGTAAGCCGATTGAGTTGATTGGCGGCGAGCAACTGCTGGGAATGATTCGAGCCGTGCACCTACACGCTGCAGAGCAGCTGACACCAGAAGCTGCGCGCTTCGAACCCGTCCTTGCTTTCACAGAGTCGAATGCCTCTACAACTATTGCCACCCCAAGCTGCCCTCGCTGCGGCAGTGCTCTTGTGCATAGAAGGAACCGGCGTACTAGTGTGGATTTTCTAGGTTGCAGCCAGTTCCCAAAGTGCAGAGGAACAGCGTAAGTAAACCTGACTATTTTTTCAAATCCCGTTTTTCTCTGCAGTTAAATCCACAGGCATTTTGAATGACTAAGATTATTTCACTTTATAATAACAAAGGTGGCGTTGCCAAGACTACCACTCTGTTCAATCTGGCAGTCTATGCCGCCAAAGAGAGAAACAAGAAAGTACTTCTAGTGGACTGCGATCCACAGTGTAATACCACGGAATTATTCTTCTGCTCTTCCGATCAAGTCGATGAGCCAGATATAAGGTTGCCCGGGACGTCAATTTATGACGCCTTGCGTCCACGATTCGAAGGCGACTCGTCGAAGATTGACGCCTCACGGGTTGAGCTAGCTAGCTCCCCAATTTACGAAAGCTTGTACTTACTCAGGGGCGACATCAATTTCTCAAGGGCTGAACAGTTTTTTGCCACGGCAGTTGCGCAAGCCATTACTGAATCAATTCACGAGAAAAACACATATGCAGTGATGGGGCGCTTACTGCGCGACCTTGGAAAACTACATGACTTTGATTACATCTTATGCGATGTCGGGCCTAGTGCAGGATCCATAACTCGAATGGTTATTCTTTCCTGCGACGGTATCTTTATACCGACCGCACCCGACCGCTTTTCTTATCAGGCTATCCAAGGAATGGGAGCGATTATGAATGAATGGCTCGAACGACATCGTGCAATAATTTCGACTTTCGCACCCTTTGGCCTCCAAGCGAGTCACATTGAGCCGTCTTTCTATGGGGCTATAATTAATAACTACAAGATTCATCGTGCGGGAAAAAAGAAGGGCTCCTATCTAAAATGGGAGGGCCTAATCAAAGATGGCATCATTTCCAATCTTCTCGGAAATAAAGGCTTGAAACCTGCGAATCAAAGTGCTTTATCGCAGCCTTTTGTCGCATCCATTCGCGATGTGGGACCAATGGCGCCGGTGGCACAAATGGTCGGTAAAGCAATTTTTGATATAGGGCAGAGAGATACAGAACTAGCATCTTCAGATGGTGACTACTATAGAGGTGCGGTGTGGGCTGATTGGGTTGACCGAATGAGAGAATACAAAGAAGAGATTTGTAAAATTTTCGACGCGATCGGATAACCTTCATGACAATCCCTTATACATTCGTCGCCTTGCTTGATGTACTAGGTTATCGAAATAAAATCGAAGCTGACAGGCAAAGTGCCTCAGAGAATTTTAAGACCAGCCTTGAGGCAGCCCTAGCCTTCCTGAGTGGACTTAACGAAACTGAGATTAGCTATCAGGCAATCAGCGATACGTTGATAATAGCGAATCACCCTAGCGCCCCTTTTGGGGATTTGCTCACAACATTAAAACGCGTTCATTTGGCATTTTTACAACAGGGTCTTTTCTTGCGTGGCGGAGTTGCATTTGCTCCTCATTTCAAGTCAGGCCCAATAACTTACAGCCACGCGCTACCAGTTGCTTATCAGCTAGAGCAGAAGCAAGCCATCTACCCTCGAATTGTGATTGATTCAAACATAATCCAAATGTTTTCGGAGGGAGGAAAGCTTTCTGGAGAAGCGCAGAACATTCAAAACGAAATGATGATTTGCGTCGAAAACGGCGTGTATTTTGTTAACGTAGCGAGTGGTCATACAGAAGATTACTACAACTTGGCAAAAGCCATTTACTGTAATGAGGAGATATTACTGCATGGCCACGAACACGAACTAGCCAAGCATCGCTGGCTCCAAAATTACATTTCGTCCGTTTCACCTGAGCCGAGGGATCCATACATCAAGGGACTCGAAATTTTCTCACTTGCACATGTGTAGTGGTAACAGGGTCAAGTTGACTTTTCTCATCAGCGCTCACGTTCGAAGGCCTGTTCGGGCACACCTTGACCTCCCATACATCCCCCACCCGCCATCCTCGTTCCAGACTCAACTGGAGAACACACGATGATGAAGTGGATGGGTACCGCGCTGGCCGCGGCATTGCTGGTGAGCGGTTGCGCCAAGGTGGAGGGCGAGAAGTTCGTCGGCCACTGGGTCAATGTGCAGACGCAGGAAGAGACGATGGACATCGAGCGCAATGGCGAGACCTTCATGGTCCGCAGCACCACGCCGAAGTTCTTCAGCCGCAAGCCCAAGACCGAGAGCTACCCGGCGGTCTACAAGGACGGCGCGCTGCAGGTCACCAACGATGGCGAGACGGTGAACTTCGCCATCGACGCGGCCAACGGCCACCTCAACACCGGTGGCGAGCAGTACCAGCGCGTGCCGGCCAAGTAAGCCCGCCGCTGTCGCCAGCGCCCGCGTGCAGACCTTCCCCGTCGCACGCGGGCGTTTGCGTTTGTGGCCCTGCCGGCCGCGCCGGGGGGCTACTGGTGCACGCTGCGTCGCGCAGACGCCGGGCCGGACACACCGCCCGTCGCCCGGCCTTGCGCTGCCGCTGCCATTCCACCCCGCGCAAGCCGTACAGTGCGCAGGCACGCCAGGGTCATGGCGCTGCCCGACCGATCAATCCAGCAACTACGAGGGTGTCATGAGCAAGGGGATGGACCAGAAGAAGAGCCAGAAGAAAGAGCCGACCAAGACGCTGAAGGAAAAGCGCGCGGCCAAGCAGGAAAAGAAGGGCAAGTAAGCCGCCCGGCCTGCCAGACGGCAGACGAGGTCAGGCGCAGGCCTGACCTCGCGTTTTTTAGGCGTGGCGCGTGGCGCTGAACGTTGGCCTGTGAACCCAGCCTGTCAGATTCTCTCAATCGCTACTGACATGGCCTGCGTAGCGCCCCGACGCGCTGTTGACCGAACAACGGGCCGGCCAGACCGGCTGTGCTAATGTGGGTTTGTGCGGAATTCGGAGCGCGTCATGAGCCGTTTGACCATCGACCTAAGCGATCAGCAGCACCAGAGCCTGAAGGCGCTGGCGGCTTTGCAAGGCAAGACCATCAAGCAATACGCCCTTGAACGCCTGTTCCCTGGCGATATAAACGCTGATCAGGCATGGCATGAGTTGAAAAGCCTGCTTGGGGGGCGTGTCGAGGAGGGCCTTGTCGGCAACGTGTCTACCAAGAGCATCAGCACCATCCTGGATGAAGAATTGGCCGAGGGCCGTCGCGGCTGATGCACGGCTACGTCCTCACCGACGCAGCCGAAGCCGATCTGCGCAGGATCATCCGCTACACCTCGGCACGCTGGGGCCAGCCGCAGGCTCGCCGATACATCGCAGACCTATCGAGGCGTGATCTCGATGATGTTGGATGTAGCAGTCTTCAGCGACGTCATATCGGCTGAGGTGGTTTTACTCTTTGATTCCTGCTGCTCCCGATAACGTATAAATGGGTGTACTCCGACCGAGTAATTGCGCCCAGGCATGATCTGGTAACTCAATGACAGATTGATCGTCCTGACGATTGACTGCCCCGGCTTCAAGACAAGAGATGGCGTGGAACCTCGGACGTTATGCACATAGATGCCGCGATAGTCGACAGGGCTGCCGTCCTCTTGCATGACCTTGAACAGATTGGTCTGCAACACCCCGCCTTTGTCTACGTCTGGAACATACGAGGCAGGTAGCTCGATGGGCTGGTCACCTGCGTTGGCCATCGTGACTGAGACGGATGCTCCAGCTGTCGCTGTATGCGCTGCCTGTCTGTTTTGGAGTCTGATCTCCAGCCTCCCAGCCGCAGTCGCGCTGGAGCAGGCTGACAGCGCGAGATTCCCAAGAACCCATATCGCCTTCATCATTCACCTCTTACGCGCAAGCGCTTCTTTGTCGTCAGTTCTCATGCCATCTCTCCGGCTTGGGGTACGAGCCCTGGACGGGCGGAACCACCGTGGCGGGCGACTCCTGGGCAGACGCTAGTCGCGATTCATCCTCGGAGCGATCTTTCAATCCAACGTGCACTATCGCGCGCGGTTGGGGACCTGACGCTTTGGCGCTTCCCACATCACCGTCTAGCGCAAGTCCTCGTCGGCACCGTCCACCCGGTCTCCTGCATCAAGCTGCTGCAACACGCGATCGAAATCGCTCACGAACAGCTGGTCCTGCACGATGCGGTACTTTTCGAACTCGCTTTCCGCATGCGCTTTGGCGATCTCGGCGGTGACGCGCCCTGCGTCCTGCAACACCTGCCGGTCGGTTGCTTCGATGAAACGATTCAGACGTGTTTCCCAATCCTGCATGGTCATCGGAATCTGCCGCAGTGCCATGTCCTCGGCCAGGTCCAGATAGGCCGATACGAGGCGTTGCAACTGCGCCATCTCGCCGGTGGTCAGGTAGTTCTTGGCAACCGCCACGTCGAACTTCTGGATCTTCCCGCGCGGTGCATCGGCCCAGGTGGTCAGGCCCATGTGCTGCTTGCCGGCATCGGCTCGGTGGTAGACGACTTCTGCTGCGGTTTGCCCGTGGATGGCCCAGTGCAGCTTGTTCTGCACTGTGGCGAAGAACCGCTGGGTTGCCTGCGCGGTGGCATCGTAGTCCAGGGCGGTGGCGTAGATGTCGGTGATCTTCTGGTAGAACTTGCGCTCGGAGAGACGGATCTCGCGGATGCGCTGCAACTGCTCTTCGAAGTAGCGCTTGCCGAGCACCGTGCCGTCATTCTTCAGGCGCTCATCGTCCATCGCGAAGCCCTTGATCGTGAAGGACTCGATGATGGTGGTGGCCCACTTGCGGAACTGCACCGCGCGCTCGGAATTGACCTTGTAGCCCACGGCAATGATGGCCGCGAGGTTGTAGTGCTTGGTGTCGTAGCTCTTGCCGTCGGCGGCAGTTATTCGAAAATTTCGAATAACTGCATCTGGCTGTAACTCGTTGTCAGCGAACACCTTTTTCAGGTGGTAGTTGATGGTGTGGGTTTCGACATCGTAGAGCTGGGCCAGCATCTTCTGCGTCAGCCAGACGTTTTCGTCGGCATACGCCGCCTGCACGCCGCCCTCGCCTGCGGCGGCCACGAAGGTCAGGTATTCGGCCGCCGACGAGCGGACGAGCGAAATTTCATGCTTTTTCGCCATTGATGCCTCCCATGCTGGCGATACCGCACAACCAGTTTTTCTTCGTCCATGATGCTATCCGGGCATGCCCGGTGATGGTGATAGGCGAAAGTGCCGTTCTGCCGTAAGTGATGTTGCCATTGCGCCGGCTCGCGTCCATCAGAACAACGACCCCTGCACAGGCAACGCAGTGGATGGTTCTGTTGCTTGCTTGGCGGGTGCCGCCTGCTGCTGCGCACCCAACCGCCACGCCAAACCCGAGATGCGCGCGGCGTGCCGGGCGAGCGCGCTGCGGATGACCGCTTCGCTGCCGGCCAGGTGCAGGGCGCGGCGGGCGCGGGTGATGCCGGTGTAGAGCAGTTCGCGGCTGAGCACGCGGGCGTCGCGGGTGGGCAGTTGCAGCCAGACGGTGTCGAACTCGCTGCCCTGGGCCTTGTGCACGGTCATGGCGAAGGCGCTTTCGTGCGCGGGCAGTGCGGCGGGGTGGAAGCCACGCACCTGACCGTCGCCGTCGCCTTCGAACCAGGCGACCAATGGGCCCTGGGCACGACTGTCGGTGCCTGGGGCGTGGCGGTTGGCGGTGGCGGCGGACTGGCCTGGCGGTGAAGACGGGCCTTCGTCGCTGCGCCCCGAAAAGGGACTCGCATCGCTTCGCAGGCAGATGCCGACGTCGCCGTTGAACAGGCCGTGGCGGTAGCTGTTTTCGGTGATCAGCAGCAAACGGCCCTGGAACCAGGGCGAGGCGCTGCCGAGACGGCGGGCGCCGGAGCCGGTTTCGGCCAGCAGTTGTTCGATACGGGCGTTGAGGCCGCGTGCGCCCTGCGGGCCGGCGCGCACGGCGGTGAGCAGGCGCAGGCGCGCGGCATCGCGCAGGGCGGCGGCCGGGTCGTGCGCGTCGGCCAGCGCGCGCCAGTGGGCGAGCAGTGCGTCGCGGCCCAGGGTGAGCGGGTCTTCGCCGTCTTCGTGGAAGTGCACGCCGGCCAGCTCGCCGCTGCGCAGCAGGGCCAGGGCGGTGTCGGCATCGCCGGCGCGCACGGCGTCGGCCAACGGGGCCAGTGCGAAGTCGTGCGCCTGGCGGTAGCCGCGCAGCAGGTGCACGCGGTGGCCGGCCAGGCCGCCGCTGTGGGTGGCGGCGGGCGTGGTGTCGCCGGGCGCGTTGCCGAGCAGCGGTTGCAGCGCCTGTGCATCCTGCGGCTGCAGGGTATCGCCGGGGCCGGCAGCCTGCAGGATGGCGGCGAGCACGTCGCCGGCTTCCACCGAGGGCAGCTGGTCGGCATCGCCGAGCAGGATCAGCTGGGTGCCGTCGGCCACGGCTTCCACCAGCTTGCACATCAGCGGCAGGTCGACCATGGAGGCCTCGTCGACCACGATCAGGTCGAACGGCAGCGGGTTGTCCGCGTTATGGCGAAAGTTCGGGGAATCGGGAATGACACCGAGCAGGCGGTGGAGGGTGCTGGCGCCGGTGGGGAGGAGGGAGTTCCAGGTTGACGGCTGGCCCTCACCCGCCCTTCGGGCACCCTCTCCCGCTTGCGGGAGAGGGGAAACAGCGGGGTTTGCTGGCTCTGGCGTTTGATGGAGAGAGGAAGCGAAGGGGTTCGGTGGCTCTGTCGCTTGATGGGGAGGGGAGGCGACGGGGTGCGGTGACGGCTTCGCTTGCCCGGGCGCGGCTGCCGCGGGAGTGGGTGCGAGCTGGATGCCGTCGGCGATGGCGCGGGCAACGGCCAGGCGCAGGCTCTCGGCCATGCGCTCGGCGGCGCGGCCGGTGGGCGCGGCCAGGGCGATGCGCGGTGCCGGGGTGTTGGAGGCGTGTGCCTGAGCGATGCGCAGCAACAGCAGGCGGGCGATGGTGGTGGTCTTGCCGGTGCCGGGGCCGCCGGTGACCAGCAGCAGGGTGCGGCGCAGCGCCAGGGCGGCGGCCTGGGCCTGGCGGTCCTGGTGGTGGGATGGGGCCGGTGGGTGCGTGCCGTCTTGGTAGACGGATGGCGCGGGCGGGGCCGTGCCCTCTTGGTGGACAGATGGCGCGGGCAGGCCCGTACCCTCACCCGCCCTTCGGGCACCCTCTCCCGGGGGGAGAGGGGTTGGGTCCACGGGGTGAGTGGCTGGGGTCGGGTTTGGGAATAGTTGTGCGAATAGCGGGGCCAGCGTGGCGGCGTCGAAGGGCGGCGGCGACTGGGCGGCGATGCGTTGCAGGCCCAGCGCCAGGCGGCGTTCGTACTCGCGGTAGCGGCGCAGGTAGAGCAGGCCGTGTTCCAGGACCAACGGGCAGTCGGCGGCGGCGGGGTCTTCCGGAGCCGGCTGGTCGACCCAGCGCGAGGCGGCCAGGGTGCGCTGCCAGTCGGCGAGGTCCGGCAGTGCGGGCGATGGGCCCTCGCGCGCGTCCAGCAGCATGGCGGCGCGGGCGGGGTCCAGCCCTGCGTGGCCGCTGGTGACGGCCAGCGAGGCGAGCGCGGCGCCGGCCAGGACCTGGGGGTCGGTGTCCGGGGCCAGGCGTTGCAGGCTTTGCGCGAGCGCCAGATCCAGCGGGCGTAGCGCGTCGGCCTTGATCAGGGCGCTGAAGAGGTTTGGCTGGTTCATGGGGTGGACGCCTGCAGGGCGGAGGCGCCGCGGGCGAGTTGTCGATCGGCACATTTCTGACCCTGCACGACACCCTCACCCCGGTCTCCGCTGCGCATCCCGGCCCGCGCGGCGTGGCGCAGGCACTGCCCGGCACGCGCGCCATGGCGCGCAAGCGGTGTGTGCTCGCCCCGAGGGGCGCGCGGCTTGCGCACAGCGCTGGGCGGGAGTGCGGTCTGTTGGGTCATGGCTCGGATGCTTCGGCGGCGGACCTGCCCTCACCCCAACCCCTCTCCCGGGGGGAGAGGGGCGCTTGCCCGTCGGGGGAAAGGGGCGCTGCTGCGTTGCTGGACAGGGGCTCGTTGGGATTGCCGGCGAACAGGGCATCCAGGGCCTGGACCAGGGCCGGCTCGAAGCGCCAGGCGTGGATGCCGGGCGCAACGCAGACGGATGCCGCTTGGATGCCGGGTGCGGGCGTCTCGGACATGGCGTCGCTGGCGACGGCGTCGCGCGCAGGGTCGGAGCCGGAGCCGGAATTGGCTGCGGCATTGCGGGCGCGGTCGGCGCCGGGGTTGGCCTCGGCGTCGCGGGCGCGGTCGAAGCCGGGGTTGGCCTCGGCATTGCGGGCACGGTCGGCGCCAGGGTCGGCTGCGGCGTTGCTGGAAGGGTCGGAGCCGGGGTCGGTTGCGGCGCCGCGGGCAGGGTCGGCGCAGGGGTTGGCCTCGGCGCTGCGGGCAGGCTCGAGGCCGGGGCCTGATGCCGGGTTACGGCTGGCGTCCAGGCCGCGGCAGAACAGATAGCGCACGCCGCCGAAGTCGCGGGCGTAGTCGTAGCCATCGCCCAGGCGGAAGCGCAGCCAGCGGTGCAGCGCGACGGTATAGATCAGCGCCTGCAACTCGTACTCGCTGTGCGCCATGGCGCGGGCCAGGGCGTCGGCGTCGTAGCTGGGCAGGCGGTTGGACTTGTAGTCGAGCACGTACCAGCGCCCGTCCACAGTGTAGGTGAGGTCGATCAGGCCGGTCATCAGGCCTTCCAGCCGCTGGCGCGCGCCGAAGGCCTGGCGCTCGCCGACCACGCCAAACCGGTGCAGCAGTGCCAGCAGTGCCTCGACGCGGGTGGGCCGCATGGCGAAGTGGAATTCCATCTCGTTACGGCGCTGCGGCGCGGGCACGGCGGCCAGGGGGGTGCCTTCGGGCAACATCACGGTGAGGGTGTGGCCGATCAGGGCGGTGAGCATGGCCAGGCCGTCGTCCCATTCCTTCTCGACGTAGCCGCCGCGTTGCAGCGCCTCGAGGATGGCGGCGGCCTGCCCTTCGGGTGCGGGTTGGCCGGGCTGCCACGCCTGCCAGGCGGCAAAGTCGCAGCGCTCGAACACGTCGTGCATTACCACGCCGAAGCGGTTGCCGGCAAAGCGCGGGTCGAAGGCGTCGACCTCGGTGGCCACCGCAATCGCCTCGCTGCCGGCCGGCTCGTCGCTGCCACCGCTGCCGACCACGGTGGCGCTGGCCATCGGGTCGCTGGCGGCGCCGGCATCGGCATTGGCCAGCTGGGTGAAGCTGTAGACCCACCAGTCCGGGGCGATATGCCGCTGCGGGGTGCGCGCGGGCGGCACCTGCGCCTCGACCGGCGGCGGCAGCCGCGGCAGGTTGGCCGGCGGCGTGGACGTGTCCACCACCACCGCGCCCTCGCCGGCCGCGCCCCGCAGCGCGTCGAGCGCGCGCAGCATGCCGGACAGTGCGGTGCGCTCGTGCTGGTGGAACGGGCCGCTGGCGATCCACAGCGCGTGCTCGGCGCGGGTCAGGCCGACGTAGAGCAGGCGCGCGTCTTCGGCGCGTTGTTCCTGCTTCCAGGCCGCTTCGGCGGCACTCCAGCTTGGGTCCTCTTTGTCAGTCTTCCAGTGCAGCTGGCGGCCGAGCTCCGGCGCATGCACCACGCAATGGCGGCCGGCGCCCTTGTCGCTGCGGCCGATACCGATGTACGGCAGGAACACCAGCGGATACTCCAGGCCCTTGCTCTTGTGCAGGGTGACGATCTGCACGCGGCGCGCGTCCGATTCCAGCCGCAGTTGCTGGGCTTCGTCGTTGTCGTCGGCATTGGCGATGCGGCGCGACAGCCAGTCGACCAGGCCATGCGGGCCGAGCGCGCGGGCGTCGGCTTCCTGCAGCAGTTCGGCCAGTTGCAGGTAGTTGGTGAGGCGGCGTTCGCCATCGACCAGGGCCAGCAGGCGTTGCCCGTGCGCGGCGCCCAGCTCGCCGACCAGAGCGAGCGGGCCGCCGCGCTGCCAGCGCTCGCGCCAGTCCAGCGCCTGTTGCTGCCAGCGGCGGTGGCGCTCGCCATCGTGTGCAAGCGCGGCGATGGCGGCGGCGTCCGCGCCAATCAGCACGGTGGCCAGGGCGGCGCGCAGGCGGCTGTCGTCACCCGGGTCGAGCAAGGCCTGCAGCAGGGCCAGCAGTTCCAGCGCTTCGTCGGTGGCGAACAGGCTCTGTTTGCCGGCCGCCACGGCGGGGATGCCCACCGCGCCCAGCGCCTGTTGCATGCGCGTGGCCTCGCCGTGGCTGCGCACCAGCACGGCGATATCGCCGGCCTGCACCGGGCGGCCATTGATGGTGGCGGTGCCGTCGCGGCCGCCGGCCAGCCAGCCGCGGATCGCCGCCACGCAGGCGGCGGTGGCCAGCTCGCGGGCGCGGCCGGCGCTCCAGGGTTTGGGCTTGCCTTTCGCAGGCGGCGGCGGTTCCGGCGCACGCCACAGCGTCAGCGCCGGGGCGGCGGCGCCATCGCGTTGCAGGTCGGCATCCGCCCGCTTGGTGCCGGGCTGCACCGGGTGGAAGGCGATGCCGTCGGTGAGGAAGGCGTCGGTGTAGCCGGCCTGTGCGTACAACGCGTCGATGGCCGCCAGCACGCCGGGGCGCGAGCGGAAGTTGTGGCTGAGCGGCGGGGCGAGTTCGGCAGTGACCGCGGCGGCCAGATAGGTGCGCACGTCGCCGCCACGGAAGCCGTAGATGGCCTGCTTGGGGTCGCCGATCAGAAACAGCGCCGGCGCCAGGCCGGCCGCGCGCGCGAGCGGGCCTTCGCCGAACACGTTGGAGAAGATCGCCCACTGGCGGTCGTCGGTGTCCTGGAATTCGTCCACCAGCGCGATGGCGTATTGCGCGCGCAGCCGCGTGACCAGGGCGCCGGCCTGCGCGCCTTCCAGCGCGTGCGCAACGCCATCGACCAGGTCGTCGTAGGTCTGCACGCGGCGCTGGCGCTTGAGCAGTGCCAGCCGCGCGATGGCGTCCTCGCGCAGGGCGTGCAGCAGGCGGATGCGGCGACGCGTGCGCCATTGTTCGACACGCGCCAGCGCGGTGAGATAGCCGTCGATCTCGTGGCTCAGCGGCGAGGCCGGGGTGCGCTCGACGAACTTCTTGTTGGTACCGGCGGCCAGTTCCGCGGCGGTCAGCTTGATCAGCTTGGGATGCGGGGCGGTGTTGACCGATGGCGCGGCGGCGAAGCTGTCGAACCAATGCCACAGCGAGGCCAGCCACTCCGGTTTGTAGCTGACCTTGCTCAGGATGCCGCCGTCGATGGCGGCCATCAGGGCGTCGAAAAACGCGGTGCCATGCGCCTGGAATGCGGCGGCCAGAGCGGTACTGGCGTCCTGCACGGCCTGCAGCAGCGCAGCGGAATCGTCGTTTGTCGTGGCGGCCGCCGGCAGCAGCGTTGGATGGCGCACCAGTGCGCGCAGATCGCTGGCCAATGCCTCCGGGCCGCCCGACCACAACGCGATCAGGTCTTCGGCCATCGCCGCATCGGCGGCGCGCTGGCGCCACAGGTCGGCGGCGACTTCGCCGAGCAGTTCGCGGTCGTTGGCGAGCAGTTCCGGTGCGGCGAAGGCCTGGCCGCTTTCCAGCGCATGCTCGCGCAGCACGCGCGCGCAGAAGCCATGGATGGTGAACACCGCGGCCAGGTCGATTTCTTCCACCGCCTGTTGCAGGCGGCGGCGCAAGGCAGCCGGTGTCTCGGTGCCGGTGGCCAGATGAGTGGCAAGGATGGCCCGGGTGAGCAGGACATCAGGCGCGTCCTGTAGGAGCGGACCTGGCCGCGACGGGTCGTTGGCGAAGTCGGTCGCGGCCGGGGCCGCTCCTACAAGAGCCGATGCGCCATTGGGCGCCGGTGTTGTGGGCAGGTCGGTCGCGGCCGGGGCCGCTCCTACAGAGGCGTTGGGGACCAGGGTTGCGGCCAGGACCAGGCGCTCGCGGATGCGGCGGCGCAGTTCCTGGGTGGCGGCCTCGGTGAAGGTGACGGCGAGGATCTGGCCGATGCGCAGGCCGCGCTCGACCACCAGCCGGGTGAACAGCGTGGCCAGGGTGAAGGTCTTGCCGGTGCCGGCGCTGGCCTCGATCAGGCGCACGCCATGCAGCGGCAGGTGCAGATACGGGTCGGTGACGGGGCTGGCGCTCATTCGGCCTCCTCCTGCGCGCCGTGCCAGTGGCGCCAGCTCTCGACCAGGCGCTGCGGATCCAGCGTGGCGTCGGCGTTGCCGCGCTCGAGCAGGTCGTACACGCGGTGGCTGGTGGTGGCGAACTCGGCGAAGCGCTGTGCATCGGCGAACGGGTCGCGGCCGCGGTTGACCAGGCGCAGTTCCGGGCTGTGCGATTCGCTCCAGCCGAAGCTGGATTGCCACTGCCCGGCGGCCTCCTTGATGGCCTTGTCCAGGTCGTCGCCGCGCGCGGCCTGGTGGTATTTCCAGCTGCTGTAGGGCGCGAACGCCAGCGGCGCCTGCAGGCCGTGCCGATACAGCTGCAACAGTGCGGCCAATGCAGTTTGCGCCTGCGCCTGCGACAGCGGTTCGAGGTCGATGGGATGCGGGCCTAACCCGTCTTCGTGTTCGAAGAAGCGCACATACGGCGCATGCTCGCCGGCAGCGCGCAGCAGCAGCCATTCCAGGCCGTGACGGATCGCGCTGCGGCCGCTGAGCGCGCCGACCTGCACCCGCCCCACCCCGCTCGCATACCAGCCGGGCACGCGGCCGTGCACCTCGACATCGCCGATCTGCACCTGCAGCCGGTGCGACTGCGCCGGCGCCTCGCCGCGCCATTGCAGGAATGCCTCGGCATACGGGCGCAATTGCGCCACCCGCTCATCGAGCTGGCGTCGCCCCAGCGGCCCGGACGGCAGCAGCGCACGCGCGCGCAGGCGCTCGTAGAGCCGGCCGGTGTCGCCGGCCAGTGCGGCGTCGAACACATGCTGCTGCAGGCCGTATTGGTCCAGCCCGCGCGTGGGCGCCAGCAGCGGCTCCAGGTCGCTGTCTTCGCTGGCCGGGTCGGGCAAGCGCATGCCGAGGCGATGGCGCAGGAACTGCCCGGCCGGGTCGGAAAACAGGCGGCGCAGGTCGTCGATCGAGACGCTGCCCGGCACTGCGCTGTCGTCGGCCGGCAACGCACCGGCCACCCACGGCGCGAGCGGCTGGCGCTGGCCGACCAGGCTGTCCACCGACGGTCGCCATTGGCGGCGATAACTGAAACGGCGCGGGTCGGCGCCGTGATCGCCCGGCGCACCGAAGGCGGCGGCGGCGAATGGCTGCAACGGGTGCTCCACCACCAGCGTGGCGATCGCCTGCGGCTCGGCGTGGTACTGCGCGGCGCTGCCCAGCAGTTCGCTGACCAGCACCGACGGTTCGCGCGCGCTGCCATCGCGCGCATCGGCGCCGAGATAGCTCAGGTAGAACACCTCCTGCGCAGAGGCGAACAACTGCAGAAACAGGAACCTGTCGTCCTCGCGGGTTGAACGGTCGCCATGCCGGCGGCGCTCGGTGCCCAGCTCGGCAGTGAGGCGATTGAGCCCGGCGGCCGGGTCGCGGCGCGGGAAATCGCCATCGTTCATGCCGAGCAGGCAGATCACGCGGAACGGCAGCAGGCGCATCGGCACCATGCGGCCGAAGCTGATGCCGCCGGTAAGCAGCGGCGCGCGCGTGTCCGATTCGCCCAGCACCGCAGCGAAGTGCGCGCGCACCACCTCGGCCGGCACCTTGCCAGCGTAGTCGGCGCGCACCGCATCGCGGGCGAACTGGTCGATCAGGCTGCGCAAGCGATCCAGCGCGCGCTGCGCGCGCGGAGCCGACGGCGTCTTCGGAATCAGCTCTTCCAGCAAGCCGAGCAGACGCTCGCGCCACTCGACTGGCGTCATCGCCTTGGCCAATACCGACTGGTGGCGTTCGAGCACGCCCAGCAAGTGCACCAGCGTGTCCAGTGCGGCCAACGCGCTGCCTTCCAGCTGCGGCCAGGGCGCCACGCCCTCGATCTCCTCATCGGCGCCGCTGGCATGGCCGAGCAGCAGCCGGTCCAGTGCGAAGCGCCAGGTGTAGGCATCGTCGCTCGGTGCCTGGTGCTGGTGCCGGTGCGCCGCATCCAGCCCCCAGCGCGCGCCGGCCGCGTGCAGCCAGCCGCGCAGGCGTTCCAGCCCGGCTTCGTCCAGGCCGGCGGCCTCGGCGATCGGCGCGCTGGCCAGCAGGTCGAGAATCTCGTGCAGGCCGAAGCGTGCGATCGGCAGGCCGAGCAAGGTGAGGAACACCTCGGCCAGCGGCTCGCTGGCCAACGGGCTGGCATCGGCCAGCGCATACGGCAGCGCGTCGTCGTTGCCGTGGCTGCCGAACACCGCGTCCAGGTACGGCACGTACGGGTCGATGTCCGGCGACAGCACCGCGATCTCGCGTGGCTGCAGTGGCGGGTCGAAGCGTGGGTCGTCGAGCAAGGCGCGTAGCTGGTCGTGCAGCACCTGCAGCTCGCGCAGCCGCGTGTGGCAGGCATGCACCTGCAGGCTGGGGTCGTGCAGATTCACCGTCGGCAATGCGGCAGGCACGCCTGGCGCGCGGCGATGGAACAGGTCGCTCTGCATGCGGCGCAGCAGGCTGTCGCCCAGGCCGCCGTCGGCCAGTGCGCGGCGGCCGGACTCCAGGGGGTCGGCGTAGACGGCGATCTCCGCCAGCGGATGCACCACCTCGTAATCGCCGACCAATGCCATGAAGTCGCGCCCGGCCGCACCCCAGGCCTGCAGCAGCGGATTCTCTTGCACCTGATCAGTGAACAGCTGCACCGCGCCGTCTTCGCGGCGGCGTTGCCACAGGGTCTGCAGATCGCCCCAGTACCCTTGCGTGGGCGTGGGCAGATAGAAATGCAGCGTGCCCACACGCGCCTGCGTGGCCAGCACGCGCAGCACGTCGGGCGAAATATTCAGGATGGCAAAGGCGAACAGGCGCCTGGGCAAGCCCTGCGGCAGCGGGCCATCCGGGCGCGCGTAGCGATCCAGGTACTGGCCGATGCGGCGCGCGCGGTATTGCCGGCCGGCGGCGATGCTGCGCCACAGGCGCGCCTGCGGATCATCGGGGTCGGCGCCGCCTTCCCAGCGCAGCAACCAGTCGCGTCGCCAGGCCTGGTACTTCTCGAACACGTTGCCCAGCTCGCCGGCCAGTGCCCAGGGCTTGAGCGCATCGCCATCGGACAGATAACCGGCCAGCGGCGCCAATGCCGCATCGCTGCCCAGGTCGGCCTGCAATGCGGCATACAGCCGCCACTGCGTGGTGGCCATGTCCAGATCGTCGTCGGCCGGGCCGAGATTGCACTCCAGCGCGCGCGCGACGAATTCGCCGGGGGTGAGGAATTCCAGGTTGGCCGCCACGCCGTGCTCGGCCGCCAGCGTGGACTGCAGCCAGCGCCGCATCGCCACCTGCGGGATCAGCACCACCTCCGGCTGCAGCAACGGCTGCTCCGGCACCGGCCGGCGCAGCTCCTGGGCGAGCAAGGCGGCCAGCGTATCCAGCGCATTTGACGGATAGAGGCGGAAATCGGGCGCGGAAGTGGCGTGCATGCGTGCGTGCATTGTGCCGGATGCGGCCGTGCTGCGCTGTTTGCCAAGGATCTGCATGCAGCGGTCGGTGCCGATGCCCAGGGCTGTCCTGTGACATGGGCAACTGCTCGGCCGCGCGTGGCGATCGACTGCCGACGCGCGGCAGACCTGAGCAAACCCGACACCGGCACCGGCACCGGCAGGAAAGCAGACAGGCGGACCAGGCTGCACGCTGGCTTCGATGCACTGCGGCCGATGCGCGTGGCGGCCTGTCTACAACCCACCGTCGACCAATGCGCAGCGCAGCACCAACGCCGCCATGCAACACATCCCGCCGGCGGGATCACAAACGCAATGGGCCGGGGTAGTCGCCCCGGCCCATCGCGTTGCTCAGTGCATGACGCTGGAGACGATCAGTATTTCTTTTCCAGATTGATCATCCAGGTCTGATCGTTGTTGCTGTCGCCGTCGGTGATGCCGCGGTATTCCAGCCGCGTCGACAGGCCCTGCTCGGTCAGCAGCGCCGCACCGATGCCGACCATCAGGCGGTTGCGGTCGAACGCGCTCTGGCCGGCACGATAGAACGGCCCGCCGTTCAGGTCGGCGTAGCTCAGCGTGGCATCGCCGCGGCCCTGGAAGTCGCGCTGGTATTCCACCCGCAACTGCGGGGTCAGCCGTCCCCAGGCCACTTCGCGGCGCCATTCCAGGCGCAGGCCCAGGTTGCCGGTGGTGGTGGCCACGTCCATGTCGTCATAGCGCAGCGCGAACGGCGCCACGCCGTCTTCGACATAGCCATCCAGCGTGGCGCGGGCCACATCCACACGTGCATACGGGGTGATCTGCAGTTCGCCGCGCTGCAGGTCCGCACCGGTGGAGACCGACGCAATCCACTGCTTGCCGTCGCGGTTGCCCTCGGCCATCGAGCTGTCGTCGGTGACGAAGCGGCGCAGGTCGTAGGACAGCAGCTGGTAGCCGACCAGGGTGTCGAAGAAGAACGCCTTGCCCGGATGGAAGCTGGCATACAGCGCCATGGTGTAGGCGGTGGCCTTGGAGTGGCTGCCGTTCCTACCCACATCGCTGTCGTCGCGGCCCCAACCCAGGCCCGCACCGATCGCCAACGACTGTGCCACCCGGTAATCGGCGCCCACGCTCAGGCCGTCGGTCTGGAAGTCCACCCCGTTGCTGTTGGACTGCTTGTCCAGGCTGCCCGAGCGGATTGCACCACCCACCCACAGCCCCAGATCGCCCTGACCCTGCGCGGTGCTGTTGCCGCTGCTGGCCATTGCCGGCGCATCGCGGAAGTCGTTGTCGGCCTCCTGCGTGTCCGGGCTGCACGGCTGCGCACTGATGCCGCGGTCGGCCTGGCGGCAATGCGAGGTCGGCTGGAAGCTCAACGCGTTGCTGAAGGTGCCGCCGCCGCGGTGGGTGGCTTCCAGGCGGCGCTGGAAGTTGTCGATCTGCGCGCGCGCAAAGCGCCGGGTGGACTCGGACTGCGCATCGATCAGCCCACGCACTTCCGCATCCACGCTGGGGTCGCGGCGCGGCGCGATGGTGAACACCACGCTGGCCGGCACCGAGGTGGCGAACGCATTGGACAAGGTGAACTGCACCGTGGCCTGGCCGACGAAGGCCGGGTTGGGGGTGAAGGTCAGCATGAACGTGGGCGTCTCGGCCATCGCAGCCGCCGCCGGCGACGGGCCGGAGGCACGCGCCGCCGCCGCGGTGGCGGTGCCGCCAGTCCGGGTGATGGTGGCGGTACCGGCCGAGGCCGGCAGCACCGCGACCACGGCTGCAGCCACGAACGGCCCGCCGGTGGCATTGCGGGTCAGGTCGACCTGCTGCGCTTCGCCGGGCACGGCCGCGGCGGTCACCGACACTGCCACCGGCCGTGCATTGACCGTAATGGTCAGCGTGACCGGGGCCGAGGTGCCGCCGCTGCCGGTGACCGTGTAGCTCACCACATCGGTGCCGACGAAACCGGCGGCCGGCGTGTAGACCAGCTCCAGCCCGTTGACCACGGCGGTGCCGTTGGTCGGCGCGGTGGCAATGCCGATCGATGCGATGTTGCCGGTGTCGTTGGCGGTCACCGCCACCGTCACCGCAGCGTCGGACATGGTCGCCGCCACATCCGCCACCGCCACCGGCGCCGCATCGCTCACCGTGAAGCTGTAGGCCTGGGTGGCGCTGGCATTGCCGGCGTCGGCCACCGCGATGGTGAAGGACGAGGTGCCCTGCGTCGTTGGCGTGCCCGACAGCGTGCCGTCGCCGGCCAGCGTCAGGCCAGCCGGCAAGGTGCCGCTGGCGATGCTGTAGCGATAAGGCGCGACGCCGCCGCTGGCCGTGAGCACCTGGGTGTACGCGCTGCCGCGCGTCGCCGGTGGCAGGGTGGGCTGCGCCAGCACCAGCGTCGCCGCCGCAATGGTGACCGTATAGCGCTGGCTGGCCTGGGCCGCCGGGCTGGGCGTGCTGTCGGTGGCGGTCAGGGTGAAGTTGAACGTGCCCGACGAGGTCGGCGTGCCGCTCAGTCCACCGGTCGCCGCATCGAGGACGATACCGCTCGGCAGGGCGCCGGCTGTCAGTGCATAGCTGTAAGGCGCGATACCGCCGGTCGCGGGCGCGATGGTCGCGGCGTAGACCTGAGCGGCCGTGCCGGCCGGCAAGGTGCTTGCTGGCAGGACCAGGTTCGGGCCGTCCACCGTGAAGGTATACGCCTGGGTGGTGCTGGCATTGCCGGCGTCGGCCACCGCGATGGCGAACGAAAAGACGCCTTCAGCGGTCGGCGTGCCGGACAACGTGCCGTTGCCGGACAGGGTCAGACCGGCAGGCAAGCGGCCGTTGGCGACGCTGTAGGTATACGGCGCGACGCCGCCGGACGCCGTCAGCACCTGACTGTAGGGCCTGCCACGCACCGCTGGCGGCAGCGTGGGCTGGCCAGGCACCAGGGTGGCTGCTGCAATCGTCAGCGTGTAATTGCGGCTGGCCTGGGCCGCCGGGCTCGGCGTGCTGTCGCTGGCTGTCAGGGTGAAGGCGAAGTTGCCCGACAAGGTCGGCGTGCCGCTGAGCGCACCGGTCGCAGCATCCAGCACCATGCCGTTCGGCAACGTGCCGGCCGTCAGTGCGTAGCTGTAGGGCGCGGTGCCGCCGGTCGCAGGCGAGATGGTCGCCGCGTACGCCTGCCCGGCCGTGCCTGCCGGCAGGGTGCTGGCCGGCAACGCCAGGTTCGGGCCGGCCACCGTCAGCGCATAGGCCTGCGCAGCGGTAAAGGCGTTCGCATCGGTCGCCGTCACGGTGAAGTTGAAGCTGCCTTCCACTGTTGCGGTGCCGGACAGCGTGCCGTTGCTGGCCAGGGTCAGGCCAGCCGGCAGCGTGCCGCTTCCGAGGCTGTAGGTGTACGGAGCGGTGCCGCCGCTGGCGCTCAGCGTCTGGCTGTAGGCCGTGCCGCGGGTGGCGGCCGGCAGCGTGGTGGGCGCGACCGCGATCACCGGTGCCGCGATGGTCAGCGTGTAGCTGCGGCTGGCCTGCGCCGCCGGGCTGGGCGTGCTGTCGGACACGGTCAGGGTGAAGGTGAACGTGCCTGCCACGGTCGGCGTGCCGCTGAGGCTGCCGGTGGCCGCGTCCACGGCGACACCCGCCGGCAATGCGCCGCCAGTCAGTGCATAACTGTAGGGCGCGGTGCCGCCAGTGGCGGGCGTGATCGCCGCAGTGTAAGCCTGCCCGGCCGTGCCTGCCGGCAAGGTGCTGGCCGGCAACGTCAGGTTCGGGCCGGCCACCGTCAGCGCATAGGCCTGCGCAGCGGTGAAGGCGTTCGCATCGGTCGCCGTCACGGTGAAGTTGAAGCTGCCTTCCACTGTTGCGGTGCCGGACAGCGTGCCGTTGCTGGCCAGGGTCAGGCCAGCCGGCAGCGTGCCGCTTCCGAGGGTGTAGGTGTACGGCGCGGTGCCGCCACTGGCGCTCAGCGCCTGGCTGTAGGCCGTGCCGCGGGTGGCGGCCGGCAGCGTGGACGGCGCAACCACGATCGGCGGCGCGGCGATGGTCAGGGAGTAGCTCTGCGTTGCCTGCGATGGCGTGCCGCTGGTGCTGTCGGTGGCGGTCACGTTGAAGCTGAAGCTGCCCGCGGTGCCGGGCGTACCGGTCAGGGCGCCGCTGCTGCCATTGAGCGTGATGCCCGCCGGCAGGGCGCCGGCGGTAACGGCGTAGGTATACGGGGCAATGCCGCCGGTCGCCGGAGTGAGCGCGCTCGAATAGGCCTGGCCTGCCGTGCCGGCCGGCAGGTTGGTCGCCGGCAGGGTCACCGTCGCGCCGGCCACGGTCAGCGTGTAGGCGCGGTTGCCGCTGGTGGGGCTGCCGCCGCTATCGGTAGCGGTGGTGGTGAAGTTGAAGCTGCCGGTGGCGGTGGGTGTGCCCGACAGCACGCCGGCAGCGCTCAGGGTCAGCCCGGGCGGCAGCGCACCGGCCGTGACGGCGAAGGTGTACGGCGCGGTGCCGCCGCTGGCGCTCAGGTTCTGGCTGTAGGCGCTGCCGGCGGTGGCTGCCGGCAGCGTGGCCGGCCCGACAATCACCACCACATCGTCGTTGAGGATGGTGCCGGTGCCGGTGGCGCGCGCGATGCTGGCGTTGCTGGCACCGGACAGGCCGACGCTGAAGGTCTCGCTGGCCTCGACCGCGGTGTCGCCATTGACGGTGATCGCCACGCCCTGCGCAGTGGTACCCGGCGGAAATGTCAGCGTGCCCGACCGCGCGACGTAGTCGCTCCCTGCGGTGGCGGTGCCGTTGGCGGTGGCGTAATTGACCGACACGGTCTGGCCGCTGGCCGCGCTCAGGCTCACCGTGAACGTGGCCGTGGTGGTGCCGCTATTGCCTTCGTTCACGCTGATATCGTCGATCGACAGCGACGGCACCGCATCGTCGTTGACGATGGTGCCCAGGCCCTGCGCATCGGCCACTGTCGCGCCGGTGACGTTGCTGACGTTGACGAAGAAGGTCTCGTCGGGCTCGCTGAGCGAGTCGCCGTTGACCCGCACGGTGAAGGTGGCGCTGCTGCTGCCGGCGGGGATGGTCTGCCCGACCAGGCTGGAGGCGACGTAGTCCACGCCGGCAGTGGCAGTGCCGTCGGCAGTGGAGATATCGAAGCTGACGCCGCCGGCGCCGGCCGGCTGGCTCAACGAGACAGTGAAGGTGGCATTGGTGGTGCCGGCGTTGCCTTCGCTCACGGACACGTCGTTGATCGACAGCGCCGGCTGGTCGTCGTTGAGGATGGTGCCGGTGGCGCTGTTGGGCGCCCCCACGCTGTAGCCACTGCCCGCAGCCAGGCTGATCACCACGGTCTCGTCCGGTTCGATGGTGGCATCGGCGGTCGGATTGATGGTGATGGTGCCGGTGGTCTGGCCGGCGTTGATCACCAGCGGCGAACTCACGGCCGCGTAGTCGGTGCCTGAGGTCGCGCTGCCGCCGACGCTGAAGGCGACCGATACCGCGCTCTGCGCGGCCTGGTCGAGCGAGACGGTGTAGATCAGGTTGGCCGTACCGTCCTCGGGCACGCTGGACGGAGACACCGTGATCGATGCGGTCGGAAAGTCGTCGTTGACGATGGTGGCGGTGGCGCTGGACGGACTGCCGATGCCATAGCCGCTACCGCTGGCCACGCTGATCACCACCGTCTCGTCGGCCTCCACCGTGGTGTCGGCGACCGGGGTGACGGAAAAGGTGGCCGTGGTGGCGTTGGCGGGCACCTCGATGCTGCTCGGCGCACCCGTGTAGTCGGTGCCGCTGGTGGCGGTGCCGCTGCGACCAAGGTTTACCGTGGTCGCCGAACTGCTGCTCTGGCTCAGCGTCACCGTGTAGGTGAACGCTGCGCCGCTATTTTCGTTGCGGCTGGCCGGGCTCACCGCGATGCTGGCAGTGCGCGAGGGGTTGACGGTGATGTTGAAGACGATCTGGTTGTTGTCTTCGTCCAACAGATAGAACGAGTCCGATGTCGCGCCATCGCCGTTGTTGGTATAGGTCACCTGCTCGGTGCTGTCAGGATTCTGACCGGGAAGACTGTACGTGCCATGCGCCGGGGGCACGCCGGGATCGGTCATGCCGATATTGGAAGGGCCGTCGCAGTCGCCGACTTCGAAGGACACCGAGCCACCTGAGTTGACGGTGGCGCTTTTCGGAGTCGGGCAGTAGGCAGCCAGGGCGACGTGAGAGGTCGCCAACAGCAACAGCGCCAGCATCCAACGCAGCAGCAGGCGCACGCCACCCGAGGCGGCGAAGGTCGTAGACATAAGTTTTCCCCGAAAAAGCACGCCACCCCAATGGCGTCGGCAGCGGTCCTGGTGCCTCGGATCAGCGCAACGCAATGCCTAAAGAGGCATGTGATTCAACTATAGCGCTATTTGAACTGGAACTGACTGCCAGTTAAAGAATGAAAAATTAATACTTCATCTCAATTAGGATCTTGGTGGCTTGTGGTATGCAATGTCGGCAGGTATGACTACGTCAGTCTCCGACAGTCGGTCGGCGGCGCACCTACGTAGGGAGAGCTGCATGAGTGAGTTCTTCATCGGCCAGATCATGTTGACCGGTTTCGCATTCGCGCCGAAGTATTTTGCGCAGTGCAACGGGCAATTGCTGCCGATCAATCAGAACCAGGCCCTGTTCAGTCTGCTCGGCACGCGTTTCGGCGGCGATGGCAGGACCACGTTCGGCTTGCCGGACATGCGTGGGCGCACCCCGCTAGGCTATGGGCCGTCGGCGGATCCGAACTGGCAGCCGCCTGCCGCTCCCATGGGCCAGGCGGCAGGCGCGGAGACGGTGACGCTGGTGGCAGACAACCTGCCCCCGCACAGCCACCTGATGAATTGCAGTAGCGCCAACGGCGACAACCGCACACCGACAGGCCGTCTGTTCGCGAACAACAACGTCGCCTCCGGGACTGCGCACGCGTTGTACGCCGCGCCTGGCGCGATGGTGCCGCTGTCCCAGTCCACGATCGCCAACAGCGGCGGCAGCCAGGCGCATCCGAACCTGCAACCCTATACCGCGATCAATTTCTGCATCGCGCTGTCCGGCATCTTCCCTTCGCGCAGCTAGGCGCATCCGTATCCGGGGGCGCCGGCGTACGCAGCCTTGCGTACGACGCTCCATCGACCAGGAAGAATTTCATGGGTACTCCCTTCATTGGCGAAATCCGCATGTTCGGTTTTGGCCGCACTCCCCAGGGTTGGCAGGCGTGCGACGGCTCGTTGCTGCAGATTTCCGAATACGAACCGTTGTACGTCCTGCTCGGCACTGTCTACGGTGGCAATGGCACCAGCACGTTCGGCGTGCCGGATCTGCGCGGCCGCCTGCCGATCCACCAGGGCCAGGGACCGGGCCTGAGCAACTACGTGCTCGCCCAGCACGCCGGCACCGAGACGGTGACGTTGACGGACCTGCAGATGCCGGCGCACACGCATACCGCTCAAGCCACCACCACCGCAGCGACGGCGACCGCACCCGCGGGGTTATTGCCGGCGGCGGTCAACGGCAGCACGTTCTACGTGAGCGATGCAACCGGTGGCACCACCTTGGCGATGTCCACGCAGAGCACCTCGTTTGCCGGCGGCAACCAGCCGCACGACAACCTCATGCCGACACTGACGGTGCAGTACTGCATCGCCACCACGGGCATCTTTCCGCAGCAGGCCTGATCCCCGCGCCGCGCCGGCAGGCCGCGGTATGCATCCGCTTCATCGGAGACTCTGTTCATGACCGAACCCTATATCGGCGAAATCCAGCTGTTCGGCTTCGACTACAACCCCTACGGCTGGGCGTTCTGCAATGGCGCCACACTGCCGATCACGCAGAACACCACGCTGTACTCCCTGCTCGGCGTGGCCTATGGCGGCAACGGTAACAGCACCTTCCAGTTACCGAACTTTTCCGCACGCGCCGGTTGCCAGCAGGGCGCGGGGCCGGGCCTGACCCCGCACTCGCTGGGTAGCAACTTCGGCTCCGCGTCGGAAAGCCTGCTCAGCACGCAGATCCCGATGCACCAGCATGGCGTCAACATACTCTCGCAGCCGGACGTGACCAAGAAGACGGGCACGCCAGCCAACGGTGTGGCGCTGTCGTCGCTGAACGTCAACACCGAGCGCCCGTTCCTGGCGGTCGCGCCGGACAAGCAATTCTCCCCGACCATGCTGTTGCCTACCGGCAGCGGACAGGCGCACGAGAACCGCCAGCCCTATCTGGCCGTGAACTTCTGCATCGCGCTGCAGGGCGACTATCCGGCGTTCGACTGAGCGCTGCCGTCATCCGGGCGCGTTGCAGAGGCGGCGATGAAGATGCAGTTCGTAACGAGCGCTACCGCTAATCGGGGCGCGGTGGATCTTGCCCTGCGCCCCGAGCAGCCAGCCGACATCGCGTGGCTGCAGGCGCTTTATGCCAGCACCCGCAGCGACGAGCTGGCACCGGTACCGTGGCCGGAGGCGAGCAAACGCGCCTTTCTTCAGCAGCAGTTTGCGCTGCAGCGCGCGCATTATCAGCAACATTTTGAAGGCGGCGACTTTCTGATCGTCCAGGCCAAGGATCTGCGTATCGGGCGCCTGTATCTGCACCGCGCTGCCGCGCAACATACGCTGGTGGATATCAGCCTGATGCCGGACTGGCGCGGCCAGGGCATCGGCTCGCAACTGCTCGCCTACGCGCAGGCGGTGGCGCGCGAGGCGGGATGCGGATTGTCATTGCACGTGCTGCACGCAAACCCCGCCGCGCAACGACTGTATGTCCGCCAAGGTTTCGTCGCGGGTATGAGCAACCAGACGCATCTGCAGATGCACTGGCATTTTCCCGAGCACCGCGGTTGAACGCACTCAGTTGAAAACGGCCTGATACAGAAACCCGTCGCGCTCGCGCGCCACCGGCACCAGGAACACGCCGATCTCGCCCAGCCGCGTGTGTCGCAGCTGATAGGTCTGCTGCGGAAACAGGAACGCCGAGCTGTTGCGGAACAGCAGCGAGAAGGGCGCCCGGTGGACGGCATGCGTGGTGGGCAGCGGCCGCGCCTCGACCAGCACGAATGGCACCTCGCCTTCGTTCAATGCGGCAGAGAACGTTTCATTGACGCTGCCTGCAAAGTGCTCCAGGGTCAGTAGATCCATTACGTACTCGTGGTCGTCCGGAACTCCGATCATCCACCTAGGGCATACCTGCCACAACACCCCTGCGCTCGCAGATTGCGTTGGGTCATGCATGAGACGGCTTGTTGCATGCATGCCGGCTGCAACGCGTCCGCTGCAATGCAGGCGTCATGCGATAATACTGGACGCACCGGTTCGGTTATGTTCAGCCGTGTGACGGCTACTCTATCGCGTTGGAATTCTGTTAAAGGCTTCGATGACGGCGTCCGCATCCCCTGTCGTGCAGTTGTCCGGTGTCCGCATCGATCGCGGCGGTCGCACGATCCTGCGCGACGTCTCGCTCGAGGTGCCACGCGGCAGCATCACTGCCGTGCTCGGTCCGTCCGGCAGCGGCAAGTCCACCTTGCTGGCCGCGCTGACCGGCGAGCTGCGTCCGGTCGCCGGCACGGTCACCCTGTTCGGCAACACGATCCCGCATGGCAACCGTGCACTGCTGGAGATGCGTCGCAATGTCGGCGTGCTGCTGCAGGGCAATGGCCTGCTGACCGACCTGAGCGTGGCCGACAACGTCGCGCTGCCGCTGCGTACGCATACGCGCCTGCCGGCGCCGGTGCTGCAGCGCCTGGTACAGATGAAGCTGCATGCAGTGGGCCTGCTGGCCGCCGCCGATGCCTGGCCGCGCGAATTGTCCGGCGGCATGGCGCGGCGTGTGGCGCTGGCGCGTGCGCTGGCCCTGGACCCGCCGCTGATGATCTACGACGAACCGCTGACCGGGCTGGACCCGATCGCCTCGGGCGTGATCATGAGCCTGATCCAGCGCCTCAACGACAGCCTCGGCCTGACCAGCATCATCGTCAGCCACCACGTGCACGAAACCCTGCCGATCAGCGACCAGGCAGTGGTCATCGCCAATGGCGGCATCGTGTTCGCCGGCACGCCGGAGCAGCTGCAGGACAGTACCGATCCGCTGGTGCAGCAGTTCCTGCATGGCCAGCCGGATGGGCCGATCGCCTTCGATGCGGCGCCGCGGCGCGACCGGAGTGCCGCCTGATGGCCATGGTCGAGTCGATCCGCGCCTTCGGCCGCGCCGGGCTGTTTTCGCTGACCGTGCTGCGCGGCTCGGTGCCCACGCGCGATTTCATCGCCGAGCTGGTGCGCGAGATCTACAAGGTCGGCGCGCGGTCGCTGCCGATCATCGCCGTCGGCGGCGCCTTCGTCGGCCTGGTGCTGACCCTGCAGGGCTATCGCACGCTGACCACCTACGGTGCGTCGGATGCGCTGTCCACGCTGCTGGGGCTGTCGCTGTACCGCGAGCTGGCACCGGTGCTGACCGCGCTGCTGTTCATTGGGCGCGCCGGCAGCTCGATCGCGGCCGAGCTGGGCCTGATGCGCGCCACCGACCAGATCAAGGCGCTGGAGCTGATGGCCATCGATCCGGTCGCCAAGGCGGTGGCGCCGCGCTTCTGGGCGGCGGTGCTGACGGTGCCGTTGCTGACCGGCGTGTTCTGCTCGCTGGCCATCACCGGCGGCTATTTCGAAGCCGTGCACGTGCTGGGCATCGACAACGGCACATTCTGGTCAGGGTTGAGCAACAGCGTGGACTTCTGGGACGACTTTGGCGTGGCCATGCTCAAGTCGGCGATCTTCGGCGGCACCGCCGCGTTGGTCGCCGCCTACGTGGGCTTCCACGCCGAACCGACCATCGAAGGCACCTCGATCGCCACCACCCGCGCGGTGGTGAACGCCTCGCTGCTGGTGCTGATGTTCAACTTCGTCCTTTCTGCAATGTTGTTTAGGTGAGTGGAATAACTATGGCCATGCGTGGACCACGACTCGAATTCGCCGTCGGCGCCTTTTTGCTGCTGACCCTGGCCTCACTGCTGGTGCTGGCGGTGGCCTCGACCAACCAGCGCTGGGGCTTCGGCTCCAGCCAGTACACGCTGACCGCGCGCTTCAGCCAGATCGGCCAGCTGCGTGCGCAGGCACCGGTGAAGATCGGCGGCGTCACCATCGGCAAGGTGTCCGACATCAGCCTGGATCCGACCAGGTTCGACTCGGTGGTGACCCTGTCGCTGGACAACAAGTACAAGGATCTGCCGGCCGACACCTCGGCCGGCATCTTCACCAGCGGCCTGCTGGGCGAGAGTTATATCGGGCTGCAGCCGGGCGGCGACCCGGAAACGCTCAAGCCGGGCGAAGAAATCGGCTTCACCCAGCCGGCGGTGGATCTGCTGCAGCTGGTCGGCAAGTACATGTTCAGTGGCGGCGGTGATAAATCCGCCGCAGAGGGTCAGGCCGCCCCGCCTGCCCAGCCCGCTTCTCCCTCTACGGAACCGCACCAATGAAAACCACCCTGCTCTCCGCTGTCCTGGCCTCGACCCTGCTGGTGTGCGCACCGGCCACCGTGCTGGCGCAGCCGGCTGCCGCCAGCGCGCCTGCGCAGGGCGCGGCCACCAAGACCGTCATCGACAGCAGCACCCGCATCCTGAGCACGCTGGACCAGCGCCGCGCCGAGTTCCGCAGCAACCCGGCCGCGCTGCGCCAGTACATCAATGGCGAATTGAACAAGGCCTTCGATCGCGACTACTCGGCCCGCCTGGTGCTGGGCGTCAACGGCCGTGGCGCCTCCGATGCGGACGTCAAGCTGTTTGCCGATGCGCTGGCCGACAACCTGATGCAGCGTTACGGCACCGCGTTGCTCAACTTCGAAGGCAAGCCGACCTTCCGCGCCAAGTCCGAGAGCGCGCTGCCGGGCAACCGCGGCGTCAAGGTATCCACTGACCTGCTGCGCGCCGGCAACGACCCGACCCCGGTCGACTACATGATGCGTAACGTCGGTGGCCAGTGGAAGATCTTCGATGTGATGATCGAAGGCATCTCCTACGTGCAGACCTTCAAGACCCAGTTCGACGCCCCGCTGCGCGAAAAGGGCATTGCCAAGGTCGCCGCAGAGCTGCGTAGCGGCAATCTGCAGGTCGGTCCGGCACCGGCCAATGGCAAGTAACGATTCCGTGCAACGCAATGGCCAGACGCTAGCACTGACCGGCGTGCTCGACCGCGACGCGGTCACGGCGGCCTGGCCGCAGGCGATTGCGCAACTGGACGGCATTCGCACGCTGGACCTGTCGGGTGTACAACGCCTGGACAGTGCCGGCGTTGCAATGCTGGCCGAACTGGCGGCGCGGCTGCGCGCCACCGGTGCCGGTCCCGTCACGGTGGTGGGTGAGGCGTCCGGTCTGGACGAATTACGCGCCGCCTACCGTTTGTCCCCTACTTTCGATTTCCAGGCCTGAGCGCCACCCCATGACCCAGCTTCGCCCCCTTTCCCTGTTGGCCGCCTGCCTGCTGCTTGGTGCCTGCGCCAGCCACGCTCCGAAATCCGCGCCGCCTGCGTCCGCGGCCGAGACCGCCCCGGACGCGACCCCGGCCCCGGTGCGTGACGACGCCGCTGTGACGGCGCAGCCGGCCACTGCCGGCTTTGCCGCCCCGGACGCCCTGCCGACCACCGCCGCAGCAGCCCCGGCCGACCAGACCGGCGCCGATGCCAGCGCCGGGACCGCAGGTGCCGCCACCTCGGCCGAGGACGACTACGCTGCGCTCTACGGCCCCACCACCCCGCAGGCCGGCGCCAACGGTGCACCGGGCCAGCCCGGTGAAGCGCCGCCCTACGATCCGTGGGAGCGCTACAACCGCGGCATGCACCGCTTCAACCTGGCCGTGGACCGGGGCGTGGCGCGTCCGTTGGCCACCGGCTATACCAAAGTGGTGCCGCGTCCGGCACGCCTGGGCGTGACCAACTTCTTCGACAACCTCGGCACGCCGCTGACCATGGTCAACCAGCTGCTGCAGGGCCACCCGGTGTATGCGATGCAGTCGCTGGGCCGCTTCGTGATGAATTCCACGCTGGGCGTGGCCGGCCTGTTCGATCCGGCCTCCGCAGCCGGCATTCCGCGCCGCAGCGAGGACTTCGGTCAGACCCTGGGTGTGTGGGGCTGGCGCAATTCGCGCTACTTCGAGTTGCCGCTGTTCGGCCCACGCACGGTGCGCGACACCTTCGGCCTGGGCGGCGACATTCCGCTCTCGCCGTTGCGCCAGGTCGACGACAGCGGCGCGCGCTTCGCCCTGCAGGGCCTGCAGCTGGTGGATACGCGCGCGCAGCTGATGTCGCTGGATTCGCTGCGCGACCAGGCACCGGACGAATACGCACTGACCCGCGATGCATGGATGCAGCGCCGCAACTACCAGATCGTGCGCGACCTGCGCAGCCATCGCCAGAAGGACAACGAGTTGCCCGACTACCTGCGCGAGGACAAGGACAGCACCGTGCCGGTGGATGCAATGCCGATCCCGCAGTGGATTCGTTGATCGATCTAGCGTGCGGTTTGGCGTCAATATGAAAGCCCGGGAGCGATCCCGGGCTTTTTATTTTCCGCCACCAGCATGCGAAGTGGCACCAAGGACTAGGCTGCCTAGGCGCAGGCTTGCCTCAGGCAATCCAGACCGAAGGATCGAAGGTGCAGTTGCCAGCTCACTTGCCAGCGCGCAACTCCGGTTCGGGCCTGATCGACGGCGTGCGGTCGATATAGGTGAGATAGTGCTTCCATAGATCGTGCGCGCGCTGATCGTCGAGGTCGACGATGCAGCTCGCCACCTTGGCCGGCCGGACTGTCGCATCGTGCCAGCGCGTTTGCACATTGCCGCACTGAAGATCCCGGTACGTCGTCCACGCCGTCTGTGCGTTGTCGAAAGCGTCGGCGGCAATACCCAATGTGGAAACGGCCCGGTCGCGCGCGGTCGCAAGATAATCATCCAGACGTGCCTGCGCGATGCCGACTTGCTCGTTCCAGCAAGCGTTACTTTCCGGGGTTGTCTGCAGGTCGCGGCAAAGCTCCGCAGCGTGTAACGACGAACTGCCAGGCAGCATCAGGAGGACAAAGAGCAGACGCATCGACAGGGTCCTTGTTGAGTCACCTTCGCGATGCGTGCACCGACACGGTGGATGCAGCTTGCTGCGTCAGGCCACGCGTGCCACTGGCGCGCACGCGTGGCGTCTCGTCCTGGTGGAGAGGAGCTTCAGGCAGCCGATGCCAACGCTGCATCCACCGCCGCACGCAGGCGCGCATCGTCTGCCGGCACGTCGGGGGCGAAGCGGTCGATGACCTGGCCGTCGCGGCCGATCAGGAATTTTTCGAAGTTCCACAGCACGCCCGGTGCGGGGTTGGGTGCGATGCCGTAGCCGGCCAGTTTCTCGCGCATCGGGCCATCGCCGGTGGCCTGCGGATGCGCGCTGGTCAACTGCTGATACAGCGGATGGATCTCGGCACCGGTGACGGCGATCTTGGAGAACATCGGAAAGGTCACGTCGTAGGTGAGCTGGCAGAACTGCGCGATCTCCGCCTCGCTGCCGGGCTCCTGCCCCTTGAAGTCGTTGGCCGGAAAGCCCAGCACTTCCAGTCCCTGTGCCTGCTTGTCGCGATACAGCGCTTCCAGGCTCTCGTACTGCGGGGTCAGTCCGCACTTGGAGGCGACGTTGACCACCAGCAGCACCTTGCCGCGATAGTCGGCCAGCGTGGCGGGCTCACCGTCGATGCGGGCAACCGGGATGTCGTAAAGCGTCTGGCTCATCGATACGTCCTGGACAGGTAGAGCCGAGAGCATAAACCGCCAGGATGGCGCGAGCGAGACGGCTGGCTCATGGCGCTTGCAGTGATCTCCAGCGACGCGCACGGACCAAGCGGCTGATCGACCCGTGCAGGCGCTTCACCACGTTCGAAGACGTCAATCGATGCACAACGCGGCCTGGCCCATGCCGCCGATCACTTCCTGGCGGCAACCGAAGCGGTCGCTGTCGCGCTGGCAGGTGCCGGATGTCGCGGTGCCGGTCGGCACGATGCTGGTGGCCAGGCAATCGCCGCTGCAGTCGGAGCTGTCGCTGCAGGTCTTGCCGGCATCGGCATACGGCACCACGCAACGCACCGTCTGCATGCGGCCGACCGGACGCAGTTGCCCGCCCTTTGCCGTGCATTCGGCAGCGTCGGCGGAGCCGGCGTGCGGTGGCTGCGGCGTGCCCGCCGCAGCGCCCGGCCTGGTCGCCGGAGGCGTGCTGCATGCGGTCAGCAGCAGTGCGCAGATCACTGCATGGATCCATCGGGTTGCCATGTTGACACTCTCGTCTTGCATCAGGTGGCTGCAAGCATCGCGGTGGCGATGTCTGCGTGGCGTGCTCGCTATCGGCAAGAAGCCATGCCGGAGACCTGCGTTTTGTAGGAGCGGCCCTGGCCGCGATGGGGCGTTATCGGTAATGCCTGGTCGCGCCCGGGTGCGCTCCTACGTCGTGGTTTGTTGGGTCGTCTTGGGCGGCGGATCATTCCTGCTCGTCGTTGCTGTCGTCGTTGCTGCTGCTGCCGGTGTCGTCGCTGCCGGCATCGTCCAGCAGCGCCTCGGAGTGTTCGCTGGCCAGGGTTTCCACGCCGCGCAGGCGGCGTTCGATGGTGCGGGTCTTGCGGCTGGCTTCGCCCAGGCTCTTGCCGACCGTGCTGATCTGCCGCTCGGCCTTTTCGAGGATGCCGGCGAACTTGCCGAACTCGCTCTTCACCGCGCCCAGCACCTGCCAGACCTCGCTGGAGCGCTTTTCGATCGCCAGCGTGCGGAAGCCCATCTGCAGGCTGTTGAGCAGTGCGGTGAAGGTGGTCGGGCCGGCCAGCACCACGCGATGCTCGCGCTGCAGCAGGTCGACCAGGCCGGCGCGACGGATGACTTCGGCGTACAGGCCTTCGGTGGGCAGGAACATCACCGCGAAGTCGGTCGTCTGCGGCGGGCAGACGTACTTGTCGCTGATCGACTTGGCCTGGATGCGGATGGCGCGTTCCAGCTGCGCCGTCGACGTCTTGATCGCGTCGAGGTCGCCCTTTTCCTGCGCGTCGATCAGGCGTTCGTAGTCCTCGCGCGGGAACTTGGCATCGACGGGCAGCCACACCACGGTGTCGTCGCCACGCCCCGGCAGGCGAATCGCGAAATCCACCGCCTCGGCGCTGTCGGGCCTGACCCGCACGCTGCGCGCGTACTGCTCCATCGTCAGCGTCTGCTCGAGGATGTTCTCCAGCTGCACTTCGCCCCAGCCGCCGCGGTCCTTGACGTTGCTCAGCACACGCTTGAGATCGCCCACGCCGGTAGCCAGCTGCTGCATTTCGCCCAGGCCGCGCTGCACCTGTTCCAGGCGTTCGGAGACGAGCTTGAAGGAGGCATCCAGCCGCGTGTTGAGCGTGGTCTGCAGTTTTTCATCGACGGTGGCGCGCATCAGTTCGAGCTTGCTGGCGTTGTCGTTCTGCAGGTTGGCCAGCTGTTGCTCCAGCGTGGCGCGCATTTCGCCGATGCGCAGCTCGTTGCGTTGGGTGAGTTCGGTCAGGCGTTGGCCCAGCGCCTCGGTGAAGCGCTGCTGCGACTCGCCGGCCTCCTGCCGGCCCTTGCGGGCATCGTCGGCCAGCGCTTCGCGCAGGGCGGCCATATGGGTGTCGGTGCGCGCGATCAGCTCGGTCAGCTGCTGGCCGAACACCTGGATGCGGGTTTCCTGCTGCTGGCCGAAGCCGTCGAGCTGGGTGCGCAATTCGGTCAGCCGCAGGGTGAGCAGTTCGCCGGTGCGTTGTTGCGCCAGGGCGCTTTCTTCGCGCGCCTTGCGTGCGTCTTCGCCGAGTGCGTCGCGCAACAGGTCCAGGCGCTGGTCGGTGCGCGTGGACAGTTCGGTGAGATTGCGTGCGAAGGTTTCCAGGCGGCCGTCCTGCTGCCGCGCCAGGCCTTCGAGCTGCTCGCGCAATTCGCCGCGGCCGTCGCGTTGCTCGGCACGCAGCGCCAGCTCCAGGCCGCTGGTGGAAGGACGTCGCAGCAGCGCGATCAGCTGCAACACGAGGACTACGACAAGCAGTCCGAGAAGGATCAGGGATTGGGATGACATGCGCGCAGTGTAGCCGGGCCGGTCGCAGGGGCTGCGCCAGTGCGATGCCGGTTGGGCGGCCGGTGCTCAGGGCGCGGGCGCCTGGGACGTTGCGCCTGCGGCAATGCGCATCAAGCGACTCCGACGCGGCTGACGGCGTGGCGAGCCGGGCCGGAGCTGCGCAGTCGCAACGTCGCCGCGGTCAGAACCCTTCCAGCACCAGCTTGCCGCGGGTGCGATGCGATTCCAGTGCGGCGTGGGCGCGGCGCAGGTTATCGACGGTGATGCGGCCGTAGTGCTCGCCCAGCGTGCTGCGCAGCGTGCCGCTGTCCACCAGCGCGGCGACGCGGTTGAGCAGATGGTGCTGGGCAATCATGTCGTCGGTGTCGAACAGCGAGCGGGTGAACATGAATTCCCAGTGCAGCGACGCGCTCTTGCGCTTGAGCGGCAGCACATCGAGCGTGGCCGGGTCGTCGATCAGGGCCAGCTGGCCCTGCGGTGCGAGCACCTCGACCAGCTGGGCGAAGTGCTGGTCGGTATGGGTCAGGCTGGCGACATGCTCGACCTGGGCGATGCCGATGCGCTGCAGGCTCTCGCTCAGCGGCTGGGTGTGGTCGATGACATGGTGGGCACCGAGCGCATACACCCAGTCCTGCGTCTGCGGGCGCGAGGCGGTGCCGATCACGGTCAGCTTGGTCAACGTGCGCGCCAGCTGCACCAGGATCGAGCCGACGCCCCCGGCGGCGCCGACCACCAGCAGGGTCTGGCCCTGCCCGCCGTCCTCGGCGATGCGCAGGCGGTCGAACAGCAGCTCCCAGGCGGTGATCGCGGTCAGCGGCAACGCGGCGGCCGAGGCGTCATCGAGCGTGGCCGGCTTGCGCCCGACCAGGCGTTCGTCCACCAGGTGGTATTCGGCATTGGTGCCCGGGCGGTTCAAGGTGCCGGCGTAGTACACCGCATCGCCGGGCTGGAACAGGCTGACCTCGCTGCCCACCGCATCGACCACGCCGCTGGCATCCCAGCCGAGCACGCGCGGTGCGTCGACCGCGGCGTTGGCGCGCACCTTGGTGTCGACCGGATTGACCGAGATGGCATGGATACGCACGCGCAGGTCGCGCGGGCCGGGCTCGGGCAACGGCAGGTCGAGCGCGACCAGCGCGCGCGCGTCGTCGATGGGCAGACCGTGCTGGGGATAGGCGATGGCTTTCATGGCGGGCGTCCTGCGGGGAGGGAACTGCATGGTCGGCCGCCGGCATTGCGAGAAAAACCGGCAAACTGCGCAAGCACTTTCACAGCTGGAGTGAAGATGGTCCGCTTCGACGACTTGGCGCTGTTCGTGCGCACAGCGGCACTGGGCAGTTTTTCCAATGCCGCGCGCGAGGCCGACCTGCTGCCCGGCCAGGTCAGCGCGGCAGTGGCGCGGCTGGAGCGGGCCCTGGACCTGCGCCTGTTTGCGCGCTCCACGCGCAGCCTGCGGCTGACCGCCGAGGGAGAGCAGTACCTGCCCTACGCACGCCAGGTGCTGGAGCTGCTGCGCGATGGGCGCGAGCAGGTGCGCGGGCACGACACCGAACTGCAGGGCGTGCTGCAGGTAACCGCCCCGTCGGACCTGGGCCGCAATGTGCTGCTGCCGTGGCTGACCGAGTTCCGCGCCGCGCATCCGCGCCTGCGCCTGCGCCTGCATCTGTCCGACCAGGTGGCGGACCTGTACCGCGCGCCGGTGGATGTGGCGTTCCGGCTGGGGCGTATCGACGATGCGGAGCATGTGGCGCTGCCACTGGCGCCGCACAACCGGCGGGTGCTGGTCGCCGCGCCGTCCTATCTGCAACGGCACGGGCAACCGGCCACGCTGGACGCGCTGCGCGAGCACGCCTGCCTGCTGTATCTGCTGGCCGGGCGCGCCTACGACCGCTGGCAGTTCGAGCTGGAGGGCCGCCGCCACATCGTGCCGGTGCGTGGCGCGATGCTGTGCGACGACGCCGATATCGTGCGGCGCTGGGCAGTGGCTGGCGAAGGCATCGCCTATAAATCCTGGCTGGATGTCTGCACCGACGTGCAGGCCGGGCGTTTGCAGGTGCTGTTCCCGGAGTGCGGCGACCGCCTGCCTCTGCACCTGGTGTGCCCGCATCGCAAACAGTTTTCACCGGCGGTGCGGCAGCTGCACGCGCTGTTTGCGCAACGCTGCCAGGCGATGACGGCGCTGTACCCGCTGGCGTCCGATGCGCGTTGACCTGCTGCGCCGGAAGAGGGGCGCGATGGATGCACGCGCGCCGCAGCAAGGTCTGCGCGACTGCCGCGTGCGTTGAGGTGCCCGTCACTGCGCAGCTTCTAGCCTGCCTGCATGACAGCCCGCCGCTTCCCGTCGATGCAGTGCTACGGCAATCGCCAGGGCCACTCCGGAGTGGTGGCCTATGCGGTGGCAGACGATGCAATCGCGGTGCGCTTTCGCAGTGGCGAGACCTATGTGTACACCGCCGCCAGTGCCGGCGCCGACGTGGTCGCGACCATGCAGCGCCTGGCCAAGGCAGGGCGCGGCTTGAGCACCTATATCAGCCAGAGCGTGCGCGACGCTTACGCGGGCAAGCTGACGGTGTAGGCGCGCGGCGACAGAGCAGGTTGCACGCATCGATCTGTATGGCTGCACGAACATACCCATGCCCATTGCAGCATCCGCTCCGTTGTACGCAGACGCGGCAGCCGTGCTGCTGCAATGATGCATCGACGCACGCGCAAGACGCAGAGCGGTCACTGGCGCAGTCGTCTGCACGCACTCACCACCTCCATCCCCGGGCACATATGCTGGACATCTACGGAAAGCCGACATCTACGGAAAGCCGACATCGATCAACGTGCGCAAGGTGCTGTGGCTGTGCGAGGAACTGGCGCTGGACTACACGCTGCACGCGTATGGCAGCGGGTTTGCATCGGTGGATACGGAGGCCTTTCGCGCGCTCAATCCCAATGCGCTGGTGCCGGTGATCCGCGATGGCGATCTGGTGCTGTGGGAGTCGAACACGATCTGCCGGTATCTGGCCGCGCGTGCAGGACGCGCCGACCTGTTGCCGACGGCGCCCGCTGCCCGTGCGCTGGTCGAGCAATGGATGGATTGGCAGGCCACCGAACTCAACAACGCCTGGCGTTACGCGTTCATGGCCAGCGTGCGCGGCAGCGCGGCACATGCCGATCCACAGGCGATTGCGGCGAGCGTGCGCGAGTGGAACCGGCACATGGCCATCCTCGCGGCACAGCTGCAACGCGGCGGCCCGTTCGTGCTCGGAGCCGACTTCACCCTGGCCGATATCGTGTTGGGCTTATCCACGCAGCGCTGGCTTGCCAGCCCGATCGCGCGGCCGGCGTTGCCGGCGGTGGTGGCGTATCACGCCTGCCTGAAGACGCGTGCCGGTTTTCAACGTCATGGCTGCAATGCGCCGTAGACCAGGCGAGCAGCCGCTACGCAAAGCGAGCAAGACAGTGCGGCGATGCTGGATTTGCATGCGGATCGCATCGCATTGACCTCAACGTGACCTGCGCATCGCTAGGGTGAGGCTTCGTTCCTGCCAGGCCACCCGATGACCACCGCCACCAACCAAACCCGTCTGTTCGCGCTGGGCCTGTTCGTTTTTCTGGGCAGCTTTGCCGCGATCGTCTGGTACCTGATGCGGCCGTACGGCACGGCGTATTTCTTCCCGGTGCATTTTCTGATCGGCGCCGCGTTGCCGTTCTTGTTCTATGCCATTGGTGGAACACGGCTGTGGTTCTGGATCGGCATCGGGGTCACCGCACTGGTGCTGCTGTGGTTCAACTTCTGGGGGCATGACGCCAATGGCGCGGCGCCGCGGGTACTCGATTGGACCCATTTCGCTGCCGGTGCGGTCGGCCTGATCGGCGCGTGGGCGGTGCAGTTGGTCTATCGCAATGTGCGCCCACCGCATCGCCCGTCTGTGGAGTGAGCGGGGATTGGGGATTCGCGAAAGCGGGAATCGTGGGTGGCGGTCGCTTGGCCGGGGACCGGCGGGTGTGGCGCGCTGACAACTGATACGGTACGCGTGCGCGGCCATGCTGGCGCCGACGCATGACCTTGGACCGATAGCTTTGCTGCGGCGCGTTGGGCGACACTCGCGCCTTCTTTTGTTCCCGCGAGGTCCGCATGTCGTCTTGGCTCAGGCGCAAACCCATCGATCAGGTCACCGTGCACGAGGCCGGCCGGCAGCTGGTCCGCAGCCTGAGTTGGCCGCATCTGGTCGCGCTGGGCATCGGCGCGATCGTCGGCACCGGCATCTACACCTTGATCGGCGTGGGCGCGGACAAGGCCGGCCCGGCGGTGCTGCTGTCGTTCGTGGCGGCCGGCATCGTGTGCGCCTGTGCGGCGCTGGCGTATGCGGAGATGGCCACGATGATGCCGGCTGCCGGCAGCGCCTACACCTACAGCTACACCGCGCTTGGCGAGAGCATCGCCTGGGTGGTGGGCTGGAGCCTGGTGCTGGAATACTCGCTGGTGGTGAGCACGGTGGCGGTGGGCTGGTCGGGCTATTTCGTCGGCTTCCTGCAGTGGTTGGGGGTCAACCTGCCGCATGCCCTGGTGGCCGGGCCGCATGCCGGCGGCATCGTCAACCTGCCGGCGGTGGTGATCACCTTCCTGGTCGCCGGCATGCTGATGGCCGGCACCAAGGAAAGCGCCACCCTCAACGCGGTGCTGGTGGTGCTGAAGATCGTGGCGCTGGGCGTGTTCGTGGCGATTGCGTTGCCGGCGTTCGACAGCGCCAACCTGCAGCCGTTCATGCCGTATGGCTTTCCCAAGACCGAAGGTGCCGATGGCGTGGAGCGCGGCGTGATGGCCGCGGCGGCGATCATCTTCTTCGCGTTCTATGGCTTCGATGCGATCTCTACCGCGGCCGAAGAGACCAAGAACCCGGGGCGCGATCTGTCGATCGGCATCGTCGGCTCGATGATCGGCTGCACGCTGATCTATGTGCTGGTGGCGTTGTCGGCGGTGGGTGCGATGAGCTTCACCGTGTTCGGCAAGAGCCCGGAGCCGTTGGCGCTGATCATGCGCGAACTCGGCCACGGTAAGGCGGCGCTGGTCATCGGTGCGGTGGCGATCATCGCGCTGCCGACGGTGTTGCTGGCGTTCCTGTATGGGCAGAGCCGCATCTTCTTCGTGATGTCGCGCGATGGCCTGTTGCCGCGCGGCCTGTCCAAGGTCAATGCCCGCACCGGCACGCCGGTGGCGATCACCCTGTTCACGGCGGTGCTGGTGGCGGCGTTGGCGGGCGTGGCACGCCTGGATGAAATTGCCGCATTGGCCAATGCCGGGACCCTGGCGGCGTTCACTGCGGTGGCGGCGTGCCTGCTGGTGCTGCGCGTGCGCGAGCCCACGCGTGCGCGCTCCTTCCGGACGCCGCTGGCATGGGTGGTGGGGCCGGTGGCGATCCTGGGCTGCCTGTATCTGTTCTGGAGTCTGCCAAGCACGACGCAGGGGTGGTTCCTGGCCTGGAACGCGCTGGGTGTGGTGGTGTATGTAGCCTATGGCCGGCGCAATAGCCGGTTGGCGAAGGTGGGATAGTTCCTCCTCCCGTCGGGAGTGTGCCCTTCTCCCAGCGGGAGAAGCGGCTCGCAGGGCGGATGAGGGGCGCCTCGGACACCCGGCAGGTGCCAGCAATGACGAACGCGTCGCCACGCGCCGTCAAGAATGAATCAACACAGGCGAGCTGTGCCCTTGCTTTCAGGCTGCGCGCCGGCCCGCGCTCGCGGTACCGGCGCTTGAATCACGGTGCCGCCGCAGGCGTGGCGCAGAACGAGGCAGGCAATGCCTCTGGTTGCGTGCCCCAGCCCTGGGTCGGCGCCTGCTTGCTTAGTGCAAACGACAGCGTGCCGCCCTGCTGCAGCTGGGCCCAGTCCAGGAACACCTGCCGCTGCGGTTGCCCATTGAAACGCACGCTGTCCACGTATTGCAGCGCGCGGCCGTCGGCGCCGGGGGCGTCGATACGCAGGTGCTTGCCGTTGCCCAGCGCCAGCGTGACCCGCTTGAAGCGCGGGGCATGCAGCAGGAACTGCCCGCTGCCCGGCACCGCCGGATACAGGCCCAGGGCACTGAACAGGTACCAGGCCGACATCGTGCCGAGGTCGTCGTTGCCGGTGACGCCATTGGGCGCGTTGGTGAACAGCTGCTGGGCGGCGCGCACCACGGTGGCGGTCTTCCACGGCTGGCCGATCAACGTGTACATCCACGGGGCGTGCAGGTCCGGTTCGTTGTTGGGGTTGTAGCGGTACTGGTTGTAGTAGCTATACGGGCCGACCACCCAGTGCGTGCGCGCGGCGTTGAGCGGGTCCTTGAGCAGGTCGTCGTAGGCAAAGAACGCATCCAGGCGTTTGCCGGCCTGCTCGCTGCCATGCATGGCCTGCAGCATGCCGGGGATGTCCTGCTGCACCAGCCACTGGTATTGCCAGGCGGTGCCTTCGTGGAAGCCATGCTGCGAGCGTGGGCTGTAGTGATCGTCCGAGGGGGCATACCAGCTGCCGTCTTCCAGCCGCGGGCGCGGAAAGCCGCTGAAGCCGGTGTCGGCATCGCGCACGCCGGCGTCCCAGACGTTGTGCCAGTTGCCGCCGCGTCTGCGTAGCAGCGCGCTGTCGTCGGGGTGGCCGAGCGCCTGCGCCATCTGCGCCAGCGCGCAGTCGGCCAGCGCGTATTCCAGCGTGGCCGAGCCGCCGTGGTGCGGGTCCACGTCCATGCCCTTGGAGGGGAAGGCACGGTCGTATTGCACGTAGCCGTTGGCCAGGTAGCTGGCGTTGCCCGAGCGCCCGGCGTGGCGCGAATTGATGGGCGGCTGGCCGAAGGCGTTCTGGCGCAGCGCGGCGTAGGCCTCGGTTTCACTGCCCTGCAGCGCGCCGAAGCGCCACAGGTCGACCATGAAGGGCGTCACCGGGTCGCCGGTCATGATGTTGGTGTCGTAATTGGCGTACCCCCAGCGCGGCAGCCAGCCGCCTTGCTGGTGGATGGCCAGCAGCGAGCGACCGATGTCGCGCGCGCGCGCCGGCTGCAGCAAGGCCAGCAGCTGGTTCTGCGAGCGATAGGTGTCCCACAGCGAGAAGTACTCGTAGTAGGTCCAGCCCTCGGCATGGTGGATCGCATCGTCGAAGCCGCGATAGCGGCCATCGGCATCGCTTCCGGTCAGCGGCTGCAGCAGCGCGTGATACAGCGCGGTGTAGGCCACCGTGCGATCGTCGGCGCTGGCGCCGGCCAGCTGCATGCCGGCCAGTTCCCTGCGCCAGGCCTGTTGCGCGCGCTGGCGCATCTGCTCTAGGCCCAGCAGCTTGCCGCCCTGCATGCCGTCGGCGCGCAGGTTGTTGCGCGCGCCGTCGGCGTCCACATGCGAGATGGCGCTGACCACGGTCACTGCGCGCGCGGTCTTGTTCTTGCCCAGCGGGAAGCTGAGCCAGGCGCCGTTGGGCTTGAGTTCGCCGCCCATGCCGTGGCGCGCGCCGGGCACGCCGCCGTCTTCGCCCCAGACACCGTGCGCGGTAAACGGGCGGTCGAATTCCAGCCGGAACCAGGTGGTGTATTCGTGGCCGCCGCAGAAGCTCTGCGTGGTGAGTTTGCCTTCGACCACGCGGTCGCCGACCACCTGCAGCTGGCTGCCGATCACCACGTGGCGGTCGTTGGCCTGGCCGAGGTTGACCAGCACATGGCCGGTGTCGGCGCCGGGCGCGAAGCTGTAGCGCTCGGCGGCGGCGCGGGTGAGCGCGGTGGCTTCGGCGTCGATGCCGCCGTAGTCGGTCAGCCGCACCTTGTAGTAGCCGGCCTGGCCCACCTCGCCGTCATGGGTGTAGCGGGCGGCATAGCGCTTCTGGTCGAAGGCCTTGGCGTCGGCGGTGTCGAAGTCGCCGCCCGGGCCGATGCGGCCGGTGACCGGCAGCACCGAGACCTGGCCGCCCTGCTCCCAGCAGCCGGCCCCGGACAGGAACGAATGGCCGAAGCCGCGGATGCTGGGGTCGTCGTAGCGCCAGCCTGCGTAGTGCGCGCCGATCGGGCTGACCTGGACCAGGCCGAACGGGGCCGAGGCACCGGGGAAGGTATTGCCGTCGTCCTTGCTGCCGATGAAGGTGTTGACCTGCGCCGGGTCCTGCGCGGCCAGCGGCGCGCACACCGCCATGCCAAGCAGGCACAGGCCGGCGGCGGCGCGGCGCCAGAACGGCGCCGGAGCGCCCTGTGAAACGGAACGATCGGACCAGACTGCGGAGAGCATGCAAGACACCTCGGAGGAGAGGGCGACCGAAGCCGCAGGTGGGGATCCATGCCGATCGCTGCACCACGCAGCGATCGACGCACAACGACCGCGTTCAAACGGCGACCGGCAGCGCGATTTCGCGCCCGACCTGGCTTGTTTGGATCGATCTAAATTCGATGCGGTCATGGGCCATGTGTCGGCAAAGATTAAGCATTCTCGACCGCTTGCTGCACACCGCGGCGCAGCAAAGTGTGCGGGTGCTGGCAGTTTTGCGGGTGTTTTAGACTTTTGAGCGATCTGTTGCGCGCTGTCAGGTACTGCCATTCTGAAGCGTGTCAGAGGCACTGAAGGATGAGTTGGCTTGGGATTGATTCGTCTGCGCTGCGTGCGGTTGGTTGAAGGTGGCGCTCTTGGGCGTGTTGCGCGTCGGGGGCCGAACCCTCACCCCAACCCCCGCTCCGCGCCCCCGGCCCGCGCTAGCAGCGCGGGCGCTCCCAGGCACGCGCGCCAGTGGCGCGCAAGCTGTGCCTTATCGCCCCGGGGGGAGAGGGACTTGGTCCACGGGGCTTGATGGCCCATAAAAAAAAGCCCGGTCAGTGACCGGGCCTGGCGACGCTGGCGTGGCGGCGGGAGGGGCCGACGCGCCGGTGACGCAGTTGCTTCAGATCCAGCGCATGCCCTCGAACGGGTTCCAGCTGGTGCTGCCCTTCACCTTGTCCAGGTAGTAGGCGTAGTTGGCGATCATGCCGGTCAACAACGACAGCGGCAGCCACAGCACGTTCTGAAACGCGGCCGGCAGGAACGAGGCCACGATGCTCACCACGACGCTGATGCCGATCAGGCTCAACGCCTTGCGCCACAGGCCGATGATGAAGAAATAGATGACGCCGAAGAAGAAGGCATAGAAGTTCATGCCGACCTTGACCTTCTCGCCAAAGCTCAGGGTCTTCAGTGCGTTCTTGTAACTGGGGTCTTTGGGGCCACCGTGACGGTCGAAGAAATCGAAACGGAACTGCCACTTGGGACTGAGCTGGGTGCGATCGAAGGTATCCATTCCAAACCATGTAGTTGAAAACGATTACATGATAGGCGATCGCGTATTCATCGGCACGTTCTTCGGCACCGGTCGGAAGCGGAGGGTCAGCCGCCGATCAGCTTCAGCCGTGGCCGCTTGCAGGCCGCAGCGCGCGTTACTCGCGCTGGTCGCTGACACCGGTGCCGCGGCGCGCCCGGCGCAGCGCGTACAGCGAACGGTCGGCGCGATCGACCACTGCCGCCAGCGCCTCGCCGTCGTGGCGCAGGGCGGTGCCCAGGGTGAACTGGATCGGGGCGTCGTCGGTGGCGGCCACGTAGTCGCGCGCCAATGCCGCCAGCTGCGACTGGGTGGGTTGATGCAGCAGCACCAGGAACTCGTCGCCGCCCAGGCGGACCAGACGGTCCTGGGTGCGCAACGGCTGGTTGAGGAACCAGGCCATCTGCACCAGCACTTCATCGCCGCGCTGGTGGCCGTGGGTGTCGTTGACCAGCTTGAACTTGTCCAGATCCACCACGATGCAGCCCCAGCGCACGCTGGGATCGCGCTTGTCCAGTTCGTCCAGGAAGCGGCGGTTGTAGCAGTTGGTGAGCGGGTCGGTGAACGACCATTCCAGCAGCTGCTTCTCCTGCTGGTACTGGTTGGTGATGTCCTGGGCGTGCGCCAGCACGACGGTGGCGTCGGCCTCCACGTCCAGCACGTTGCGGTACTGCCAGTGGCGCAGGCTGCCATCGCTGGCGACCAGCTCGATCACGCCGGCGTCCTGGCCGTCGAGCACCATCCGCGACAGATAGCCCTGGAAGGCGGCGTGCAGCTCGGGGCGGATGAATTCCAGCAATGAACGCCCTTCCATGTCGTCCACGCTGCGGCCCAGCGAGCGCGCCGCGGCCGGATTGATGCTGATCAGGCGGCCATCCATCTCGTGGGTGCAGATCAGGCCCAGGCTGTACTGGAACATGTTGCGGAACTTACGCTCGCTGGCAGCCAGCGCATCCACCGCGCGATGGCGGTCGGTGACGTCCTGGATCGCGCCGATCAGGCGGATGCGCCCATCCACATGCTCCATCGAACCGGTGCTGTGCACCCACAGCCGCCGGCCGGTGGCGCTGACCAGCGGCAGTTCCAGGTCCCAGGGCGTGCCGTCGCGCACGCAGCTGTCCACCGCCTCGGTGATCACCGCGCGTGCATCCAGCGGATAGAAGCCGATCCCCTCGGCCAGGGTCGGCCGGTAGCCGGGCGGCAGATCGTGCAGCCGGCAGGTCTGGTCCGACCAGGTCAGCACGCCGCTGGCCACATCCACCTCCCAGCCGCCGACACCGGCGACCCGGCCGGTGCGTTCCAGAAACGCTTCGCTCTCACGCAGGCGCTGCTGCAGCTGTGCGTTGGCAGCTTCGCGCTCCAGCATCAGCCGGCGCTGCTCCAGCCCTTCGGCGGCGACCCTGGCCAGCTGCTGCAAGGCGGCCAGTTGCGCCGGCTCCAGCGCGCGCGGGCGCTGGTCGATCACGCACACCGTGCCCATGCGCAGGCCGTCGGACAACACGATCGGCGCGCCGGCGTAATAACGGATCCCCGGCGCATCGGTGACCAGCGTGTTGTCGCAAAAGCGCGGATCGGCCGGCGCATTGCGTACTTCCATCACCGCATCGTCCTCGATGGCGTGGGTGCAGAACGCGAGCTCGCGTGGGGTTTCGCTGGCGCCGGGCAGGCCGATATTGGCCTTCCACCATTGACGATGCTCGTCCACCAACGACACCAGCGCGATCGGCGTGCCGGCAATCGCCTGCGCGGCGGCGGCCAACGCATCGAAGAACGGCTCGGCATCGGTATCGACGATCTGCAACATTGCCAGACGCGACAGCCGATCGGTTTCGCGGGAAGTGGATGACGCGACGGTGTCGCAGTGGCTCAACGGAATGCTCGCTTGTTCCCCTGACAATCCGCTCAGTCTAGCGGACCGGGCATACCTGCCTGACGCTGGTTTCGTGCGCCGCGACACAGGATGGGGTGCGCGCCGGCGCTGCGGCCTGCCCGGCGGCACCGGCGTGTCGGCGCCCTAGGCAGCGGGGTCGGCGCCGCTGGAGGCGCTGGTGTCGTCCATCTGCAGGGCCAGGTACAGGCGCACGCAGTCGTCGGTGTTGCCCAGGTCCACGCCGCAGAGTCCTGCGATGCGCTGCATGCGGTAATCCAGCGTATTGCGGTGGATGGCCAGTGCCTTGGCGGTGGGCGCCATGCGCATGCCGGCGCCGAACCAGACCGACAAGGTCTTCAACAGGTCGCCGCGCCGGTCCTGTGCCAGCAGTGCCTGCAGCGGCTTGCGCAATTCGTCGGCCTGCCAGGCCCGGCGCAGGTCGTCCACCAGCACCGGCAGGCGATGGTCGTCGTAGAAGAACGCGTCGGCCTGCGGCGCGCGCGCCTTGCCGATGCGCATGGTGGTGCGCGCGATCTGGTGCGACAGCGCCAGCCCGTTGGACTGCGGGAAGTACTGCCCCAGCGCGAGGCGGATGCGCAGCGGGCTGCTGGCACGCATGCGCTCGAGCAAGGTATGCGCGCGACGGCGTTGTTCGCCCACGTCCCAGTGGCCGCGGCGGTCCAGCGCGGGCTTGAGCACCACCAGTTCGTTGAGCGCGGTGGCGGCGATCAGGTTGCCGCGCTCGGGCGTGGCCAGCAGCGTGTGCAGGCGCTGCAGTTCCACCAGCATGGCGTCCAGGTCGAGGGTGCCGCTTTCCACCTCGATCACGGCCGCCACGCGCGGCAGGTCCAGCGCGATGCCGAGCCGTTCGGCCCAGCCGGCCAGTGCCGGGGTCGGCCCGTCGGCGCGGATCAGGCCGAGCGTGACTTCCTCGCGCAGGCGCGCATCGCGGGCCAGCAGGCGCAGCAGGCCGGCCTGTTCCAGCATCGCTTCGGCCGCCATGCGCACCAGTTCGGCCTGTTGCCCGATCCGCTGCGGCTCGCCGGTCAGCCCGACGCAGCCGACGATGCGGCCATCGGCGATCAGCGGCAGGTTGACGCCCGGGCGTACCGCATCCAGTTGCCGGGCCAGCGCCGCATCGATCTCCACCCGGCCCTGCCTGGACAGCACCAGCAGCGCGCCTTCGTGCAGCTGGCCGAGGCGTGCCGGCTCGCCGCTGGCGATGATGACGCCGGTGTGGTCCATCACATTGACGTTGCCGTCGATGATGGTCATCGCGCGGTCGACGATGGACTGCGCCAGGGTGCGGTCGAGCGTGAGCATGGGCTGGGGTCTGTTGACGGGGTGAGGGAGGCTGCGGTGCCATGGTCGGCATGCACGTCGCCAAGCATGAGGCCAAGGCGCGCCGATGAGCGCGCGTCGCGGCCATGCTGCGGCTGCGCGGCGTCCGGGCCGTGAACCGGGCACGCCACCGGCACGCTGCGCTCACCCGCCCGCACGGCAGTGCGCGTCCGAGGCTGCAGGCGACGTGGTTACCCTGTCCTTTCGGCCGACGCGCCGCGCTGCGTGGGCCATGCCCTCATGCGGCAGCCATGCAACGCACGCCGCTCTGCAGCAGCAGGATCCGTGCGAGGCAGCTGCGTGCGGCCATCACTGCAGGTCAGCGCCCCCCGACGTACGCGCCATCGTCTGCCCCACCTGCAATGTCGCCGCCACGTTGCGTGCGGCGATGCGCACGTTGCTGGCGGCTTCGGCCAGCGCCTGCTCCACCGTGCAGGCGCGGTGCACCACCGCAAACATCGCAGCGATGCCGTGCCCATGCAGCCGCGCGGCGCCGTTGCCCAGGCAACCGGCGATGGCGATCACCGGCTTGCCGTGCCGCTGCGCCAGCCGCGCCACGCCCACCGGGGTCTTGCCGTGCAGGCTCTGGCTGTCCAGACGGCCTTCGCCGGTAATGACCAGATCGGCCTGGGCGACCAGCGCATCCAGCCCCAGCGCCTGCGCCACGATGTCCACGCCGGGCCGCAACTGCGCGCCCAGGTACGCCACAAGCGCCGCGCCCAGGCCGCCGGCCGCACCGCCGCCGGGCAGGTCGTGCAGGCGCACACCGAGGTCGCGCTGCAGGAGGTTGGCGTAGTGCTGCAGGTTGGTATCGAGCTGGCGCACCATGCTGGGCGTGGCGCCCTTCTGCGGGCCGAACACCGCCGAGGCACCGGTCGGGCCGATCAGTGGGTTGTCCACATCGCAGGCCACTTCGAAGTGGCAGTCCTGCAGGCGAACGTCCAGGCCGTCGGTCTCGATGCGGGCCAGCGCCGCCAGCGCGCCGCCGCCGGGGCCGATCGCCTCGCCGCGCGCATCCAGCAACCGCACGCCCAGGGCCTGCGCCAGGCCGGCGCCGCCGTCGTTGGTGGCACTGCCGCCGATGCCGATGATGAAGCGCCGCGCGCCGGCATCCAGCGCGGCCAGGATCAACTCGCCCACGCCCGCGGTGCTGGTGCGCAGCGGCGCGCGCTCGGCCGGCGGCACCAGCGCCAGGCCGCTGGCGGCGGCCATTTCGATCACTGCGGTGCGGCCGTCGCCGGTCAGGCCGAAGAACGCCTGCACCGGGGTGCCGAGCGGGCCGCTGACCGTGCAGGCGATCACCCGCCCGCCGGTGGCCGCCACCAGGGCGTCGACCGTGCCTTCGCCGCCATCGGCGACCGGCACCTTGCGGTACTGCCAGTCGGGGAACACCTCGCGGAAGCCGGCCTCGATCTGGGTGGCCACCTCCAGCGCGGACAGGCTTTCCTTGTAGGAATCGGGGGCGATGACGATCTTCATGGGCACACTCGCTGGGACGGACGCATCACTGGTTCACCGCGCGTGCCGGCACCCGCAGCACCAGCGCCGCGCCCAGCAGCATGGCCCCGGCCAGCACGTACAGCGCCAGCTCGGTGCTGTGGGTGGCGTCCTTGATCCAGCCCACCAGGTACGGGCTGACGAAGCCGGCAACCTGGCCGGTGGAGTTGATCAGCGCCAACCCGCCGGCCGCCGCGGCGGCGGTGAGAAAGCCGTTGGTCAGCGGCCAGAACAGCGGCAAGCCGCTGACCGCGCCCATCGTGGCCAGGGTCATGCCGAACAGGGCCAGCGCCAGGTTGTCGGTGACGCTGGCGGCGATGCACAGCCCCGCCGCGCCCATCAGCAACGGGATCACCAGGTGCCAGCGGCGCTCGCCGCGGCGGTCGGCCGAGCGGCCCATCAGCACCATGAACACCGCCGCGGCCAGGTACGGGATGGCGCTCATCAGGCCGATCCGGGTCGGGTCGGTGACACCGCTGCCCTGGATGATCGACGGCAGCCAGAAGTTGATCGCATACACCCCGCTCTGGATGCAGAAGTACACCGTGCCCAGCAGCCATACCGCCGGGTTGCGCAGCACCGCGCCCAGTGAGGTGGAGGCGCCGGCCGGCTTGCCTGCTTCGTCGGCGGCCAGCGCGCGGGTCAGTGCCTGCTTCTCCTGCGGGTCCAGCCAGCTTGCCTGCTGCACGCCATCGCTGAGCAGGAACCACACCCCGATACCCAGCAGCACCGTGGGCAGGCCCTGCAGCAGGAACATCCATTGCCAGCCGGCCAGCCCGCCCTGCCCGGCCGAGAAATGGCTGAGGATCCAGCCCGACAACGGCCCGCCCAGCACCCCGGAGATCGGAATGGCCGACATGAAGACGGTCATGACCCGGCCATGCTGGGCGCGCGGGAACCAGCGCGTCAGGTACAGCACGATGCCGGGGAAGAAGCCGGCCTCGGCCGCGCCGGTGAGCAGGCGCAGGGTGTAGAAGCCGGCCGGCGTGCGCACGAACATCAGGCAGGTCGACAACAGGCCCCAGCTGACCATCATGATCGCCACCCAGCGGCGCGCCCCGATGCGCTGCAGGATCAGGTTGCTCGGCACCCCGCAGGCCAGGTAGCCGATGAAGAAGATGCCCGCGCCCAATCCATACACGGTCTCGCTCATGCCCAGGTCGCCCAGCATCTGCAGCTTGGCAAAGCCGACATTGACCCGGTCCAGGTAGTTGAACAGGTAGCAGACGAACAGGAACGGGATCAGCCGCCACAGGATCCTGCGGTAGGTCGGGCCCAGGCCGTCGGAGGGCGGCAGAGGCCGGGAGGCTTGGGTCATCGCACGCTCCAGCAGTGGGTAAGCCCACCGGTGCGCGGTGCGTTGGCACCGACGCCACACGGGGGTCGGCGCATTCTAGTTGGTGCTTTTTCCCGGAAGCATCGTCAGCCTGCTGCCTGTCCATGGCAGATCGGCGCTAGTTTTTGTGCAAATGCCCAGCTTCCCCAGGAGGCACGCGAGGCACATGTCGGACCCGGAGCGCACGCACGACAGGCCGCCTCGGCTTTGCGAATCCGACTCCCGACTCCCCAATCCCGGCACCAATTGCTCTAACGATTCCCCACTCCCGATTCCCCATTCCCCGCCGCATACGCCTGCGCCTGCCCCATCACCCGCAGCAGGTTGCCACCCCAGATGCCGGCGATCTGCGGCTCGGTGTAGCCCTTGCGCAGCAGCCAGGCGGTGATGCGCGGCAGGTCGGAGACGTCTTCCAGGCCGACCACGCCACCGCCGCCGTCCCAGTCCATGCCGATGCCCACATGCTCGGGCCCGACCACCTTGAGCACATGCTCCAGATGGGCGAAGAAATCCTCCTCGGTGGCGCGCTTGATCGGGTAGCGCGCATCCAGGTCCTTGAGCGCGGCGCTCAGGGCGGTGCCGTCGGCGATCTTGATGTGCTCCCAGCCGCCGTAGTGCTCGGTCAGCGCCTTCTCGGCGGCCTTGCGCTCGGGGCTGGCGCCGCTGTCGACCAGGTAGCCGCCATAGGAATTCACCTGGATCACCCCGCCGTGTGCGGCCAGCACCTTCAGCCGCGCGTCGTCGATATTGCGCGGATGGTTAAACACCGCACGCGCGCCGCTGTGCGAGAGCACGATCGGCACCGGCGACAGCGCGATCAACTGGTCGAACACCGCATCGGAGGCATGCGATTGATCGATCACGATGCCCAATGCCTGCGCCTGCTGCACCAGCTGCTTGCCGGCCGGACTCAGGCCCTTCCACTCCGGGCCCTTGGGATCGGTGGCCGAGTCGGCGAATTCGTTGTTGAGAAAATGCACGGTGCTCATCAGGCGCAGGCCTTGCGCGTAATAGAACCGCAGCAGCGTGGGGTCGGCCACCAACGGGCTGGCATTTTCCATGCTGATGTACACCACGCGCTTGCCAGCGGCCTTGATGCGCGCGGCATCGGCCGGCGTGGTGGCGAAGGCGAAGCGCTGCGGTTGCGCGGCCAGCAGCGTGTGGATCTTCAACAACCGCTGCAGGCCGGCATCGCGATCGTCCAGGTGCGCGGCCGCACTGCGATTGCCCTGCCCGGTGTAGACCGCCCAGAAGCCGCCATCCAGTGCGCCTTCGACCATGCGCGGGTAATCCACCTGCGACAGCCGGTTGCCGGCGTGCGCCTGCAGGACGTCGAAGTCGGGGCGCTCCAGATTGGCCGGCGTGTCCAGATGCGAATCCAGCGTGACCAGCCGCTGTTGCAGCGCGGTGGCGCGCGCCAGTTCGGCCTTGGAAAACTCCAGCGCGTGGCTGGGCGCGGCCACGGCCAGACTCAGCACGATGGCGGTGCACAGGCGATGCAGGGTCATGGCAGCTCGCAGAAGTTGGGGGTGTATCGATCATAGCCGCGCTGGCCTCAGCCGCTGCACGATCACTGGCTGTCGTGGCGCGTGGCCGCAGACATTGCTGCCCGCGACCACGCGCCAGTGCTCACTTGCGTTCGAAGAACTCGTGATAGGCCTTGGATTTGCCTTCCGGCGACTTGCCCACCCCATTGCGGATCAGCGTCTTGCCATCTGCAGAGAACGTCCAGAACTCGCCGACGATCACGTCGTCGTCCTTCATCTTGAGGATCTGGTAGGTGTCGGCGCCGGTCTTGCTCACCGCGATCCGGTTGAAGCGCGCCTGCTCGTTGAGCGGGCTGGGTTTGCCATCCAGCGTGGTGACGTAATCGACCTTGTACGGCGTGTCCGGGCGGGTGGTGTTGATGGAGTGGTATTCGATGCGGTTGTCGGAGAACTGCACGTTGATGGTCAGCCGCATGCCCTTGGGAAATTTGCCGTCGCTCCAGTTGGATTTGGATTCCACCAGGGTCCAGGCGCCGTCGTGCGGATCGGCCGCCGATGCGGCGAACGTGGCAGTCAACGCCGAGACGGCGAACAGGGCGGCGGTCAGAAAGGTGCGCATGGGCGGTGTCCTTGGAGGCTGGGATAGTGGGCGGTGCTGTCGGGTAGCTGCTTGGCGTCGGGTGATCGTCGGGAGCTGGGCATCAGAAGTCGGTGCGCGATTCCAGGTGCTGTTCGACCTGCTCGCGGGTGGTCCACAAGGTGCGGAACTCGCCCTTGGACAGCAGTGGCAGCTGGTCGCTGATGTGCGCCGAACCAGGCTGGCTGGCATTGCCGTAGCTCATCAGGCCCTTGGCCTTGAGCGGCGTGGAAAACTCCACCAGCGAGACCCAGGTTTCGCCGTGCTGCGGCAGGCGTTGGCCATCGGCATTGGGCGGGTTCCAGGTGATCACGTCGAACGCGCCGAGATTGCCGAAACCGCCGCGGCCCGGCACATCGACAGCGCCCAGGTGGAAGCGCGACACCTCGCCGTATGGCCGGTCGATGGCGCCGTAGGTCTTCTTGGTGCTGGCGACGGCCTGCTTGAGTTGGCGCAGCGCCAGCGCCGGGTCCTTCAGGCCGCTGGGTGTGGTCAGCGGCGCGTCCAGCGACCACGGCGTGGCATAACCGGCCTGCGAGAGGTAGCGCGCATCGCCGGTGAACAGGCGCGCCCATTCCTCGAACAACAACGCGCCGCGGCTGTCGGCTTCGAAGTGGCGGTCCCAGGCCTTGAGCACGTTGACCGCAGCGACAATGTCCGGATCGGTGCTGTCTGCGGCTGCGGCGTACAGCTGCGGCAACGTGCGATCGGCAGCCAGCGCCTGTGCGGTGCGCTTGAGCGCCACCAGCTGGTCGAAGTCGATGCTGTCGTGCTCGGCCAACATCTTCACCGAGTTCTGCGCGCGCAACGACATCGGCCCGGTCGGTGCGACATAGGCCGGAAATGCGCTGGGGTCCAGCACCCGCGGCCAGCTCGCCAGCCACGGCGGGTCGTTGGTGTTCTGCACGAAACCGCCAGCCGGGTTGATCACCTTGGGCAGCTCGTCGTAGCTGTGCACATCGCTCCATAGCGTGGACGCGGTATCGCCGGGCACCAGGCCGCTCCAGTACTTCAGATCGCCTTGGGCATGCCTGGGCAGGATGCCGTTGTCCAGGAACAGCACGTTGCCGGCGTTGTCGGCATAGACGATGTTGAACATCGGCACCTGCAGCTGCTGGAGTGCGCGCTGGAACTGCGCAAAGTCCTGCGCCTTGCCCATGTCCCAGTACTGCTTGAGCATGTCGGGGCGATCCAGGCCAGCCACGCGCAGCGCCACGGTGCTGCCGTCGTAGCGTTCGAACACCGGGCCGTGCACCGACTGCCGCACTTCCAGCGTCTGGGTTTTCAGCGCGCCATCGGCCTGACGGATCTTCAGCGTTCTGGTCTCACGCTTGAACGGCAGCACCTTGCCGTCCAGCAGATAGCCCTCGCCCGACAGCGTGAGTTTGTAGGTGGTCTGGCCCAGCAGCGTGTTCACCGTATTGGTGAAACCCAGTTGCTTGTTGAAGCCGAAACGCAGGATCGGCAGGCCGACCTGGGTGGCGCCGTACAGATCCACGCCCGGTCCGTTGAGATGCGCTTCGTAATAGGTGAAAAACCCGCTGCCCCAAGGCAGGTGCGGGTTGGCCAGCAGCATGGCATGGCCGTCGCGGGTCTTGCTCGGCATCAGCGCCCAGGCATTGGAGCCATCGCGGGCCTGGCCGTCCTTGGGCGGCTCGCCCAGCACCTTGGCCGGCGAGGCGATGTAGACGTAATTCATCAGCCGGTGCGCGTGCGCCACCACGTCCACGCCGGTGATCGGCAGCACCACCTTGACGTTGGCGTCCAGGGCCTCCGGGTGTGCGGCCGCGTAGGCGTTGATGCCTTGCGCGAAGGCGTCCAGGTCGGCACGAAAGCCCGGGGCCTGCTGCCGGTACCACTGCTGCGCGCGTGGGTAGACAGCGTTGCTGACCAGCCAGCGATCCTGTTCGGCGTACTTCTCGCCCCAGTATTCGGCGGCGCGGCCGCGCGCTTCGCCATACAGATGCAGCAGCAGATTGCCATGGCTATGGGTCTGCGCCCAACCGAAGCCGTAGAAGGTGCCCGCTTCGGTCCTGGCATAGACATGTGGCACGCCGTAGCGATCCCACAGGATCTCGCCGGTGTCTTTACCACTGCTTGCGAGCGCCGCGATCGGGGCGCACGCCAACGCGATCAACAGCCCTGCGCAGATGGAAGCGCTGCGCGCATGCGCCCGCATCGAAGAAAGTCGCGGCACTGGGTCACTCCTCAAAAGGTGTAGGTCAACTTGGTGTAGTAGGACCCGCCGGTGAAGCCGTACGGCACGCTGGTCACATAGAAACCGCTGCCGGTGCTGGCGACCGCACCGATGTTGTTCGGGTATTGGTTGAACAGGTTGTTGGCGCCGAGCGTCCAGGTGATGCGCCCGGACAGTGCGTAGGACGCTTCCAGATCGGTGATCCATTTGGCCGGCACGTGTTCGTCGTTGGCCGGGTTGTTTTCCAGCACGTCGAAGCTGCCGAAGCGGTTGACGCGCACGTTGAGCGCGAAGTCGCCGATCACCCAATTGCCGCCCAGCAGCAGCTTGCTGCGCGGGGTGCGCGACAGGTAGCCGCGCGAGGCACGGTCGAACAGTTCGTAGCCGGCGCCCAGCGAGTCCAGTGCGGACGGGTTGTCGGCGATGCGGGTGATCTCGGTGGTGTTGTAGTTGTAGCCCAGGTTCCAGTTGACCCGGCCCCAGTCGCCGGCCTCCATGCGCCAGGTTGCCACCACGTCCACGCCTTCAGTGCGGGTGTCGATGGCGTTGGTGAAGTACTGCGCGCTGTCGACACCGGACACGCCGGCGCGGGTGAGCAGGTCGGTGATCGCCGCACCGGTGATGTAGCCGGTCATGCCGATGCGGTCGTCCAGATCGATGCGGTAGGCATCCACAGTGAGGCTGAGTGCGCGCGTGGGGTTGTAGGTGAAGCCGATGCTGGCATTGGTGGATTCTTCCGGCTTCAGCGGTTCGGCCCCCAGTGCCAGCGCTGCCGGGGAATCCACCGGCAGCGTCTTGGCCAGGAACAGCTCGCGATCGCCGTTGTCCAGCGTGCGCCAGCTGCTGTTGGTGGCCGCGTACAGGGCCTGCGCCAGGGCCGGCGCACGGAAGCCGGTGCTGGCCGCGCCACGCAGCGCGAAGGTCGGGGTAATGGCCCAGCGCGCGGTGAACTTGCCCACCGCGGTGTCGCCGGCCGAATCGTCGAAGCGCTCGTAGCGGCCGGCCAGGCCCAGCGACACGCTGTCGGCCACGTCCCAGGTCAGGTCGACATAGGCCGCGCCGCTGTTGCGATCCAGGCTGCCGGCTTCGTCGGGCTGGAAGGTGATCGCGCCCTGCGCGCCGGGCGGCGGCGCCTGCCCGGCACGCGGATGCCCGGCCGGGAACACGTAGCTGCCGGCCGCGTAGGCCGCCTGCTCGCCGGCCTGGATCTCGTATTTTTCGTAGCGATGCTGCACACCCAGCGACACCTGCAGCGGGCGCTCGGCCAGTTGCAGGCCGCGGGTGATGTCCAGGCTGGTGGTCCAGTCTGTGGAGGTCAGCTGGCCGAGATAGAATTCTGTGGGGCTGGTCGGCCCCAGGCTGGCGTTGAGCGTGTGCAGGCCGTCGCGTTCGGAGGCGTTGCTGCCGTAGCTGGTGGCCAGATCCCAATCCCACTGGCCCCACAGGCGCTTGATGCCGGCGGTGAACTCGTAGTCGGTCTCGTCGATGCGCAGGCGCGGGCTGTACCCGTCCGGATAGATCTCCTGCAGGGTGTTGTTGGCGTTGGGATTGCGGAACGACCATTCCAGGTCGCTCAGGCGGCGGCTGTAGGTGGCGTAGGAATACCCACGCAGCTCGCCGCCCAGGCCCAGTTCGGCGTTGTAGGACAGGTTGGCGCCCTTCTGCCAGGGCTGGCCGAAGTTGCGCGTGATCAGGCGGTTGGCGGTGGCCTCGCGCGGGTCCGGCTGGCCGTTGACCGGGTAGTACAGCCGGTAATCGTCGGCCACCGGCACTGCGCGATTGGAGGTCTGCTGGTACCTGGCGTCGGCGGCCAGATAGACGAAGCCGTCGCTGCCCAGCGCCAGCCCCTTGCCGATGCTGGCGCTGCTGCTGTCGCCATCGGCGCGGTCGATGTTCTGGCCCCACAGCAGGTCGGCCTTGCCGCCCTCGGCATCGGACTTGAGCAGGATGTTGATGACGCCGGCGATTGCGTCCGAGCCGTACTGCGCGGCGGCGCCGTCGCGCAGCACCTCGATGTGGTCCACCGCCGAGACCGGGATCAGGCTCATGTCCACCGGCACCGAACCGCGCCCGACGATGCCGGCGATGTTGATGCTGGCGGTGCGGTGGCGGCGCTTGCCGTTGACCAGCACCAGGGTGTGATCCGGATTGAGCCCGCGCAGCCCGCCGGTGGCGATCACATACGAGGTGCCGTTGCCGGATTTGGCCGGTGCATTGAACGAGGGCACCAGATCGTTGAGTGCCGCCAGCAGGCCCGGGCGACCGGTCTTTTCCAGTTCCGCCGCGCCGATCACATCGATCGGGGTGGGGCTTTCGGTGACGGTGCGCTGCACGCCGCGTGCGCCGGTGACCACCACCGCATCCAGGTTGCCGACTGCGGCATCGGCTGGCGGTGCAGCGGCTGGTGGCGTCGGTGCGGATGCGTCCACCTGTGCGTAGCCCACGGCGGGATATCCGTGCAACGCGGCCGTCATCGGCTGCGCCGAGGCCAGCGTGATGCGTTCGCCATCGTCTTGGACCACGCTCAATCCGGTGCCGGCCAGCAACTGCCGCAATGCCACGCGCGATTCCAGCGTGCCCTGCACCGCCGGCGTGCGTACCTGCTGCAGGTATTCGCCGGGTGCCACGATCTGCACGCCGGCCTGCCGCGCAAATTCCGGCAACGCCACCACCGCATTGCTCTCGGGGAGCGAGAACGTGCGCCCCTGCGGCGAGGCTGCCAAGGCCGCTCCCGCTGCCATCGTCGCCACGGCCGTGCCGATGGCCTTGCTCAAACGCCTGCTTGCTGCCTGCATCACTGCTCTCCGCTGGCGCGCGTGCGCCGCTGTCCGGTCGTCGTCACCGTTGCTGTGTGGCCCCCTGTCTGTTGGATGCGTGGCCGCCGCTTTTCCGCCATCGACATCGCGGGTGGTGACGTGCAGCGGTGCACCTCACGGCGCGAGTGCGCCGCGCAAGTGGATGCCGCCACGGGTGTGTTCGATCTGCAGGCCCATGCTCAGCGCAACGGAGCGCGCGAAGCCTTCCGGATCGTTGGCCGAATACAGGCCGACCACGGTGCGCCGCGCCACCGCGGGGTCGTCGATCAGGATGCGCATGTCGTTGTAGCGGGCGAATTCGGCCGCGGCCTGCGCCAAGGTGTCGCCGTCGAAGGCGATCATTCCCTCGCGCCAGACCAGCAACTGCTGCACGCGCCGTGCTGGCAGCGGCTGCACCTGCACCGCCCGCGTCGGGCTGACCATGGCCAGCATATTGGCGGCCACCCGCTGCGGTGTGCGCCGGTCGGCCTCCACGTCGACGGTACCTTCGCGCACGACGACCTTGACCGCATCGTCCTGCCGCCGACGCACGCTGAAACTGGTGCCGACCGCGCGCACTTCCGCGCCGGCCGCCATCACCACGAACGGGCGATGACGGTCCTTGGCCACATCGAACAAGGCCTCGCCACGCAGCAACTGGATCTGGCGACGGTCGGCGCTGAACTCCACCACCACTTCCGAGCCAGAATTCAGCGTCACCGCCGAGCCGTCTGCCAACGGCAGGCGCAACACCTCGCCGATGCGGGTGAGGTGATGGCCGCTGCCGGGCGCGCCGGTGTCGGGGACGGCGGGCTGCAATGCCAGCATGCCGGTGGCCGCAGCGACCACGCAGGCGGCAAGTGCGGCCAGCCACCTGCCGCGTCGATGCGTGCGCCGCGAACACGTCGCTTCCGCGGCAAAGTCCTGCCCCAGCGCGCGCGCACGATCGAAATGCAGATGCACCGCGTGCGCCCGTGCATAGGCGCCGCGATGGCGCACGTCTTCGGCCAGCCAGCGGTCGCGCTGCACGCGCTCGGCCGGCGTGAGCGGGTCGCGGTCCTCGCGTCCCACCCAGGCGGCGGCAATGTCGTCGATGCTGCGCATGCTCAGCTGCCGCGCTGCGGATCGGCCAGGCGCGTGGCCGGCGCGGCATGGCCCGCGGCCGGTGCCGATGCGGGCGTGCGGCCCATGCGTGCCATCAGCAGACGCAATCCCTTCACGATGTGTTTTTCCACGGTGTTCTCGCTGATTCCGAGCCGCGCGGCAATCTCGCGCTGCGACAGGCCGTCGACCTTGCGCAGCAGAAACACCTGGCGGCATTTGTCCGGCAGTGCCGCCAGCGCTTCGCCGATGCGGCGCAGCTCCTGACCGGCAATGGCGTGGCGCTCAGGTGAGCGCTCGTCCTGTGTGATGTCCAGGCGCTCGATTTCCGCCACGCTCTCGATCGACACGATCCTGGCGCGGCGCACCTGCTGCAGCAGCACCGACTGCGCAGCGGTGAACAGATAGGCGCGCGGATTGGCGATATGACCCACCTCGCCCAGCCCGGCCAGGATGGCGTAGGTCTCCTGGATGACGTCGTCGCAATCGACGTTGCCGGGGGCGTGCTTGCGCAGCCAGCGCCGCAGCGCCGGCTCGTGCGGCAGGACCTGCGTCGCCAGCCAGGCGGCGCGCTGGGAATCGATGGCCGGCATCTAGGACGCGGCCGCTGACGTGCCCGCACGTCGAAGTGAGGAAGTCATTGCGTTCTCCGGGGGTTCGAGCGAAGGACCTGCTCTTGAAGTCACGATGCGCCAGCGGCGCAACTCCGCCATGCCCTCCGACGGGTGGCCCGCTGCGATGGCACTACCCGCGCAGCGCGCGCCGGACATCGACAATGTCCGGTCGGATGCGGCCAACGAAATGGCCGTTGGCAATGACCTGACTGCCTTGGGTTATGCAGGCGCGCCGCGCACACGGGCGCGCCGCCACGCCAATGGCAACGCGAATGGCAACCCCACGGTGATGGGCGGCGCCGTGCACGGCACTGCAGTACCTGGCGGTCTGGGCGTGTGGCATCCGGCCGCGACGAGCGGCGCCGATGCGCTAGCGAGTACGGTGTTTATGGGGCCGGGGCGTGCTGTGACGATGTCGATCCGGGGACCGTGACAAAGTCCGGTTTCGGGGCCGATCCGCTCCAGGCGGTGCCGGACATCACCGCAGGGCCGGTGGATTGGTGATCGGTTGCCGCTGCAACCAGCCGCAGGTCATCGGCGGATGGGCCCGATATGCGCAGGCCGAAGATGGCCTGCGTCAGGCGGTCCTTCGAGCGGCTGGCAGAAGCGATCGGGCGTGCGCAGTTGGCAGCACGCAGCACGCAAACGATTTGATCTGGCCTGCGCGCAATCCATCGCACGCGCCGATCGGCGCGCAGTGGTGCTGCGCGTCGTGTTCAGTCGCCCAGTTCGGCCAGGCGCGCGCGCACGCTCTCCACATCGACGTGCTCGCGCAGGTGCAGCCACTGCCGCGCCCACACCGAGCGCAACACGATCCAGGCACCGAACACGCCCAGACAGGTCGAGCCCAGCGCCAACGTCAACGGATGCAACGGCGAGCCGCTGCCGGTCTGGAACAGATACATGAAGGCCCCGGAAAACAGCAGCCACACGCCGAACACCGGCCAGTTGCTGGCCAGCAGGCTGGCGTGGGGCCGCTCGATCTCGCGCAGCAACCGGGTCAGCGCCTTGCGTTCCTCATCGTCCGGTGTCATCGACTGGCCGCTCCACGGATTGGTCGCCGCGCTAGATCACGCGGCAGAAAACAGCCTTCAGGTAGCGCGATTCCTGCACGTGCGCCATGAACGGATGGTCCGGACCGGCACCGGCCACCTTCAGGATCTGGATGGTGCGCCCGGAGAAATACGAGGCGCGCCGCAGCATGTCCAGAAACTCCTGCTCGGCCACCAGCCCGGTGCACGAGAAGGTGGCGAACAGGCCGCCGGGCTTGACCACGCCCAGCGCCAGCTTGTTCATGTCCAGGTACTTCTTCAGCGCCGGGATCACCTGCTCGCGGTCGCGGGTCATCTTGGCCGGGTCCAGGATCACCACATCGAACTGCTCGCCGCGGTTGGACGCATCGCGCAGCCACGGGAAGATGTCGGCCTGCACGAACTTGGGCCGCACGTTGTTGAGCTTGGCGTTGCCCTTGGCGATGGCGATCACGTCCTCGTCGATGTCCACGCCCAGCACCTCGGACGCACCGCGCGCGGCCGCATACACCGCAAAGCCGCCGGTGTTGCAGCACAGGTCCAGCACGCTCTTGCCCTCGACCTGCTCGCTCAGCCACTGGCGGTTCTCGCGCTGGTCGGCGAAGAAGCCGGTCTTGTGCGCACCGGCCGGGTCGGCGCGGAACCTGATGCCGTACTCGGTGATCACCGATGCTTCGGTGGTGGTATTGCCGTGGAAATCGAAGCTTTCCTGCTTCTGCACGTGTTCGTCGGCAAAGCTGTGGAAGCGGCAGCCCGGGAACTGCGCGCGCAGCGCCTCGTAGATCCACTCGCGGTGGCGGAACATGCCGGCGGCGAAGAACTCCACCACCACCAGGTCACCGTAGCGGTCCACCACCAGGCCGGACAGGCCGTCGCCTTCGCTGTGCACCACGCGCCAGGCATCGGACACCGCGTCGAGCTTGAGCCAGTCGCGGCGCAGGCTCACTGCCGCGGCGATCTTGCGCGAGAACCAGCCCGCATCCACCGGCACCGCCTGGTCGGTTTCCAGGATGCGCACGGCGATGCGCGAGTGGCCGTTGTAGAAGCCGCGGCCGACCCACTCCCCGTCCACGCCGACCACATCGACGATGGTGCCGGGTTTGGGCTTGGCGGCGGGCTTTTCCACCAGCTTCTGGAAGATCCACGGGTGGCTGGAGCGCCAGGCATTCTTGAGTCGGACGACGGGGACTGGAGTATTCATCCGCCCATTGTATCCGGCTGGATTGACGTGCCTGCCCTCCGGCACGCAGAATCGGGCGCAGAAGGGGAGTAGCTCCCAGCGTTGTCGCCGTCATGACGAGTCCTGCCCGCCAGGCTCCGGTGCAACGGCAACCGGCCAGGCCGGTTGTGAGCGAGACCTTCGCCGCGCAGGCGAAGGTCCGTCACCCGGAATCCACGATTTCCGTGTCACAAGGCCTCAGCCCACCGGCTGTCCAGGTCGTTTCACTTTCGGGATTCTTTTATGCAAACCATTGGCAATGTCTGGTTATGGGGCGGCTTCGCGATCGTGGTGATCGTGGCGCTGTTGGTCGATCTGGTGCTGATGCGCCACGGCGGTGCCCACAAGGTCACCTTCAAGGAAGCCACCTGGTGGAGCATCGGCTGGGTGCTGCTGGCGCTGGCCTTCAACGCCGGCCTGTGGTGGTACCTGCAGGGCAGCATGGGCGACGCGGCAGCCGACCGCATCGGGCTGGAGTTCCTGACCGGCTATCTGGTCGAGAAATCGCTGGCGGTCGACAACATCTTCGTGTTCCTGATGGTGATGACCTACTTCGGCGTTCCCGAGGAACAGCGCCAGCGCGTGCTGATCATCGGCGTGCTGGGCGCGATCGTGCTGCGCGCGATCATGATCTTTGCCGGCTCGGTGCTGCTGACCAAGTTCCACTGGCTGCTGTATGTGTTCGGCGCGTTCCTGCTGCTGACCGGCATCAAGATGTGGTTCTCCGCCGGCAAGGAGCCGGATCTGGAAGCCAACCCGGTGCTGCGCTGGATGCGCGGGCATCTGCGCCTGAGTCCGCAATACCACGGCCATGCGCTGAGCGTGATCAAGGACGGCAAGCGCTGGTTCACCCCGCTGTTCGTGGTGCTGATCCTGATTGCGGTGATCGACGTGATCTTTGCGGTGGACAGCATCCCGGCGATCTTTGCGATCACCACCGACCCGTTCATCGTGCTGACCTCCAACGTGTTCGCGGTGCTGGGCCTGCGTGCGATGTTCTTCCTGCTGGCCGGCATGGCCGACCGCTTCCACCTGCTGCCGTATGGGCTGGCGGTGATCCTGGTGTTCATCGGCACCAAGATGATGATCATCGATCTGTACAAGATCCCGGTGCTGGTCTCGCTGGCAGTGGTGATCGTGATCCTGGTCTTCACCATCGTGCTGAGCCTGCTGCGGCCGCCCAAGCCGGCCAGGCACTGAGGGGCTGGGATTCGGGATTCGGGGACGGTAGCGCCGCGTGTGTTGCTGGCATCCAAGCGCACCGACCATCTCGACAGGTCCCTGCGCTCACCGTCGCGGGCCCTTGAGCGGCATGGATGCCGCGCCAGAGCCCGGCTACCCGAGATCCTGGTCGTCACCATCTGCTGAGTTTGGTGCGGCCACCCAAGCCGGCCCCCGCACTGACAGGCTGGGAGTCCAGAGTCTGCAATTGGGATTCGGGAACGGCCGCGCTGCATGCACTGCTCACAACCAAGCGCACCGACCAACTCGACGGGCCCTTGCCCGCCCACCGTCGCGGGACCTTACGCGGCATGGATGCCGCGTAAGAGCCTACATGGACGTACTTGCGGCATGTCCCGCGATGGTGGGCGGGCAAGGGCCCTGCAGCCAAGCCGCAGATCGTCTGCCCTACGACCGAGGCATCCACACCGTTCAATCCCCTCTCAAGGCCGCCGGGATTTCAGGCGCCAGGTCGCTGGGGCGCTCCCGGGCCGAACTGGCGAGGGCGTGATGCCGCGCATGTTCGTGTCGCGCCCCGGTCACCTGCATGGTGCCGTGCGGCCGCTGCGCCAATGTTCGGTGGCGGGGCTGGATTATCCCGTCGTCGGACCTGCTTATCCCGAGGCGGATAGCTTGTAAAAAATCCGCGCGACGCCATCCGTGAAGGTATGACACCGCCTCCTGTTGCCGCCGCCGACGCCACCGCGCAAGACCGCCTGGATCGTTCCCGGGTGTTGCGTGCCTTCAACTTCAGCCTGGCCGCCGTGCTGCTGCTGGTGGCGGTGTTCACCGCCCAGGGCATGTTCGACTGGCGCGCCTGGGCGGTGGCACCGCTGCAGGCCGACGGCCTGCTCGGCATCCTCACCGCACCGCTGCTGCATGGCTCGCTCGCGCATCTGGGCGCCAACGCCGCCGCGCTACTGATCCTGGGCACGCTGGCCGGCAGCGTGTATCCGCGTGCCACCGCCCTGGCGCTGCCGTTGTTGTGGCTGGGCTCGGGCCTGGGCGCGTGGTTGCTGGGCGAGCCCGGCAGCCGGCATCTGGGCGCCAGCGGCGTCACCCACGGGCTGATGTTCCTGGTGTTCGTGCTGGGCCTGCTGCGCCGCGACCGCCCGGCGATCGCCACCAGCATGATCGCCTTCCTGTTCTATGGCGGCATGTTGCTGACCATCCTGCCGCACGAAGCCGGCGTGTCCTGGCAATCGCATCTGGGCGGCGCGGTGGCCGGCCTGATCGCCGCGTTGCTGCTGCGCCTGCGCGACCCGCAACAGGCCAGGCCGCGCTACAGCTGGGAGGACGAAGACGAGGACGCTGCGTGGGAAGTAAGCAATGGCGAGCACGACGTGCTGGAACCGCCACCGCCGCGCCAGGTACCGGTGCTGTGGCAGCGCCAGGAAGACGGCTCGCACAACGTGGTGCTGCACTTCCCACCGCGCGAGCGCCCACCGGGCAGCTAGTGCCTGCATGGAGCAACGACCCAAACGGCCCCTGTTTCCCGTAGGAGCGTGCCTGCGCGCGACAGGGCATTACCGGGACCGCCCCATCGCGCGCAGGCACGCTCCTACAAAGGCGCTGCCTAGCGCGATGCTTGCCCCTGCAACGCACGCCGTGCCAGGCCCGGATCGTCGGCGAAGAAGGCATCGATGCCGGCGTCCAGATAGGTCTTGAGCTCGGCCAGTGCACCGGCGTCGTTACGCTCGGTCACCGCGCCGCTGCTGCGGTTTTCGGCAGCCAAGAAGTAGTTCTCCGGGCGGAACGTGTACGGCTGCACCTGCAGTCCTGCCGCATGCGCGTCGTGCACCAGGCTGGTCGGCGTGCCCAGGCGTTGCTGCGCATCCAGCGGAATGATGCTGCGGATGTCCGGGCCGATCGCATCGGCGTAGCTGGCGACCTGCGTCAACCCCTCGGGCGTGATCATCTGCCTGTAGGTCCGCGGCGCGCTGCCCACGCCCGCATCGGGCAACGCCATCTGCGCGCCGGCCAGCAACTGCAGCAGGCGGATGTTGCTGCTGCGCCCGATCTTGCCGCGCAAATAACGCAGGTTGCCAGTCTCGAACGACTGGATCACCACCGGCGCGGTCTGCGTGTAGGCATGCGCACGCAGGCTCGCCAGCACCTTGTCTTCCATCGCCAGATGCAGCCGGCTGAAATAGCTCGGGTGCTTGATCTCCGGAATCAGCCCGATGCTGCGCCCGATTGCCGCCGATTCGGCTGCGACAAAATCGATGATCTCGTCGAAGGTGACGATCTGAAACTGCCCATCCCAGCGCGTGCCGCGCAACTGCGGCAGACGCTCGCGCGCGCGCAGCGTCTTCAATTCGGCCAGGGTGAAATCCTCGGTGAACCAGCCTTCCATCGCCTGGCCATCGATGGTCTTGCGGGTCTTGCGCGCAGCGAACTCCGGGTGACTGGCCACGTCGGTCGTACCGCCGATCTCGTTCTCATGGCGCGCCACCAGCACGCCATCCCTGGTGGACACCAGGTCCGGCTCGACGAAATCGGCGCCATCGACAATCGCTTTGGCATACGCGGCCAAGGTGTGCTCCGGGCGCAGTGCGCTGGCGCCACGGTGCGCAAAGATCTGCACCGTCTTCGCCAACGGCGCCTCTGCCAACGCGGGCCCGCTCATGCCGACCATCATCGCCCCCAACAGCCAGATACGGTGGAACTGCATCATGCCTTTCTCCAACTGAGTGTTGCATCAAACGCTGCCCCTGATCGTCAAGCCGGCGTGGCAGGTGCTGGTTACCGTCTCATGGATCGCTGATGCGCTGCGTTGCCGAGCACGGTCGATGCCCACCTAACGACGCGTCACAACGTCTGCCAACCACGAAGACGACCAGCATCATCCGGCATCGGGAATTCCTAAACAGCAACAAGACCCGCTTTTACGATTCCCGATTCCCGAATCCCGATTCCCGATTCCCATCCTCAGAACTTGGCATCCAGCGTCAAAAACACCTGCCGCGGAGCGCTGGCATGGAACGCCAGCTGACGGCCAGTCGGATCGCTGTTGGCGAACGCGGTGAGATTGGACGCATAGCGCTTGTCGGTGAGGTTGGTGACGTTGAGCGAGAGCTTGAGCCCCTGCAACACACCGGCCTGGCCGAAGTCGTAGCCGGCGCCTGCGTCGAACGAGGTGTAGCCGCCAAAGCCCTGATCGTTGGTGTAGGTGTAGTAGCGCTGGCCGGTGTACTTGCCGCGCAGGTTGATGTTCCAGTTGGCGTAGTTGAACGCGATTTCGCTGGCGAACATGCGCTTGGGCGTATCCACCGTGGTCTTGCCGGCGGTCGGAATGGTCACCCCGTTCTGCACATAGTTGTCGTCGTAGGTCGAACGGTTGATCGAGGCCGAGTTGTACCACTGCAGGTAGCTGGTCGGCTTCCAGATCACCGTCAGTTCGCCACCACGGCTGCTCACCGAACCCACGTTGAAGAAGCGTGTGGTGCAGGCCGGCGTGGTGCCCTGCTGGATGCTGGCGCAGGGATTGAGCGAGAGCAGGCGGTTGTCGAAGGTGACGTCGTAGCCGACCAGCGAGGCTTCGAAGCGGTCACGCACGAAGCGATAACCGGCCTCCACGGTGCGCGACTTTTCCGGCTCCAGCGCGCCGACGCTGGCATCGAACGAGGCCTGCGTCACCAGCAACGGACCACCGGCACCGCCGCCCTGGAACGCGGCGATGTTTTCCGCGTACGAGGCAAACACCTCCTGCCCGTCGGCGATGCGATAGCCCAGGCCGACCTGCGGCAGCACCGACTCGCTGGCCTTGATCGAGCCGGTCGCCACCGGTGCTTCCACCGCCAGCCCCGGCGTCTCGCGCGCGGTCATTTCGGTGCTGGGGCTCTTGATGCCCAGATCCACGCTCAGGCGCTCGTCGAGGAACTTGAAGTTGCCCTGCACGTAGAACTGCCGCGTGGTGATGATGTAGTTCTGCGAGAACAGCCGGCGATCCGGATCCTGCAGGAACTTGTCGTCGCTGACCGGCCCGTCGATCCAGTAGAAATTGCGCTCCACATCGTGGTGATTGCGCTCGTACCACAGTCCGGCTTCGAGGTGATGCGCGCCCAGGTTCCAGCCGAGCGACGCGATGCCGCCGGTGCGGTTGATCCAGTAGTTGGTGCTGCGGATCGAGATCGGCAGCGCCTGCGGCGTCCCCGGATTGGATGCCTGGCCCGGCGACCACCAGTGGCCCTGCCCCTTGTTTTCGTGGTGATAGACCTGGGTGTGCAGGCTGATCGCATCGTTGGGCTGGAAGTCGCCGGCCACGTAGAACAGATCGTCGTCGCGCAAGGCGCGGCTCTGGTAGTAGGCATCGTCGACATTGTCCACGCCGCCGCTGAAACCGCAGCGCGCCGCATTGCGCGTGGCCGGTGCGCAGTACGCCGCGGCCAACGCCCGGTTCCAGTCCGGTGCGTACAGGTTCCAGTCCCAGCCCAGGCCACGCGCCATGCCGCTCTTGGACAGATACGCATAGTCCGCCTGCGAGGTGCGCGAGGTATCGGCAAATGCGGTCAGCTTGCCGCCGTCGAACTGGTACACGCCCTTGGCATTGAACTGCCGCGTGGTGGTCGGCGAGTCCGGGCGCGTCCACATGTCGGCTTCGGCATTGATGCCGGACAGATAGGCCGAAAAGCCGTTGTAGTCGCCGGTATCCACACGCAGGAAGGTACGGCGGTTGGCGTCCGAGCCCACCGTCTGCGACAGCTGCCCGCCGAACACGCTGGACGGATCGGCCGAGTAGTACTGGATGGTGCCGCCCAGGTTGCTGGTGGATGCAGTGCCCAGCGCGCCGATGCCCGAGGCCAGCTCCACGCCGCCGAAGTTTTCCGCAATCAGGGCGCGGCTGATGTTGAGGCCGTTGTAGTTGCCGTAGGCGTTGTCGCCCAGCGGCAGGCCGTCCAGCGTATAGCCCAGGCGCGTGCCGTTGAAGCCGCGCAGGCTGATCGTCTGCGACTCCTCGTTGGCACCGAAGGCATCGTTGGATTGCACGTTCACGCCCGGCATGCGGTTGAGCAGCTTCTGGATGCTGGTACCCGGCGGCAACACCGGGATGTCCTGCTGGGTGATGCGCTGCACCTGACGCGTTTCGCCCTGGCCGATCACCGAGACCGCATCGAGTTGCTGCACGGTCGTGCCGGTGTCGGCAGTCACGTCGGGGTCGGCAGCATGGGCAGCCGGCGACAGCACGAGCGCGGTAAAGACAGCGGCACTTAAGAGATGGATCTTGGGCATGGGCGGCAGGGAACGAGTCAAAAGATGACGGCAAGCGTGCGACAGCTGTCTTGCGCCGATGCGACGGCCAGGTGACAGTGCCGCGACAGTCGCGGCGCATCCCTCGCAAGCGCTGCGCCGCGCTTGCATGCAGATGTCATCTGCGCGTCGTAATCTGCGACCTCATCCATCTGTGTTGTCCGAGGGTTGGTCCATGTCCCATCGCATTGCCCGCGCTTGTTCCCGGACGCTGACCAGCGCCGCCATCGCCGTGTTGGCCTGGGGATGCGGTATCGCCAGCGCGCGGGATAACGTCGCCGCGACAGGCTCGGTGATCGCCACCGATGCACATGGCTACCTGGAAAAGACACACGTGCCCGACAGCCTGCGCCTGGTACCGCCGCCGCCGCAGGATGGCAGCGCCGCGCTCGCCAACGATCAGGCCATCGCCACGTCCATGCTCGCGCTGCGCGGCACACCACGCTGGGACCTGGCCACACGGGACGCCGCGCTGGGGTTTCCCGCAGCCGCCACCCACTTCAGCTGCGCGCTCGGCATCCAGATCGACCAGGCCCACACCCCGCACCTGCTGCACCTGCTGGAGCGCAGCATGCGCGATGCCAGTACCAGCACCAGCGCAGCGAAGGCGCGCTACCAACGCCCGCGCCCCTTCATGCGCAACGACCAACCGATGTGCACGCCCGACGACGACGCGGCACTGCGCAAGAACGGCTCCTATCCCTCGGGCCACACTGCCATCGGCTGGAGCTGGGGCCTGATCCTGGCCGAGCTGGCCCCCGCACAACGCGATGCCCTGCTCGCCCGCGGCCGCGCCTTCGGCGACAGCCGCCTGGTCTGCAACGTGCACTGGCAGAGCGATGTCCTGCAGGGCCGCATCATGGGCGCCGCCACCGTCGCCGCGTTGCACGACAATGCCGAGTTCCAGAAGGATCTCACCGCCGCACGTCGCGAGATCGCCAAGGCACGTGCGAAGCAGCCGGTCGCGCTGGCGGAATCGCCAGCCTGCGCGGCAGAGAACGCTGCACTGCAGACCGTGCTGCCTGGGGTGATGTAGCAAGTCAGGCTCCTGCAACCTGCTACAAACAACGTGCGCCAGCGATCTGTCGCCTGTACGTCATTCGTTTTTTTTCGAGTCCCTGGCCACGTCTCTCCTGGCCGGACACTAAGTGGCCGCAAACGCATCGGGTAACTCGGCCACGCGCCGATTGAGACCATCTGGTCTGGATCACTCTATGCGTCCGCCCGCCGCCGGTTGCCTGCATACGTTCTGCATGACCGATGCAGGCCCTTAGCCGCCAGCCCTGACAACCGGCGTAGCGCTTGCCTGTTCACGGCGACCGCCATCTCACTCACAGCCCGCACCGCGAAGACCCCGTCGCGGCAAAGCTGCGCCTGCTGATCAAGCCGCCCTCCCTATCGGGATGGTCAGACGCGTGCTCATCGCCCTCACCAGGCGCCAATCGCAACCGGTTGTGTTCGATCAGATAAGCATCCCTACACGAAACAGCTGACCAAGTCCTGGTCTGATAGCCCTGTTTCATAAAAAAGTTCCCGGAAAATGACACATCTGTAAATCTTGGGTTAATCTTCAGACTCCCTTCAGGAAAGTGATACGCCGGGCTGGTCGGCGTTCCCTCGAAGTGGCTCCCCACCTCAACTGCGACGCAGTGCAGTTGGGTCCCACGGTTTGCAGGCGTTGTGAAGGTACTTCATCAGGAGAAAGAGGAATGACACGTCCAGGGGTTCGTAGGTCTTTGTCCAAGAACATCACACGCAGCGCGTTGAGCATTGCGCTGAGCATGTGCGTTGCCGGCGGTGTCCAGGCCCAGAGCGCGGTCGGCTCCATTTTCGGTAGTGGGCAGCCTGGCAGCACCATCGCCATCCAGAGCCCGCAAACGGGCGTGAGCCGCTCGGCCACCGCCGCTGCAGATGGCAGATTCAGCTTCAGCCAACTTCCCCCGGGCAAATACATCATTACCTCCAACGGGCTGACCCGGGAGGTCGAGGTCAAGGTGGGCAGCGGCGCGCAGGTCTCGCTGGGTAGCAATGCCACTACGCTGGATCGGGTGGAAGTGGTCGGCGCGCAGGCGTTCAACTCCATCGACGTCTCTTCGGTGGAATCGACCACGGTATTCACTGCCGACCAGATGGTCTCGCTGCCGGTGGCCAGCGATGTGTCTTCGGTCGCGCTGCTCGCGCCTGGCGCGGTCCGGGGCGACAGCGGGCTCGGTGCGGGCAATCTTGCCTCGTTCGGCGGATCGTCGGTGGCCGAGAACGGCTACTACATCAATGGCTTCGACGTCACGAACATGCGCACGTTCCTGTCGTTCGCCAATCTGCCGTTCCAGAGCATCGGTCAGCTGCAGATCAAGACCGGCGGGTATGGCGCAGAATACGGCCGCTCGCTGGGCGGCATCGTCAGCATCGTCACCAAGGCCGGCTCCAACGAATGGCACTACGGCGGCAGCGTGGAGTGGGCACCGGACTGGGGCGCGGCGGCAGGTAAAAACGTCCGCGAACGCGACCCCGATGCGTCAGACCCGCTGTACCAATACCGCAGCGACGATCAGTTCGACAGCACCATTTACTCTGCGTATGCCAGCGGCCCGATCGTCAAGGACCGCTTGTTCTTCTTTGCAATGGTGGAAGGCCGCCAGGAAACTGAAGACAACTTTTACGCGCTGACCAGCCGGCGCGTCAGTGACACGACCCCCCAGGGCTTGGTCAAGCTCGATTGGTATATCAACGACAGCAACCTGGTCGAATTCACCGGCATCTACAACCAGGCCAAGACCAAGTACCGCACCTACGAATACGCCACCGACGCCAATGGCGACAACCGCTACAACGTCGGCCGGCACGAAGTGCCGATCGAGCAGTACGAGATGGAGAATGGCGGCAAGATCGGCATCCTCAAATACACCGGTTACTTCACCGATAACTTCACGCTGTCGGCGCAGTACGGCTACCTGAGCAATCTGATCGACTCCCGCCTGCCGGCCGATCCGGCTGGGAGCGAATGCCCTTGGGCCTACAGCTTCGGCCTGACCACTAGCGTGGTCGACCGATACATTGGCTGCAACCCGGGCACGATCTCCATGATCGCCGACCGCGATGCGGAGCCGGACGAGGACATCCGCAAAGCGTTCCGGGTCGATGGCGAATGGGTGCTGGGCGATCACCGGTTGCGCTTCGGCGTGGATCAGGAAAAGTACGAATCCAGCCACCGTGGCCAGACCTACGCCGGTGGCATCAACTGGGCGTATTACACGGTGCCCGGCAATTCGGTAGCCACCGGCGCGTTTGCAGGCCTGCCTGGACGCACGGTCAACGGCCAACTGGTGCCGCGCAATGCGCTGTACGCGCGTTCGCGCGTGTTCCAGAGCAGCAGCTCCACGTACGAAAACACCAATAGCGCGTTTTATCTGGAAGACAACTGGCAGGTCACCGAAAACTTCCTCGCCGTGCTCGGCTTGCGCGGTGAGAAGTTCGAAAACAAGAACGGCGACGGCATTGCCTGGATCGAATCCGATTATAAAATGGCGCCGCGCCTGGGCTTCTCCTGGGACGTGCTGGGTGATTCCAGCTTGAAGCTGTTCGGTACCGCAGGCCGCTACTACATCCCGGTGGCGACAAACTCCAGTATCCGCGCAACCGGCGCCGAGTCGACCGTGTCCAACTGGTACTTCGTCAATGGCTGGAGCGAAGCCGACGGCACGCCGGTTGGCCAAGGTGCGCAGATTGGCCAGACCCAGACCAACGGCTCGCTCACTGCGCCGAATCCAGCCTCTGTCGCGTCCACCAACCTGTCGCCGATGTACCAGGACGAGGTCATTCTCGGTGGCCAACTGCAGTTGACGGAAAACTGGATGGCGGGTGTGCGTATGATCCGCCGCGAAGTGAAGTCCGGGATGGACGACACCTGCACCACCAATCCCTGGATCGACTGGGCGGCGGACAACGGCTACCCCGATTTCGATCCGGGCTCTGTGCCTAGCTGCTACTTCTTGAATCCGGGCAGCGATGTGACCATCAACGTCGATCTCAATGGCGATGGCGAACTGGAACTGGCAACCTTGCCGGCCTCGTATCTTGGCCTGCCGGAATATCGCCGCCTGCATACCGCTCTGGAATTCTTTTGGGAGCGCACCGGCGAGAAGTTCAACTTCCAGGGCTCCTATACGTTTGCCAGGACACGCGGCAACGTCGAGGGCTACGTCAATTCCACGCTGGAACAGGAGGATGCCGGCCTCACCCAGGACTTCGACCACCGTCTGTTCACCGATGGCACCTATGGGCCGACCCCGAACGATCGTCAGCACACGCTCAAGCTCTTCGGTGCTTATACGATCACCCCGGAATGGCAGCTTGGCGGAAATTTGGTCCTGCAGTCCGGGCGCCCGATCAATTGCCAGGGCTATATCCCGCTGGACGACATCCCGCAGCCTGACCAGGGCAACCTCAGCGGTTACAGCGGCTCGAGCTTTTATTGCTTGAACGCTGAAGGCACGCGCGTGCTGCGGCAGCGTGGCGACGAGGGGCGGACACCCTGGACCTGGACGTTCGATCTGGCAGCGGCGTACATCCCCAACTGGGCCGACAACAAGCTGCGTATCAAGCTCGATGTCTTCAACCTGTTCAACAATGACCGCGTCACCGAGTACAACGAGTTCAGTGAAGCGTCTCGCGATGTGATCAGCCCGAACTATTTGAACGATCAGAACTATCAGACGCCTCGTTCGTTCCGGTTGACTGCTCGCTACGACTTCTAAATCGCAGTATCCGTGTCTTACATACGATGTCCGGCCTCGTGAGAGGCCGGATTTTTATTTGGCGAATGCTGCATTCATCGCTGCACGTGGTGCCGCGCCGCGTCACTTGCCGATACAAAAACTCGAAAAGATCTTGCCCAGCAACTCGTCGGCGCTCAGCTTGCCGGTGATCTCGCCGAGGGCTTCCTGTGCCAGACGCAATTCTTCGGCGGCCAGTTCGAGTTGTTCGAAACCCAGCTCCAGATCCGCCGCATCTGCGTGCTGTTCGGCACGACGCAGTGCGTCGACATGCCGCGTGCGTGCGGAGAATTCACCTTCCACGCTTTCCATTCCATCGCCCAGTGCGAGCTCACGCAACCGGGCGTGCAACTGCTCCAGTCCCTGCCCGGTCACTGCCGATACTGCGATCGCGTCGCGATCGAGCGCTGCGGGTTCGACCAGCAGATCGCATTTGTTGTGGATCCACAGCCGACGCGGCACCGCATCGATGGCATCGCCGATCGCGTCGCGTGCGGCCTGCGGGTTACGTGCGTCCAGCACCACCAGCGCCAGATCGGCGCGCTGCAGTTCGACACGTGCGCGACGCATGCCCTCGCGCTCGATCGCATCGCCACCCTCGCGCAAGCCGGCGGTGTCAACCAAGGTCAGGTCGAAGCCATCGAGCTGGATGGCTTCCTGCAAGGTGTCGCGGGTGGTGCCGGCGACATCGGTGACGATGGCGCGCTCGCTGCCGGCCAGTGCATTGAGCAAGGAACTCTTGCCGGCGTTGGGCGGGCCGATCAGCACCGCATGCAGGCCGTCGCGCAGCTTGCGCCCGCGCTCGGCATCGCGCAGCAACTGCGCGAGCAGGCTGCGAGCCTGGGTCAATCCATCGCGCACCTGCGCCCCGCCCAGCGTGTCCAGCGGCTCGTCGGCAAAGTCGATGGCTGCTTCCACGTGGATGCGCAGCCGGGTGAGGCCGTCGCTGACCGCATCGACACGTTGCGAAAACACACCGTCCAGCGATCTGCGCGCAGCACGTGCCGCACGCAGATCGCCGGCGGCGATCAGATCGGCGATCGCCTCGGCCTGCGCCAGATCAAGTTTGCCGTTGAGAAAGGCGCGTTCGCTGAACTCGCCCGCGCGCGCCTGGCGCGCGCCCAGGGCAATGCAGCGGTTCACCAGCTGCCGCAGCAGCACCGGGCTGCCATGGCCCTGCAACTCCACCACCGCTTCGCCGGTGAAGCTGTGCGGCGCCGGAAACCACAAGGCGATGCCATCGTCGATCACCTCGCCCCGCGCATCGCGAAAGCGTGCGTATCTCGCCTGCCGTGGTTGCAGAGTCGGGACGCCCAACTCGGCGGCGATCTGCGCGGCCTGCGGCCCGGACAGACGCACGATGCCGATGCCTCCGGTTCCGGCGGCGCTGGCGATGGCAACAATGGTCGATGGCGAAGAAGACATAGGCAGATGGTAAGGCGTGTGGTCAAAGACGTGGCTTGCATGCGCCTGCGCGCGTGGCGGCGGTATGGCTGCATTTCACGGAGATGCCGTAAGCCTTGCGCACGATGGATCGATCTTCAAGACACCGATCCAGTGTTGCCTGCACGCTGCTTGCAATAGCCGGCCACGCCAACACGCTGGCGCAACGAGGTGCATCGCAAGCGATGCAACAGCGATGACATCACGACAGCATCCGTGGCATAGCTAAAAAAACGACATCCGGGCGCACATACAGAAAGCCCGCCTTGCGGCGGGCTCTGTGCAACTGCTTACTTGGCGTTGGCCTGGATGATCTTGCTCGGCTTCTCGCCGTGCTGGCGGATCATCCACCACTGGATCAGCAGACCCAGGCCGCCGTTGACCACCCAGTACAGCACCAGGCCGGCCGGCATGAAGGCCATCATGACTCCGAACACCAGCGGCATGAACTGCATCATCTTGGCCTGCATCGGGTCCATGCCCGGGGTCGGGGTGAGCTTCTGCGTAGCCCACATGATGGCGATGTTGAGCAGCGGCAGGATGAAGTACGGATCGCGCGCGGTCAGGTCCTGGATCCAGCCCAGCCACGGCGCCTGACGCAGTTCCACCGATTCAACCAGCACCCAGTACAGCGCGAAGAAGATCGGCATCTGGATCAGCAGCGGCAGGCAGCCGCCCATCGGGTTGATCTTTTCCTTCTTGAACAGCTCCATCGTCGCCTGCTGGTACTTGACGCGATCATCGCCGTAGCGCTCCTTCAGCTGCGCCAGGCGCGGCTGGAAGCGGCGCATCTTGGCGCCGGACTTGTACTGCGCCGCCGACAACGGATACAGCGCCAGGCGCAGCAACACCACCAAGCCGATGATGGCCCAGCCCCAGTTGTGCAGGAAGCTGTGCAGATGGCTCAGCACCCAGAACAGGCCCTGGCCGATGATGGCCATGATCGAGAAGCGGCTGTAATCGACCACACGGTCCAGCCCCTTCACATCTTCCTTGGCGATCAGGCTGACCAGTTTCGGGCCGACCCACAGGCGTGCCTCGGTGGTGGCGGTCTGACCCGGCGCGACAGTGAAGGCCGGGCCACGCAGTTCGGCCACGTCACGCGGGCCGTCCTGGTTCAGCACATACAGCGAGGCCTGGTCCTTCTGCGGAATCCACGCGGTGAAGAAATGGTGCTGCAGCAGCGCCACCCAGCCGCCGGTGATCTGGCGATTGAGGCCGCCGTCGTCCATGTAGTCCTTGAACGCGCGACGCTCGTAGCCTTCCTGCGGGCTGTACCAGGTCGCCCCGTTGAAGCTGAAGGAATCCGGGTTGGTCATGCCGCGGCTGAGGATGGTCGGCACCCGGCTCAGCTTGCGGAACACGTAGCCGTTCCACGGCGCGCCACTGTTGTTGATCACCTCGTCCTTGATCGAGATCGCGTAGCGCCCGCGTTCCAGGGTGAAGGTGCGGCGGATCGACACGCCGTTGGGGCCATTCCACACGAACGGCACCACCAGGGTGTTCTGGCCCTTGGCCAGTGCGAACGCGGTGCCCGGCTGTTCGGCGCGGAAGCCGCCCACGCCAGGAACTGGCGAATGCTCGCTGGCCCAGCCGCTGGTGGCGTTGTAGGGGTGCGCGGCATCTTCGGTCAGCAGGCTGACCGGCGCGGTGCCGTCCTTGGTCTGCGGAAACTGCAGCAATTCGGCATCGAGCACGCTGCGGCCGTCCAGTTTCAGGCGCAGCACGTCCGAGGTCAGGGTGATCACCGGCGCAGCGCCGGCAGCGGCCGGCGTCGCGGCGGTGGTACTGGTCGCCGGCACATTGGCCGCGGTCGCAGCTGCGTCCAGGTCACGCGCGGCCGGCACCGACTGGGTCGCCGCGGCCACCGGCGCATTGGCGGCCGCCTTGTCCTTGCCCCACTCCATCCACAGCAGCGCCGCGACCATCAGCCAGGCAAAAATCAGGAAAACACGGGTCTGGTTCATCGGGCAGCAACTCGCTCAGTCGGAACTGGGTTCCGGCTCTGTCGGGGAAAGGGAGGATGGGTGCATCGTCCTGGCGGGCGGCATTGTGCCGGGCGCGGCAGGCAGGGGCAATGCGCCAGCACGGCGCAGCAGACGCACGAAGGCATCGCGAATCTGTGGATTGGTCGCTTTTGCGGCCGCCGAGCGCGCCACAATCACGTAGTCGCCGCCGGCAAGCTCGGGCAGCAGATGGCGCATGGCATCGCGCAGGACGCGTTTGATCCGGTTACGGCCCACCGCACGCGTATCGACCTTGCGCGACACCGCCATGCCCAGGCGCGGCGGCGTATCGCCGGTCCGCCAGTGCAGGCTGAGCAACGGGTCCGAGGTACGACGTGCCGTATCGAAAACGACCGTATATTGCGCACGCGTACGAACCCGCGCAGAGCGAGGAAATCGCCTGCACGGGTTCGATGCGTTCACGTTAGGGACTGCCTCGGCCGCAGTGAGCGGCGCGGCAATCAAGCGCTCAGGCGCTTGCGGCCCTTGGCGCGGCGGCGAGCCAGGATCTTGCGGCCGTCGGCGGTTGCCATACGTGCGCGGAAACCATGGTCGCGTGCTCGCTTGAGGTTGCTGGGTTGGAAAGTACGCTTGGTGGCCATGGGGCCCTCTGCATGAATGGAGACGAATAGAACCGGCAATTCTATAGGGCCACCTGCGTCCGGGTCAACTCCCCGCACGCTTTACCGGAGGTGACGGCGGTGGCGCCCTGTGGATGGACCTGTGAATAAGTCTGGGAAAACCCTGCCCTCGGTGCTAGTCTGGCCCATCCTCTTTTCACTACCGGGCTGCGAGCACGGCGCTTTTCTGCGCGCCGCAGCCAGCAACAGATGATCATACTTTGATGGATGCTTGGCCCCGCTGTCTGGAACGTCTCGAAGCCGAATTCCCGCCCGAAGACGTCCATACCTGGTTGAAACCCCTGCAAGCCGAAGACCGCGGCGACAGCATCGTGCTGTATGCGCCCAACGCCTTCATCGTCGACCAGGTCCGCGAGCGCTACCTGCCGCGCATCCGCGAACTGGTGGCGTATTTCGTCGGCAACGGCGAAGTGGCGCTGGCGGTCGGCTCGCGCCCACGCGCGCCGGAACCGCAGCCGGCACCGATGGCCACGCCCAGCGCGCCGGTTGCCGCGCCGATCGTGCCGTTCGCCGGCAATCTGGATTCGCATTACACCTTCGCCAACTTCGTCGAAGGCCGCAGCAACCAGCTCGGGCTGGCCGCCGCGATCCAGGCCGCGCAAAAGCCCGGCGACCGCGCGCACAACCCGCTGCTGCTGTACGGCAGCACCGGCCTGGGCAAGACCCACCTGATGTTCGCCGCCGGCAATGCGCTGCGCCAGGCCAACCCGGCCGCCAAGGTGATGTATCTGCGCTCGGAACAGTTCTTCAGCGCGATGATCCGGGCACTGCAGGACAAGGCGATGGACCAGTTCAAGCGCCAGTTCCAGCAGATCGATGCGCTGCTGATCGACGACATCCAGTTCTTTGCCGGCAAGGACCGCACGCAGGAGGAGTTCTTCCACACCTTCAACGCGCTGTTCGATGGTCGCCAGCAGATCATCCTGACCTGCGATCGCTACCCACGCGAGGTCGAAGGCCTGGAACCGCGGCTGAAGTCGCGCCTGGCCTGGGGCCTGTCGGTGGCGATCGACCCGCCGGATTTCGAGACCCGTGCGGCGATCGTGCTGGCCAAGGCGCGCGAGCGCGGCGCCGAGATTCCGGACGACGTGGCGTTTTTGATCGCCAAGAAGATGCGCTCCAACGTGCGCGACCTGGAAGGCGCGCTCAACACCCTGGTGGCACGCGCCAACTTCACCGGCCGCTCGATCACGGTGGAATTTGCCCAGGAGACGCTGCGCGACCTGTTGCGTGCCCAGCAGCAGGCGATCGGCATCCCCAACATCCAGAAGACCGTGGCGGACTACTACGGCCTGCAGATGAAGGATCTGCTCTCCAAGCGACGCACCCGCTCGCTGGCGCGTCCGCGCCAGGTGGCGATGGCGCTGGCCAAGGAACTGACCGAACACAGCCTGCCGGAGATCGGCGACGCCTTCGCCGGCCGCGACCACACCACCGTGCTGCATGCCTGCCGGCAGATCCGCACGCTGATGGAGGCCGACGGCAAGCTGCGCGAGGACTGGGAAAAGCTGATTCGCAAGCTCAGCGAGTAGGCCGGGGACGGCCCCGACGGTCTGCGTGGAGAAAAGCGTGGAAACGTTGGGGTCAAATGCGGGAGAATCTGTGGATAACGTTGCCTCGCAGGTCGGGCGGAAAACTATCCACAGGTTTTACCGCTAGACCAGGGGCACTAGTCCAACGACTTTCAGGCGTGAAAATTTCTTTGGAAACAAAGAGTTACGGTGGTTATCCGCTGAAAACGGCCCTACCATCACCACCAAGCTTTTGATTTATTCCATATCTTTTAAAGCATAGGGGCACGGAACCACATGCGTTTTACACTGCAGCGCGAAGCCTTCCTCAAACCATTGGCCCAGGTGGTCAATGTGGTCGAACGCCGTCAAACCCTGCCGGTTCTGGCCAATCTGCTGGTGCAGGTCAAGGACGGACAGGTCTCGTTGACCGGTACTGACCTGGAAGTGGAAATGATCTCGCGCACGATGGTGGAAGACGCGCAGGACGGCGAAACCACGATTCCGGCCCGCAAGTTGTTCGACATCCTGCGCGCCCTGCCCGACGGCAGCCGCGTCACCATTTCGCAGACCGGCGACAAGGTCACGGTGCAGGCCGGGCGTAGCCGCTTCACCCTGGCCACGCTGCCTGCCAACGATTTCCCGTCGGTGGATGAAGTCGAAGCCACCGAGCGCGTGGCAGTGCCGGAAGCGGCGTTGAAGGAGCTGATCGAGCGCACTGCGTTCGCCATGGCCCAGCAGGACGTGCGCTACTACCTCAACGGCTTGCTGTTCGACCTGCGCGAGGGCCTGCTACGTTGCGTTGCGACCGACGGCCACCGCCTGGCGCTGTGCGAGACCGAACTGGAGAAGTCCGGCGGCGCCAAGCGGCAGATCATCGTGCCGCGCAAGGGCGTGACGGAACTGCTGCGCCTGCTGGAAGCGGCAGATCGCGACGTGGAACTGGAAGTGGGTCGCAGCCATATCCGCGTCAAGCGTGGCGATGTGACCTTCACCTCCAAGCTGATCGACGGCCGCTTCCCGGACTACGAGGCAGTGATTCCGATCGGCGCCGACCGCGAGGTCAAGGTCGATCGCGAAGCGCTGCGTGCGTCGCTGCAGCGTGCGGCGATCCTGTCGAACGAGAAATACCGTGGTGTGCGTGTGGAAGTCTCGCCGGGCCAGCTGAAGATCAGCGCACATAACCCCGAGCAGGAAGAAGCACAGGAAGAAATCGAGGCCGACACCAAAGTCGATGACCTGGCCATCGGCTTCAACGTGAACTACTTGCTGGATGCGCTATCGGCATTGCGCGATGAGCACGTGGTCATCCAGTTGCGGGATGCGAATTCGTCGGCACTGGTGCGGGAAGCCAGCAGCGAGAAGTCGCGCCATGTGGTGATGCCGCTACGTCTCTGACGTGCGTTCCACGTGGAACACGCGAAGCCCGGCGATTGCCGGGCTTTTTGTTTGTGCAGCGAAGGGGCGACTCGCTTGCTGCGTCAAGCTTTCTAAGCGCTGGCAATCACCGGCTGCGCAGGAGCGGCATTGCCTGTCTCGCTGCCTCGGCGCTTTGCCCCGAATCGCCTGCTATGGCGTGCTGAGTGGTCGCAGAGGTCGCCGGAGCCGATCGCCAGGCAGTTGGCCAAGCGAGGCTCGATGGACACGCTGCTTTTCAGGCGGTCGAGGATCGGGTGGTACGCGCGTCAGCTCGCTTCCTTGAAGCCACGACCGCTGAAGCACCCAGGCATTCGCAGGCCACGATCGTGCAGCTGTTCTGCCGCTGTCATCGACGTGGACGTTGGGACGATCGCGTGTGGTGCTGCACTACATCCTTGCGACAGGCAGCGAGCTGTCTCGTTACCGCATTGCTGTAAACGCTAGGTGCCTGGGTTGGACCATCCGCCGCTCCCAGAGCAAGCTGGTCCCCAGGCATGCTGTCGGTGGGATCCCCCAGAGTTGACCTGACCCAGGTCGTCGCCCTTCGAGGATCGGCGATACCGCGAGTCGCACCCGACAGTGAGATTGGCCTTTTAGTCGGGGCGCTTCTTCGATACCTCAATCGACATCACGCGAAGCTCGGTTGGCCTGAACGACTTCACCTGAGTCCAAGATTTCCTGCTCCGTACTCAATTGCTCGGCAGCGCCCGGTTGACGTGTTTCCTTGGCCTGTTTTTGACTTATGCACATCGAGCTTTGCTTTTAAATCTATAAATAATTTAAGAGCTTGGTGGTGATGGTAGGGCCAGATTTCGCCAGAAACCAGACTATCTCTATGTTTTGAAAGGATTTTATTGCCTCGAAACCCTGTGTCTAGACCCCTGTGGAAGGGTCAGCAACCTGTGGATAAGCACGCGGCGCTTCTCAGGCTTGCTTTTTATCCACAGCTTGTCCCCTGCTTGTCCGTGGACCGCTTCACGTGACCACGCGCAGGATCCGCATCGATCACGTATCCTCCGCTCCGACCGGGATGCCGGATCACAGCGCAGAGCACACCGATCGATGCACGTAGTGCGGTTGTCCATCCATCGACTTCGTCGTTTCGCGACCGTCGACCTCCACCCCGCCCGTTCCTTGAACCTGCTGACCGGCGATAACGGTGCAGGCAAGACCAGCGTGCTGGAAGCGCTGCACCTGATGGCCTACGGCCGCAGCTTTCGTGGCCGCGTGCGCGACGGACTGATCCAGCAAGGCGCCAGCGATCTGGAGGTCTTCGTTGAGTGGCACGAGGGCACGGCCGAGACGGGCGAACGCACGCGTCGGGCAGGTCTGCGCCATAGCGGGCAGGAATGGACCGGCCGGTTGGACGGAGAGGATGTCGCACAGCTCGGTGCCCTGTGTGCCGCACTGGCTGTGGTGACCTTCGAGCCCGGGAGCCATGTGTTGATCAGTGGTGGCGGTGAACCGCGGCGGCGGTTCCTGGATTGGGGCCTGTTCCACGTGGAACCTGACTTCCTGGCGCTATGGCGGCGCTATGCGCGGGCGCTCAAGCAGCGCAATGCCTTGCTCAAGCAGGGCGCACAGCCGCGGATGCTCGATGCCTGGGATCACGAACTTGCCGAATCCGGCGAAACGCTGACATCGCGTCGCCTTCGCTACCTGGAGCGGCTGCAGGAACGCTTGATTCCGGTCGCCGCTGCCATCGCCCCGTCGCTCGGATTGTCCGCGCTGATGTTCGCGCCGGGCTGGAAACGTCATGAGGTCTCGCTTGCCGATGCGCTGCTCCTGGCACGCGAGCGTGACCGTCAGAACGGCTACACCTCGCAGGGGCCGCACCGCGCCGATTGGGCACCCGCCTTCGACGCGCTCCCGGGCAAGGATGCGCTCTCGCGTGGCCAGGCAAAGCTCACCGCCCTCGCCTGCCTGCTGGCGCAGGCCGAAGACTTCGCCCATGAGCGTGGCGAATGGCCGGTGATTGCATTGGACGACCTGGGTTCGGAGCTGGATCGCCACCACCAGGCGCGCGTGCTGCACCGCTTGGCTTCCGCACCAGCCCAGGTGCTGATCACCGCCACCGAAGTGCCGCCCGGCCTGCTCGACTCCGGAAAGCTGCTGCACCAGTTCCACGTGGAACATGGCACTGTCGCCGTGCTGAGGCCCGTGACCTAGCCATCCGCGGCGCAGGTGGGCCGACTGGTATAATTTCCGGGCTATCCCCCTTTTCCCACGGTGCGATGCGGCTCCTGCCGCCTGCGCCCCGTGTTGTGGAGCTAACGGCACACGCATGACCGACGAACAAAACACCTCGCCTACTCCCAACGGCACCTACGACTCCAGCAAGATCACCGTGCTGCGTGGCCTGGAAGCCGTCCGCAAGCGCCCCGGCATGTACATCGGCGATGTTCATGACGGCACCGGCCTGCATCACATGGTGTTCGAGGTGGTCGACAACTCGGTCGACGAAGCCCTGGCCGGCCATGCCGACGACATCGTGGTCAGGATCCTGGTCGATGGCTCGGTCGCGGTGTCCGACAACGGCCGCGGCGTGCCGGTCGACATCCACAAGGAAGAAGGCGTCTCTGCGGCCGAGGTGATCCTCACCGTGCTGCACGCCGGCGGCAAGTTCGACGACAACAGCTACAAGGTGTCCGGCGGCCTGCATGGCGTGGGCGTGTCGGTGGTCAATGCGCTGTCCGAGCACCTGTGGCTGGACATCTGGCGCGACGGCTTCCACTACCAGCAGGAATACGCGCTGGGTGAGCCGCAGTACCCGCTCAAGCAGCTGGAAGCCTCGACCAAGCGCGGCACCACACTGCGTTTCAAGCCGGCGGTGGCGATCTTCAGCGATGTCGAGTTCCATTACGACATCCTGGCGCGCCGCCTGCGTGAGCTGTCGTTCCTCAATTCCGGCGTCAAGATCGCGCTGATCGACGAGCGTGGCGAAGGCCGTCGCGACGACTTTCACTACGAAGGCGGCATCCGCAGCTTCGTCGAGCATCTGGCCCAGCTCAAGTCACCGCTGCACCCGAATGTGATCTCGGTGACCGGCGAGCACAACGGCATCGTGGTGGACGTGGCCCTGCAATGGACCGACGCCTACCAGGAAACCATGTACTGCTTCACCAACAACATCCCGCAGAAGGATGGCGGTACCCACCTGGCCGGCTTCCGGGCCGCGCTGACGCGGGTGCTCAGCAACTACATCGAGCAGAACGGCATCGCCAAGCAGGCCAAGGTGGCGCTGACCGGCGACGACATGCGCGAAGGCATGATCGCGGTGCTGTCGGTCAAGGTGCCCGACCCCAGTTTCTCCTCGCAGACCAAGGAAAAGCTGGTCAGCTCGGATGTGCGTCCGGCGGTGGAAAACGCCTTCGGTGCGCGCCTGCAGGAGTTCCTGCAGGAGAACCCGAACGAAGCCAAGGCCATCACCGGCAAGATCGTCGACGCCGCACGTGCGCGCGAAGCCGCGCGCAAGGCGCGTGACCTGACCCGCCGCAAGGGAGCGCTGGACATTGCCGGCCTGCCCGGCAAGCTGGCCGACTGCCAGGAAAAGGACCCCGCGCTGTCCGAACTGTTCATCGTCGAGGGTGACTCGGCAGGTGGCTCGGCCAAGCAGGGCCGCAACCGCAAGAACCAGGCGGTGCTGCCGCTGCGCGGCAAGATCCTCAACGTCGAGCGTGCGCGTTTCGACCGCATGCTGGCGTCCGACCAGGTCGGCACGCTGATCACCGCGCTGGGCACCGGCATCGGCCGCGACGAGTACAACCCGGACAAGCTGCGCTACCACCGCATCATCCTGATGACCGACGCCGACGTCGACGGCTCGCACATCCGCACCCTGTTGCTGACGTTCTTCTACCGGCAGATGCCGGAGCTGATCGAGCGCGGCTACATCTACATCGGCCTGCCGCCGCTGTACAAGCTCAAGCAGGGCAAGAGCGAGCTGTATCTCAAGGACGATGCGGCGCTCAATGCCTATCTGGCTAGCAATGCGGTCGAAGGCGCGGCGCTGATCCCCGCCACCGACGAGCCGCCGATCACCGGCGAAGCGCTGGAAAAGCTGTTGATGCTGTTCACCAGCGCCAACGAGGCGATCGCGCGCAATGCGCACCGCTACGACCCGGCGCTGCTTACCGCGCTGATCGACCTGCCGCCGCTGGACGTGGACCAGCTGCAGGCCGAAGGCGAGGCGCATCCCACCCTGGATGCGCTGCAGGCGGTGCTCAACCGCGGCACCCTGGGCACGGCGCGCTACCAGCTGCGTTTCGACCCGGCCACCGACAGCGCCTCGGCGTCGCTGGTGGCGGTGCGCAGGCACATGGGCGAGGAATTCACCCAGGTGCTGCCGATGGGCGCGTTCGAAAGTGGCGAGCTGCGTCCGCTGCGCGAGGTCTCGCTGGCCCTGCACGACCTGGTCCGCGAAGGCGCGCAGATCGTGCGCGGCAACAAGACCCACCCGATCACCAGCTTTGCCCAGGCGCATGCCTGGCTGCTGGAAGAGGCCAAGCGGGGCCGCCAGGTGCAGCGCTTCAAGGGCCTGGGCGAAATGAACGCCGAGCAGCTGTGGGAGACCACGGTCAACCCGGATACGCGTCGCCTGTTGCAGGTGCGTATCGAAGATGCCGTGGCCGCCGATCAGATCTTCAGCACCTTGATGGGCGATGTGGTCGAGCCACGCCGCGACTTCATCGAGGACAACGCGCTGAAGGTGTCCAACCTGGACATCTGAGCCACCGTCGCCCGCCGGCACATCGCGCAGGTGATGCGCCGGCGTCTGCGGTTTTTTCAGGACGACGATGCGCACAGATCCTCCACCGAGGCCGGCAGCGACGCCGGTTGCCGGCAATGCCCCGCTGCTTCCGCCCTTGCTCGGCTTCGGCATCGATGTACTGATCGCCACCGGCCTGCTGTTGTTGCTGAGCGTGGCCGGTTTCGCGCTCTGGGGCGTGTTCCGCGGCGTCAGCGCCGTGCAGGCCGCCAAGGCGCAGGGCCTGACGCCCTCCCCGACCCAGATCATGGCCACGATCGGCCAACCGGGCGTGCTGGTGCAACTGATCACCGCGCTGGTCAGCACGGCCTCGCCGGCCCTGCTGCTGTACTACTGGCGCCGCCGCGCGACCGCAGACGAACGCAGGGCCTCGCGGGCCGCCACCAGGCGTGTCTCGACCTGGGGCTGGACCGCGCTGATCGCGGTTGGCGTGTTCCTGCTCAGCAATCTGGTCAGCGTCGCGGCGTCCGCGCTGGGCATCAAGCCGGTGCCGACCAACCTGCCGTTGATGGAAGAAGCCATCAAGCAATGGCCGCTGGCGCTGGTGGTGTTTGCCGTGGCCATCGCCCCGGCGTACGAAGAACTGCTGTTCCGACGCGTGTTGTTCGGCCGCCTGCTCGCCGCCGGCCGGCCCTGGCTGGGCATCGTGCTGAGCAGCGCGATCTTTGCGCTGGTGCACGAAGTGCCCGGCGTCAGCGGCAACGGCCCGGCCGCCATCGCGCAACTGTGGCTGGTCTACGGCAGCATGGGCGCGGCGTTTGCATGGCTGTATTGGCGCACCGGCACGTTGTGGGCACCGATCGTGGCGCATGGCGTCAACAACGCCACCGCCCTGGCGGCACTGTACTTTTTTGGCCTCGGCTGAGCCGTTTGACGAAAAGTTAAGACGAGCCTGCCAAAATGCCCCCAGGGTTCAAGGGGGACTGAATGAAAGCCAGGCTGTTGATCGTTGTCGCCGTCTTTGCATTGACGGCATGTGCCACCACAACCTCGCCGACCGGCCGCCGACAGGTGGTGGGAGGCGTCACCCAGGACCAGCTCGACAAGCTTGGCGCAGAGTCCTTCGCGCAGACCAAGGCCAAGGAAAAAGTCAGCACCGACGGCAAGCAGAACGCCTACGTGCAGTGCGTGGTCAATGCGCTGGTCGCGCAGCTGCCGCCGCAGTGGCGCGAGACCCGTTGGGAAACCGCGTTGTTTGTCGATGACGAAGCCAATGCCTTCGCCCTGCCCGGTGGCAAGGTCGGCGTGAACACCGGCATCTTCACCGTCGCCAAGACCCAGGATCAGCTAGCTGCCGTGCTTGGGCACGAGATCGGGCACGTGATCTCGCGCCATCATGAAGAACGCATCACCCGTCAGCTTGGTGCGCAGACCGGCCTGGGTATCATCGGCGCGCTGGCCGGTGCGGCCTATGGCGACGGTGCGGCCAGTGCCGTCAACCAGGTCGGCGGAATGACCGCCCAGACCGTGTTTCTGCTGCCGGGCTCACGGACTCAGGAGAGCGAGGCCGACGTGGTCGGCCAGCGCCTGATGGCCCAGGCCGGCTTCGATCCTGCCCAGGCGGTGACGCTGTGGCAGAACATGATGGCCGCCAGCGGCAACCGCCAGCCGCAGTGGCTGTCCACCCACCCCGACCCGGCCAATCGCATCCGCGAATTGCAGGCAGACGTCGGTCAACTCGAACCCGTTTACCAGCAAGCGCGACAGGACGGACGCGTGCCGCGCTGCGGCTGATCGTGCAGCGCTTACGTACCGAATGTCGCAACACAGCATGGAAACCGTTTTCGGGAACTGAGACTTTCTGCTAACTTTGCCGGCTCAGATTTTTCGTACAGCGTTTATTCCGCTTTCCGTACCGCCCGACGGCGGCTCGTCCGAGGTGAAACATGAAACTGCTCAACCGCAAGCAAGCCCTGTTGTCCCTGTTCATCGCCGCGTCGCTGGGCGGGGCTGTCGTCGCCGATGCGGTCGCGCAGTCGGATCGTTCGTCCGAGCGCGCCAGCCGCAAGTCCAAGGGCAGCGGCAAGGCCGAAGAGTTGTATCCGCAGTCCACCCGCGCCGCGCCGACGATCAAGCCCTCCTCCAAGCTGGGCAGCAAGCTGCAGAAGCTGATCGAAACCTTCAACAAGGGCGAAGACTTCCCGGCCGTGCGTACCCAGGCCGATGAGATCCTGGCCAATGGCTCGGCCAACGAAGCCGACAAGGCGCTGGCGGCGCAGCTGGCCGCCCAGGCGGCGTACAACATGGACGACACCGCCGCTGCCAAGACGTATCTGCAGCAGGCCATCGGCCTCAATGCGCTGGACAACAACGGCCAGTTCCAGTCGATGCTGATGCTGGCGCAGTTGCAGATGCAGGACGATCAGCAGGCCGAAGGCCTGGCAACGCTGGACAAGTATCTGGAAGAGAGCAAGTCGCAGCGCCCGGAAGATCTGATCCTCAAGGGGCAGGCGCTGTACCAGGCAGAGCGCTACAAGGAAGCCATTCCGGTGCTGAAGCAGGCCATCGCCGCCTCGCCCGAGCCGAAGGACACCTGGAACCAGTTGCTGATGGCGGCCTATGCCGAAGCCGGCCAGACCGGTGAGGCGGTGGCCGCTGCCGAAGCGCTCGCCGCCAAGACGCCCAACGACAAGAAGGCCCAGCTCAACCTGGCCAGCATGTATATGCAGGCCGACCAGATGGACAAGGCTGCCGCAGTGATGGACAAGCTGCGCGCGGCCGGGCAGTTGACCGAAGAAAAGGAGTACAAGCAGTTGTATTCCATCTACGCCAACACCGAGAACAAGGAAAAGGACGTCATCGCGGTCATCAATGAAGGTATGCAAAAAGGCATCCTTAAACCCGATTATCAGACATACCTTGCGCTGGCACAGTCGTATTACTACAGCGAAGATGTGCCCAAGGCGATCGAGAATTGGCAAAAGGCCGCACCGCTTTCCAAGGACGGCGAGACCTATCTGAATCTGGCCAAGGTGCTGCATTCGGAAGGTCGCATCCCGGAGGCCAAGCAGGCCGCGCAGCAGGCAATCGCCAAGGGTGTCAAAAAACCTGATGACGCCAAGAAGATCATCAATCTGAAGTAAAAAAGAAAATAAACCCCCGAAATCCCTGTGTTTTTAGTGGTTACAGGACTCGGGATTGGTATAAGCTTGGGGGTTCCTGCGGTGTCAAAGCCGTCCGAAAACCTGGGGATCATCACAGTGATCCGGGGCCCCCACTGAAAGAGCCATTGGCGCATGACGGAACAACTCGTTATCCACAGGCATGACTATGATGCCGGGAACCAGGGTCTGAGCTGGGCCCGCATTATCGGCATTGCTTTTGTAATTGCCCTGCACCTCACTGCACTGATGATGTTGCTGATCCCTGCAGTGGCGCCGAAGGCTCCGGCAGAGAAGGAGCGCACCACCATGGTCACCTTGGTGGATGCACCGCCTCCTCCCCCGCCGCCGCCGCCGCCGCCGCCGCCGGAAGACAAGCCGCCACCGCCGGTCAAGAATCTGTCGCCGCCGAAGCCGTCACCGGTTCCGCCGCCGCCGGAAGCACCGGTCGTCGATGTTCCCGAACCGCGTCCCAGCGATATCGTCACGCCACCGGCGCCGCCGGCTCCACCGGCTCCACCGAGTGACATCGGCGCCAGTGTCGATATCTCGTCCAAGAACATGAACCCGCCGAAGTACCCGCCGGCTGCATTCCGGGCCGGTGTCCAAGGCGAGGTCATCCTGATCGTGGATGTGGATGCCAGCGGCAACGTGACCAACGTGTCGGTCGAAAAGTCCAGCCGCAACCGCGACCTTGACCGTGCCGCGATGGACGCAGCACGCAAGTGGAAGTTCAACGCCTCCACTGTCAACGGGCAGAAAGCCGCCGGACGTGTCCGCGTCCCGGTCAACTTTGCTCTGAACTGATCCCACGGGCCGGCCACGGCCGGCCCAGGATCCTGTCTTCCTTTCGCTCCACCCTTCATCACCACACACAACAAAGGTAAGCGTCATGCTGCAGGAATTCTTTATCGCCGCCGCTGCAGGGGGCTCCAATCCGTCGGCCGCTCTGTCGCAGATGGGCTTCGAGCACTTGATCACCGAAATGACCTCCAGCCCCGGCGATTTCGCCGTGTCCTGGGTCGTCCTGATCACCCTGATCGCCATGTCCGCTGCCTCCTGGTACTGGACCGTCATCAACATCTTCCGCGCCACCCGTCTGAAGAGCGCGGCCGACCGCGTCACCACCGCGTTCTGGGATGCCCCGAATGCACAGGACGCCATCCGTGCCATGGAAGAGCAGCCGGCTTCCGAGCCGTTCTCCAAGATCGCACTGGATGCAGCGCAGGCTGCTGCTCACCACCAGCGCGCCGAAGGCAGCACCGGTGGCCTGGGCGAGAGCCTGAGCCGTTCGGAATTCGTCGATCGCGCCCTGCGTCAGGCCGTGACCCGCGAAAGCACCAAGCTGCAGTCCGGCATGACCCTGCTGGCCACCGTCGGTGCGACCGCGCCGTTCGTCGGTCTGCTCGGTACCGTGTGGGGCATCTACGGCGCGCTGATTAAGATCGGTGCAACCGGTTCGGCCTCCATCGACGCCGTTGCCGGCCCGGTGGGTGAAGCGCTGATCATGACCGCGATCGGTCTGTTCGTCGCCATCCCGGCCGTGTTCGCGTTCAACTTCTTCTCCAAGGTCAACAGCTCGGTGATCGCCAAGTTCGACACCTTCGCCCACGACCTGCACGACTTCTTCGCCACTGGTTCGCGCGTTCGCTAATCCGTAGTAAAGAACGACTTCGCAACGATTTAGACGGAGCCCGTTATGGCCTTCAGTAGTGGAAACAGCGGTGGCCCGATGGCCGACATCAACGTGACGCCCCTCGTGGACGTGATGTTGGTGCTGCTGATCATCTTCATCATTACGGCACCGCTGATGTCCCATAAGGTCAAGGTGGAGCTGCCAGAGGCCAACCTGATCCAGAAGGAAGATGCGGAGAAACGCGCCGCGCCGATCACCCTGGCCGTCAAGGAAGACGGGTCGCTGTACTGGAACGACGAGCCGATTTCCAAGGAAGCCCTGGAATCGCGCCTGTCCACCGCCGCACAGCAGACACCGCAGCCGCCGCTCAACTTGCGTGGCGACCGCACGACCAAGATGCGTACGATCAACGAGATCACCAAGATCGCGCAGGGTCAGGGCATGTTGGACGTCGGCTTCGTCGCAACCAAAGAGAAGGGGCAGTAAGCCATGGCATTCAGTACCGGTGGAAACCGTGGCCCAATGGCCGACATCAACGTCACGCCCCTGGTGGACGTGATGTTGGTGCTGCTGATCATCTTCATCGTGACCGCGCCGATCATGACCTACCCGATCGCCGTGGATCTGCCGCAACGGGTGCTCAACCCGCCACCGCAGACGACCGAACCGCCGCCGCCGATCGAGTTGCGTATCGACGCCAGCAACCAGGTGTTCTGGAACAACAGCCCGACCCCGGTCGCGCAGTTGCAGCAGAAGATGGAAGAAGTGGTGCAGGCCGATCCGACCAATCAGCCGGAACTGCGCATCGATGCCAATGAAGATGCGGAGTACGAGGTGATGGCCAAGGTGCTCGCTGCGGCGAAGAACTCGCAGATGAAGAAAATCGGCTTCATGCAGTAAGACATCGCAACACCGCAACACAACAGTCATGACGCGACTGCAACGCCACCGGAAACGGTGGCGTTTTTTTATGCTCGATCAGGCGACAGCGCTGTGTTGTTGATCATCTTCATCTTCATCGTGCGCGGTTAATCACAGTTGCTCTGTCATAGCGCAGCCGGCAAGCGCTTTCACGGGTCCGAACCGCCTGCACCGATCGCGTTGTGGGTGGACGCCAGCGGCCAGGTGTTCCGGAATGCCAGCCCGGTCACGCTGCAGGAATTCCAGCACAGGTTGATCGAACAGATACGCCAGGCAAGCGGCCATCAGCCGCAGCTGCGCATCGCCGCCAGTGCGGATGGCAAATACGCGGTGATGGCCAAGGCGCTGCATGCGGCCAGGAATACGCAGGTGGATGGCATCAGTTTTGTGCAGTAAATACGCGATTAACTCACCCGGTAAACCAGATGGAAGTCATCGATAACCATCGCATCGGGGGCAGAAAACCTGCTCCGATACAATGCCCGGTAACGACGCTGCACATTTATATACTCCGCTTGATTATCTCAAGCGTCGATCGATGCGCCGCGCAGTATCCCCAGATAGGCGCGTACCGTCACATCCAGGCCTTGATACAAGGCCTCGCTGATCAATGCATGGCCGATCGAGACTTCCAGCACGCCCGGGACGGCGCCGAGAAAGTCACCGAGATTGGCCTGCGACAGATCATGACCGGCATTGACGCCAAGACCTGCCGCGGCTGCGCGTTGTGCAACGTCGGAAAACAGCTTGAATGCAGCACTTGGCTGGCCGCTCAGATGCGCCTGCGCATAGGGGCCGGTGTACAACTCGATACGGTCTGCACCCAGTACCGCCGCTTGCGCAATATCGGGATTGCCTGCATCGACAAACAGGCTGACGCGCGCGCCGATTGCCTTGAACGAGGCAATCAGCGCGGCGAGTTGGGTGGTGTCCTGCGCAAAATCGAACCCGTGGTCGGACGTCAGTTGTCCATCGCCATCCGGTACCAGGGTGACCTGCTCGGGCCGCGTGGCACGACATAACGCCAGCAGACCCGGATAACCGTCGCGCGGTGGCGCAAACGGATTGCCCTCGATATTGAATTCGACGCCGTGCTCGCGCGTCAGCGCGCTCAGTGCCAGCACATCATCGGCGCGGATATGCCGCTGGTCCGGGCGCGGGTGCACGGTGATACCGTGCGCGCCGGCGGCAATGCAGGTGCGGGCGGCCTGCACCACATCCGGGTCGTGGCCGCCGCGGGAATTGCGCAACACCGCGATCTTGTTGACGTTGACGCTGAGCTGGGTGGTCACTGCGTCGGTCTCAGGCCTGCGGCTCGCCATCACGGGTGGCGTCGAGTGCGGCGGCCTTGCGGGCTTCGGCAATCTCGCGCAGGCGGCGCAGCTCGGCCGGGTCGATCAGGCTGCTGGTGTCGCGCTGGGCATCGCCCATGCGCGAGGCGAACCAACCGCGCGTCCACAGCAACAGCAACAGCAGTGCCACCAGCAGCGAAGCCACCAGCAACCACACGTGCGGCGTGCTGAAGGCCAGCACCAGCGCACCCAACGCCATAAGCAGAAACAGCCAGTGCATGACGAGCTCCCCGATCAGTGGCGGCAGTGTAGCGCCGCGCCCGGCACGGTTCCACGTGGGCACGGCGATGCGGGTCACAGCAGCGGGGACAGCAGCCGTGCGCAGGCTTCGGGCAGCCGAGAGCGCCACAACGGTCGATGGCGGACAAAGCGCACTTCCTGCGCGTGCTGCAGGTCGGCGTCGATCAAGCCGGCCAGTTCGGCCGCGACCGCCTGGTCGCGGAACAGCATCGACAGCTCGAAGTTCAGGCGAAAGCTGCGGCTGTCGAAATTGGCGCTGCCGACGATGCAGACGTCGTCGTCGGCCAGCAGCGCCTTGGTGTGCAGCATGCGCGGGCCATATTCGTAGATGCGCACGCCGGCCTCGAGCAGCTCGTCGAAATACGAACGCGCCGCGTAGGTGACCAGACGCGAGTCGCTGACGCGCGGCACCAGCAGGCGCACGTCCAGGCCGCCCAATGCGGCCGAGGTCAGCGCCATGCGCGCGGCCTCGCCGGGAACGAAGTACGGCGTGACCAGCCAGACCCGATGCCGGGCTTCGTGAATCGCAGCGACCATCAGCCGGTGGATGGACTCCCACGAGGAATCCGGCCCGGAGATCAGCACCTGCGCGTCGACATCGCCCTGCGCGCGGCTTGGCACGTCCTCGGGCCAGAGCTGCTGGCCGTGGAAGGCGGCGCGGCCCTGCCCGGTGGCGTAGAGCCAGTCTTCCAGGAACACCAGCTGCAGGCTGCGCACCACGTGGCCCTGCAGGCGCACGTGCAGGTCGCGATAGGCATCGCTGCGGACCTGCTCGTTCTCTTCGTCGGTGACGTTGATGCCGCCGGTGAAGCCGATCCTGCCGTCGACCACGACCACCTTGCGGTGGGTACGCAGGTTCAGCCACGGCCGCTTGAACGGCTTGAGCAACTGGGATGGATGGAACCAGGCGGTCTCCACGCCGGCCGCACGCAGCGTCCGCAAGCTGCGCCGGGTCATCGCCGACGAGCCCACCGCATCCATCAGCAGGCGCACCTTGACGCCGGCGCGTGCGCGCTCCATCAGCGCATCGCAGATCGCGGTGCCGCTGTGGTCGGGCTGGAAGATGTAGTACTCCAGATGGATGTGGTCGCGCGCGCCGCGGATGGCCTCGATGATGGCCGCATAGGTGGCCGCGCCATCCACCAGCCAGTGCACCTCGGTGGCGCTGCTGGGGGCCAGGCCGGTGGTGGACTGGGCGATCTTGGCCAGCTCGGTGCAGTCTGCGTCCGGCGGGCAGACGCTGCTATAGCTCTCCATGCCCGAGCGCGAGCGGCCGCGCCGCAGCCGCTGGCGTTTGACTTTCTGCGGGCCGAGCCAGTAGTAGATCAGCAGGCCCAGGTACGGCAGCGCGGCCAGCGACAGCACCCAGCTGAGCGTGGCCACCGGCTCGCGCTTCTGCAGCACGATCCAGCTGGCGATCCACAGCAGGTACAGCACATAGGCGGCCAGGAGTAGCGCTTCGAGGTGGGGAACGGTGGCCAGCCGATCCCACGCGCCCTGTACGGATGCGAGCATGCGCGGATTCTACGGGCCGCACGCGCCGCTGCGATGACCGGGCGACCAACACGATCGCCGCGCCGGGCCTGAAAGCTTCATCGTGGCGCTGCGCGTGGTCGCATTGCCTGAGACCTGCCGGCCGTACGATGACGCGATGGCAACTGCGATCAAGGGCCGCGGTGCGACCGGCCACTTCCCCGGACGCTTCGAAACCACCACCCAGCAGGCAGTGGACGATGGCTGGTACGCCGACGACAGCGAGGAGTTCGCCGCGCCGGCGTTACGCACGCAGGTCACCGAGGAAACCGCGCGCAGCATCATCAGCCGCAATCAATCGCCGGACATCGGCTTCTCGCAATCGGTCAATCCGTACCGTGGCTGCGAGCATGGCTGCAGTTACTGCTTTGCGCGGCCCTCGCATGCCTATCTCAACCTGTCGCCCGGGCTGGATTTCGAGACCAAGCTGTTCGCCAAGACCAATGCACCGGAGCTGCTGCGGCGCGAACTGTCGCGCCCGGGCTATGTGCCCAGCCCGATCGCGCTGGGCATCAACACCGATGCGTATCAGCCGATCGAGCGCAAACGCGCACTGACGCGGCGCCTGATCGAGGTGCTGTGGGAGACCCGGCACCCGTTCACGCTGATCACCAAGAATGCGTTGGTCACGCGCGATCTGGATCTGCTCGCACCGCTGGCACGCGAGGGCCTGGTCAACGTGCATTTTTCGGTGACCACGCTGGACCCGCATCTGTCGGCCAGGCTGGAACCGCGTGCGTCCGCACCGCACGCCCGCCTGCGCGCGATGCGGGCACTGCACGAGGCCGGCGTGCCGGTCGGGGTGATGGCCGCGCCGGTGATCCCGTGGATCAACGACCATGCGCTGGAGGCGATCCTGCAGGCCGCGTCGGATGCCGGCGCGCACAGTGCCGGCTACGTGCTGCTGCGGCTGCCACACGAAGTGGCGCCGCTGTTCCGCGACTGGTTGCAGACCCATCACCCGCAACGCGCTGCGCATGTGATGAGCACGATCCAGCAACTGCGCGGCGGCAAGGACTACGACAGCGCCTTCGGCGCACGCATGCGCGGCCAAGGCGTGTACGCGGAGTTGCTGGCACGCCGCTTCGCCCTGGCCCACCGCCGCAGCGGTTTCGACGCGCGCGCCATGCCGGCGTTGGACACCGGCAAGTTCCGGCGCCCTGCTCCACCGGCCAAGCCGGTACCGCAATCGCCGCAGGGCAGTCTGTTCTAGCGGCGGGAAGTCGGGAATGGAGAATCGGGAATCGGAACAGCAAGAGCCGCGCTGTTGCGAATTGCTGTTGCCGTTGCGATTCCCTACTCCCGATTCCCTATTCCCCGCCGTACAAGGCGCTTGCCGACTGGAACAGGATCCAGCTGGTGGCAATGAACTTGTCGCCGCCGACCGGGCGGTTGCCGCGGTGGGTGTGGGTGAAGGCGGTGGGGGCGACCAGCAGGCTGCCGGTGCGCGGGCGGGCCTTGCGCTGCTGGAACAGGAATTCGGTTTCGCCCTGTTCGAACTCCTCGTTTAGGTACAGCGTCCACAGCAGATGGCGGTGCAGCGTGTCGGCGCTGGCATCGCGTGGATACAGTTCGCAATGCCAGTACGGATAGCCGCCCTGGTCGGCGGTGTACCACTGCAGGTTGATCGCGCCCGGGCGCAGGCAGGTGCGGGCCAGGTCGCCCAACGCCTGGTCGCTCATCTGCACGATGTCCTCGGCCACCAGCCGGTGCGGGCTGCCGTCGGCGGTGGTGACCTGCAGCATCAGCGGTGAAATCAGGGCTTGTGGATACTGCCGCAGGTAGGTCAGCACGCCTTCGAACACGGCCTTTTGCAGGCGGTTTTCCACCGCGGCCCATTCGGCCACGCCGCTGATGCGCAGGTCGCGGCTGTGCTTGAGTTCGGGAAACACGCCGCTGCCCACGCGCCCCGGTTGCAGTTGCTGGCTGGCGCGCATGCGCTGCACGATGGCGGCGCAATCCTCGCGCGAGACGGCGTTGTCGGTGATCTGGATGAAGTCGGGTTGGTCCATGCGCACGACCATAGCAATCCACGCTGCCGCCTGCACGGCGCGCCCGGCGGCGTAGACGGCCTCGGTCAACGCGTTGCCATGAGGCATCGCCACTGCGTGGCTCGGCGTTGCGTCGCCCAGAAAGACAGTGCCTCGGCCCGCCTATGCACGCCATGCCGGCAACGCAGATGGCGGCGTGCGCAAGGCAGCAACGAAAAAACCCCGCCGAAGCGGGGTTTTTCGTTACACGCGTGGTGCTACGACGATCAGAACTTGTAGTTGACCGAAGCGGCCAGCACGTCGCCCTTCACCTTGTAGCTGCCCGCCAGACGGTCGCCGGTGGCGCTGACGGTGTCGCTGGTCGGGTCGCTGGTGAACAGGTGGGTGTAACCGAAGTTGTATTCGGCCTGCTGCGACGGACGCCAGCTCAGACCCAGCGAGACCCACTTGCGGCTCGCATCCGGCACGCGCACGTCGCGGTGCTCGGCAGTGGTCGGGGTCTGGTCGTAGGCCAGGCCGCCACGCAGGGTCAGCGTCTCGCTCATGCGGTAATCGGCACCGATCGAGGCGAAGGTGGTGTCGCGGTAGGAGAAGTCCAGCACGGTGTTGGGCTGGTTGGAGGCGAAGTCCAGCGTGACCTGGTCGAACTTGCTCCAGGCGGTGCGCGTGACGTCGGCCATGATCGACCACTGCTCGTTCACGTTGTGGGTGAAGCTGGCCGTGGCACTGGCCGGCAACTTCACGGTTGCACGGCCGCTGGTGTCGATGAAGGTGCCTGGTGCTGCATTTGCGAAGACCGCAGCGGCGCCGCCGGGCATGGTGAAATCGACGTCCGCGCCGGTGATCTTGTGCTCCACTTCCGAGCGGTAGCTGAAACCGATGTGGGTGTTCTCATCGATACTGAACAGGCCGCCGAGGGTGAAGCCCACTTCAGTGCTGTGGCCCTTCATCTTCAGCGCGCCATCGGCATTGCCCGGTGCGAAACCCGGCACCCGCGAGCGCGCCAGGATCGAACCGGCGTCCACTGCGTTGCGCAGTTCGATATCCAGGCGCTCGGCGAACACCGACGCACCGAAGGACACGTACGGGTTCACGTCGTAGGAGAACGCGACGTTGAAATCGATCGCCTGCAGCTCGGTCTTGGTGCCGTGGTAACGGCCGACCCAGTTGCTGTCGTATTCGGTCTTGAAGCCGAACGGCACGGTCAGCGAGGTACCCAGGTGCATGTTGTCGTTCTCGCCGAACGGCACATGGAAGTACATCGCCGGGACCGGCGCGATCATGCCGGCATCGCCGCCATTGCCGCCGGAGACCGGGGCGCCATTGGCGTAGGTGGCGGTGTCGGGCTGGAACTTGGCCGAGAAGCTGATGGCGCTGACGTCGGCCTGGAACAGGCGACCGTCCAGCTGGCGCATGCCGGCCGGGTTGTTGGCGATGATCGAGGCATCGTCCGGGGCGCTGCCGGAACCTGCGAAGGCGCGGCCAAGACCCTTGGCGCTGTTTTCCTTCAGCTGGAAGGCGGCGCCGTGGGCCTGGCCAACGGCCAATACGCCGGCGATACCGACGGCCAACAGGGTGGCGCGGCTGAGAGTGGAAGCGGTAGACATAAGATGGTGCTCTCCGGATAAAGACTGCAGTGGTCGGTACAGCGCCCGCGCCCAGCGCCAAGTGGCTGCTGGAGCGCGCCGGAGACCCCCCCCCGACATACGACGCCGTACGCAGTATACCCACCACAATTAACCGAACAATAACGAAGCGCGTATTGATCGGCCGGACAGGTTAGGGGTGGGTTCAGGAGCGTGAACCCGCTAGAGTGCCACTCCGATGTTCGTCTCCCTCCCCTCCCGCAAGAAACCCACCCCGCGCTGGGCGGTGCCGTTGCTGTTCGCCACCGTCTGGCTGGCCTATCTGTGGTCGATCAGCCGGCCCGGTGAGGCGCGCAACACGCTGTGGCTGGACTGGGGCGCGCTGTCCAGTGGCGTGTCCAACCTGGGCGATTGGTGGGCGACGCTGCGTGACGGCAGCGTGCTGCGGCTGTTCACCGCGCTGTTCCTGCATGCGGACTGGTCGCACCTGCTCGGCAACCTGGTGTTCCTGCTGATCTTCGGGCTGCCGGCCGAGCGCATTCTCGGGCCATGGCGCCTGCTGCTGCTGTTCCTGGTCGGCGGCGCGGCCTCCAACCTGGCGGCGATCTTCGCGATCGGCACGCCGGACCGGGTGATCATCGGTGCCTCCGGCGCGGTGTCGGCATTGATCGGCACCTATCTGGCGCTGTTTCCCGGCGCCAAGCTGGGCGTGGTGCTGCCGCTGGGGGTGTTTCTGGAATTCATCCGCGTGCCGGCGCCGTTGCTGATCGGCGCCTGGGCGCTGCTGCAGGTGGTGTTCGCCTACATCGGCCCGGCCTTCGGCATGGTGGCGTGGTCGGCGCATATCGCCGGGTTCGTGTTCGGCATCGTCTACGGGCTGTACGTGCGCGCGGCGATCGCGCGGCGGCTGCGCAAGCGCCACGGCTTCTAGCGCGGCGCCAACGGGGCAAGGCGCCCCCGGGCGCAGTGATGCGCGGCCGCGCGCTGCATAGTGGCGCGCCTATAATCGCCGCATGTCCAAGCCTCTGTACAAAGTCACCTTCCTCAATCACGGCAAGGTCTACGAGCTCTACGCCCGCCAGGTCACCGGCAGCCATCTGTGGGGGTTCAACCAGATCGGCGAGCTGGTGTTCGACGTGCACGACGGGCTGGTGGTCGATCCCACCGAAGAGCGCCTGCGCGAAGAGTTCGGCAACACCAAGACGCTGCACCTGCCGATGCAGAGCATCGTGCGCATCGAGGAAGTCGAGAAGAAGGGCCAGTCGGTGATCCGCGACGCCACCACCGGCGACAAGGTGGTCACGCCGTTCCCGTTGCCGACCAAGCCGCGCTGATGCGCATCCTGGTGCCCGACGATTACCAGGGCGCCGTGCGTCACCTGCCCTGCCTGCAGCGCCTGCACGGCCACGATGTGCAGGTGCTGGGCGCGCTGGCCACCGATCCCAACGAATGGGCCGAGCGGCTGGTCGAAGCCGATGCGCTGGTGCTGATCCGCGAGCGCACCCGCGTGGACGCCACGCTGTTGCGGCGGCTGCCGCGCCTGAAGTTGATCAGCCAGACCGGTCGCATCGGCGCGCACGTGGACGTGGCCGCGTGCACCGAATTCGGGGTGGCGGTGGCCGAAGGCGTCGGCTCGCCGGTGGCGCCGGCCGAACTGACCTGGGCCCTGATCCTGTCGGCCAGCCGGCGCCTGAGCGAGTACCAGCGCGCGCTGCACCAGGGCCGTTGGCAGGCGCTGGGCGATCCCGGCCTGGGACGCGGAGTGCACGGGCGCACCCTGGGCATCTGGAGTTATGGGCGGATCGGCCAGCGCGTGGCCGGCTTCGGGCGTGCGTTCGGCATGCAGGTGCTGGTCTGGGGCGGCGACGCCTCGTGCGCACAGGCCGCGCGCGACGGCTTCGCCATCGCCGGCAGCCGCGAGGAACTGTTCGAACGCAGCGATGTGCTGTCGCTGCATCGGCGCCTGACCGCGCAAACCCGCCATCAGGTCGGTGCGCAGGATCTGGCGCGGATGCGCCCGGATGCGTTGCTGGTCAACACCAGCCGCGCCGAGCTGATCGCGCCCGGCGCCTTGCTGGCCGCGCTGGATGCGGGCCGGCCGGCGCAGGCGGCGGTGGATGTGTTCGAGCGCGAACCGGTGCTGGATGCACGCGATCCGTTGCTGCAACACCCGCGCGTGCTGGCGACGCCGCATCTGGGCTACGTGGAAAGCGACAGCTACGCGCTGTACTTCGAAGCGGCGTTCGACAACGTGCTGGCCTTTGCCGCCGGTGCGCCGCGCAATCTGGTCAATCCCGAGGCGCTGGCGGTAGCGCGGTAACGCTGGTTTGACGTGGTGATCGCGTGTTCGGGAAGGCTTGTCGCGACCGGGGTCGCTCCTACAAAAGCATTGGCGCTCGATAGTGCCTCGCTGCGGCAAAGCCCTGGGTCGAGGTCAAACCTGGCCTGCGCTGTGGCAAATGGATGATTGAGGAAGGCGTGCAAATGCGTTGCAGGGCCGCGCGTATCGATCGCGCCGGGCGCGCAGCGGGTGATGCACCCGCTGCGCTGTAGCCGGATTACTTGACCGGTTCGGCCGGCTTGGGCTTGTCCGCAGGCGCAGCCGGTTGGGTCGGTTCGGCCGGCGTGGCCGGCTTGGCCTTTTCCGCCGGTTCGCTTGGCTTGTCGGCAGGCTTGGGCTTGTCGGCCGCTGCCGGGCGCGCGGCAGGCGGCTTGGGGTCGGCCGCAGGCTTGGCAGCCTTGGCCTTCTGCGCTGCCTGCGCCTTGGCTTTGAGCGCGGCTTGCGCCTTGGCCGCCGAGCCGGGCTGCTTGAGCTCGGCCAGCGCGGCGGCGATCGGGCCATCGCCCGGCAAGACGTCGCCGGCGCTGTAGCCCTCCTCGCCTTCGGCATCGCCACGCAGATGGCCCGGCAGCGTGGCTTCGCTGAAGTCGGTCAGGCTGGCCGGCACATCGGCGTCGCCCGGTTGCGGTTCCGGGGTGAGCAGCACTTCCGGCACGATGCCGCTGGCCTGGATCGACTTGCCGCTGGGCGTGTAATAGCGCGCGGTGGTCAGCTTGACCGAGTCGCCGTTGTCCAGCGGCAGCACGGTCTGCACCGAGCCCTTGCCGAAGGTGCGGCTGCCGATGATGCGCGCGCGCTGGTTGTCGCGTAGCGCTCCGGCCAGCACTTCCGACGCGCTGGCCGAGCCGGCGTCCACCAGCACCACCACCGGTGCGCCGCCGAGCAAATCGCCTGGGGTGGCATCGAACTTGGCATCGCTGATGGAGATGCGCCCGCGCGTGCTGACGATGTTGCCCTTGTCGAGCAGATCGTCGGCCACCTGCACCGCCGAGGTCAGCAGGCCGCCGGGGTTGCTGCGCAGGTCCAGCACCAGGCCGCGCAACTTGCCGCCGGCCTGCAGCTGCTTGAGGTTCTTCTGGAAATCGGCACCGGTGTCGGCCTGGAAGGTGCTGATGCGGATGTAGCCATAGCCCGGTTCCAGCAGCTTGCTGCGCACGCTGGCCACGCGGATGGTCTCGCGCTGCAGGGTGACGTCGAACGGCTTGGGCGCCTTGTCGCGCACGATGGTCAGCACGACCTTGCTGCCGGATTCGCCACGCAGCGGTTCCATCGCCTTGCTGGCGTCGATCGGCTTGCCGTCGATGGCCACGATGACGTCGCCGGCGCGGATGCCGGCACGCGCGGCCGGGGTGTCGTCGATCGGCGCAATCACCTTGAGCGTGTTGTCCTGCTGCTGCAGCAATTCCACGCCGATGCCGTCGTAGGCGCCGGTGGCCTGCTCGTCGAAGGCTTCGGCATCTTCCTTGTCGAAATAGGTGCTGTGCGGGTCCAGGTCCGAGAGCAGGCCGCGCACCGCCGCGTGCATCAGCTTCTTGTCTTCGACCGGGTCGACGTAGGCCTGCTTGACCGCGTTGTACACCGCCACGAAGCGGCGGATCTCGTCCAGCGGCACCTTGGACACGGCGGCTTCGTTGGCTTCCGGATCGTCCGCAGTGGCCTGGGCGGCGGCGGGACTGGCTTTCTGCGCCCAACCGGGTGAGGCGAACAACGCCAGCGACAGGGCAACGGACAGGACGGCTACGCGCATGAAGCACTCCGACAAAGAGATAAGACGCCCCGCAACGGAGCGGCCTGGATTATGCGCGAAGCGGCGGTAAATCCGCGTTGACTTGGCAGGGCCGGGTCGGGCCACGGTCATGCACCGGCGCGCGCGTGGCCTGGGTGGGGCTCAGCGGCGCTGCAACCAGCTCGACGGATCCACCGGCTGCCCGTTGCGCCGCAGTTCGAAGTACAGCGCCGGCACGCCCTGCCCGCCCGAGCTGCCGACCTTGGCCACCGCCTCGCCGCGCTTGATCGACGCGCCGGCGTCGCGCAACAGCGTGTCGTTGTGCGCGTACAGGCTCATATAGCCGTTGCCGTGGTCCACGATCAGGATCATGCCGTAGCCGGTCATCCAGTCGGAGAACACCACCGTGCCATCGGCCACCGCGGTGACCGTGCTGCCCTTGGGCGCGCCGATCAGCACGCCCTTGCTGGTATGGCCGTCCGGCAAGGGGGCATTGAAGCGCGCCAGCAGGTTGCCCGACACCGGCCAGCTCAGGCCGCCGACCTTGGGGGCCGGCGCGCTGGCGATGACCTTGGGCGGGGTCTTGCCGGGACGCTCGGGGCGCTCCGTATTGCCACGCTTTGCCTGCGCGGCGGCTTCGGCGGCGGCGCGCTTGGCGGCCGCGCGCCGTTCGGCCTCGGCCTTGGCGGCGGCCGCGCGCAGGTTGGCGAGCAGCTGCTCCAGCGACCTGGCGTCCTGGCCCAGGGCTTTTTCGCGTTCGGCGCGTTGTTTATAGCGGTCGTCCAGCTGCGCGACGGTCGCTGCCTGTTGCGAGCGATCCTTCTGCAGCAACGCGGCCTGCGCCTTTTGCTGCGCACGCGCCGCATCCAGCGCCTGGCGCCGGCTGGCGATGTCCTGCTCCACCTTGGCCAGCGCATCCAGCTGCGTGGTCAACGTCTGGATGCGCTGCGCACGTGCGTTCTGCACATAGCGGTGATCGGCCAGCATGCGCGTGGCATCGCCGACGGTGTCCTGCGACAACAGCACCTTCAACGGCGCGTTGCGGCCGACCTGGTCGGCGGCGCGCAACAACGCGGCCAGCTGCACGCGCTGGTTCTGCAGGCCGCGCTGCAACTGCGCACGGTCCTGCTGCAGCTTGCCCAGATGCTGTTCCTGCTCGCGCATCGCCGATTCGGTCTCGCTCAATGCACGCGAGGTCCTGGCCACCTTCTCATCGGCCTGGCGCAACTGCTGGGCGGCATTGCCGCGCTTGCCTTCCAGCGCGCGGCGGTCGGCGCTGATGGTCTTGAGTTCGTCGCGCAGCTGCTGCAATTTGCGCTCGGCCTCGCGCTGGCTCTGCGCGCCCGCCCCGGTGCTGCCCAGCAGCGCACAGGCCAGCACGGTCACCGCCAGCCACGCGCGTGGGCGGCCGGTGGCGGGGGCAAGCGGCAGGCGCGATCGCGGTGCGGGCGACAGGGGCAACGAAAGGTCCAATGACTTCAGGCAGGTGCGCGATTGTAGCCAAGCATGGTGTGATCGCCGCCACGCCCAAGACAGCCGCCGCCGCGCAAGGTTCAGCATGAAAGCCCAGCATCTCGTTCTGGCGTTGTCCCTGGTCTGCGCAAGTGCCTGGGCCGACGAGGACATCAGCAAGGTCAACGGCCGCATCAGCGCCGAGGCCGGCAAGGTCTATGGCGGGCTGGATACCGTCAACGGTTCCATCGAGATCGGCGCCGGCGCGCAGACCCGCAGCGTGGAAACGGTCAACGGCAGCATCCAGATCGGCGACAACGCCCGCACCGGCGATGTCTCCACGGTCAATGGCGCGATCACGCTGGGCCAGAAGGTGGTGGTGTCCGGCGGGCTGGAGACGGTCAACGGCAGCGTGCTGGTGGAACGCGGCAGCCGGATCAGCGGCGGCGTGGAAACGGTCAATGGCAGTATCGGCCTGGTGGAAACCGAGCTGGGCAAGGGCATCGAGACCGTCAACGGCGACATCACCGTCGGGGTGCGCTCGCATGTGCGTGGCGGGATCGAGGTCACCAAGCCGAATTTCAGCTTCTCGTTCAAGCCTGCGCGCAAGCCGCGGGTGGTGATCGGCCCGGATGCGGTGGTCGATGGCCCGCTGGAGTTCGAGCGCGAGGTCAGCCTGTACGTGCACCGCACCGCGAAGATCGGCGCAGTGACCGGCGCCACCGCGCGCAGCTTCGACAGCGACGTGGCACCCAGGGACTGACGCCCCGACCACGGGGCCAGCGCCTAGAATCGGGGGACCTTCGCCGCACGAGGAGTCCCGATGCCCCGCAAGATCCTGTTGTGCCTGGCCGCGACGCTGGCCCTGGCCGGCTGCAAGCGTGAACCCGCCGATGCGCCGAGCGCACCCGCCGCGCAGGTGCCGGCCGACAGCGCGCCCAGCGCCCCGGTCAGTCGCCACGCCTTCTCGCCGGAGCTGACGCCCGGCGACTTTGCCGAGCTGGTCAAGACGCTGGCCTCGGACGACTTCGAAGGGCGCGGCCCCGGGACCCCCGGCGAAGAGAAGACCGTCACGTACATCCGCGACCAGATGCAGCGCATCGGCCTGCAGCCGGGCAACGGCGACAGTTGGTTCCAGGACGTGCCGATGGTGGAAACCACCGCCGATGCGGCCACCGCGCCGACCCTGCGCAGCGGCGAGCAGACCCGTACCCTGGCCTTCGGCACCGACATCGTGGTCGGCACGCGTACCGGCCAGGCCGAGGTCAAGCTGGACAACAGCGAGCTGGTGTTCGTCGGCTACGGTGTGGATGCGCCCGAACAGCAGTGGAACGATTACGCCGGCCAGGACTGGAAAGGCAAGACGGTGGTGATGTTCGTCAACGACCCGGGCTTCCAGACCGGCGATGCCTCGCTGTTCGACGGCAAGCGCATGACCTATTACGGGCGCTGGACCTACAAGTTCGAAGAGGCCGCCCGCAAGGGCGCGGCCGCTGCGCTGATCGTGCACGACACCCCGGGCGCCAGCTACGGCTGGGACGTGGTGAAGAACTCCTGGGCCGGCCCGCAATACGACCTGCCGGCCAAGGACGATCCCGATCCGCGCCTGCCGGTGCAAGGCTGGATCAGCGCCGAGACCGCCAAGCAGCTGTTCGCCAATGCCGGGCTGGACCTGGCACAGGCCTACAAGGACGCCAGCAAGCGCGGCTTCAAGCCGGTGCCGTTGAAGGCCAGCTGGTCGGTGGACCTGAAGAGCAGCATCACCGAAAAGACCTCGCGCAACGTGGTCGGCGTGTTGCCGGGCACCAGCCACGCCGACGAGGCGGTGCTGTACATGGCGCACTGGGACCACCTGGGCAAGCATCCGGGCGAAAGTGGCGACAACATCTACAACGGCGCGGTGGACAACGCCACCGGCGTGGCCGGCATTCTCGAAATTGCCGACGCGTTCGCGCATCAGGATCCCAAGCCGGCGCGCTCGGTGGTGTTCGTGGCGGTGACGCTGGAGGAATCGGGCCTGCTCGGTTCCAAGTACTACGTGGCCAACCCGAGCTTTCCACTGGACAAGATCGCGGCGGTGATCAACCTGGATGCGATGTCGGTGGCCGGGCGCGCACGCGATGTCACCGTGGTGGGCATGGGCAGTTCGGAGCTGGAAGACATCCTCAAGCCGATTGCCGCGATGCAGGGCCGCACCCTGCATGCCGAGGCCACGCCGCAAAGCGGCTCGTATTTCCGCTCGGATCACTTCAACTTCGCCAAGGCCGGCGTGCCGGCGCTGTATGCCGATGGCGGCGAAGACCTGCGCGAGGGCGGCACCGCGGCCGGCCGCGCGGCCGCCGAGGACTACGGGCGCAATCGCTATCACGCCCCTGGCGACGAATACGATGCGGCCACCTGGAAGCTCGATGGCACCATCGAAGACCTGCAGGCGGTGTATGGCGTGGGCAAGGAGGTGGCCGCCGGGCAGCGCTGGCCCAACTGGTATGCCGGCAACCCGTTCAAGGCGGCGCGCGATCGCATGATGGCCGGCAAGCCCGCTACGGGCGAAGCGCCCGATACCGGAAAAGACGCCGGCGAAGAGGGCAAAAAGGCAGCACCGACGCGTTGACCGGTGCCGGGACGGCACGCGTCATGCAGCCGACGCATGGCGGGGTGATGCGGTCTGCAAGGACAGCAGCAATACGTCCGCGCATCGATCAGACGCGTATCGATCAAAAACGCAAAGGGCCTCCTGGTGGAGGCCCTTTGCGTCGGGTGCGTCCTGGTCGTGACGGTTGCGGACCAGATCGCGCTTGTTGTCGATGCAGCACGGTCGCGATAGTGCTGCGATGAATAATGCATCGATGCACTACGCGATGCCTTTAACCGTGCTGCCGGACGCGCGCTGCCATCAAGCCAGCGGCATCATCTACGCCACCGGCTTCTGGCGTCTTGGTCAGTCGTTGTCCACGCTGACCACGTGCCCGTCTTCCGGATCGACATGCAGCTCCACCTTCTGCCCGCCACGCTCGGCATCGGCGTTCCACAAGCCGTCTTCGAACTTGAGGTCGTGCACGTTGGAATAGCCGCCGGTCGACAGCGCGGCGCGGATATCGGCCTCGCTCAGCTTGGAGGTGGTCTGGTCGCCATAGACGCGGCCGGTGACCGGATCAATGCGTACGTCCACGTCCTTGCCGTCGCCGCTACGCGCGTCAGCGGTCCACACGCCATGCTCGAACTTGACGTCGTGCACCTTGGTGTAGCCCTTGCCGGTCAGCATGCTGGTGACCTCGCTGGAGGTCAGTGCCTTGGCCGGCTTGTCGGCGGCCGCCTGCGCAAATGCGCCCTGCGCCGCCACTGCCAGTGCGCCGATCAGCGCGGTCTTCATCAGTCGATATGCCATGTGATGCTCCTGCAGTGAAGTGCGCCCATGCTGGACGCGGCTTTATCGCTGTCAGGTGAAAGCCACTTCAAACGCGTTGCGAAAGTTCAGTGAGCTCAAGCTTTGGTGATGATGCGCCCGCGCTGCATGCGGTGGCACGCGCGGTCGTAAGAGGGCGTTGCGCAGTGGCACGTTGCGCTACCGCAACCGCATCATTCGCCCTGTCCGACGACATGCGATCCGTGCGAAGGACGCAAAAAAAGCGAGCCGCCTTGCGGCGGCTCGAGATTGACCTACAACCCTCTGCTTCACCTTACGGAATGGCGCGTGTGGCGCGAACGGCCTGGGGCGAGAGGATGGACATCTGCGGCCTGTCGGTGCCGTCCTTGTTGGGATGCACGCTGTACTCGTAACTGACATTCCACCACGAGCCGGCAGCCCACCACGTCCAGCCCGTCCAGACATCTGCATTGGCATCGATATAGCGGAGCATGCCGCGCAGCGCTTCATTGCAGACCGGGTTGTTGCCGGTGCCGAATTCGCCCAGGAATCCGCGCTTGTGGTTGGTGCGCAACCACTCGGTGAAGCTGCGCAGGCGCTCGACACCGATGGTGGCACTGACGCAGACATTGGTGGTGCCGCTGGAGTCGGCATCCAGGTACTGATGCACCTCGAACGCGTAGCGATTGAGCGGATCGTAGATCGAGACCAATGCGGTTGCGTTGGAGTAACCATCGTTGGTGGGCGAATACCAGCTGTGCGCACCGGTCCACAATGCGCCCGGCACCAGGATCAGATTGTTCGCACCGGTGGCACGAATCGCATCGATGCCTGCCTGTGCAGTGGCTGCCCAGCCGCTGGCCGATACGCCGTTGGGTTCATTCATCAGCCCGAAGATCACGGCGTTGTCGCTGGGAAATACCAGCGCAAGGCGGCGCCACAGGTCGGCGAAGGTGGCGTTCGACACCTGGTCGCCGCCAATCTTGTAGCCGTAGTATTTGCCGTAATTGTGGATGTCCAGCACCAGGTACATGCCCGATGCCTTGGCGCGTGCCACGGCTTGCTTTACCAGAGCCAGTTGGGTCGGATCCAGTTCGCCGCGTGCACTCGGCTGCAGGCGTTCCCACAGCACCGGCAGGCGGATCGTATTCATGCCAACGCCGGCGAAATAGGTGTAATCGCTGGCCGGGGCATACATATAGTCCTTATTGAGGACACCGGGTTTCTTGGACGATGCAAATTCGGCGCCGGATAAATTGACGCCGGCATATTTCAGTGCGCGGGTTTGTGCGTAAACGGGTGCGAATGTGCCGAACAGGACGCAGAGCAGGGCGCAGCGGAAAATGGTGCGCAGCGTTTGAGAGACAGCAGACATAAAACAACTCCTTAGACGACGGGGATGGTGTGTCGCAGCGGGTTGCGTGCGATCTGCGCGAGGTGCGCCACACCTGTCGTAACCAATGCATCTGCCGTGCCTAATTGCCCACCACATCGCGTGTGAATTAAATGTGTTGGCTGGGTCGCAGTCACTTACCGCAGGGGTCACGTTCTGGAACAGCACGCTGTAACGGGCCCGCGTTGAAAAGCGGTCGCGCACGCTTGTCGGCACCGCCATCGCATGCATGGCGCTGTCGAAAAATCGGCGAATGGATGCGCTCGCCGTCAACGCTGCGACGTCGGGTCACTGACGCGGCAGCGTTGTTGCGCGCGCACACATGGCGAGCGCTAGCGCGCGCCGTGTGCTGGCGTTTTATTGCGGAAGGACTGTGCTCACCGCGGCCGGGCACGGTTGCTGCCTGGCATTGGCACGCACTGCGCGTGCATGCCAGTGCCGGGTGCCTGCTGCGCCGCGTGCGACGGGTGACCCTCGCTCGCGGCGTGCTTCGACTAGTGGGTGATGCGTTTTGCGCGCGCGCTCAGGATCGACATCTGCGGCTTGTCGCGGCCCTGCGCATCGGGATGCACGTTGAAGGGGTAGGTGCGGTTCCACCACGCGCCGGCGGCCCACCAGGTCCAGCCCAGCCACACGTCGCGGTTGGTCTCCAGATACCCCAGCATGCCGTTGAGTGCGCTGTTGCAGGTGGCGTTGTCGCCGGTGCCGAACTCGCCGAGAAATCCCTGCTTGTGATTGATGCGCAGCCATTGGGTAAAGCTGCGCAGGCGCTCGGCACCGACAGTGCTGCTGACACACCCGGCGCTGGTGCCGCTGGAGTCCGTATCCAGGTATTGATGCACTTCGATGGCATAGCGATTGAGCGGGTCGCGAATGGAGGCCAGCGCCACTGCGTTGGACTGGCCGGCGACGGTGGAGTACCAGCTGTGCGCGCCACTCCATAGCGCGCCGGGCACCAGGATCAGATTGTTGGCGCCGGTTTTGCGGATGGTGTCGATGGAGGCCTGCGCCGCGTTGGCCCAGGATTGCGGATTGATGTCGTAAGGCTCGTTCATCAGCCCGAAGATCACGCTGTTGTCGTTCTTGAAGGCGATTGCCAGGCGTCGCCACAGATCGTTGAAGGTGCTGATCGGCACGCGTGCACTGCCGATCTTGTTGCCGTAATACCTGGCGTAGTTGTGGATATCCAGGATCAGGTAGACCTTGGCGGCCTTGGCGTTGGCCACGGCCTGGCGGATCAGCGCCAGCTGCGCTGCATCCAGCTCGCCGCCGGCCTTGGGTTGCAGGCGCTCCCACAGGATCGGCAGCCGAATGATGTTCATGTGCTTGCCGGCGAAGTAGCGGTAATCGCTGGCGGCCGGATACAGGTAGTCGACGTTGAGCACCCCGGGCTTTTGCGAGGATTTGATTTCGGCACCGGACAGATTGACGCCTGCGTACTTCAGGCGGTTCTGTGCATGTGCCAAGGGCACGCCTGCAAGCAGCACGCTGGCAAGCAGCAGCAATGACAACGCACGGCTGGACAGCCGGCGCGTCGGAGTGGGGGAGGGCAACATGGGTGACTCCTGAAGCATTCGCGGGGGAGATGCATGGCCCGGCGAACCTGCCACGGGCATGAAGACACTGCATCGCGCTTCACCCTAAGCGCATCCGGACATTCAAACTACGAATGCGAGATATCACTTAATTCGAGCTGTGAGCCACTCCGCAGTTATTGCCAAACATGCACACGCTTTGTTGTGGTAAAGCGACGCCACCCAGCCACGCGCATTGCAGGCCGGGTGCACTCTGCGCCGCACGGCTGCGGAAACGCCGTGCATCCGGCCTGCCTGGAGGCGGCTGTTGTGCGATCGCAATGCTGCAGGTGATGGCGTCGCGCGTGGCGGCCACGCAGATCGCAGTCGCGATGCGCTGCCCTGCGCAGGGCGATCGCCGGGGTGCGACGCGCTGGGATCAGCACGCCGGCACGCGCAACTATCACCTGCTGCGATCGCGGAACTTGGTATGTGCCATGTGCAGCGCGTGCGTTGTGGGCTGCGTCATGCGTCCGGCAGCGGACCGCCAATGCGCATCCTGCGACACGCTGAGTGCGCTGGCGTCTGCCAGCGATGCAGCGCGCTGCAGGCACTCGTCGGCGGATCCCATCGCTTCTCCGTGGCAGGACATGGACGATGGCACGCAAAAAAAAACGGTGGCCGCAGCACAGGCTGCGACCACCGTGATCGACCCGCCCGCGTGGGCTACTTGGTCGCGCGGCGTGCGTACTTGCTCAGAATCGACATCTGCGGCTTGTCGCTGCCGTCCTTGCCCGGCTGCACGGTGAAGAAGTACTCCGGCTTCCACCATGCGCCAGCGGCCCACCAGGTCCAGCCCAGCCACACGTCGCTGTTCTTTTCCATGTAGGTCAGCATGCCTTCCAGTGCCTGGTCACAGACCGGGTTGTTGGCGGTGCCGAATTCGCCCAGGAAGCCCTTCTGCTTGTTCTCGCGCAGCCAGGCGGTGAAGCCGCGCAGCTTTTCTTCGCCGACCGTGGCGCTGGTGCACACCGGCTTGGTGCCGCTGTAGTCGTTGTCCAGATACTGATGCGCTTCGAAGGCCAGGTTGTTGCCCGGGTCCTTGAGGATTTCCAGGGCCTTGGCATTGGAGACGCCGTAGCTGGCGCTGCGCCAGCTGTGTGCGCCGCTGTAGGCGGTGCCCGGCACCAGGATCAGGTTCCTGGCGCCGGTCTTGCGGATCGCGTTGATCGCGCCCTGCGCCGCGGTCGCCCAATCGGTGGCGGAAATGCCGTTGGGCTCATTCATCAACCCGAAGATCACCGACGCGTCGTCCTTGAATTCGAGCGCCAGCCGGCGCCACAGGTCCGCGACCGCCGCGGTGGGCACCTCGCTACTGCCGATGCGCTTGCCGTTGTACTTGGCGTAGTTGTGCACATCCAGGATCAGGTACTGCTTGTTGGCCTTGGCTGCCGCCACCGCTTTCTTCAGCAGCGCCAGTTGTGCCGGGTCCAGGTCGCCGCTGAGCTGCGGTTGCAGGCGCTCCCACAAAAACGGCAGGCGAATCGTATTCATGCCCTTGCCGGCGAAGTAGCTGAAATCTGCTGCGGACGGGTAGGTATAGTCCTTGAACAGGGTGCCGGGTTTCTTGCGTGAGTTGAACTCGGCACCGGACAGATTGACGCCGACATACTTCAGGCCGCTGGACTGCCTGTCAGGATGGCCAGGCTCCTTGGCGTGCGCCAGCGGCATCGCGGCAAGCAGGGTCAGTGCGAGTGCAGCACTGCGCAAGGATGGGAACGTGGGGGGAGAACGGAACATGGAAGCCTCCTTCGGCATCGACGTAGGCGGCCGCAGGGGGAGGGCACGGCCAGCAGGGATGGTGCAGGTCAGGACGGTGGTTGGTCAGCGTAGAAGCTCCGGCGTTAGCGCACCATTCACGCCGGCAACGGCGATTTGATCGCGTACAAACACCTGCAGGGCGCACCATGCCGCTGCGGTCGCGTCCGCAACCCGACAGGCAAGACGCACTGTCGCAGGAGTGCGACAGGCGCCTGTCTTAAGCTACAACCCGATTTCTTTTGTCGTCCGCACTGTCGCGGGGGACGTCACATCCCGGAGTCTTTCCCATGAGCCAAGCCCACGCTTACGCCGCACGCACTGCCGATCAGCCGCTTGCACCATTCGTGTTCGAACGACGCGCGCCCGGCCCCAACGATGTGCAGATCGATATTGCCTACTGCGGCGTGTGTCACTCGGATCTGCATACCGCACGCAACGAATGGCAGAACACACGCTACCCGTCGGTGCCCGGCCACGAGATCGTCGGCCGCGTCACTGCGGTCGGTGATGCAGTCACCGGCTTCAAGGTCGGCGACCTGGCCGGTGTCGGCTGCATGGTCGACAGCTGCCGCAGCTGCGCGTCCTGCCAGGAAGGCGAAGAGCAGTATTGCGAGCAGGGCTTCACCGGCACCTATAACGGTCCGATGTTCGGGGGCGGCGAGAACACCTACGGCGGCTATTCGGACCACATCGTGGTCGATCAGAAGTACGTGCTGCGCATCTCGCACAGCGACAACCTGGCCGCCGTGGCCCCGTTGCTGTGCGCCGGCATCACCACCTATTCGCCGCTGGCGCACTGGAAGGTCGGCCCCGGTCAGAAGGTGGGCGTGGTCGGTCTGGGCGGCCTGGGCCACATGGCGGTGAAGATCGCCAAGGCGATGGGCGCCACGGTGGTGCTGTTCACCACCTCCGAGAGCAAGCGCGCCGATGCGCTGCGCCTGGGCGCCAGCGAAGTGGTGATCTCCCGGGACGAGGCGCAGATGGCCGCGCAGACCAACACGCTGGATTTCATCCTCAACACCGTGGCCGCGCCGCACAACCTGGACCCGTTCCTCAATGCGCTCAAGCGTGACGGGGCGATGGTGCTGGTGGGCGTGCCCGAGGAATCGCACCCGTCGCCGAGCGTGTTCAACCTGATCATGAAGCGCCGCACGCTGGCCGGTTCATTGATCGGCGGCATTCGCCAGACCCAGGAGATGCTGGATTTCTGCGCCAAGCACAACATCGTCTCGGACATCGAAACCATCCGCGCCGATCAGATCAACGAGGCCTATGAGCGCATGCTCAAGAGCGACGTGAAGTACCGCTTCGTGATCGACATGGCCACGCTGGACAAGGCGGCCTGATGGCCCGCCCTGCCGCCTCGTCACAGGGCGGCAGGGCGTTTGCCGGCGCTGCGCTCGGCCCAGGTGATGCTCGCGCGCATCACCTGGGGTTTTGCACGGCAGGTGGTGCGTGACCGCACGCCATCGGTCGTATCAGTTGGATCGATGGCGCCGGTGAGCGGCACCATCGGCACGCATGCCCACTAGGCGGACACCGGTGAGCCGTGCAGCGTGCCGACGGCAGGCAACGCGCTGCGTGGGCGGCGGACCGGCATCGGTGCGGAGAACAGCAGGTTCAGCGCAGGCAGGCGGCCGGGCGCGCGCAGCAGGCACAGCACGGCCGGGACCAGTACGCCGACCCCCAACAAGGCAAAGAACAGCACCGCTCCCTCGTCGATCCAGCGCGGCAGCAGATAGGCCAGCACGATGAAGGGCGGAAAGTGGCTCAGGTAGAACACCACCGAGTTGCGGCCCACATAGCGGATCGCCTGCGCGGCCGGTTGCCGGTTCGCCCACATCGCCACAGCGACCAGCAGTGGCAGCGCGATCACCACCAGCGGCAGGTAGCCGATCCAGATGCCATGCAGCGCGGTGAGATTGGCGATCAGCACGATGGCGCACAGGCTCAGGCACGACAGCGGCCAGATCCAGCGCGGTGCCTGCCGCAGCAGTGCCGGCACCCGGCGAGCCAGCAGCGTGCCGATGTAGAAGAACGCAAAGTAATAGAACGGATCTGCGCCCTGGCGCAGCAGCGGACCCAGGCAGACCGAGCCCAGCACGGTCGCGGCCAGCACCAATGGCGGCGGTAGCCGACGCAGCAAGGGCATCAGCACCAGGAACACGAACAGGTAGAACAGGAACCAGGTCAGCGCCACGTTACCGACCGCGATCTTGCCCAGATCCAGCCAGGCGATGGGTTCGGCCTTGGCCAGCACCGAGCCTGCCTCGCGCAGGGCGAAGATCAGCACCGACCAGAGCAGGTACGGGTACAGCACGTGCCGCAGCTTGCCGCCAAGGTAGGGTGCGATGCCCTTGTCCAGCCCACGCGCGACGAACAGGCCCGACAGCAGGAACATCAGCTGCATGCGCAGCGGTGCCAGCGAGCGGTTGAGGTGCTCGATGGACACCATCAGGGCACTGGCTTGCTCGGTCGCGCCGCTGCGCAGTTCCGGGTAGGCATCGAAGGCGAAGCCATAGGCGTGCAGCACGATCACCATCAATACGCTGGCGCCGCGGAGCCAGTCCACCCAGTCGTCGCGTCCATGTTGGCTGGTAGCGAGTTGCTGCGTCATGAGGTTGCTTCCTTGGTGAGGCCCACGGCTTCGCCGCCGCGTGGCGCGGCGACACGTGAACGAGGTCTGGAGTCCACGGCGGCGGCGTTGCCCGCACCTGGGATGGGAACCGACTGCCGTCACTGCCCGGCACCTCCAGGTCGGCGCAGAACGTCCTGCGCGTCGGGGGGGGTGATTGATCGGGCTGGTGCTACATGGCGACAGTAGATATGTGACTTAAATCACACTTCCAAGGAGGGTGCAATCGTCGAGGCTGCAGATCGCGACAGCCCTGCGGGCATGCCGATTGCGGGCGCTGGCGTGTGTGCAGCGCTTCGAATGGCGGCCAGACGCTTGCGTCTGCCGCCGCCGCGCACCGGCCGGCGCGTGTTGAGCGCAGGGCCAATGGTGGAGCCACGTGGTGTGTTCGTCGCGCGCTGCGGGTCGGACCGGACACGCCCGTGCGGAGGCGAAGCTGGCTTGCGCCTGGAGGCGCCTAGAAGCGCCTAGAGGCGTCTGGCGGCGTGGCAGGCAGGTGCGCGCTTGGTCTTGCGCCAGGCGCAGGCGATCATTGCGTCGCGCATGCGGGCGCTTTCCCGCGCCGTGGATACGCTGCAACGCGCAGCGTCATCCAGTCTTGCCGCGCAGGCCGCATGTGGCTTGCCTGCAGGCAACGCGACAGCCAGCGCCGGGCAACGAGCCCACGCGCTGGCCACACTCAGGCGGCGGCCGGTTCCTTGACCTGCGCCTTGACGCCCAGCAGCTGCACGATGCTGCCGGCCGCGTCGCGGCCTTCGGCCACGGCGGTGACCACCAGGTCGGCGCCACGCACGCAGTCGCCACCGGCGAACAGGCGCGGGTTGCTGGTCTGGTAGGGCAGGCGGCCGTTGTCGTCGGCCGGTGCGACGATGCGGCCGTTGCTGCCGGCTTCCACGCCCTGCGAGGCCAGCCAGTCGGGCAGGGTCGGCGAGAAGCCGAATGCGATGATCACCACGTCCGCTTCCAGCAACGATTCGCTGCCTTCCACCGGCACCGCATTGCGACGCCCGCTGGCATCGGGGTCGCCGAGCCTGGTCTCCACCACGGTCACGCCGATGGCCTCGTCGTCGGCGCCGGATTCGATCGACAGCGGCTGCCGGTTGAACAGGAAACGCACGCCTTCCTCGCGCGCGTTGGCGACCTCGCGCGCCGAGCCCGGCATGCTGGCCTCGTCGCGGCGGTACGCGCAGGTGACCTTGGCCGCGCCCAGGCGGATCGCGCTGCGCACGCAGTCCATGCCGGTGTCGCCGCCGCCCAGCACCACCACCCGCTTGCCGTTGAGATCGGGCAGCGCCATCTGGTCTTCCCAGCCGGCGATCGGCCGGCCGTGTGGATCGTTGCCGCTGACGATGCGGCTGTTCTGCACCAGGAACGGCAACGCCGGCAGCACATTCTTCAGGTCCTGCCCGGGCAGCCCGCCATCGGTGTAGCGGTAGGCGCCGGTGCCCAGGAACACCGCGTCGTATTCGCCCAGCAACTGCTCGATGCTGATGTCGCGGCCCACTTCCACGCCCAGGCGGAACTGCACGCCCATGCCTTCGAGAATCTCGCGGCGCTTGCCGATCACCGACTTGTCCAGCTTGAAACTGGGGATGCCGAACTGCAGCAGCCCGCCGATCTGCTCGTAGCGGTCGTAGACCACCGCCTCGATCCCGGCACGCACCAGGCGGTCCGCGCAGGACAGGCCGGCCGGGCCGGCGCCGATCACCGCTACCCGCCAGCCGCTCGGCTGCACATTGCCCAGGTCCGGGCGCCAGCCCATCTTGAACGCGGTATCGACGATGTATTTTTCCACCGCGCCAATGGTGACCGCGCCGAATTCCTCCAGCGTGCAGCTGCCTTCGCACAGGCGATCCTGCGGACACACCCGCCCGCACACTTCCGGCAGCGGATTGGTGGAATGGCACAGCGCGGCGGCTTCTTCGATGCGGTTTTCCTGCACCAGCTGCAGCCACTGCGGGATCGCGTTGTGCACCGGGCATTTCCAGCTGCAATACGGATTGCCGCAGTCCAGGCAACGGCCGGACTGGTACTGCGCGTCGGCCTTGTCGAACTTGCCGTACAGCTCGCCCCAGTCACCGGAGGTACGCAGCTCCACCGGAATGCGCGTGGGCATGGTCCGGGGCAGGTCGAGGAATTGGAAGGCTTGCTTGCGGCTCATAAAAGAAATCCGTGGCTGATTCCCTTCTCCCGCGTGCGGGAGAAGGTGCCCCGAAGGGGCGGATGAGGGTTGCGGGCCACCGGCCCTCACCCCCGACCCCTCTCCCGCGAGCGGGAGAGGGGAGCACGACTAGGCGGCGCGCCGTAGCGACTCGGTCAGCGACTCGATGCTGGCGGCCTTGGGTTTGACCAGCCAGAACTTGCCGATGTAGTCGCGGAACTCGTCCAGGATCTGCTGCGCCCAGATGCTGCCGGTCAGCTCGCGGTGGCGGCTGATCAGGGTGTGCAGATGCTGGCGATGGTTCTCGAAGCCCTCGGCGGAGACGCGGTGGATGTCGATCAGCTCGTGGTTGTAGCGGTCCACGAAGTCGCGTTCGATATCCAGCACATACGCCAGCCCGCCGGTGAAGCCGGCGCCGAAGTTCAGGCCGACCTTGCCCAGCACCAGCACCACGCCGTCGGTCATGTATTCGCAGCAGTGGTCGCCTGCGCCTTCCACCACCGCCAGCGCACCGGAGTTGCGCACCGCAAAGCGCTCGCCGGCGCGGCCGGCCGCGAACAGCTCGCCGCCGGTGGCGCCGTACAGGCAGGTGTTGCCCACGATCGGCGTGCTGCGCGCCTCGAAGCGCGCACCGCGCGGCGGACGCACCACCAGCCGGCCGCCGGCCATGCCCTTGCCGACATAGTCGTTGGCTTCGCCTTCCAGCTCCAGCTGCAGGCCACCGGCGTTGAATGCGCCAAAGCTCTGCCCGGCGGTGCCGCGGAAGCGCAGGTTCAACGGCGCATCGCTCATGCCGTGGTTGCCGTGCACGCGCGCGATGGCGCCGGACAGGCGTGCGCCGATCGAGCGGTCGGTGTTGTGGATCAGGAAGCGATGGTCGCCGCCGGTCTTGTTGGCGATCGCATCGGCCAGCAGGCCGTCCATCTGCGTGGCCAGGCTGTCGGGCGATTCGTACAGGCGCTGGGCCGCGCAATGGCTGCCGTCGTAGCGCGCATGGGTGAGCAGGCGCGACAGATCGACCTTGACCCCGGCACGCGGCGAAACCTCCAGCTGTTCGAGCAGGTCGGTGCGGCCGACGATGTCGTCCAGCGACCGCACGCCCAGGTAGGACAGCCACTGGCGCACTTCCTCGGCCAGCAGGCGGAAGAAATGCTCCACGCGCTCGGGCAGGCCGGTGAAGTAGTTCGCGCGCAGGCGCTCGTCCTGGGTGGCCACGCCGGTGGCGCAGTTGTTGAGGTGGCAGATGCGCAGGTACTTGCAGCCCAGCACGATCATCGGCGCGGTGCCGAAGCCGAAGCTGTCGGCGCCCAGCAGCGCGGCCTTGACCACGTCCAGGCCGGTCTTCAGGCCGCCGTCGGTCTGCAGGATGGTGCGCTCGCGCAGGTCGTTGGCCACCAGCGCCTGGTGCGACTCGGCCACGCCCAGTTCCCACGGCACGCCGGCATAGCGGATCGAGCTGACCGGGCTGGCCCCGGTGCCGCCGTCATGGCCGGACACGGTGATCAGGTCGGCGCCGGCCTTGACCACGCCGGCGGCAATGGTGCCGACGCCGGCATGCGCCACCAGCTTCACCGAGACCAGCGCGGTCGGATTGACCTGCTTGAGGTCGTAGATCAGCTGGGCCAGGTCCTCGATCGAGTAGATGTCGTGGTGCGGCGGCGGGCTGATCAGGCCGATGCCGGGCTTGGCGTAGCGCAGCCGCGCGATCAGTTCGTTGACCTTGTGGCCGGGCAGCTGGCCGCCTTCGCCGGGCTTGGCGCCCTGGGCGACCTTGATCTGCAGCACTTCGGCGTTGACCAGGTATTCCGGGGTCACGCCGAAACGGCCCGAGGCCACCTGCTTGATCTTGGAGCGCTTCTCGGTGCCGTAGCGGGCCGGGTCTTCGCCGCCTTCGCCGGAATTGCTGCGCCCGCCCAGGCGGTTCATCGCAATGGCCAGTGCTTCGTGCGCCTCGGGCGACAGCGCGCCCAGGCTGATCGCGGCGGTGTCGAAGCGGCGCAGCACATCGGCCGCGGGGGCGACCTCGTCCAGCGGGGTCGGGGTGGCGGCACGCTTGAGCTGCACCAGATCACGCAGCGTGGAGGCCGGGCGCGCATGTACCGCGTCGACGTACTTCTGCCAGTCGCCGGCATCGCCGGTGCGGGTGGCGCGCTGCAGCGTCATGACCACGTCCGGGTTGTACATGTGGTACTCGCCGCCGTGCACGTACTTGAGCAGGCCGCCCACTTCCGGCTTGAGCTGGTCGTTCCAGGCGCGTGCGGTGAGCTCGCGCGCCTCGGTGTCCAGCCGCGCCAGGCCCACGCCACCGATGCGGGCGGGCGTTTCGGCAAAGCACAGCTCCACCACGTCCGGGTCCAGCCCGACGATCTCGAACAACTGCGCGCCGCGGTAGCTGGCGATGGTGCAGATGCCCATCTTGGAGATGATCTTGGACAGGCCCTTGTAGATGCCCTTGCGGTAGCGGCGGCCGATCTGCGACTGCTCGCCGCCCTTGCTCAGCTGCAGGATGCCGCGCCGGCCCAGGTCGAACAGCGTCTGGTAGGCCAGGTACGGATACACCGCGGTGGCGCCGAAGCCGAGCAGGCAGGCCATGTGGTGCGCATCGCGCGCGGTGCCGGTCTCGATGATCAGGTTGACGTCGCAGCGCAGGCCCACCTTGCACAGGTGGTGATGCACCGCGCCGGTGGCCAGCAGCGCATGCGCCATTGGCCGGTCCGGCACCGGGTAGCGGTCCGACAGCAGCAGCATGACGGCGCCGGCGCGCGCGGCCGCTTCCACTTCCTGGCAGATGCGTTCCAGGCCGGCCTTGAGGCCTTCCTCCACGCTGTAGGACAGGTCGATCAGGCGGTTGCGCTCGACGTACTGCTCCATCTTCAGCAGCTGGCGCAGCTTGCGCTGGCTGAGCACCGGCGAGTTGAGGATGACGTGGTTCACCGTCTCCGCGCCGGCATGGAAGATGTTGGTCTCCTTGCCGAGCTGGGTGGTGAGCGACATCGCGATGCCTTCGCGCAGCGGGTCGATCGGCGGGTTGGTGACCTGCGCGAAGGCCTGGCGGAAGTAGTCGTACAGCGGCCGGGTCTGGCGGCTGAGCACCGCCATCGGGGTGTCGTCGCCCATCGAGCCGGTGGCTTCCTGCTCGGTCTCGGCCAGCGGGCGCAGGATCTGCTCCACTTCCTCGGTGCTGAGCTGGAACAGCTTGTGGTAGCTGCGCAGGGTCTGCTCGCTGAAGGGTTCTTCCACCAGCGAGGGGTCGATCAGTTCGGTCTGCAGGTAGGTCACGCCCTGCTGCAGCCATTGCTTGTAGGGCGCGCGCGCACGGTTGATGCGGTCGATGGCGTCCGAATCGAGCAGATCGCCGCGCTTGAGGTCGATCGCCATCATCTCGCCCGGGCCCAGCTTGCCCTTGCGGGTGATGCGCTCGGCCGGCAGTTCCCACACGCCGGCCTCGGAGGCCACCAGGAAATGGCGGTCGGAGGTCAGCATCCAGCGCGCCGGGCGCAGCCCGTTGCGGTCGAGCATGCAGGCGGCATAGCGGCCGTCGCAGGCGACGATGCCGGCCGGGCCATCCCACGGCTCGGTGTTGAGGCCGTAGAACTCGTAGAAGGCGGCCAGGTCGGCGTCCTTGAACTCCAGCGACTGGGTCGCCGGCGGCACCAGGATGCGCAGCGCCTGTAGCAGGTCCATGCCACCGGCGATCAGCAGCTCCAGCATGTTGTCCAGGCTCTGCGAATCGGAGCCGTGCATGGAGATCACCGGGTCGAACTCGGCGATGTCGAAACGCGGGGTCTGCCACACCTTGCTGCGCGCCTGCGCCCAGCGGCGATTGCCTTCGATGGTGTTGATCTCGCCGTTGTGGGCGAGCAGGCGGAACGGATGCGCCAGCGGCCAGCGCGGCAGCGTATTGGTGGAAAAGCGCTGGTGGAAGACGATTGCGCTGGAGGACAGGTCGCTGCGCTGCAGGTCCGGGTAAAATGTGCTCAGCTTGTCCGGCAGCACCATGCCCTTGTAGCTGATGCCGTTGGGCGAGAGCGTGGTGACGTAGAAGTTTTCCACCTCGCGCAGCACCTGCTCGGCGCGGCGGCGCGCCAGAAACAGCGCCAGGGTGAAGCCGTCCTCGCTCTGCTCGGCACCGGCATCGACGAAGACCTGCTCGATGCGCGGCAAGGTGTCGCGCGCCAGCTGGCCGCAGACACTGTCGTCGGTAGGCACCACGCGCCAGCCGCGGAACTGCACGCCGGCGGCGTGCAGCTGGGTTTCCAGTTCGGCACGGCAGCGCGCCGCATCGCTCTCGTCCAGCGGCAGGAACACCACGCCGGCCGCGTAGCGCGTGCCCACGGTGATGCCGGCGTCGCGCGCCAGCCCGCGCAGGAACGCATCGGGTTTGCGGATCAGCAGACCGCAGCCATCGCCGGTGAGCCCGTCGGCCGCCACGCCGCCGCGGTGGGTCATGCGCGAGAGTGCCGCAATCGCGGTGTCCACCAGCGAGCGGGATGGTTGGTCGTCCAACTGGGCGACCATGCCAAAACCACAGGCGTCGCGCTCATCGCGCGCGCTGTTGTAGAGACCGTAGTCGTTGAGCCCTTGGCGAGTGCGGGGGGCCATGTCTGCCTCTTTGCGATCTGGGAGAGCGGCGACGACGTTGCAGCGCTCGATCCGTGGAGCGTTTCGAAGAGGTCACCGGATGATCGACTAGACCACAGTTGATGCGGTGCCGCAATACACCGTTACAGCTGCAACGAGGGCGGCCGCGAGGCCTTGTGCCAGCTGGCTCGGCGCCTGTTCGCCAACAGGCGCCAGGTGGCGCTCAGCCGCAACGCACCGAGGCGATCACGTTCTTGGCATCCACTTCCAGGTTGAGCCGCTCGCCGTTGAACTCCATCGTGGTCATCTGGCCGGGTTTGAGCACGCGCACCGATTTGGCGCCGGCATCGGTGCGGGCTTGTTCGCTCACCGCGTCGGTCAGCGCCTGGCCCACCAGCGACTGCACCTGGGTGGCATCGCAGCTGCCGATCGGCGGCGCCTCGGGCGCGGCGGCCGGCGCCGGTGCGGCGGCTTGTTCGGCGGCTTGCTGCGCCTTGGCGGAGACGGCTTCCTGCTCGTCCGGTTGCGGCGAGCCGCAGGCACTCAATGCCGCCAGCACGACCAAGGTACAAGCCAGGCGGGCGGTAGGCAGGACAGCGCGCATCGATAACTCCAGCACAGTGAGGGGAAGCCCAAGCATAAGCAGAAAACCCGCCCGCGGGCATCGCTTGCCCACATGGCGTTGTCGCAGCGTTGACGCGGCCTAGTCCCGCCCGGCCCAACAATCGGTGCCTGTCCTTCGATCCGTGCGCAATGAAAGCCAAACGTGTTCTTCGCAATGCCGCAGCCACCGCCAGTGCGGCCGGCAAGCTGGCCTCCGTTGCCGCCGGCGCGGTGGCCGCCACGGCCGCGGTGGCGAGCGTGGCCGCGGTCGCGCAGGCCAAGGCCACCGCGCGCGCGGCCGGGCTCACCTACGTCAACGATCAGCAGCCCGGCATCAGCCGCCGCAAGGCCGGCAAGAGCTTCAGTTACCGCAGCGCAGACGGGCAGCGCGTGGCCGATGCGGAGACCTTGCAGCGCATCCGCGCCCTGGCCATTCCGCCGGCATATACCGAGGTGTGGATCTGCGCCAAGCCCAACGGCCATCTGCAGGCCACCGGGCGCGATGCGCGCCGTCGCAAGCAGTACCGCTACCACGCCGATTGGGCGCAGGTGCGTGGCGAAGGCAAGTTCGAACGGGTGATCGCCTTCGGCCAGGCGTTGCCCAAGCTACGCCGCCGGCTGCGCCGCGATCTGGTCTTGCCGGGCTTTCCGCGCGAGAAGGTGCTGGCGATCGTGGTGGCGTTGCTGGCCGACACCCTGGTGCGCGTGGGCAACGCCGAATATGCGCGCAGCAATCGTTCCTACGGGCTGACCACCTTGCGCAACCGGCATATGGAATTCCTGCGCGGCGGGCGTGCGCGGCTGAAGTTCCGCGGCAAGAGCGGCCAGGATCACGATATCGAAGTGGACGACAAGCAGCTGGTCAAACTGATCCGCGAATGCCAGCAATTGCCGGGGCAATCGCTGTTCCAGTACCGCGATGACGACGGCCAGCTGCAACCGGTGGATTCGGGCGAGGTCAACGACTACCTGCGCGAGGCGATGGGCGAGGATTTCACCGCCAAGGATTTCCGCACCTGGGGCGGCACGCTGGCCGCGCTGCAACGGCTGGCGCGCCTGCCGCTGCCCGAGCGCATGAGCGAACGCGCGCTGACCCAGGTGCAGAACGATGTCATCCGCGAAGTGGCCAACGCGCTGGGCAACACGCCCTCGGTATGCCGCAAGGCCTACATCGACCCATGCGTGTTCGAAGGCTGGCGTGCCGGCCACTTGCAGGCCATGGCCACCGGCGTGCGCGGCGAGCGCCAGTGGGAAGCGGCCACGCTGCGCTTTCTGACCGACTCGCGCAGCAAGCCAGGCAAGACCAGCAGCAAACCGCGCAAGGCGGCCGGGGCGCGCCCGCGCCGTGCAGCATCGGCCTGAGGCTATCGCCGACAGGCGCGATGCTGGATGCGGTAGGTCGTCGCAGGCGGCACGTTACGGTAGGTGCGCCCGATCCTGACGGCCTCCAGATCCAGCGCGTCGAGTATCTGCGCCGGAACCGAGCACTTGAATCCGTAGGTAAACAGGTACAGCCGGCCGCCGGGCTTCAACTGCAGGAAGGCGCCACGCAGGATCGCGGCCACCTGATGCGCCGGCATGTTCAACAAGCCAAGGCCGCAGACCACGGCATCGACGCAGGCTCCATCGATGCGGGGTACCGATTCGAGATCGGCAACATCCATCTGCAGCAAGCGTGCGTGTGGAAAGCGCTGCCTGAGCAACGCGGAGAAGGTGGCGTTGTATTCGAGCAGGATGAGGTTCTTTTCCCGCACGCCCTTGTCGATCATTGCCTGAGTGAACACGCCGGTGCCCGGCCCGAGTTCGAGAACGCGGCCGGTCTGTTCCGACAACTCGGATGTGATGACGGAGGCGAGTGCGCGTCCGGAGGGGAGTATCGCGGCAACGGAGCAGGGTGCGGTGAGCCATTCGCGAAAAAACGACGTCATATACGAACGAGCCATCTATCCTCACAACATTGAAAGAGTTCGTTCAAACCGTAGCTGCGCACATCGATGCAAATGCGCGATCGTGCGAAAAACAAGGCTAAAGCAAGACGCTGTCCGCCGTCTGTCCTGACTGCGAATCGGCCACGAGAGTTCAGGTTCTTATCAGCATTGGCGCCGTGGCAAGGCCACGTTGGCACTGCACTGATGACGTCATCAAAGAGCAGGTGTCTGTGCGATCGTCGCTGCAGGCGATGGCCTGGTGCAGTGCGCCGCGCTTGCACGAACGCCTGCATCGCACAGTCGGGCGACAGCCAAACTGCGCGGTGGGCACAGCGCGTCAATCATGCAGATGCTGCGCACCGACAGCAGCGGCGATGGCGCGCCGCTGCGCACCATGCCGAACAACTGGCAGGTCATGCTCGGGTGTGCAGGCACGAGCGCATCCAGGCGATTTGCACGCACTGTCCAATTGACGCGTGCCATCGCACGATGGTCTGGCGTCGTCATCCGGCGTGCGGTGTTGGCAATGGACTGCAGGCCGGGCGAGATCAGCCGCCACGGCCGGCAGCGCGATCGCGCTGAGCGCCGATCCCTGGGGAGCTGTCATGGCGCCGACCAAGGCAGATGCCTGCATCCGGCCGCCGCATCGAACATGTTGCTGATCCACTAAAGCGTGATCAGCATCGTGGCGACGATTGGCGACATGCTGCCGCCTGCCGCACCGGCGGCTGGGACCAACGCCAGTTCCGTCAGCCCATGGGATAGCGCCCAGCGGTGCGGTTGGCCGGTTCGCCAGCGTGGGGCCTGGGCGTGGTCCGGCAGTTGCAGGCAACGTGGTGCCTGCGCGCTACGCGTGGCCGCCCGAGGTGGGGCGGCCACGATGCCGGGGCCAGTCTCAGCCGCAGTAGATCGCGGTGATGTTGTTGTTCGGGCCGGTCTCGACGGTGAGGTGATCGCCGCCGCTTTCGCTGGCGCCCTGGGCCGGGTCGGCCAGGCCGCTGGCAGTGGTACCGCCGGTGGCGCGTTCGCCGCGGCGCACGCTGACCTGCAGGCTGTCGCTGTCCACGCGCGCCCGTTCGATGGTCTGCGCCGCTGCGGCCAGGCCGACAGCGCCGCGCACCTTGTCGATATGGCACTGGCCTGAGACGGCCCCGTCGATGGGCTGCACCTGCGCAACCTGGTTGGAGGCACAGGCCGAGAGCAACAACACGGTAGCGAGCGGGGCGAGGGTGCGGATCATCGGGGGTCTCCAGCGGAAGAATATGGCAAGCGTGAAGAACCCGTTGTTGGCGTGGCATGAAGACTGCGCCGCAGGCGCGGCCAGACGCACCATGCCTGCCGCTGCCCAGGGCGCTGCATGCGTGACCCGCAGTGCCCGCCTGCGATTACTACGATTTCTGGACGACTCCACTCCACATCTTCCGGCTAGTCCATCAATCGGCGGATCTTTACTGTGTGCCTCACGGGGCCGCGCGCCCCACCACCGCCGCAAGGAGATCTGGCATGCACGCACAACTGGCGACCGCCGACACCGCTCAGCCGCAGCACACGCCCAGCGTGCTGGGCGCGCCGCGCCCGGTGGTGTTCCGCACCCGCGGCAGCACCCGCGGCCCGATCACCCGGCTGATGAGCCCGGGCGACCTGGGCCAGCTGGTCAAGCCGTTCGTGTTCCTGGACCTGTTCACCGTCGAGCCGTCGATCGGCGGTGCGCCGATGGGATGCACCCGCATTCGGGCATTGCCACGCTCACCTACCTGATGAGTGGCCAGCTGGGCTACGAAGATTCCACCGGCGAACAGGGCATCCTGCCGACCGGCGGGGTGGAGTGGATGCGTGCCGGCAACGGCGTCTGGCACGACGGCGGGCTGGCCGGCCAGGCCACGGTTAAGGGCTTCCAGCTGTGGGTCGCCTTACCCGCCAGCGAAGAAAATGCTGTATCTGTCGCCCGACGATGTGCCGGTGGCCGGCCCGGTGCGGGTGCTGCTGGGTCGCTACGGCGCGCTGGAAAGCAGGATCCCGGCGCCGGCCGACATGACCTACCTGGGCGTGCAGCTGCGCGGCGGCGAGACCTGGCGCTATGTGCCGCCGGCCGGTCACACGGTGGCCTGGATCGCGGTGCACGGCGGCCAGCTGGAAGCGGCCGAGACCATCGGCAGCGGCCAGATGGCGGTGTTCAAGGATGCCGAGCAGGCCATCGAGGTGGCGGCGGTGGGGGCGACCTCCTTCGTGCTGGGCTCGGCGGTCAAGCATCCACACGAGCTGGTGATGGGCCACTACTCGGTGCACACCAGCGAGGCCACGCTGGCGCAGGGTGAGGCGGAAATCCGCCGCATCGGCGAGCAGTTGCGCGCGCGCGGCCGCCTGGTCTGAGCCCGACGCCAGCGGCCGGCCATGCATGCCGTGTGGCCGGCGCACAGCGCGCCGGTTGCCAGCCACACCAACGCACTGCCGACGCTTCCCAACCGGCGCGTCTTCGGCAGCTCATCTCAATTGCAAGCTCCACCACGTCGATGCGTGTGCGCCTGCGCCACGCGTCGCCGGACCCCTCACCTCCCACACGTTTCCAAAGGTACCCGACATGAAACTGCTCCATCTCGATTCCAGCATCCTCGGCGCTTACTCGGCCAGCCGTCAGCTCTCGGCGGCCACCGTCGCAAGGTTGCAGTCCGGCAACAGCGATATCGCAGTGACCTACCGCGATCTGGCCGCCGAGCCGCTGGCGCATCTGTCCGGCGCGCATCTGGCGGCCCAGCAGAATCCCACCGGCGACCAGAGCCCGGCACTGGCCGCTGAACTTGCCACCAGTGCGGCGGTGCTGCAGGAGTTCCTGGACGCCGACACCGTGGTGATCGGCGTGGCGCTGTACAACTTCACCATCCCGACCCAGCTCAAGGCCTGGATCGATCGGGTGCTGGTGGCCGGCAAGACCTTCCGCTACAACGCGCAGGGCGTGCCCGAAGGGCTGGCCGGCAACAAGCGCGTGATCCTGCTGGTGGCGCGTGGCGGCTTCTATGGCGCCGGCTCGCCGATGGCATCGCTGGAGCATGCAGAGAGCTACATGCGCACCGCGCTGGGCTTTGTCGGCGTGCACGCCCCCGAGGTCATCGTGGCCGAAGGCCTGGCCACTGGCGCAGACGCCCGCCAGGCGGGGATTGCCAGCGCCCAGCAGCAGATCGATGGGCTTGCTGCCTGAGTGATGTGGCGGGCGATGCGTGCCGGGGGGCATCGCCCGCGCTGGCGATCATGTCATCCGTTTGCACGGTGCCGATCTTTCACACGTGCCGACACTGCATCGAGCGGACAGCGTGCCGCTGGATGGACCACATTTCGCGCGCATGCTCGGTGCGAAGACTGGATCGAATCAAGGCGTTGAAACCGCCGCACTCCGCATCGCCACGCTCACCGCACGCCCGGCATGGCGACGCTGTTCGCCAAGCCAGTCACCTCTTTGCATTCAGCCGCATTCAATCGCGTCGTCACGGCCTGGATAAACGCCGACACCGCGCGCGGCAGATGGTGCCGGCTTGGATACAGCGCGTACAGGCTCTGGCCCTTGCGTTGAAAATCCGGCAACACCACGGTCAGGCGACCTTCGTGGATATCGGGCCAGGTGAGCGCCTGCGGCAACAACGCGATGCCGAGCCCGGCCACCGCCGCAAGCCGCAACGCGCGCGCGGTGGTGGCAGCCATGCGCGCCTGCACCTGGACGTCTTCGGCAAGCCCGGACGGGCCGACCAGGGTCCAGGTGGCGTACCCGCTCGGATGCGGGAAACTGAGGCAGTCGTGCCGCGGCAATTCATCCAGCCGCAGCGGCCTGCCGCGTGCCTGCAGGTAGCCGGGGCTGGCCACCAGCACATCGTTGGTGTCGGCCAGGATCTGGCGGCCGACATAGCCCAGGTCCGTCACCACACCGCCCCGGAAGGCCACATCGATGCGCTCGGCGATCAGGTCGGCCTTGGCGTCGCTGAGCACGAATTCCAGGCGCACGCGCGGATGCGCGGCGAGAAATTCGCCCACCCATTCAACGCGGAAGAAATCCAGGAAATCCGCCGGCGCCGCCACCCGCACCAGGCCGGCCGCTTCCTCGCCACCTGCCACCAGGCTCTGCCCGGCAGAGGTCAGCCCGTCCACCGCGTCGGCGCAACGTTCGTAAAAGGCCTGCCCGGCATCGGTCAGGGTGAGCTTGCGGGTGGAGCGTTGCATCAGGCGCGTGTCCAGCTGCGCTTCCAGCTGCTGCACGCGCCGGCTGACGCTGTTGGGCGCGGTGCCCAGGCGGCGCGCGGCCTCGGCAAAACTGCCGCTGCGCACCACCTGCACGTACAGCGCAATGTCATTGAGATCGATCACCAGCGGCCTTGGTAGGTGCAAACGCGGAGTCTAAGCGTGCTGGCTGCGCGCAGTCGATCATGACGGCATCGAGTGCTGTATGCGGCAGCTGTGGCTCCAGGGCCCTTCCCCGCCCACCATCGCAGGACACGCCGCAAGTACGTCCATGTAGGCTCTTACGCGGCATCCATGCCGCGTAAGGTCCCGCGACGGTGAGCGGGCAAGGACCCGTCGAGATGGTCGATACGCAAAGCTAAGAGCAGTGCTGGGTGCGCCTTGTTCAATCGTGAAGCATCGGCTCCACGTCTGATGCACACCGCACGAGAGACAGCTTTCAGATGAGCGCCGACCAACTGTCTGGTGCGGTGTCCTTGCCGGTTGCGGGACCGTGTGGCGGCATGGATGCCGCCACCGAGCCGCCGCCGTGGAGATTGCCGGCGCGCTTATTACGTGCGCGTCAGGCCATGGCGGTGCAGCAGCTGCCGCAGGCGGCGCTGCACCCGCTGCAGGTCCGCCTGGTCCGCCTCGTCGAGAATGCCTTTGGCCAAGGCATCGAATTGCGGCCAGAACTGGCTGGGGTCGCGCACCCGCTGCGGCCAGACCGACAGCATCTTGCCCAGGTCGGCGAGTTGATGGCTGGTATGGGTATGTCTGCGTGTGCTCATGTCGCGTCCGCCGGCCAGTCCAGTGCCACAGCGTGAACCGCGCCGTCGTCAACCAGGGTGAAAGCCAGCTCGGCCTGTGTCACGCCGTCGATCTCCAGCCGCGCCTTGATGCCCGGGCGTTGGGTGACGTCGATGACATAGGTGCTGCTGCCGAAGCGATAGCGCAGCTGGTAGCCCGGCCAGCCGGCCGGGATGCACGGCACGATGTGCATGCGCTCGCCGTGGCGCTGCAGGCCGAGCAGCGATTCGGTCAGCAGCCGGTACATCCAGCCGGCCGCGCCGGTATACCAGCTCCAGCCGCCGCGGCCGGCGTGCGGTGCCACCGCGTAGACATCGGCGGCTAGCACATAGGGCTCGGCCTTGTAGCGTTGCATGCCGGCCGCGTCGCGGGCGTGGTGGATCGGGTTGATCAGGCCGGCCAGTTGCCAGGCGCGCGCGCTGTCGCCGCGGTGGGCAAAGGCCATCGTCGCCCACACCGCCGCATGCGTGTACTGGCCACCGTTCTCGCGCACGCCGGGGACGTAACCACGGATATAGCCGGGGTCGTGCCCGGTGCGGTCGAACGGGGGCACCAGCAGCTTGACGATGCCGGCGTCGGCATCCACCAGCTGCTGGTGCATCGCCTCCATCGCTTGCGCACTGCGTGCCGGATCCATCGCCCCGGACAGCACCGCCCAGCTCTGCGACAGCGAATCGATGCGGCATTCGTCCGAATCGCTCGAACCCAGCGGCGTGCCGTCGTCGAACCAGGCCCGCCGGTACCACTGCCCGTCCCAGGCGTGCTGTTCCAGCGCGGTGCGCAAGGCCTGTGCCTGCGTGCGGCAGGTTGCCGCGAACGCCGCATCGTCGCGCTGTGCGGCCACGGCGGAAAAGCGCAGCAAGGCGTCGTAGAGGAAAAAGCCCAGCCACACGCTTTCGCCCTTGCCGTCCTTGCCGACCCGGTTCATGCCGTCGTTCCAGTCGCCGCTGCCGATCAGCGGCAGGCCGCGCTCGCCCAGCCGTGCCATGCCGCGCTGCAGGGCGAGCACGCAGTGCGCGTACAGCGACTGCACGTTGCCGGTGATCTGCGGCAGGTCGTAATACGATTCTTCGTCGGGCTTGAGGGCGCGCCCGTCGATGAAGCTCACCCGCTCGTCCAGCACGCTGGCATCTGCGGTGACCTCCAGATAGCGGCACAGCGCCTGCGGCAACCACAGAAAATCGTCCGAGCACTGCGTGCGCACGCCGCGGTCCTGCGGCGGGTGCCACCAATGCTGCACATCGCCCTGCGCAAACTGATGCGCAGCACAGCGCAGCAGATGCGCGCGGGCCAGCGCCGGCTGCGCGTGCACCATCGCCATGCTGTCCTGCAACTGGTCGCGGAACCCGTAGGCGCCACCGGACTGGTAGTAGCCGCTGCGCGCCAGGAACCGGCAGGCAATGGTCTGGTAGAGCAGCCAGCCGTTGGACAGCAGGTCCACCGCCGGGTCGGGCGTGCGCACCTGCACGCTGCCCAGCACCTGCTGCCAGTGCGCGCGCACCGCCAGCAAGGCGGCTTGCGCGGCAGCGACGCCGCGGCTCTGGCGTGCCAGTGTCAGCGCGGTGTCGCGATCCACCGCCGCGCCCAGGCGGAACACCGTTTCAAAGCTCTGCTCGGCCGCCAGCGTCACCGGAATCTGGATCGCCGCGCACGGGTCCAGGCCGGCACCCACGCGCCCGGACAGGCGTTGCCGGCCGAGTGCTGCGGGCGCGGCCAGGCTGCCGTTGCGCCCGATGAATTCGCTGCGGTCTGCGGTGATGCTGCGGCTGGGCGCATCGGCATCGAAGAATGCCACCCGCCCGTCGAACTCGGTGTTGTACGGGTTGCGCGCGGTCAGCACGCTGCTGCCCAGGTCCACCTCGCTGACCACATGCAACTGCGAGCGTGTGCGGATGTCGCCCAGCACCCATTCCACATAGCCGGTCACGCTGAGCCGGCGCGGGCGCCCGGACAGATTCTTCAGCCGCAGATGGCTGAACTTGATCGGCCGTTCCACATCGACGAACACCCACAGCTCGCTGCCGATGCCGTGTTCGATATGGCTGTAGACGCTGTAACCGAACCCGTGGCGCACCGTGTAGCGCGCGTTGCCGCGACACGGCAGCGCCATCGGCGACCAGACCTGGCCGGTGTCTTCGTCGCGCAGGTAGAACGCCTCGCTGGAGGCATCGCCGACCGGGTCGTTGTGCCACGGCGTGAGCCGGAATTCGTGCGCGTTCTCGGCCCAGCTGTAACCAGGGCTGCTGTCGCTGACCACCGTGCCGAAGTGCGCATTGGCCATCACGTTGCACCAGGGCGCCGGCGTGGCCGTGCCCGGGTCCAGGGTGATGCGGTATTCGCGGCCGTCGGCAGCGAACGCGCCCAGGCCGTTGTCGAACACCACCGCCTCTTCGGCTGCGGCCTGCAGGGTGGTGTCCAGGTAGGCGGCGTGCGTGCTGCTTGGATAATCGGCGCTGTCCAGCTGCTGGATGGGTTCCAGCGCCGGCGGCAGCGCGCGTGCGCTGGGGTGGCGTTGCAGCTGCGCGTCCAGGCTGCCGTTGGCATCGCTGAGGATCGCGCGCGCCACGGTCTGCAGCAGCACGCGGTCTTCCTGCGAGATGTGTTCGATGGCGCGCACGAAGATGCCGCCAGGACGGTCGAGCACATTGGCCTCGGGGTCGGCGGCGATCAGGCCCAGGATGGCGTCCTGCAGCGATTGCCGATAGCCGGACTGGCTTTCGTTCCAGATCACCAGATCCGCGCGCAGGCCTTTCAGGCGCCAGTACGCGTGCGCCTGCACCAGCTGGCGCACCAGCTCCAGATTGTCCGGGTCGGTGATGCGCAACAGCACGATCGGCAGGTCGCCGGAGATGGCGTGACTCCACAACGCCGACTGGCCGCGATGGTTGTGCAGCAGCACTTCGTTGTCGGCGCGCAGTTGCGGGTCGACGAACAGCACGCGCGCGGCCAGCCGCTCGTAGCGCATCGCATCGTCCAGCGAGGCATTGATCTGCCGGCGGGTGACCTGGCTCTGGGTCAGCGCCAGGTCGAACACGCGATCGGCCAGACGGCGGTCGCGGTACTTGTCGATCAACGCGGTGCAGGCCGCGCGCTGGGTACCGACGCCGTAGACCATGTCCACCTGCGCCTGTTGGTCCGGTGCCAGCGAAATACGGCAGCGGATCGCCACGATCGGGTCCAGCACCGAGCCGGCCGCGCCGGACAGGCTGGCCTGACCGTGCAGCGCCAGCGGATCGCGGGTGCTGCGCCCGCGCCCGACAAACGCGGCGCGGTCGGTCTCGTAGGAGATCGACGCCACATCGGCATCATGCACGGCCACCAGGTGCAGCATCCACGGCTGCGCTTCGTCATGCCCGCGCGGGCGCCGCGTGCACAGCAGCGCCTGTTTGTCGGCCAGGATCTCGGTCTGCACGAACAGGTTGCTGAAGGCCGGATGTGCCTCGTCGGCCTGCGCCGGTGCCAGCACCACTTCGGCATAGGTGGTGATTTCGATCACGCGCGTCTGCCGCGAGCGGTTGCGGATGCGCAGCCGGCGCAGTTCCACGTCGTCCTCGGCGGAAATGGCGATTTCCAGATGGCTGTCGTAGCGCTGGTGGCTGCCCTTGAACTCGGCCTTGGCCTCGGAAAAGATCGCCTCGTAGCGCTCCACCGGCACGCAGGTGGGCTGGTGTGCGGCCGACCACACCACGCCGCTGTCCACATCGCGCAGGTAGCAGAACGTGCCCCAGTGATCGCGGGTGCCGTCCTCGCGCCAGCGCGTCACCGCCATGTCGCGCGCGCGGCTGTAGCCACCGCCGGCCGAGGTCAGCATGCCGTGGTAGCGCCCGTTGGACAGCAACTGCAGCGCCGGCTGGGCCAGGCTGGGGTCGCGATGGATGCGCAAGGCCATGCCCGCCTCGGCGGCCACCGGGCGTTGCGCCGCGTCGGCCAGGCCTTTGACGTACACACCGGCGCGCGGTGCGCGCTCCTGCAGCAGCAATAGCGTGGCCTGGAACTGCGGGTCGGCGACAAAGCGCCGCTGCATCGGCGCATCGCGCAACACGTGGTCCAGCGCCAGCAGCGCCATGCCCTGGTGATGCGACATGAACGAGCGCACCAGCGCGTGGTGTTCGCCACGCGGCACCCGCGACGGGGTGTAGTCGATCGCCTCGTACAAGCCGAAGCGCCCGCCAAATCCCAGCGCCTGCAGCTGCTGCAGGTTGCGGCAGGCCGCATCCGGTTCGACCATCAGTGCCATGGCGCTGGCATACGGGGCGATCACCAGGTCCTGGCCCAGGCCGCGCTTGAGCCCCAGGCCGGGCACGCCAAAGGCGCGGTACTGGTAATTGCGCCGCGTATCGACCGTGTTGTAGCCCGATTCGGACACGCCCCACGGCACCGCGCGCGCGGCGCCGTAGCGGATCTGCGCCTGCACCGCGCCGCGCATCGAGCGGCTCAGCAGCGTCTGCGGGTAGCTGGGCATCACCAGGTCGGGCATCAGGTACTCGAACATCGAGCCGCTCCACGACAGCAGCGTCGGTTCGGCGCCGGTGTCGGTGAGCGTGCGCCCGAGTGCGAACCAGCTGTCCTGCGGCAGCTTGCCCTGGGCAATGGCCACGAAGATCCCCAAGCGTGCCTCGGAGGCGAGCAGATCGTAATGCCCGCTGTCCAGGCGGTGGTCGTCGACGTTGTAGCCGATCGAGAGCAACTGCTGGGCGGGGGTGTAGAGGAAGTCGTAGTCCATCTGCGCCAGTTGCCCGGCGATATGCGCAAGCCGTTGCAGCTCCTGCACGCGTGCGGCGGCCCAGGTCTGTACGCCAGATGTGAGGTGGCCGGCGGCGAGTTGGCGCAGCGTGGCGACGGTGGCGCCAGGCATCTGCGTTGCGTGCGCATCGGTATCGGCAGGCGTGCCTGCACAATGGACCACCTCGGCCAGGGCGGCCGCACAGCTGTCGATCAAGCGTTGCGGCCACGGCTCGTCGTCGTCGCTGCCCGGCATCAGCGCCAGGAGCGTGTGGCTCTGCGCCAGCAGCAGGGCCAGCGCCTGCTCGGCCTGGTGCAGGTTCGGCGCGGGCTGGCTGCGGATGCGCTGCACGCTCTGCGCCATTGCGTCCAGCGCCTCGGTGGCGGCGTCGCTGCGTGTGCGTGCTGGCGATGCCAGCAGGCCCAGGATGTCGGCCAGTCCATCGAATACGGCCATCGACACCGCCGGTGCATCCACCAGCGCCAGCAGCCCTTGCCGCAGCGTCAGCAGATGCCCGACCAGGTTGCCGCTGTCCACGGTGGAGACGTAGCGCGGCAACAACGGCACCAGCGTTTCGGTGTCGTACCAGTTGTAGAAATGGCCGCGGTAGCGCGGCAACGTTTCCAGCGTGGCCAGGGTATCGGCCACGCGGGTCATCGCGCCGGCCACCGTCAGGTAGCCCAGATCGTAGGCGGCCAGATTGGCCAGCAGGCCCAGGCCGATATTGGTCGGCGAGGTGCGGTTGGCCACCACCGTGACCGGATATTCCTGCACGTTGTCCGGCGGCAGCCAATGATGCTGCGCCGTGCAATGGCTCTCGAAGAACGCCCAGGTTTGCCGCGACAATCCACCCAGGAAGGCGCGCTGCTCCTGCGACAGCTGCGCCACCGGCGCGGCGGGCTGCTCGCCCAGCCAGGCCATCAACCAGGGCGCGCCCATCCACGCCAGCCCCAGCGGCAATGCCGCCCACAGGGCCAGCGGCGACCACCAGGCCACCGCAGCGACCACCAAGGCCGCACTGCAGGCGGCGCCGGCCATCAGCTGTTGCTCGGCACTGCCACTGCGCGCGCTGCGCTCCACTTCGCTGGAGGGCGCCCACTGCAACAGGTGGCGCCGGGTGATCGTCATCCGCACCAGCGTGCGGGCGATTGCCGACAGCTGCAGCCCCGCTTCGAATGGCAGGCAGGCCAGTACCACGCCGGTGCGCAGCAGGTGCTGACGCAGCCCCATCCCGACCTGGCGCGCGTGATGGCGCAGTCCCAGGCCCTCGGGCGGATGCGCCAGCGCATACAGCGCCGAACACAGCCCCGGCAGCAGCCACAGCACCAGCAGCCACAGCGTCCAGCGCAACGGGGTGGGCGAGACCAGCCAGCCGATCACCAACAAGCCCAAGGCGGCCGGTGCCACCAGGCTGCGGCGCAGGTTGTCCAGCAACTTGCCGCGCGACAACCACGACAGCGGATTGCGCGCGCGTCGGCCGCCACGGTCGGGCACCCACGGCAACAGCCATGGCAACAACTGCCAGTCGCCACGCACCCAGCGTGCGCGTCGCTTGGCATCGGTGGCATAGCGTTGCGGATGCCGTTCGTACAACCGCACGTCGCTGAGCAAGCCGGCGCGCACGTAGCAGCCTTCCAGCAGGTCATGGCTGAGCACACGGTTGTCGGGGAAGCGGCCGGCCAGCACCTGCTCGAAGGTGGCCACCGCATAGATGCCCTTGCCGATGAAGGAGCCTTCGCCGAACAGATCCTGATACACGTCCGACACCACGCGGGTGTACGGGTCGATGCCCGGCTCGATGCCGAACATGCGCGCAAACCGCGATTCGCCGCCCTCGCTCATGCCGGTGCCCAGGCCGGGCTGCAGAATGCCGTAACCGGCCTCGACGATCTGCCCGGACGCATCCATGCGCGGCACATTCAACGGATGCGACATCGCCCCGACCAGCGCGCGTGCCGCATCCCGCGGCAGGTGGGTGTCGCTGTCGAGCGTGATCACATAGCGCACCTGTACCAGCGCGGCCACATCGCCCTGCACCTGCAGGAATTCGCTGGCTGCCTGCAGCCGCGCGTCGTCGGCGCACAGCAGGCGGTTGAGCGCCTCCAGCTTGCCGCGCTTGCGCTCTGCGCCCATCCAGCAGCCCTCGCCGGCGTTCCACTGGCGTGCGCGGTGCAGCAGGAAGAAGCGATCGCCGTGCGCATCGGCATAGGCCGCGTTGAGCCGGTCGATGTGCTGCGCCGCATGCGCCACCAGCGCCATGTCTGTGGGCAGCACTGCCTGCCCGGCATCGAGGAAATCGGTGAGCAGCGCGAAGTACAGCTGCGCGTCGCGGTTGGCCAGGTAGTGCACCTCCAGCGCGCCGACCAGCTCGTCGATGGCCTCGTGGTTGGCCAGCATGCTCGGCATCACCACCAGCGTGCGGCAGTCGGGCGTAATGCCGGCGCGCAGGTCCATGCGTGGCAACGGACGCGGGCGCACCCACAGCGTTGCCACCCAGTTGACCAACGCAATGCCCAGCTCGCTGGCGGCCAGCAGCGCGATGCCGGCGGTGATCCACCGCAGCATTGGCGGCGCTGCACTCACGCCCTGCAGCAGCACGCCGGTCCACAGCAACGCGACCGCTGCGATCGGCAGCAGGTAGACCGGCAGCGCAACGCGACGCGCACGTGGGCGCAGTGGCGCCGGCGTGCCTGACGCGGCTGGGTCGCGCAGCGCGGCACGCAGCCGCGGCAAGCCCGCATCCACCAGGTAATAGCCCACGTGGCTGGCCACCGGCGTGGCGGCATCGGCGTGCGCGGCCAGCTGCAGCACCGCCTCGGCCACGGCCGGCTCGTCGCGCTCCAGGCGCTGCGCCAGCTGTTCCACCACATGCCGGTAGCTATCGCGGGTATGGAAATCCATGCGTGCGTAGACGTCGGCCGGATCCTTCCGCAGGCTCTGCTCGACCACGCTCATGGCCTCGACGAAGTCGCGCCAATCCATCTCGTCCAGGAACCGCAGGCTACCGATGCTGTTGCTGATCGACACCTGCTCGGCTGCCTGGCGCTGGCTTTCGGCGTGCACCAGGCCTTCCACACTGTGGCCCTCGCTTGCCAGCCATTGCTCCACCCAGGCGCTGGCCATCGACAACACCGGCCCGCGGCCCTGGATGCCACGCGTCAGCTCGGCCACGAATGCACCGGTGGCCGGCGGCTGCGAGCGTGCCAGGTCGGCCACCACCACCACCACATCCTTGGGCTGGGTGGCGGCAGTGGTGTTGAGCAATGCCGCCCAATGCGCCGCCAGGCTGCTGTCGCGTCCATCGTGCATGATGTCGTCGGCAATGCGGCGCAGGTTGTCGATCAGCGCCAGCCGCAACATGATCGGAATCGCCCACAACTCGCCGAGCTTGAGTGGCACCACCTGCTGGTAGGCGGCGATGAAACGGCTCAGCGTGATGACATCCACGCGCCCGTCGCCATGCGCCACCACCTGCAAGCCCAGCTCATACACGCGCGGCAGGCCCACCGAGGTGGGCGTGCGCAGACGCGGCAATTGCCGGCTGTAACCGGGCGGAAGATGCTGGCGCGCCAGGCGCATCTGTTCTTCGACCAGATAATAATTGTCCAGCAACCATTCGCCGGCCGGGTGCAATTGCACGCCGTCGGCCGCCATCTCGCTCAATCGTGCAGCGGTGCTGCCAAGCGAGCGCTGGTTGGATTTGAGCTGCGCCAGCAGCAGCTCGCGCGTGGGCCCGGTATGCAGCACATGGGCTTGCGCCAGCGCCTGTCCCAGCGCTTGCATCTGTTCGTCGCCGAACAGGGCCGCGCCTTGCGGCGCTGGATCGACCGGGGACTGTTGCAGTGTTGCGGCTGGCTGCGTGATCGACTGCCACCAGAGGGAGAACGCAGAAGCCTTCCGCTGTAGCGGCATCGAGACATGACCTGTGCAGCAGGTGCGCCGCTAGAGGTTGTGATCATGCGCGCTGGCCCGGTGGCGCATGTGAAGGCAGGCCGCTTCATCTGCCTGCCGTGTCTGCGCAATAGGTCTGCGTCTCCTCGGTGCGTACCATTGATCAGGACTGCCTGCCTGCGTCGAAGGCGCGCGACGGTAGTCAGGCACGCGGTGTCGCCTGCGACAGGCCAGCGCGGCGCAGGCAGCGGCCCATTCGCTCTCTGCGCGCCTGCTTCCGCGCAGGACAGACCGGAGACGCGGCCATGCTGCATGCTGCGCCTTTATGCAGGGAACAGCCGACATGTCCACCACCGCGCCTGACCACGCCCTAGCAACGCCGGCCCGGCGTGCGATCACGCCACGTGCCGCGTGGCGCGTCGCGCTGACACTGACGCTGCTGATGCTCGACAGCGCGGCAGCGACCACGCCCACGCCCACGCACGCCACCCTGCACGTCGCCGGGCTGGAACAGCCGGCGCAGATTCGCGTGGACCGCTGGGGCGTGGCGCATCTGTACGCCAGGACCGACAACGATGCGTTTTTCGTGCAAGGCTTCAACGTCGCGCGCGACCGCCTGTTTCAGCTCGATCTGCTGCGCCGCAAAGGGCTTGGTCATCTGGCCGATGCATTCGGGCCGGCCTATGTCGAACAGGATCGCGCCGCGCGGTTGTTCCTGTATCGCGGCGACATGGCCAGGGAATGGCGCAGTTACGGGCCTGACGCACAGCGCGATGTCAGCCGCTTCGTTGCCGGCATCAATGCCTATATCGACTGGCTGGGCGCAAACGCGCAGGCACTGCCTTATGAGTTTGGTCGCTTCGCCTATCGCCCGGAAAAGTGGGCGCCGGAAGACGTGCTGCGCATCCGCACCACCGGCCTGAGCCGCAATGTCAAAAGCGAAGTCGCGCGCGCCAAGGTCGCCTGCAAGGCTTCGCTGGCTGTGGATGCGGTGCGCCAGACACTGCAACCGACCTGGACCACCACGGTGCCGGAGGGCCTGGATCCCTGTCTTCCGGAGGATGTGCTGAAGGTCTACGAACTGGCGACGCAAAGCCCCAGGCTCAGCGCCGACACGCAGCTTGCGCTTGCGCAGACCAAGCCGCTGCGTGCGGCCGAGGACGTCTCCGCCGAAGGCAGCAACAACTGGGTCATCGCACCACAAAAATCCGCGACCGGCCACGCCGTGCTCGCAGACGACCCGCATCGCGCCTATACCGTTCCCAGCCTGCGCTACTTCGTGCATCTGAACAGCCCGGGCCTGAACATCATCGGCGCCGGCGAGCCGACCGCACCTGGCATTGCGATCGGCCACAACCAGACCAGCGCGTTCGGTCTGACCATCTTCAACATCGACCAGGAAGACCTGTATGTCTATCGCCTGAACCCGGCCGACAACGCGTCCTACTGGTACAACGGCAAGTGGGAGCCGTTGCGCACGCAGCACGAACGCATCGCAGTGCGCGGCGGCGCAGCGGTGGATGCGCAGCTGCAATTCACCCGCCACGGGCCGGTGATCCATCTTGATGCAGACAAGCACATCGCTTATGCGATCCGTTCGGTGTGGAGCCAACCGGGCACGGCCCCCTATCTGGGGTCCTTGCGCTATCTCAAGGCGGACTCGTTCGAGCAGTTCAAGGACGCGCTTGCACAGTGGGGCGCGCCGTCGGTCAATCAGGTCTACGCAGACGTCAAGGGCAACATCGGTTGGGCCACCGCCGGCATGACGCCGCGCCGCACGCGGTCCGACGGCCTGCTGCCGGTGCCTGGCGATGGCCGCTACGAGTGGGATGGGTTCTGGAACGCCGATGCCCTGCCTTCGGCGAAGAACCCGGCGGCAGGCTTCATCACCACCTCCAACGAGATGAATCTGCCGGCCGATTATCCGTACGCGCAGCGCAGGATCGGTTTCGAGTGGGCCAACGACGCGCGCCATGCGCGCATCACCCAGGTGCTGTCGCAGCTGCCAAATGTGAGCCTGCAGGATTCGGAAAGACTGCAGAACGATCAGGTGTCGCTGCTGGCGCAGCGCCTGGTCGCCTTGCTCACTCCGCTGCAGGCGCACGACGAGGCCACCACTGCGGCACTCGGCCTGCTCAAGCCCTGGGATGGCACGGTCAGCGCCACCTCCGCCGCCGCTGCGCTGGAGGAGCTGTGGTTCAGCCGTTATCTCGGCGAGGCCTACAAGGCACTGGTGCTGCGTCCATCGGAGGCAACCACCTTCGGCATGCCGGATGCGGCGGCGTTGATGGATGCACTGGAGCATCCCGGTGCAGCATTCGGTCCCGCACCGGTAGCACGCCGCGATCAACTGCTGCTGGACTCGTTACGCAGCGCGTACCTGGCGCTGGTCGAGCTGCAAGGGCCGGATCCCGCGCAGTGGCAGTGGGGCAAGCTGCACGTCAACAAGGTCTCGCATGCGATGAGCGCGGCGGTCGGCACCGATCATGCGTTGCTGGATGTCGGCCCGTTCGCCAAGGGCGGCAGCCCGTACACGCCCAATCAATCTAGCTACGACCCCAAGGATTTCCGCCAGACCATCGGCCCGTCCGCACGGCTGATCATCGACCTGGGCAACTGGGACAACGCGCGCGCCATGAACTACCCCGGCCAGTCCGGCGACCCGGCCAGCCCGCATTACCGCGACCTCGCACCGCTGTGGCTAAAGGGCAGCTATTTTCCGCTGCTGTACACGCGCGCTGCGGTTGATGCGGCCACCGAGCAGATCGTGGATCTGGTGCCAGCGCACGCAAAATAGCGCGTTGCTGGAAGGCGCGTATAGGCATCGAAGGCGACGCAGATGTGCTGTCGCCTTGCCGTCGGATGCATCGAATGTGCTGCGTGGAGTCGATACAGCACAGCACACGCTCGCTCCATGGATCAGCGCGTGCCAACAGTGCGAGAGATCGCGCTGCGTTCGATGTAGCAACTACACATGCATCAAATGCATCTGCTTTCGGCCAGAAGGCGTCGCGATGGTTTCTCCCTCGCACGCGCTAGTGGCTGAGGCGCTGGCTGGTCGCTGTCCACGCCACCTGCGCCGCCCAATCCTTCATCTACACCGCCCCTGCCATCCGACCTATTGACTACATCTGTCGTCACGTCTACGGTAGCGACAACTGTAGTCATGGAGAGCGGCATGCGCGGCAAGACCATCGGGGACCAGGAGCTGGCCCTGCTGCAACATATCGAAGAACAACGGCATGCCAGCGTTGGTGAGGTTGCGGCCGCGTTCGGTGAGCCGCGCGGGCTGGCGCGCTCGACCGTACTGACCATGATGGAGCGGCTGCGTGCCAAGGGCTTTTTGCGCCGCAAGCAGGTGGATGGCATGTACCGCTACAGCGCCACCGCCGGGCAGGACGACGTGGTGCGTGGCGCGGTGGGGCAGTTCGTGGAGAAGACCTTGCAGGGGTCGGTGTCGCCGTTCGTGGCGTGGATGTCGCAGCGCGCCGAGGTCAGCGATACCGAACTGGCTGAGCTGGAAGCCTTGGTCGCCAAGCTGCAATCGCAGCGCAAGGAGGATTGAGCATGTCGCCACTGATCGAATCGCTGTTATGGAAACTTGGCGCCACCAGCGTGCAGACCGCGGTGCTGGCGTTGGCGGTGTGGGCGCTGTGTCGCGCCGTGAAGCGCTTGCCGGCCACCACGCAAACCTGGCTGTGGTGGCTGGTGGGGGTGCAGGCCGTGGTCGGCCTGCTCTGGAACGCGCCGCTGCAGTTGCCGGTGTTGCCTGCCGCCACGCCCACGCCTGCGGTGATCGCCGGCGACAGCCTGGCGCCGATGGTGATGGCCAATGCCACTGCATCCGGTACGAGCGCCGTCGCCAACGCGACTGCCGCAGACGTGCTGCAGGGTGCAAGCGGTCAGTCCTGGGCGCTGTGGCTGGCTGTGTTGTGGGTTGCCGGCGTTGCGGTGATGTCGCTCGGCACCCTGCGCGCCTACCGACGCAGCCGCGCCCTGGTCCGCGCTGCCGCACCGTGTACCGATCGTGCGCTGGTGGCCGCACTGCGCATGGCCGCAGAAGCGCATGGCCTGCCGCAGCCGCCGGACATCCGTCTGTCGCAGCAGATCGCCTCGCCGCAGTTGATCGGCCCGTGGCGCCCGGTATTGCTGCTACCCGCCGCACGCCTGCCGCAGATGGCCGATGACGACCTGGACATGGCGCTGACCCATGAACTGATCCACCTGCGTCGGCGCGATCTGTGGTGGGGCTTGCTGCCGTCGCTGGCCCAGCACCTGTTCTTCTTCCACCCGCTGGTGCACCTGGCCGCGCGCGAATATGCCACCGCCCGCGAGGCCGCCTGCGATGCCGCGGTGGTCGCAGGCCATCGGCATTGCCGCCACGACTATGGCCGGCTGTTGCTGCAACTGGGCGTGGCACCGCGCCCGCATGGCGGCGTGGCCAGCGCCTCGCCGTCCTTCCTCAGCCTCAAGCGGAGATTGCTCATGTTGCAGAACCCGACCTCGTTCCCGCGGTTTGGCGCGGCGCTGATCCTGGGCGCGGTGGCCATCACCGGCGTGCTGCCGCTGCGCCTGGTGGCGATGCCCACCGCGCCGGCTGTTGCTGCCGCGCCAGCGGCCACACCCGCCAAGCCAGCTGCCGGCATCTCCAACACGGTTGCACCGGCTTCCGCCGCCCCGGCCACTGCGGCAGCGAACGCGGCCCCGGCAAACGCCGCCGCCCCGGCCGCAGCGGCGGCCTCCACCAGCCAGACATCCACCACCACGCACGGCCAGATCAACCTGTCGCACGACCCCGACCGTGATGCCTATGTGCTGCTGCAGGGCAACGACAGCGTCATGAATGGCTCGGTGGACGATCTCAAGCACGTGCGTCGTCTGGCCGGCAAGGACGGTCGGCTGATGTGGTTCCGCAAGGATGGCAAGCAGTACGTCGTGCGCGATCCCGACACCTTCAAGCGCATCGATGCGCTGTACGCGCCAATCGCCAAATTGGGTGAGGCACAGGGCGCGCTGGGCGAGCGCCAGGGCAAGCTCGGCGAGCAGCAGGGCGAGCTGGGTGCGCAGATGGCCGAGCTGGGAGCACGTGCTGCTGAGGCTGCCGCAAAGCACGTCAATGCCTCATTGCGCGACACCGATGCACGAACCGAGCAGGCCGCCGAACGTGCGGCGCAGGCAGCAGAGCATGCAGTCCGTCAGGCCGAACAAGCCATGCAGCGCAGCGGCGCCGAACAGCGCATCCAGGCGCTGGCCAGGCAGCAGGCTGCGCTCGCAACGGAGCAGGCAGATCTGGCCAGCCAGCAGGCCGCCGCCAGCGCACGCGCCGACAAGGAAGCCCGGCGCATCATGCGCGAGGCGATCGCACAGGGACTGGCGACGCAGATCGAGGGCTGATCGGCGCGGGCTGCTCGCCGATGCTGTCCGATCCTCAGGCGGCGAGCAGATAAACGACATCCGGCCGGCGGCATTGACTGTTGCCGCCGATGTGGATGAGCATATCGCAGGCCCTTTCCAGGGCCAGGACTAATGCCGTGGCGCGCATGGCCTGCATGGACCCTGGCCGAATTCGAGCAGGAGTTTGCCGCGTGGCAGATGACGGCTGCGGTATCGGAAAGCGCATCAGCAACCATGCGCTGCGCAGACTGACGCGGCGCCAAGCCCTCGCTCACCGAAGAAATGCGGTCAAAAAAGCCTCTTTCTCGGAGAAGAGGGCCTGATGCATTCGCCATACAAGCCCGACGTCAAACCTCATGCACCTCACGAAACGCGGCCATGTCCTTGAAGGTGCAAAAGTGAAAATGCGGCACCGTGATCGGCCCTGCTGCCGCAAGCCGTTTCAACCAATCGCTCACCGTAATGCGATATGCCGCCTGCTCAGCAGCATCAAGCGTCTCGCACAGATAGGCCAGCGAGATATGAAAGCGGAAGTTGGTGTAATCCGGACGCTGCAACCTGGTCAACACCATCAGCCCCTGGCGCGCAGTCTCCAATCGCTGCGCGGTGGCCGCATCGGCAGGCACTAGCGGAATCAGTAAATTGTCATTGCGGCCGGTTCTCGCCGCCGTTGGGTCGACCAGGAACCGGCAGGCCCCCAGCGGCGCAGCAGTGCGTTGCTGCAGCCGCGACAGGAAACTGGCGCTGATATCCGCCAACGCAGCATCGCGCGCCATATCGCCCGGCCACGGCCCACTCGCACGATCGATCTCATTGACCCCGCCCAGCAACGTGGCGTGATAGCTGCTCGGCGGCAACACCGCCAGCTTGCTGGCAAAGCGCTGCTCGGGCAACGCACGGTAGATGTCCAACACCCGGTCGAAACTATCGTAGCCATCGCCCTGCTGATCGAGAGGGCCTAGGAAGGTGTTGCCGGCAAATGGCAGCGGCGTTTTCGAGCGCAGGAATTTGCGACCCACATCCGGCAGCGCTGCGGTATTGGCCAGCGCCGGCAATGTCGTGGACAACAACGAGGCGCCCGCAGCGGCGGCCAGCAAGCGTCGCCGGCTGAAGAGCGTGTCCAGAAGTGACGACATGCAGCGTGTCCTTGAAATCGACGTCGAGGGCAAGCAGCAGGGTGTAAGTCGCGGAGTTGACCCGACGATGACAGCGGCACGCTTTTCAGTGCCGCAGCATGCTTCCCGTCGCCAACGCGGCCGTCTTTTCCGATGGCATTGCCGCAGCAGTACCGGCTCCGGGCACACCGCGCGTTCGGCTGGGCGTCGCTCTCACGTGCGCACTGCAAGGCGGTCGGGAGCGCTCCAGGGTGCATCCAGCATCGCAATCACGGGCCGATGCTGCGCTAATTGCGCGACCGATCGCGCATCGACCTCAAGGCGCGTCCATCAACGGAATCACCTCGCGGTCCTGTGCCTCCACCGCCACCAGGCGCTGCAGCAGCAGCGACAAGGTCACCACGTCCTGGTGGTTGTGCTCGGCCACGCGGCGCAGGTTGCGCGCGCTGCCGCCGCGCAGGTAGCTCAGCCATGCCGCCGGGGCTTCGGAGCCGGGCAGGTCGTCCTCGCGCACCACGCGCAGCAGTTGCCGTTCGATGGTGGCCAGCTTGCAGTTCTCCCAGGTGCCGCGATACCGCCGGCGCGTGGGGAACAGCAGGTCCACATGGTCCAGTGCGGAGATCGGGTCGCCGCGGCGCGCCAGCCGGTAGCGCGTCTTCAACAACGGCGCGTCGTAGCAGCGTCCGTTGTAGCTGGACAGCACCGTCTGCGGCGACAGCCAACTGCGGAACAGGTCCAGCATCGCGCTTTCGGCCGCCATCGTGGACATCATCAGCTGGCGCACGCGCAGCCCGCTGCCCTGCGCAGCGTCGATGTGCCAATCGGCCACGCCGATCATGAAGGCGCGCGTGCCGGTGCCGCCGGCCAGGCCGGTGGTCTCGGTGTCGAAGAACAGCAGGTCCATCGGGTCCACCGCGTCCTCGCGCTTGGCGAAGGCCAGCGACAGCGCCTGGTGCGGAATCGCCTGCGGCAGGAAGGCTTCGATCAGGTGCAGGCCGGGCGCGATCTCGTTGCCGGGCAGCTGCCGGTCGGTGGAGGCCGCACGCAGCGGCGCGTGCGTCGAGACCGCGCGCTCGCGCAGGCCGATCATCCGGCGCAGGCCGGCGATATCGGTACGTCGCTGCGGTGCCGGCATGGCGGTAGGCGCAGCCGGTGTCGCGCGCACAGCCGGCACGCGCGCGGCCGCATCGGCCGCCGCGCCTGCCGGCTTGTGGCGCACCTCGTGCTCCACCCAGGCAAACGCCGAGGTATCGCGCGCAGGCGGCGCCGCAACCGGCGCCTGCAAGGCGCGGCGCGTCATCGCCGCTGCGGCGGGCTGGGGACGGGGCGCACGGACAGCCTCTGCGCTGCCGGGCTGCGCGCTTGGCGTAATCGCATCGCGCGGCAGGGCGCGTGACGCAGACGCAGCCGCACCCGGTGCAGGCTGACGTTGGGCACGCGTGGGCATCACCGCATCGTCCCTGCGCGGTGCAGGCGTCAGCCCGCCGACCTGACGGCGTAGCAGGCGCAGACGTTCTGCGCTCACGCCAGGGTCGCTGCCAGGCACCGGTGCTGCCGGCGCACGCGTCGGTGCCGTTGCAGACATTTCACTTGCGGCACGCGTGCGCGCATCGCCCACAACAACTGCTTCACCAGATGTTCGTCCGACCACTGCGGAGTGCATCTGTTGTGCAGGCGAAAGCATCATGCATTCGGTCGCGAACGCTGAGGTTTCATCGTCCACGCCGGTCTGCGCGATCGCCGGCGCATCGCAGGGCGAAGATGCACCACGACGCACCTCACGTGCGGCAATGTCGCTAGTAGGAGCAGGATCCACGACTGCGCGTGCCATCGCTGCATGCGGCGCAACAGGCGCGCCTGCATTGGAATGCAGTTGGGGCACTCCACCAAGAATTCCGGCATCCGCATCAACCACAGGCGCTGCCTGCGCGCCATGCGGTGCATCGCCGTCTGCATCCGCCACCGGCGCACGCACATCGGCGTGCCCGGCCTGGCGCCGCAACAGCCGCAGCCGGTCCGCACTCACACTCATGCAAGCACGTCCAGCGCCAGGTCCTCATCCACCTGGGTGGCATGCCGCAACGGCGCATCGGCATCGAACAACAGCGCCAGCACGGTCAATGCCAGCGACTTGGGCGACTCGCCCTTGCCTTCTTCGTGCGCGGCCAGCACCGGGCCCACGCAGGCCGGGCAGCCGGCGCTGCAATCGCATCGCCGCACCAGCTCGTCGGCGCGCTGCAGCAGCTCGGCCTGGCGCAGCCACAGCGGCTCGCTCAGGCCCACCCCGCCAGGAAAGTTGTCGTACAGGTAGACGGTGGGCACGAACGCCTGCTGCAACTCCACCGCGCCTTCTTCACCCTCGTCCACGCCGCGCAGTTGCCCGCGCCCGGTCTGGTCGGCCACCGCAAACCACGCGCCATCGCCATTGCCCACGGCCTTCTGCAGGTCGCGCGCATCGGCCATCACCGCCACCGTGGCCACCACGTGCAACGCATAGGCGGCGCCCAGGAATCCATCCAGCGCATCCTGCTTGGACGCAAACGCCTTGCCCAGGGTGGCCTGCGGCAGCTGCCACCACACCGCAGTGGTGTGCAGTTCCTGGTCGGGCAGATTGACCGGCCCGTAGCCGATGTTCTCGTGCGTGTAGTAGCGGATCTTCTTGTAGCCGGACACGCGCCGCACCACATGCACCTCGCCGTGATGCGAATCGCCGCGCCCGGCCACGCCGCCGTCGAAGCGGTCCAGCACCTTGAGCTTGGTGTAGTCGATGCTGTCGGTGTAGTAGTCCACGTGGGTGCGCGTGACATAGGCCTTGCGGCCTTCCCAGTCCAGCCGCTCCACCTGGTACGGCGTGCTCTGCACCATGTGGATGGCGCCTTCGTACAAGGTCAGCGCAGCGGCCGAGTAATCCACCTCGGCAATGATCTGCTGCTTGCCGTCGCTCTTGTCCACCACCACGAAGTTGCCGTCGGCCACCGAGCGCAGGCTCACCGCATTGGCCGGGTAGCTGTCGGCGATCCATTCCCAGCGGTCGCCTTCCTGGTGAATCACCTCGCTTTCGGCCAGCGCTTCCAAAAACACCAGCGGGTCGATCGGCCCGAACGGTTCGCTGGCAATGAATGGCAGCTCGAACGCCGCGCAGCGGATATGGTCGAACAGGATCAGCGGCTGGTCCGGCGCGATGCGTGCGTGCTCGGGCGAGGCATCGGCGAAGAAATCCGGGTGCCGCACCACGTACTGGTCCAGCGGCTGCGAGCTGGCCACCAGCACGCCCAGCGCCGGCTGCTGGCGCCGCCCGGCACGGCCGAAGCGCTGCCAGGTCGCCGCCACGCTGCCGGGGTAGCCGTTGAGGATCACCACATCCAGCGCGCCGATATCCACGCCCAGCTCCAGTGCCGAGGTGGAAATGATGCCGTCGATATTGCCGGCGCGCATCGCGCGCTCCACCTCGCGCCGTTCGGTGGGCAGGTAGCCGCCGCGGTAGGCACGGATGCGTGGCGGCTTGCGCGGGTCGTGGTCGAAGATGTCCTTCAGGTACTTGGTCAGCACTTCCACCATCAGCCGCGTCTGTGCGAACACCAGCGTCTTCAGCCCGCTCTTGATCGCGATGCGTGCAATGCGGTTGCTCTGCGAGCGTGCCGACGCGCGCAGCCCCAGGTCGGCATTGACCACCGGCGGGTTCCACAGCAGCACGTGCTTGTCGCCAGTGGGCGCGCCGGACTCGGTGATCGCATGCACCTGTTCTTCGATCAGGGCCTGCGCGTGCGCGTGCGGGTTGCCGATGGTGGCCGAGCACAGGATGAACTGCGGGTTGGCACCATAAAACGCGCAGATGCGCTTGAGCCGGCGCAGCACGTTGGTGACGTGGCTGCCGAACACCCCGCGGTAGGTGTGGATCTCGTCGATCACCACATAGCGCAGGTTCTCGAAGAACTGTGCCCACTTGGTGTGATGCGGCAGGATCGCCTGGTGCAGCATGTCCGGGTTGCTCACCACGATGTCGCCATGCAGGCGGATCGCCTGGCGCGCGTCGCCGGGCGTGTCGCCGTCGAAGGTGAAGGCCTTCACCCCCAGCGCGCCGGCGCGGTTCAATTCCAGCAACTCGGCCACCTGGTCCTGTGCCAGCGCCTTGGTCGGGAACAGGTACAGCGCCTTGGCGCCAGAAGTCATCGCCGCGCTCACCACCGGCAAGGTGTAGCACAGCGACTTGCCCGAGGCGGTGGGCGTCACGATTGCCACATGCTCGCCGCGCTGGCTCGCCGCCCAGGCGTCTGCCTGGTGGCTGTAGAGCCGGTCGATGCCGCGCGCGCGCAAGGCGTCGGCCAGCGCGGCCGGCACATCGTCCGGGATCGGCGCATAGCGGCCCTCGCGGCCGGGCAGGGTGAAGCTGCCGGTGATGCGGTCGTGGTAACGCCGTTCCAGGCGTTCGGTGAGCAAGGCACCATCGCGGCTGGGCCGGCCATCGGTGGTGGCCAGCGCGCGTTCGGCGGTTTCGGTGCGGGGAGCGAGGGCAAACGGAGGCATACGGCGGCTCCCAAAGAGGGGCATGAGACAGGGGAGGTGTCTCAGGGTATGAGACCGGGGCCAAACCGGCGAGCCTGTGTCACTGAGCGGATTCAGCAAGCCGGGTATTCTGTTGCCCCCGCCGCGTCACCGTTGCCTGCACGGCGTGGGCTCCCCCATCTCGAAGAACCGCCGTGCCCGTTTCCCCCAGCATCGCTGCCCCGCACTACAAGACCCGTTCCGCCCGCCGTGCCGATGTGATCGTGCATGCGGCCGGCCTGTTCCTGGCCATCGTCGGCGGTGCCTGGATGGTCTGGCGCGCCCATGCCAACCAGACCATGCTGCTGGCCACCTGCGTGTACGCGCTGGGGCTGCTGGTGATGTTCGGCTGCTCGGCCGCCTACAACTTCGCCCCGCCGCAGCGCCAGCCGATGCTGCGCAAGTTCGACCACGCCGGCATCTTCGTGATGATCGCCGGCTCCTACACGCCGTTCCTGCTGGTCGCCCTGGACGGCACCTGGCGCTGGGCGATGATCCTGGGCGTGTGGGGCGTGGCCTTGTTCGGCGTGTTTGCCAAGCTGTTCCTGCCCGGCATCGCCAAGGGCTTCTGGGTGGCGATCTACCTGCTGCTGGGCTGGGCCGGCATCGTGGTGATCAAGCCGTTCGTCGCCGGCCTGGACAGCACCGTGCTCTGGCTGATTGCCGCCGGCGGCGCGTTCTACACCGTGGGCGTCACCTTCTACGTGCGCAAGTCGCTGGTCTACAACCGCGCCATCTGGCACGCCCACGTGCTGGGCGGCGCACTGTCGCACTGGTGCGCCATCTGGTTGTGCCTGCGGCCGTTGGGTGGGGTGTAGCCAGGTCGGCCGCCTCGCCCGGCGCAGCCGACTTGCCTCACCCGGAGTGATACTTTAGTGTCACTCCATGCGCACAGAACTTGTCACCACGCTCAAGCGTCAGGCCACCGAACTCCTCGCTGATGTCGAGCGCGACAAGGAGCCGATCCTGATTACCCAGCATGGTCTGCCCAGCGCATATCTGGTCGATGTCACCAGCTATGAGCGCCTGCAGCAGCGGATGGCGATCCTCGAAGGTATCGCCCGTGGTGAAATGGCGGTAGCGGAAGGCCGCAGCCTGAGCCACGAGCAGGCCAAACAACGTCTGGCGCGATGGCTGAAATAGTCTGGTCGGAGCCGGCGGTGGCCGACCTGGACGCGATTGCCGACTACATTGCACTTGAGGACGCAGCCGCCGCAGCGGCACTGGTGAGACGGGTGGTTGCGCATGTCGAGCAATTGGCCGAGCACCCGGAGAGCGGGAGCTGCCCGCAGGAACTCAAGCGCTCCCGCTACCGTCAAATCGTCGAACCACCGTGCCGCGTGTTCTACCGTGTGGATGGGCAGCGCGTCGTCGTGGTTCACGTGATGCGCTCGGAGCGGTTACTCCGGAGAAATCGTCTTTCGCGCTGACAGCGCCCCCCCTACAACTTGGTCTTCAACACCGCCTCGAAGGCCGCGTCCGGCGCAATGCGGTCGGAGAGCACGATCACCGAATGCAGCGTGCCCCGGGCCTGTACGTTGTACTCGAAGCCCACCGGCGTGCCGCCGTGGCTGAACACCTCGATCTCGCTGTACTCGCCGAGCCGGCCTTCGTAACTTTCGCGCTCGAAGCCGTGCTCCTTGGCAAAGTTGCCGGCGGCGGTACGTGCGCCTTCCCACACCGCGTCCTCGTAGGTCATCGGCTGCAGCAGGCTGATCAGGTGCGTCGCGCAGGCGCTGGTGCTGGTCACGCCATAGCCATCGACCTCGCCCATCAGCGGGATCTTGTGCCTGGTGCGCTTGGGCGTGGCGGTGACCGTGCAGCCAAGCTGCTGCAGGTTGGCAAGGGTGAAGTGCTCGGCTTCCGGGCGCGGCGCGCCGGGGGTGCCGGCGCCGGTACAGGCGCACAACGCGCAGAGCAGGCCGAGTGGGAGGCAGCGGTGTAGGCGAAGGTTCGGCAAGGGGGCGTCCATGCAAGGGGGCAAGTGCGGCACCGCGGTCGGCGGTGCGCCGGATGCGGGCGCATCGGCGGCCGTGGAGTATCCGCCGCTGCCGGCTGGCGCGCCAGGCGCGCTGCGGCCGGCCGCAGGGCGACGGCGTGGTACACGTTTCCCTTGCCCGCAGCCGCGTGGCGTGCCGCGGCCGTACTCACCTCACCGCGTCGGCACCCGCATGCGGATGCCGTCCGTCGCAAAGGACGGGTCCAGCGGCGCCCGCCGCTGCACCCACATGTCGCCCATCATCCGGTCCAGCCCGCGGTCCAGGCCGGTGACCAGCCCCGCACCCGGGGTGAAGGTCAGCTCGCCGAAGTAGATCTGCCCGCGCTGGATGTACCAGTCCACCCGCACGTAATCGACATCGCCCGCCAGCCGCTTGCTCAGTTCCAGCGCCTGTTCCAGCAGCGCCGGCGGGCTGGGTGGCGTGCGCCCGTCGTCGCGGATGCGGTGGAAGGCCGTGTGCAGGTTGTTCACGAAGAAGGTCATCGCCAGCTTGGGCGTGTCAAAGCGCCCGTAGATCACCTGCAGCACGTACTGAAAACTGCCGTCGGCCTGTCGGAACATGTGGAACTTGTAGTCCACCGGCACCTGCTGCGCATCGCCGATGTACTCCTCCACCAGGATCCGCGGCGGAATATCGCGGTAATGGATCTCGCGCACCATGTCGGAGAAGTCGGTGCGCAGCCACTGGCCGCAGCGCTCGATGATGCGCCGTTTCTGCACAGCGTCCGGCTCCTCGCGCACCACCTCCACCATCGCCGCGCCATGGTTGGCCTTGATCACGGTCTGCCGCCACTGCGGCAGGCGCAACAGCTCCTGCGGGTCGGTGCTGTCCAGCAGCAGCGGGATCAGGTGCGCCTCGCCGATCCTGGCCGCCACATACGGGCGCACCGCAAACTTGTCCGCCAGCCGCTGGTACAGCGGGTAATCGCCGTGCACGCACTTGCGGTAGAGAATCTTCTCGTTGAAGCACTTGGGCGCATACAGGTCCGGCAGCCGCCCGAACGTGTGCAGGTAATACAGCCGGTCCTGGTGCCGCCAGGGCAGGGTACGCAGCAGGCCACGCGCGCCTTTGCGCAGCAGGCGCCTGAGGCCCGGCATGTCCGAGGCCGGTGCGGGCAGCTGCGGTGCCGGGGCCGCGCAGCGCTCGTCGAACGAGGCCATCAACGGCGGCGGCATGGCCAACCATCCTTGCGCTGGCGCACCGCGCCCGCCCACCAACGGCGTGGTGAGCGCCAGCATGTTGTCGGTCATGTGGAAATCCTTGATCCGCTAATAAAGTGCGACACCAGTCACATTTTATTGTGACGTAGCGCACGATATACGGAAAAGGCGAGACCGGGGGAGCAATTTGTCTCAAACCGCCTGCCGGCCTGAATCAGGTCGCTTTCGCGCCCCGGCCGGCCGCCTCCAGCCAGCAAGCCGGCGCCGCAAGGGGCTGCCGGCGCGGGGCATGGCCCGGTCTGCTGCGCCGCCGGGCCAGGCCGGGGCGTGGCACCCTTCGGCCACCGGGCCGGCCGCGGCATGGCCCGGTCCGCCCTTTGCACGCACCGGCGGCAACCGGCACCGTAGCCCGCTCACCTCAACGGAGCCGTCTGCATGACCATCACCATCACCGCCTTCGAACGCTCGCCCGACGGCGGCAAGGGCCTGGTGCGCGATCTGCGCGTGCGCTGGGCGCTGGAAGAGGTGGGCCAGCCCTACCAGGTGCGGCGGGTGCCCTTCGCCGCGCTGAAGCAACCCGCGCATCTGGCCCTGCACCCGTTCGGGCAGATCCCCACCTTCGAACAGGGCGCGCTGGTGCTGTTCGAAACCGGCGCCATCGTCCTGCACATCGCCGAGCGTTATCCCGGCCTGCTGCCGGCCGACCCCAACGCCCGCGCCCGTGCCATCGCCTGGATGTTTGCCGCGCTCAACACGGTGGAGCCGCCCAGCCTGGAGCTGGCCACCGCCACGCTGCTGGAAGCCGACAAACCCTGGACCGCAGAGCGCATGCCGCTGCTGCAAAAGCGCATCCGCCGGCGCCTGCAGCACCTCACCGCGCACCTGGGCAGCAACGCCTGGCTCGATGGCGACTTCAGCGTCGGCGACCTGCTGATGGCGTCGGTGCTGCTGCGCATCGGGCACTTCGGCCTGCTGGACGCCTTCCCCGAACTGCTGGCCTATGTCGCCCGCGCCGAGCGCCGGCCGGCCTACCAACGCGCCTTGGCGGCGCAGTGGGCGATCAACGGGGCAGGTGCCTGAGCGAGGGGGCCAACGGCACGGAGCTCGCTGCCCGCTCCCCTCGGGGCAGTGTCGGCTTCCCATGCCCACAGGCACAGGCCGCAGTCGCATGGCGCGCCGACATCGCGCACCATGCCGCCGTCTTCAACGGAATGGAGTGACCCATGCGCACAACCCACGTCCTGGCCCTGGCCGCCCTGTGCAGTGCGCTCGCCGCCTGCACAGACACAGGCCGGCCAGCGCCTACCGACCAACCGTCAGCGGCAACGCCTGCAGCGGCCGCAGCCACGGCAGGCCCCGGCGCAGCAGCGCCGTCGCCGGATCGAACAACTCGCTCACCCAGGGCGTGAGCCAGCAGGCACGGCGCTACCTGTGCCCGCAGGGTCCGGGCGCGTGCAAGGCCAGTGGGCCATTGGTGGCCGACTCCGAGGCAGAAGCACAGTGGCTGCTCACCCACGGCTACCCCTCCGAGAGTGAGCGCGCACGCCTGGATGCCTTGCAGCTGGACCAGCTCAAGGCGGAGTCGCAAGCAGGCAACCAGGCCGCCACGGTGGTCTATGGCATCAAGACCGCAGTTGCCGGCCGCTTCTCCACCGGCGTCGGCATGCTGCGGCGGGCCGCACTGGCCGCCTGTATGCCTACTACGGCCTGTCGGAGGTGTACGCCAGCGACACGCAGCACAAGAACCTGGTCGACAGCCTGGCCTACCTGCGCCTGGCGTACCTGCTGGGTGATGGCAAAGCCGCGCGCGCCATCGCGGCGAAAGGACTCAGCGGCGTCGAAAATGCCGTTGCCGACGAGCGCGCCGCAGCGCTCTACAAGACGTTTTCGAACAACCAGCGCCCCTCGCCCAGACCGCTCGACTAAGCGTGCAATGCGCGGGCCGAATGCATGGCCGTGCAGGAGGCACCGCCGGCGCAGCTGCAGCAGCCCGGCGCCTCACCGGGCACGGCCCGGCAGACCGTCCACGCAGCACGGCCGCCCGCGCGGCCGCCACACCGCCCAACGCCCGCCTCACCAGACCTGCGCACGCTCCTGCTCGGAGCGCACCATCGCATCGCCGGCCTTGCACGAGAACGCCTTGGCGTACTGCGGCATGTTGGACGGCCCGGCGTTGACGCGTACCACGCTGGGCGGATGCGGGTCGGCGTTGAGTGCCTTCACCTGTGCTTCTTCCCGGCGCGCACTGCGGTGTTTCCGCGCCCAGTTGATGAAGAAGCGCTGCTCGGGCGTATACCCATCGATGGCGACGTTGCGCTCGGGGTGCTGTTGCAGATCCAGCATCAACGCATCGTAGGCGGTGCCGACCCCGGTGAAGTCGGCGATGCTCTCGCCCAGCACCAGCTGCCCGTTGACGTGCAGGTCCGGGCGGTTCTTGAGCGGCACGTAGCTGCTCATCTGCTGCTTGATCCTGTCGGTGCGGGTGTCGAACGCGGCAACATCCGCGGGCAACCACCAGTTGCGTGTGGCGCCGATGGCATCGAATTGCCTGCCCTCGTCATCGAAGGCATGGCTGATCTCGTGACCGATCATGGTGCCGATCCCGCCATAGTTGAGGCCATCGTCGGCAGTGGCACTGAACAACAGCGGCTGCAGGATCACCGCAGGAAAGAAGATGCTGTTCTGGCGCGGCGCGTAGAACGCATTTACGGTCTGCGGCGCCACATCGTCCCAGCTCATCCGATCGGCCGGCTTGCCGATCCTGGCCATGTCGGCGCGGTGGTTGAAAGCGGTCGCACGTTCGATATTGCCGAGATAGGCGCCCTCTTCCAGCCGCAAGCCCGACCAATCCTGCCACCGGTCCGGATACCCGATCTTGGGAACGATGTTGGCGAGCTTGTCCAATGCCTTGGCCTTGGTCGGAGCGCTCAGCCAGTCGGCATGCGTGATGCGCAGCTTCATGGCGGCACGCACGTTTTCCACCAGCGCCAGCGCCTGCTGCTTGGAGGCAGGAGAGAAGTGGCGGGCCACATAGAGCTGGCCCATCGCCTCGGCGATCGTCGTGTTCAACGCATCGATCACCTGCTTCCAGCGTGGCGGCTGCACCTGCCGGCCCTCCAGCGTCTTGGCGTAAAACGCGAAATGGTTCTCCACGAACGGCTTGCTCAGGGCCGGTGCCGCATCGTCGATGGCGCGGAAGCGCAGGTAGGCTTTCCACTGCGCCACCGGCGCGCGCTGCAACTGCGCATCGAATGCCTTGAAGAACGCCAGCTGCGACAGCGCCAGGCCGCTTTCCCCTTCGACACCTTGCGCGGCCATGAAGCGGTCCCAGGCAAAATGCGGCGTCAGCGCATTGGCCTGTGCCGTGGTGAGCCAGTGGTAGGTATTGCTGGGCTCGCGCATCTGGGCCGGCGTCAGCAGCGCGGCGGCCAGGCGGCTTTCCAGTTGCAGCACCTGCGCTGCCTGCACCGATGCCTGTGCGGCCGGTGTTCCCGCCAGCACGAACGACCGCGCGATATACGCCAGGTAGGCTTTGCGAATGCCGGCATATTGCGCATCGGCATAGTAATCCTTGGAGGGGAGCGTCATGCCTTCGACGTTGGCATAGGCCACCATCGTCGAAACGTCCTTTTCATCCGGATGCGCAACAAACTGAAACAGCACCGTGGTGCCTTGGGCATGACGTTGGGTAATGAAGCCGGCAATGGCGCGCGCATCCTTCAGCGCATTGATCTCGGCGAGCCGTTGCCGGATGGGCGCCGCGCCCAGGCGCTCGATGCCCGCCTCGTCCATGCCCGAGGCGTAGAACGTCCTGACCAGCTGCTCGATCGAACCGGCTGTCGGCTGCGACTGCAGCAACGCCTCTGCAATGGCGTGCTGATCCCGATAGGCGCGGTTGTAGAAATCAAACGAGGTACCAATGCCAACCTCGTCGTCAGGGATGCCTCTGGCAAGCGCCTTGCCGTTGGCAAAGGCATTCAGATCCTGGCAGGGGTCGGCAGCGGGATCCAGTTCATTGATATCCAGCGCCGGTGCATCTGCAGTGGCCATCGGAACCGGCGCTGCAGGTTTGGCGTTGATTGCCTGCTCGCTGGCCTGCTTGCAACCGCTCAATGCCATGAAGGCCGCAAGCGCGAGAAGGTTCCTGCTCAACATGGTCGTGGCAGCCGTACATTGGGGGAGTGCCGCGAGCTTAGGCGAGCCTTGCGCGCAGGCTGCGCGCAGACGAACAAAGTTGAGCATTCCCCCAACGCGATCAGCGGCCAGTGTGCGCAAAAACGAAGTGGTGCCGTCACGACGACTGCATCACGGCCCGCGTCAAGGACGCGACGCCGCCATGCGCTGCAGACTGTTCGCACAGGCCGCTGCAATGCCATCCATGCATCCACGGCCACCAACCCGCCACGCGGCAAAACGCCCGCCTCACCAGACCTGCGCACGCTTCTGCTCGGAGCGCACCATCGCATCGCCGGCCTTGCACGAAAACGCCTTGGCGTACTGCGGCATGTTGGACGGCCCGGCGTTGACGCGTACCACGCTGGGCGGGTGCGGGTCGGCGTTGAGCGCCTTCACCTGCACTTCTTCCCGGCGCGCATTGCGATACAGCCGGGCCCAGTTGATGAAGAAGCGTTGCTGGGGCGTGTAGCCGTCCACGGCGACATTGCGCTCGGGGTGTTGTTGCAGATCCAGCATCAGCGCGTCGTAGGCGATGGTGACCCCGGTGAAGTCGGCGATGCTTTCGCCCAGCACCAGCTGTCCGTTGACGTGCAGGTCCGGCCTGCTCTTGAGCGGCACGTAGCGGCTCACCAGCTGCTTGATCTTGCCGGTGCGCGCCTCGAAGGCCGCCCGGTCCGCCGGCAGCCACCAGTTCCGGTTGGCACCGATGGCATCGAACTGGCTGCCCTCGTCATCGAAGCCGTGGCTGATCTCGTGGCCGATGAACCCGCCGATTCCGCCATAGTTGAGGCCATCGTCGGCTGTTGCCGCAAACAGCGGCGGCTGCAGGATCACCGCGGGAAAGTAGATGCTGTTTTCGCGTGGTGCGTAGAAGGCATTCACGGTCTGCGGCGCCACATCGCCCCAGCTCTTGCGGTCCACCGGCTTGCCGACCTTGGCCATCTCGGCGCGGTGATTGAACGCCGCCGCCCGTTCGATGTTCTGCAGGTAGGTGCCGGTGTCCAGCTGCAGGCCCGACCACGCCCGCCAGGTGTCCGGATACCCGATCTTCGGCATCATGTTGGCCAGCTTGTCCAATGCCTTGGCCTTGGTCGCAGCGCTCATCCAGTCGGCGTGCGTGATGCGCAGCTTCATGGCGGCGCGCACATTCTCCACCAGCGCCAGCACCTGCTGCTTGGACGCCGGGGGAAACTTCTGGGCGACATACAGCTGGCCCATTGCCTCGGCGATCGTCTGGTTCAATGTGGTGATCACTTGTTTCCAGCGCGGCTGCTGCACCTGCCGGCCCTCCAGCGTTGTGGAGTGGAACGCGAAGTGGTTCTGCGCGAATGGCTTGCTCAGTGCCGGCGCCGCATCGTCGATGGTGCGGAAGCGCAGATAGGCTTTCCATTGCGCCACCGGCGCGCGCTGCAACTGCGCATCGAATGCCTTGAAGAACGCCAGCTGCGACAGCGCCAGGCCGCTTTCCCCGGTGACACCCTGCGCGGCCATGAAGCGGTCCCAGGCGAAGTGCGGCGTCAGCGCATTGGCCTGCGCGGTGGTGAGCCAGTGGTACATGTTCTTCGGCTCGCGCTGCTCGGCCGGCGCGAGCAGCGCGGCGGCCAGGCGGCTTTCCAGCTGCAGCACCTGCCCGGCCTGCACGGCCGCTTGCTCGGCCGGCACGCCGGCCAGGACGAACGTGCGCTGGATGTACGCAAGGTAGGCCTTGCGGATGGGCGCGTATTGCGCGTCCACATAATAATTTTTTGCGGGCAGCGTCATGCCTTCGACCAGGGCATAGCCCACCATCTTCGACACGCTCTGCGCGTCGGGCTGGGCAACGAACTGGAACAGCACGTTGGCGCCCTCGGCGTGGCGCTGGGTGATGAAGCCGGCAATGTCGCCCGCATCTTTCAACGCATCGATCGCCGCCAGCCGCGGCTGGATGGGCGCCGCGCCCAGGCGCTCGATGCCCGCCTCGTCCATGCCCGAGGCGTAGAACGTCCTGACCAGCTGCTCCACCGAGCCGCTGGCCGGCTGCGCTTTCAGCAAGGCCTCTGCAATGGCGTGCTGATCCCGATAGCTGGCGTTGTAAACGTCATACGAGGTGCCGATGCCCACCTCGTCGTCGGGGATGCCCTTGGCCAGCGCCTTGCCATTGGCAAAGGCATTCAGATCCTGGCAGGCGTCGGCACCTGGATCCAGTTCGTTGATATCCAGCGCCGGCGCCGCCGCGGTGGCTGCCGCCGCAGGCGTGGGTGCGGTGGGTGCGGTCGCTTGCTCGCCGGCCTGCTTGCAACCGCTCAAGGCCATGAAGGTGGCAAGCGCGAGAACGTGTCTGCTCAACATGGGCGTGGCAGCCGTGCATGGGGAAGGTGCCGCGAGCTTAGGCGAGCCTTGCGCGCAGGCTGCGCCCGGGCGAACAAAGTTGAGCATTCCCGCGTCCGCAGCGGCACATGCGTGCAGGAAAGCGAAGCGCCGGCGGCGCACCGGCACCGGCACCACCGCAGCGCAGGTGGCGCTAACGGTTGAGCTGCGGAATCTTTGCAAACGCCTCGGCAATGAAATCCATGAACACGAGCGCGCGCTTGGGCACCAGCCGGTTGGCGGCGTAGACAATCTGCATCGGCGCCGGCGGCGGCGCAAAGGCATCCAGCACGGTCTGCAATTCGCCCGAGGCCAGGCCTTGCTCGTACAGCCACGCCGGGCCCAGGCCGATGCCGAGCCCGGCGCTGACCGCCGCGCGCGCGGCCTCGGGCGAGTTGACCCGGAACCGGCCGGACACCGGCACGTCGGTATCGCGGAAACGCCAGCTCGCCCCGGTGCTGAGCAGCGTGTACAGCACGCAGTCGTGGTGGCGCAGGTCCTCGGGCACGGCCGGCACCCCGCGCCTGTCCAGGTAGGCGCGGCTGGCCACCGTCACCCGCGTGAACGCGCCGATGCGGCGTGCGCGCAGCGCACTGCTGTCCAGGTGGCCGATGCGGATGGCCAGCTCCGCGCCTTCGTCGAGCAGGTTCACGTAGCGGTCGTTGATCTGCAGGTCCAGCTCCAGTGCCGGAAACCGCTGCAAGAACGCCGGCACCAGCGGCAGCACGAAGGTGTGCGACAGCGCCGTGGGGCAGGCCACCCGCAACAGCCCGGAGGGCTGCACATCGTCGCGCAGCGCCATTTCAGACTCGCCCACCGCATCCAGGATGCGGCGCACCTCTGCGTAATAGCGCTCGCCCTCCGGGGTGAGCACCAGCTTGCGGGTGGAGCGGTTGAGCAGCCGGGTCTGCAGGTGCTGCTCCAGCGCCGCCACATGCCGGCTGACGTTGGGCTGGCCCAGCCCCAGGTCGCGCCCGGCGGCAGAAAAGCTGCCCGTCTCCACCGCGCGGGCAAAGCAGGTCATCAGCAGAAACCGGTCCATGCGTCCTCGATTCATGCGCACAGCGCATGAAGGTTATGTTCCCGCAGGATCTTATAGCAGCCGGGGCATGGGGCGAAGATGCCGCATCGAAGGCCGCCATACGGCGGCCGGGCACCGCACCATCAGGAGCACACCATGTCACGTCTTGCAGGCAAACGTACCCTCATCACCGGCGGCACCACCGGCATTGGCCTGGAAACCGCCAAGCAGTTCCTCGCCGAAGGCGCCCGCGTCATCGTCACCGGCGTCAACCCCGACTCCATCGCCAAGGCCCAGGCCATCCTGGGGCCCGACGTGCCGGTGCTGCGCGCCGACTCGGCCAGCGTTGCCGCCCAGCAGGAGCTGGCGCAGGCGGTGCAGGCCCATTATGGCCAGCTCGATGTCGTCTTCCTCAACGCCGGCGTCTCGGTCTGGGTGCCGATCGAAGAGTGGACCGAGCAGGCCTTCGACGCCTCCTTCGCCATCAACGTCAAGGGCCCGTACTTCCTGCTGCAGGCGCTGCTGCCGGTGCTGGCCAACCCCGCCTCGGTGGTGCTCAACACCTCCGTCAACGTGCATGCCGGCATGGCCCGCTCGTCGGTGTATGCCGCCACCAAGGCCGCCTTCCTCAGCATGACCAAGACCCTGTCCAGCGAGCTGCTGGGCCGCGGCATCCGCGTCAATGCCGTCAGCCCCGGCCCGGTGGAAACCCCGCTGTACGACAAGCTCGGCGTGCCCGACGCCTACCGTGCAAAGCTCAACGAGGAAATCGCCGCCAGCATCCCGATGGGCCGCTTCGGCACTCCGGAAGAGGTGGCCAAGGCCGTGCTGTACCTGGCCTCGGACGAATCCAGCTGGACGGTGGGTTCGGAAATCGTGGTCGACGGCGGGCGCCTGCTCAACGGCTGAGCCTGGCGGCCCCCCGCCAGGTGCCGGCAGGCGGCGCGTATCGCCGCCCTGCCGGCACCCACCTGCGCCTGCGCATCGCCATGCCCCGGTTGCATGGCGATGCGCAGGCGTTTTCTGCCATGCAGGCACGGCCGGCCCACGGCTGCCCTGGCACCCCCTTTTGCAACGCGAGCCACTGCCCATGCCCAACACCCTCACCCTGATCAGCCACCCGCTGTGCCCGTTCGTGCAACGCGCCGCCATCGTGCTGCTGGAACATGACGTCGCCTTCGAGCGCGTGGATATCGACCTGCACGCCAAGCCGGACTGGTTCCTGGCCCTGTCGCCCACCGGCAAGGTGCCGCTGCTGCGCATCGGCCAGCCGGACGGCAGCGTGGCCACCCTGTTCGAGAGCGTGGTGATCTGCGACTACCTCGACGAGACCAGCGGCAGCAGCAGCCTGTACCCGCGCGACCCGCTGCAACGTGCACAGCAACGCGCCTGGATCGAGTTTGCCGCGCCCACCTTTGCCGACGCATGGCAGTTCCTCAATGCCAGCGACCAGGCCAGCGCCGACACCGCCAGCGCCGCCTTCCGCGGCAAGCTGCAAAAGCTCGAACAGGCGCTGGGCCAGGGCCCGTATTTCGCCGGCCCCACCTTCGGCATGGTCGATGTGGTGTTCGCCCCGCTGCTGCGCTACTTCGGCCTGCTGCCCGCCGATGTCTGTGCACCCCTGTTTGAAGGGCTGCCGCGCATCGGCGCCTGGCGCGCCGCCCTGGCCGCCCGGCCCAGCGTCATCGGCGCGGTGGCGCAGGACTACGCCAGCCGCTTCCAGCAGCATCTGCACAGGCAGCGCGCCTTGCTGGCAGAGGCGGTGCGTGTGCCGGCGTAAGCAGCCAATGCCAACGTGCAGGGCTGGCCGCGTCACATGCCTGCCCTAGCAACTAACCCTCAGTGCCAAGGGCTTGCCAGGCCTGAGACGCAGCCTGCGGAGTCACCCGCCGCGTCAGCCACCAGAACAACAGCGCAAGCGCACTGACCAGCGCGCCCAGCAGGCACACACCTTGCCAACCCGCGTGGGCATAGGTGACGGTGGTGCCGATGGCACCCAACCCGCTGCCGACCGCATAGAACAGCATGTAGAGGCCGACCATCCGGCTGTGGGCTTCGGGGCGCGTGCGGAAGATCAGGCTCTGGTTGGTGACATGCAGCGCCTGGCCACCCAGGTCGAGCAGCACGATGCCGATTACCAGCGCCCACAACGACCATTCCATCAGCGACAGCGGCCACCAAGCCAGCAGCAATACGGCCAGCGCCGCGGCGCTGGTGCGCTGGGCATGGCCACGGTCGGCCCACTGCCCGGCACGCGCGGCCGCCAAGGCGCCCACCACACCGACCAAGCCAAATGCACCGATGACGGTGTGCGAAAAGCTGTACGGCGGCGCACTTAACGGAAGCACCAGCGCGCTCCAGAAGATGTTGAACGCGGCGAACATCAACAACGCCAGCATGCCGCGCACTTGCAGCACCTTTTCTTCCCGCAGCAGCGTCAGCATGGAGGCGACCAGACGCGGGTAAGGCATGGGATTGGCTGCCAACGGCAAGGCTGGCAGCCGCCGCCACAGCGGCAGCGCGATCACCAGCATCAGCCCGGCGGCGCAGAAGTACACGCCGCGCCAACCTGCCAGATCGCTGACGCCCCCTGCGAACACGCGCGCAAGCAGCAGACCGATGAACACGCCACTCTGCGCCGTCCCGACAACCCGCCCTTGTTCATGGCGCGCGGCAGCACTGGCCGCATAGGCGATCAGCCCCTGGGTCATCGCCGTGCCCAGCAGCCCCACCGCCAGCATGCCCGCCAGCAGGACAGATGCAGACTGGGCCATGCCGACCGTCGCCAATGCCACCACCAGGCCCAGCAGTTGTACCGCCATCAATCGGCGACGATCTACCCGATCCCCCAGTGGCACCAGCAACAACAGGGCCAGGGCGCAGCCGATCTGGGTGGCCGTCACCACGCCTCCCACGGCGGCATGACTGATGTGGAAGTCGCGGGCCAGCGCATCCAGCAGGGGTTGGGCGTAGTACACATTCGCCACGCTCAAGCCACTGGCGGCGGCAAACAGCAGCACTAGGTCGCGCGGCATATCGGCAGTTCGGGATGACTTCATGCGCCACAATCCATGCAATCTGGTTTCAAAACAAAACTCATTGAAGGCTAGGGCACGCAGTTTTAAAATGCAACCAGAAATTTTGGTTGTTGCTATCTGTCTGGAGAAGTCATGCCGCGCCGTCCTATCAACGACGAACCCTGTCCCGTTGCTCGCGCCGTCGATGTGGTCGGGGATCGCTGGTCGCTGTTGATCGTGCGCGATGCGTTCGATGGCACGCGCCGCTTCAGCGACTTTCAACGCAGCCTGGGCATGGCGCGCAACATCCTGTCTGACCGTCTTCGCAAGCTGGTAGAGCAGGGCATTCTCGAAACCCAGGATGCCTCGGATGGCACGGCCTATCAGGAATACGTGCTGACGCCGCAGGGCGAGAGCCTGTTTCCCTTAGTGGTAGCGCTGCGCCAGTGGGGTGAGCAGCACCTGTTTGCACCTGGCGAACGCCATTCGGTGCTGATCGACAAGCGTACGCGCAAGCCGATTGCGCGCATGGCGCCACAGGCCAACGATGGTTCCGTGCTGCTGCCTGCCACGACCGAAGTGCGGAAAGTGAAGTAAGGCGAAATGCGCCTAGCTGTGATAGCTACGATCAGCCCACGACAAAGAGCGCAGCCCATGGGCTGCGCTTTCCCTTTCAAGGCTGTCTTGTGGCGGACCGGGGATATGGATGGTGAGACCTTGCCCGCTGCGACGCTCCCGCACTTTCCCCCGCGAAGCCCCTACGTGGCGCCTAGCTCGGAAAGCAGCAGGAGCACATAGAGGCCGAAATCTCGCCTAACCTGTTGCCCCGTCAGATCTTTCGCGCCACTGCGTAGCTCCACAAAAAACTTGAAAGCGGACATTTTCCATTTCAGGAAAGCACTCTACGAGTGATCGAACCTGATGGTCTTGCAGTATCTGCCGCATCGCGCGCTGCAACCCGACTTGCGCGGCCAACTTAATCGGCCTAGCGTCGCCTGGCCACCATTCGGGTGGCGAGGAGGTCACAGCATGGCGACCAACGAGAAAACCGGCCCCAAAGCAGCAAAGGCGGCTAGCAAGGTCCTGAAAAGTGGCAGCACCGGCAAGGATTCAAAAACAGCGGCCGCGTCCGCTTTAAGCCAAGCGCCGGATAAGAAAAAAAGAAGTAATTAAGCGAACACGGCAGTAAATAAGCGAGCAGTACAGTAAATCGGTGAAGGCGCTCGACCAAGCACGAGCGCCTTCTACCCGAGTAATTTCAGTGCGTGTAATCACAGCGGATGACGCCACTGGTACAAAATGTCGGGTACCCGCTGACAAAACCTCTACATAACGGTAGGGTGCAGACTGGAACGGGGGTTTCATGCATGGGAAGCAGATGGGGAAGTACCTGGTTTACCGCTGCGCGGTCATTACATGGCCGCTTGGGCTCGCTATGTGGTTGGCTTTCTTTGCCATCCGAAACAGCATGCAGTGGTTGCTGTCGCAGAAAATCGGCCAAATCGCGCAAGGCTTCAATCAAGGCATCAGCGCAGCGCTCACATCCATCGCATGGATGGTGTTAGCAACGTATGGCTTGGCCGCGCTCGCTTCGTTTGTAGGCAGATACTAATGTCGTAAGTGGATGGACACGCCAAATACTCTAGGAGTTTCGTTGCCCACGGCTGATTGACTGCATCTAGTCAAAATAATAGATGGGCTAGGTAAACCTAAGAGCCAAAGGAGGGGGGGCAGCGATTTAATAAATACATTCGACTTGTAAAAATCGAAGAAGACTTATTGGTCAGCAAATTAAATTTATTAATAATTAATGGGTGAAGTATGAATAACTCTTCCTATGACTTAATTCGCGACGCAATTGTTAACAAAAAAATTGTTGTAGCCACTTATCAGGGGCACGTTAGAGAGATGTGCCCCCACGTAATTGGTCTCAAAAACGGTAGAGAGCAGGCGCTGTTCTATCAGTTTGGAGGTACAAGCAGCAGCGGGCAGTTAGTAGCCGATTCGCCCAAAAATTGGCGCTGTATTCCTATCCAAGGATTATCTGAAATTTCTACAAGAACGGGCGATTGGTGTGCTGCTGAAAATCATTCACGTCCGCAGACTTGCGTTGATGAGATTGACATCGAAGTAGATCTAGATTAATCAACATCAGAAGTTAAAACTTTTTGATTTTTTAATTTCCGGTCTCAATCGAAAAGTTGCCATAAAATCTCGTGAAGGACGTGCGGAAAAATGAATAAGTTGAAGGTTGTTTTGCAGAACTGTTATGGCATCCACTCGTTGTCGCACGAGTTCGACTTTGATACCGGCATAAACGGAGAAAAGAAACAATCAAAAGCATATGCTATTTATGCTCCCAATGGCTTGATGAAATCCTCGTTTGCTAAAACCTTTGAAGATGTAGCTAATGGAGTCGAGCCAAAAGAAGAACGTTATAGTAGAGCGTCAGAATGTAGTATAACGCTAGATGATCTCCCGATAATAAAAGAAAATATATATGTATTAAAGTCGGAGATTGACATTAGTTTGGATAGTCCAGCTATGACAGACATTCTCGTCAATCCTGAAAAAAAGGCGCGTTATGACGAGCTATTAGTAGGACTGGAAAAGCACAAAGTAAAATTGATTGGTGCGCTGCAAAAGAAATCGAAAATTAAGAAGGGGGATGTCGAGAAAGTCATATTGGCAGACTTAGGAGAAATATCGCTGCCGGCATGTATCCAAAAGTTAAGTGAATATTCATGCTTAGATGATTTAAGTCCATATGAATATGCAACTATATTTGACCCAAGATCACTAGAGGTATTGAAAAGTAAGGAGTTTATATCTAAGGCCCACGAATTCAGTAAGCGCTACCAAGACTTGTTTAACAAGGCAGGCTCAATTTATAAGAGGGGTATTTTTAATCCGGCGCGCGCAGAAACATCTTTTTCGACGCTAGACAAGCAGGGATTTTTCGCTGGAGGTCATCGCGTTCATCTAAGTGGTGAAAAGGCCTCAATTGACAAGAAGGAGTTAGACGAAAAGCTTTCGCTAATCCATGCCGAGATCGATGGAGATGTAGAGCTCAAGAAGTTGCGAAGTAGCCTCGCTAGAAACGCACAAACTATCGCGTTGAACGAACTGATAGAAAGTCTTTCACCTAGTGAAGTGGAATTCTTACTTGATAAGTTGAAGCCGGAACGTCAGCTTGAATTTCGCAAAGATTTATGGGCTTTTTACATCAAAAATGCGCCCGAAGTTTCGGTTTATATGTCTTGTCACGCTGATAGCAAAAAAGAAGTTGAATTAATTGAGGCGGCCGCATCACAAGAAGCTCCCCAATGGGCCGCTGCAGTTAAACGCTTCAATGATCGATTTGTAGACATGCCATTTACTCTTTCTGTAAGCAATCAAGCGCAAGCGTCACTTGGAAAAGAGAACGCAAGATTGATGTTCTTATTTAAGGATGGGGAGGACGAAGCTAGCTATCTTCGCTCTGAAATTAAAACGCTTAGCCAAGGAGAAAAGAGAGCTCTGTACCTCCTGAACTTTATTTTTGAAGTGGAAGCAAGAAAGTTAGCTAAGAAAAAGACAATTTTCATAATTGATGACGCGGCGGATTCGTTTGACTATAAAAATAAGCATGCAATAGTTCAATATTTAAACGACTTATGCTCTGTAGATTTTTTCAGTCAAATAATACTCACGCACAATTTTGATTTTTTTCGAGCACTTGCGCTAAATTTTGTTGGCCGAGAAAGATGTCTCATGGCGAATAGAGGGAAAAACGAAATTGGGCTATTTAAGGCCGATGGAATTAGTAATATTTTCATTAAAAAATGGAAGAGTCAGGTTCACAAAAATGACGTCATCCTGTGTGCCTCCATTCCATTCACTCGAAATATAGTTGAATACACTACGGATAGTTCATCAGCGGACTACCTACAGTTGACTAGTTTACTGCACTGGAAAAAGGAGACGGATAGCATAACGGTAGGTGACTATATCAAAATATATAACAGAGTCTTTTCTAAGAATATATGCTCAGACAATAAGAAGCTAATTAAGAATCTTCTGTTCGAGAAGGCGGATGAAATCTCCGTAAGCAGCAACCACGACGGATTGAACTTAGAAGATAAGGTGCTGCTTTCTATCGCAATACGTCTTTCCTCGGAAATTTATATTACACGAAAGTTGCGTGAACATATGGGCGATCCAGATTATTGGTGCCCGTCCAAAAGCCAGTTTGGCAGTTTGATAAAAGAAATATCAACCAAGCTCCCCGACCTGGCGGAACTCCGAACTTTAGAGAAAGTAAGCATCACGGTGAGCTCAAATATTCACCTTAATTCTTTCATGTACGAACCTATTTTAGACCTGACGATTGAACATCTCGTCAGCCTTTACAAGGAAGTTAGGAAGATGGAATCTCCTTGACCATCGTGCCGGCCTCGGCCTGCTTCAGCGCAAACGCGATCTGTTCTTCAATGAACTTTGACTTATTTATGGCGACGGGCGTTCTGGGCCTGAGCGTAGCCAAATTATTGAGTTCTGGTTGATCTAAATTCTAGGACGCAAGTCAAAACGTAGTTTTAGCGGGCAGTGCTCAAATCCCCAAGCACATCGTCCACCTGCTCGGCCAGGTACTGCAGGCAGTGCGCCCATTGCTGGAGTGGAATGGCTGGCATGCCCATTGCACCTTCGTCACGGGCGCGCGGTGCGGCCAGGGTGGCGAGCAGGCGTAGTTGGTCGCGTACGCGCAGCAGGTGGTATTGCGTGCCTTCGGACATCCAGTAGCCAGGTTCGTCGTGCATGCCGCTCTCCTTGCCATGAGGCAGCTCCCGCTGCACAACGCAGCGGGATGCCGGGAGGCTAGAAACCGCAGACAGCCGGCGGGCATATTCCCCTTGCGGGTGTTGTATTCGCCGCCCTCCCGGCGCAAGAACGCCGAGCAGTGCCAGGCCAGATGGCCGAGCACAAAAAACCCACCAAATTCTCGGAGGTGGGTACCGCTGTCTGTGTGGAGTTTCTAGGCTCCAAGCGGAAGTGTGCGTGTGGCGGTGAGTTGGGTCAAGTTGAAGCGATGTCCGGTGCCCACATGTGCGGCTTTGCATGTAATTTTTTCGAGTGGACGCGCGGCGGCAATGACGCACTAGTTATCAGTTGACACATCGCCAAACAGGTAGCAATCTCGGTGGCAAGGAGCCTAGAAACTCCTCAGACAGCGGTACCCACCTCCGTCAAACCGGTGGATTTTTTGTGCCTGGATTTTTTGTACGAGTGCAGCCGACGCGATGCCTATGTGGGAGTGCAGCTAATGCAAAAATGTTTGGGAAAACAATTCTGAAGTCTGTCTGCGGTTTCTAGCCTCCCGACATCCCGTTGCGTCGTGCGACGGGGCTTGTTCGTCAAGGAGGGCTTTGCCATGCGTCGTTCCTCGTCCCGCCCCACGCCTGCGCGCAAGCGCGCCACGGTGCGCCGCCTACCGAAGTTGTCTGGCGCTCGCTGGACCCTTCGATCCCGCCGCGGCGCTACCTCGAGCGCACGCCCATCCCCGAACCCCGCGCCGAACCCCGCACGCCACGGCGGCCCGGCCGGCCGCGTGCGCCGCAGCAGTGCACCGTTGGCTATGGGTACTATCCCGACAGTCACCAGCGCATTCCCACCCTGCGCCTGCGCGGCCGCTGGCTGGAACAATTGGGCTTTGCCATCGGCAGCAAGCTGCACATCCGCCAGCGCGATGGCGAGCTGGTCATCAGCCTTGTAGACCCACATTGATCACGCCGCAGCGCATGCGCGCACCGCATGTGCCCGGCCCGTTGCTGGAGACGTCGCATGATGAGTGAGGGCATGACCGGCGCGTTGCGTGCAGACCGCCACGGTGTCATCGGCCAGGTGGTCGCGGCACGCGCGCACGCCGTAAGCGCGGTGCCGGTTGAGCGCTACGGCAGCCGCCCGTGGCGCCACCGCAGCGCCTGTGCCGTGCGCGAGCTGCAGGCCCGCGCGCCCGCGGCGGGTATCTACGCGCTTGGCCGCGTCACCACGCGCTGGCACGTGCGCGAGGAGCGTACGCCGGCCAGGGAACGCTTCGACCAGGCGGTGGTGCAGCTGCAGGCAGAGCTGCTCACCTACATGCGGCGGCGCCTGCGCGACCCGCACACCGCCGCCGACCTCGCCCAGGAAACGCTGCTGCGCCTGCTGGCCTACCGCAACACGCCAGACATCCACAGCTACAAGCTGCTGCTGTACCGCATTGCCCACAACGTGGTGCTGGAGCACTGGCGCACGCGCCACCGCAGGCACGCCGCCCGCCATGTGCCGCTGGAGGACAGCGAACCGCTCGCCGCCGCTGGCACGGCGGTGGACCAGCTGGTGGACGCCCGCCGCACCCTGCAGCACCTGCACACCCACACGCTGCCCGCGCTGCCGCCCAAATGCCGCCAGGCCTTCATGCTCAACCGCTTCGACGGCCTCACCTACCCGGAAGTCGCCGCCGTCATGGGCATCTCGGTCAAAATGGTGGAAAAACACATCAGCCGCGCCCTGGCCGCCTGCCGCGCGGCGGTGGGTGAGTGACGCCAGGGCAATGCATCACGCAGGTGGCAGTGCATCACGATCAGTCGGGCACTGGCCCGGTTCATTGCGCTTAGCTATTCGGCTACGTTAGCGGCACGCGGCTCCACGGGCCACTAATAGGTTGGTGCTCATTTGATCAGGGTGCGCCACGTCATCCTGTTAAGACTCCGTTCTCTGCTCTTCGCTCCCATCTCCTTGGGTTCTCTTTGAGCGCCAACGACTGTGACGCGCAACGGGGACCCAGCGCGAGAATTCCCCTAGTGTTGCATCAGGCAGCGACGGCGAACGCGAGTCACTCGGCACGCCGCCGATTGCCAGTCAGACGCAATCGCCCCCTCCCCCCACAGCACAGCGCCCCCCAGCGCAAAGGTTCTTCATGATCGATGTCATCAAGCGGAAAATCTTCTCAAGACGTTCGGTCATGGGGCCCGTGTTTTCCACCGTCATGCTCTTGGCTGGAACGACAACCGCGGCACTGGCAAGCGAGCCTGTCGGCTTCGGCGCGGGAACCACCGGAGGCACGGGGGGCGAGGTGGTCGATGTCTCCACACCGGAAGAGCTCAAGAATGCCTTGTGCCAGCGTTACCAGGGCTATACCTGCATAGACGACACGCCTCGCATCATCCGCCTTAACACCGTCATCGACTTCACGGCAACGCTGGGAACCACGTCCACAACGGGCTGCGTTTACGCTGACAGACAGTGTGCAGAGCCGAGCGGGAAGCAGGAGCGGGTTCTGGACAACGGGTCATACTGCAGCGGTCGTATAACGTTCCCACTGACCTACGACAACGCAGCGAAGTCACTGCTATCCGTGGGTTCGAACAAGACGCTGATCGGTGTCGGGGCATCGGCGGGGATAAAGGGCACTGGCTTGTCGATGACCGGCGGTGTGTCGAACATCATCGTGCGGAACCTGTCGATCACCGATCTCAATGAGGGCATCGTCTTTGGCGGCGATGCAATCAGCATCGATAACGCAAGCAGGATCTGGATCGACCACAACGCGTTCGCACGCATCGGCCGGCAGATGATCGTGACGGGCTGGGGGCCGGCCAAGGCAGTCACCATTTCCAACAACATGTTTGATGGCGAGACCGCGTATGGGCACTACTGCAACGGCCGAAGCTCCTGGATCATGCTGCTGATCGGCGAAGCTGAAGAAATCACCTTGCTGGCAAATCACTTCCACGCCACCGCAGGGCGTTCGCCGGAAATCGGTACGGGCGGCATGATTCATCTGGCGAACAATCTGTATACGTCCAACTTCTATTTCGGCGCCACTGCGTCAAGGGACGTCAACCTGTTGGCCGAAGGTAACTACTTCAATCCAGAGGGCCAATACTTCTTCCCTGTCGCCAGTACACCCGGCGATCTGGTGTTCGCGCCACTGGATGAGAACGTGTCTTCCACCGGGTCGCTTTGCTCGCAGACGCTGGGGCGTTCCTGTGTCACCAGTTACACGGAAATCGGACAGGAATCGTTTCTGCTGGACACCACGGTGATGGCCAATATTGCCGGCAATGCGACCTGGAAGAATGCGATAGGCAGCGTCAGGCCAATGATGTCCAACGACGTCGCCAAGTCGGTGGCCGCCAACGCAGGCCCAAGAGCCGATCCGGACAGCGTTAGCCGGTAGTTTCAAGCGGGGGGCGAGACGCACGTGCTCGTCCCCTTGCCCGTGGTTGCGCACCTGCTTTGCACACATCGAGTTGGCGCGATGGTGAGGGTGCTGGCTGGGCCGGGCGCGTTGCAGCGGCCCAGCCGACAGCGCTCAATCAGGCATCGAATCACTGCAGCGTTGCGTGGATGGCCGCTGCTGTCGGCGCATACGGTGAAGGCGGCTGGCGGGCGGCGTTTTGCATGCCAAACGAGGCGAGCAGAAAGAGCAGGCCCAGCGCTGCCGGTACCGCACCCTTGGGCTTGCGCACACCCAGATGCGCCATGCCGGATAACAGCAGGTGGTAGAACATGCCGGCGTAGGCAAGATCGCTCAACGCGGTGTTGAAGCGGCACACAATCGCCACCGGGCCCAGAATCTTGATGACGATCATCCAGGGCACCAGCAACGGCGCCGAGTAACCCAGCTCGGCCTGCGCCTTGCGCACGAACTCACCCTTGACCAGATACATGCAGGCAGAGGCGAGATACAGCAGGCACAGCAGTGCGGTACTGATCCAATAGACAGAGATGCTCATGGTGTTTGCCAGTCAATATGCGAATGCAACCGGCAATCAGAATGTCGCCTAAGATACCTATTGAAAAGTAGGATGAATCACTGGGGTTTAGTATGAAAAAGCAGACCATTGATACAGGCGAGCCCAATATGCATGCAGAAATGCGCCGTGCATTTGCGCTGCTGTCGGGGAAATGGAAGCTGGAAATCATGTGGCTGCTGAATCAGCGGATGTATCGCTTTGGCGAGCTGCGCGCGGCAATCCCCGGCATCACTCAACACATGCTGACGGCGCAATTGCGCGAGCTGGAAGCAGATGGCCTGGTCACACGCACCGTGTTTGCAGAGGTACCGCCACGCGTGGAATACGCCATCACGCCAAAGGCGCATGGACTGGGGCCAACCATGGAAGCGCTGACCGCGTGGTGGCAACAGTACGGCGACAGCATTGCGAAGCGGCCTGCTACACGCGGGCGCAAGCCAAGCGGTTAGAGACAAGCGGCTGGTCCTTCCGGGTGGGTTCATGACGCAGACCTATTGGCCGGCATGCGCGCGCACCTGTCCCAAGAATCGTTACAGCAATCTGCGCACAATCCTGGCGATCAGGCTTGTAGGTCAACACCTGTCCAGACCCCACAAACGCCAACGCCCCATCATGTCGGGGCGTTGGTGCGATCTCGCCGAAGTGGGCGTTGCCGTCCGCACTTTCGTGCGTTACGGCTGCTGACCAGTCCACTGCTTCGCCGCGGCGGGCGTGACACCCGCGGGCAATGCAGTCGGCGTGGACAGCTTCGATCGACTTACTTGGAGGCGTCGCGCACTTTGTCGGCGACCTGGCCAGCCTTGTTCTGCACCTTGCCGACGTTCTTTTCGGTGGCGCCTTCCAGCTCGGTGCTCTTGTCGCCCGTGACACGGCCGACGGTTTCCTTGATCGAGCCCTTGATCTCTTTCGCGGTGCCTTCGATACGGTTCTTGTCCATGGGTGTGCCTCTTACGGTTGGGGATGTTGGAGGCCAGTCTGGACCCCGGTGGTGTGAGTGCGACGTGGGCATGCCGTCATCCGCGCGTCAGGACGCTTGGCTGCTGCGCTGGCGTGTGCGCGGCCTGTGCGCGAGCAGGGCGTTGTTCTGCACGTCTTGTTGAGACCGCTGCGTGCCACAATGCGCGCACTTTTTTGCCAGGCAATGCCGTCACGTGAGCACAGTGCGCCCCGCCATCGAGCCCATTGGCCTGGAGTTTCTTGCGGGGGGCGGCGAGATGGGGGCCTTGATGCGCGCCCACGACTGGGCGGCCACGCCGATGGGCGCGCCCGAAACCTGGCCGCAGTCGCTGCGCTCGTCGTTGTCGGTGGTGCTCAATTCCACCCTGCTCGGTGCGGTGCTGTGGGGGCCGGAGCTGCGCCTGTTCTACAACGACGTATACGTGCAGTCGATGGGCGAGCGTCATCCGCAGGCGCTGGGCCAGCCGGTGACCGAGGTGTGGAAGGAAACCTACGCGCCCATCGCGCAGGCCTTTGCGCGGGTGATGCAGACCGGCGAAGGCTTCGGGCAGGAAGTGATCACCTTGCCGATGCTGCGCAACGGTGTCAGCGAGATGACCTACTGGAATGCCACCGCCTCGCCGATCCGCGGCGAGGACGGCAGCGTGGTGGGGCTGATGAATATCGCCATCGAAACCACCGCGCAGGTGGCGGACGCGCGCAACCGCGACCTCCAGCACGCGCTGCTGAGCGACGAAAATACGCACCTGGTGCACGAGGTGGTCAACCGCACCAGCGAGCGCGATCGTGCGCTGGAGGCCGAAACCGTGGCGCGCCGCAATGCCGAGCGGGTGCAGCTGGCACTGGCGGCCGGGGCGATCATCGGCACCTGGATCTGGGACCTGCGCACCGACGCGTTTTCGGTGGATGAGGCCTTTGCGCAGAACTTCGGCTTCGATCCGTCCAGCAGCCGCAACGGCCTGACACTGGAGCAGGTGATCCGGACGGTGCACCCGGACGACCGCGAGGGGCTGCGCGCGGCCATCGGCGAGGCGCTCGCCCGCGGCGGTGCGTACGCGCACCAGTACCGGGTCAAACGGCGCGACGGAAAGTACTACTGGCTCGAAGCCAATGGCCGGGTCGAAAAGGCCGCCGATGGCACGCCGCTGCGGTTTCCCGGCGTGTTGCTCGACATCGAGGCGCGCCACGCGCTGTCGGAAGAGCGCGACCGCGCGCTGTCGGCCTTGCGCGAGTTGAGCGACACGCTGGAGCAGCGGGTCACCGAGCGCACGCGCGAGCTGATGACGGTGGAAGAAGCGCTGCGCCAATCGCAGAAGATGGAAGCGGTGGGGCAGCTCACCGGCGGGCTGGCGCACGACTTCAACAACCTGTTGGCGGGCATTTCCGGTGCGCTGGAGCTGATGAGCCTGCGCATCGAGCAAGGCCGCTTCTGCGAACTGGAGCGTTACGTGGCCACCGCGCAGGGCGCCACCACGCGCGCGGCGGCGCTGACGCACCGCTTGCTGGCGTTTGCACGGCGGCAGACGCTGTTGCCCAAGCCCACCAACGTCAACCGGCTGGTGGTGGACATGCTGGAGCTGATCCAGCGCACGGTGGGCCCGGGGATCTGCGTGGAAAACGTCGTCGCGGCCGAACTGTGGCTGGCGCTGGTGGACGCGCCGCAGCTGGAGAATGCGCTGCTCAACCTGTGCATCAACGCGCGCGATGCGATGCCCAACGGCGGGCGCGTGCGCGTGCAGACCAGCAACCGCCGGATCGACCGCGAGATGGGCCAGCAACTGGGCATGCCGGAGGGCCACTACCTGTCGTTGTGCGTGAGCGATACCGGCACCGGCATGCCGCCGGAGGTGGTGGCGCGCGCGTTCGATCCGTTCTTCACCACCAAGCCGATCGGCGAAGGCACCGGCCTGGGCCTGTCGATGATCTACGGGTTTGCCAAGCAATCCGGCGGGCAGGTGCGCATCCACTCGGAAGTGGGCAAGGGCTCGACGGTGTGCATCTACCTGCCGCGGCACGCCGGTGCCGATGACAGCAGCGACGGCAGCACCGCCGCGCTGGAACTGGCGCCCTCGCTGGCCGGCGAAACGGTGTTGATCGTGGATGACGAGCCGTCCATCCGCCTGCTGTTCACCGAGGTGCTGGAAGAGCTGGGCTACACCGTGCTGGAGGCCGGCGACAGCGCCGCGGGGCTGGGCATCCTGCAGTCGCCGGTGCGGATCGACCTGCTGATCAGCGACGTGGGCCTGCCCGGCGGCATGAACGGCCGGCAGATGGCCGACGCCGCACGCGTGGGCCGGCCCAACCTCAAGGTGTTGTTCGTCACCGGCTTTGCCGAACACGCGCAATTGAACGACGGCCACCTGGAGCCGGGCATGGCGGTGCTGGCCAAGCCCTTCAGCGTGAGCGTGCTCGCCACGCGGGTGAAGGAGATGATCGCCAGCGAGTGCTGAGTGGTGCTGTGCTGTGCAGGCGTTTGCCTGCGCGCGTGCGCGTGCCCGGCCTGCGGCGACCGGGCCGGCCTCACTCCACGCTGGCGGCGACCAGCCGCTGCCATAGCGCGGCATTGGCGGCGTGGTCCGGCTCCAGCGTGGACAGCACGCTCAGCGCGTGCTCCTGCTGCTCGGCGCCGTGGCGGGCGAGCATGGCCAGCGCGGCGGCCAGCCGGCCGTACCGCAGCGCCATGCCGAGCGAGCTGGTGAGCAGGGTGGTGTCGTGCCCGGGGCGTTGCTCGTCCAGCGCGGTGCCCAGCGCGGCGGGCAGCTCCCAGGTGGTGGCGATGGTCTTGGCGACGGCGGCGGTATGGCGCTCGACCAGCACGGCGGCCACCTCCAGGCTATAGGGCACGCTGGGGCGCTCGGCGTAGGCATCGCGCAGCACGCGCAGGATCACCACCGCACCCAGGCCCTGCAGCAGGCCGGCCAGCTGCGCGGCCAAGGTATCGCCGGCGCGCTCGCGCATGTAGGCAGCCGCGGCGGCGGCAGTCCGCAGGGCGTAATCCCATACCGCGGCCGGCAGGCGCGCGTAGAGGCCGCCCTCCAGGCTCAGCACCGGCTGCATGACGGCGGCAGCGACGATCTGGCGCACGCCCTCGGTGCCGATATGCACCACGGCCCGCTCCAGGCTTTCCAGCGGACCACCCTGCGGGCGGTACAGCGCGCTGTTGGCGATGCGCAGCAGGTTGGCGGCCAGCGCCGGGTCCTGCGCGATGATCGCGGCGATGCCGCGGCCGGAGGCATCCGGGTCGTTGACCGCGCGCATCAGCTGCGGCAACAACTGCGGGCGGCGTGGCAACAGCTGCGGGCGCAGGTCGACATGGGCGAGCGCAGCGCCGACCGCATCCAGCACCGCGGCCTGGGCCGGGTCGGTGGGCAGGCGGCCCTCGGCCAGCGACGGGTTGGACATCACTGCGGCATACATGCGGCGCAGCAGCGGCTGCATCGGCGGCGGCCCGCACAGCAGGGGGTGGGGTGTAGCCGCGCGCTGCGCCTGTGCCTGCCCGTGCGTGTGCACGGCCGCGGCCGCGGCCGCCGCGGGTGCGTCCTGCAGGCCGGTGTCGGTGGCGGCAGGCGCGGCCGCAGCGCTGGCGCTGCGCGCACGTTGGCGCAGCAGCAGCCATGCGATGACGCCGGCCAGTCCCAGGCCGGCAAGCAGTCCGGCAGCAAGCAGCAACACAATCACGGAGGTCCAGGGGTCGTCTGATCGGTGCAGCGACTATCCGCGAAGCCGCTGTTGACGGCAATGCAGGCGTGCGTGGCGCGCGGTGCGAGCAGACCCGCACACCGGCACTGCCATGCTGCACTGCGGGGATGAGCGGCGTGTCTTCCAGCTGACCACTGCGCTGCACGTGGCGCTAACGCAGCAGGCAGCACTATGCGTCACCAGCTGTGCAGCCCTAGAGCATCTAGGCAGCTTAAAGGGTGCAGGCATCCGCAGTTGGACCACTTTCGATACGAAGACACCGCGCATGGCGCGGTGTTTTTGTTTGTGCACGGGGACGGGCACACGCGCGCGATGTCACAGGCGGTGCATTACGGCATCACCGCGCTACAGCGTGCCCTGTTTCCACAGCCGCACGATCGCGGCCGGTGCATGTTCTTCGGGGATGCGCAGCGGCTCGCTGGCGCCGTCCCAGGCAATGCTGAAATAGCGGCGATCGCCACCACCGGCCTGCGGGCGCGGCAGCGCATGCGCCAGGCACTGGTCCAGCACGCTGCGCAGCTGCAGGCGCTGGGCATCGTCCAGCTCATCCATCACCAGCTGCCGTTCGCGCCGCATGGCGGGGAAGGCGGCCACCCCGCCTTCGCGGGCCAGCCGCAAGGTCACGCCTGCTTCCACCGGCGGACGTTGTGCACTCATGTGAGCACGCCCACGTCGCGCCAGGCCTGTTGCACCGCGGTTGCCTCGGCACTGCTGGCGCCATAGTCCGCACCGGCGATGCGGACGGTGAGCGCGGCAAAGGTGGCGAAGTCCGCGCCGGCGGCCAGCTCGCCGCCGGTGAGCGCGCGGTACCAGATGCGGCCGGTCTTCTCCCATGCGTAACCACCGATGGCCACGGCAGCGCGATAGAACGCGTGGTTGGGAATGCCGGAGTTGTAGTGCACGCCGCCATCGTCCTCCTGGGTGTCGACAAAGCCGTCCATGCTGGCCGGTTGCGGATCCTTGCCCAGCGCCGGGTCGTCGTAGGCCGTGCCGGGCGCGCGCATCGAGCGCAGGCCCAACCCGTTGATGCCGGGCATCAGCAAGCCGGCGCCGATGATCCAGTCCGCCTCGCTGGCCTGCTGCTGCAATGTGTACTGCTTGATCAACACGCCGAACACATCCGATAGCGACTCGTTCAAGGCACCGGACTGGTCCTGGTAGATCAGGTTGGCGGTGCGCTCGGTGACGCCGTGGGTCAGCTCGTGGCCCACCACGTCGATGGCGATGGTGAAGCGGTTGAAGATTTCGCCGTCGCCATCGCCGAACACCATCTGCTCGCCGTTCCAGAAGGCGTTGTCGTAGCCACGCTCGTAATGCACGGTGCCGATCAACGGCATGCCGTCGCCGTCGATGGAATTGCGCGCGTACACGGTCTGGAAGAAGGCGTGCGTGGCGCCGAGATAGTCGTAGGCCTCGGTCACTGCCACATCGTCGGTGGCGGCCGCGCCTTCGGCACGGACCAGGGTGCCGGGCAGTGCGGTGCCTTGCTGCGCATCGTAGATCTGCCGCTGCACTGCTTGCTCAGTGGGCGCGCTCGCTGCATCGGCGGCCGACGGCCGGGTGCGTGCGAGCAGGCCGAGCGCGCGCTGCTGCCGCAGCTGGGCGGTGATCTGCCGGGACAACCGCGCGCACTGCCGCGCACGCTCGGGTGCGGCCTGGGCCACATGGTCCAGCAGATACGGCGGCAGGATGCCGGCACGGCGTGGGGTGACAACTGCAGACATGAGCGACCTCCACAAGGACTGCGCCCGCGACTATGTCGAGGCCGGCTTTAGGAATTCGTTAGGCAGGCCCACTGTGCGCCCCGCGCAGGCATCGCGATAGGCCTGGCGTTCATTCCAGCTGCGACAAGGCCTGCTGGATCGGCGTCTGCCCGTCGATGAAGCCCACCGTCTTGCCGATGGTGGCCGGCAGCGCCAATGCCGCTGCGATGACCTGCGCGACGTTGGCACGCGACACGCCGCCGTCGGCATCGCCGCCCGGATCACGGGTGATGCGGCCCGAGGGCGGGTCCTGGGTGAGGCGCCCCGGCCCCAGCACGGTCCAGTCCAGCGGCGTAGTGCGCAGGTGCGCATCGGCCGCAGCCTTGGCCTGCGCGTAGGCGAAGAAGGCATCGTCCGGGCCAATGCCGTGTTCCAGCCCGGCGCCGAGATAGGACACCATCACGTAGCGGCGCACGCGGGCCTGCTCGGCGGCGTGCATCGAGCGGATCGCCGCATCGCGGTCTACCGCGTAGGTGCGCGCGGCATTGCCGCCACCGGCGCCTGCCGACCACACCACCGCATCGTGGCCGGCCAGCTGCGCGGCGATGGCGTCGGTGTCGGCCTGTTCGATATCGAACAGCTGCGGGGTGGCGCCGTCAGCAATCACATCGTCTGCGTGCGCAGGATTGCGAAACAGTGCAGTCACCGAATGCCCGCCGCGCACCAGCAGCGGCGTGAGCAGGCGTGCGACCTTGCCATGGCCGCCGATCAACACGATACGAGACATCCCAACCTCCAAGATGGCGCGCCCTCGCGGCGCGGACTGCCCGCATCCTCGCCAACAGGGCGCTAAGGCAGCGTTATCGGCCGCGCAGGCGCATGGCCAAACGCTGTTTCCCGGCATGCGGTGCGTGGATGTCCGGATGCGATGGGGCGGTGACGCACGCAGTGCAGCGGCATCGCGACCACCCTGCGCATCACGCAACCACCCGCAGGCGATGCACTGCATCGATCCGGCGGCATCGCGCAGCGGCGCTGGCATCCCTCGGCCCTCGCTACCAGCGTGCAAGGCGCAGATGCAAGGTAGACCGTCGCCCACGATCCTTTCGGTCAGCCCGTTGCCGATCATCGGGGTGGCGCCTGCCTGCCGCACATCTGGGACACTACGGCGCCACACCTTCGGGATGCCTATGTCCAGCGCAATCGATAGCGATCTTCGTCCACGCGTCGGATGCGGCGCGTTCATCCGCCGCGCCGATGGCCGCCTGTTGCTGGTGCAGCGCGGGCGTGCGCCCGAGCAAGGCCATTGGGGCCTGCCCGGCGGCAAGGTGGACTGGATGGAAACGGTGGAACATGCCGTGGTGCGCGAAGTGCTGGAAGAAACCGGCCTGCACGTGCAGCTGCAGGCCGTGCTGTGCATCGTCAGCTACTTCGAGCCGGACCTGGCGCCGCCGCAGCATTGGGTCGCGCCGGTGTATCTGGCCGCGATCCAGGGCAGCGAGCACGCCGTGCGGCGCGAGCCCGAGGCGATTGCCGACATCGGCTGGTTTGCGCTGGACGCGCTGCCGTCGCCGCTGACCACCTCCACGTTGCAGGCGTTGCAGCATCTGCCAACTGCGGCGTCGGCACCTGCCGCCTGAGTGCGATGCATCGATGCCGCTGGACCCGGTGCCGGCGGCGATGCACCGGCCTGCGCAGTGTTGGTGCTGATGCTTGCGGCACCGCGATGTTCGCGCGGATGCAGGGCGACGCGTGCGCTGCCTGCGATGCCGACCGCTTGCGTACGTTTGATGCGGTGGCCTGATTGCACGCTGCAATGTGCGTAGTTGCCGCATTTGCGTTACATCGCGTCGTTACATGCAACGCGCGTGTCTGCACGACTTCCAGCACATCATCTGCGCCGTCTGCTGGCGCTATCCTCGCCGGTTCGACTTGCCTGGGAGGGCACCGCATGACACGTCATTGGTTGAACAAAACGCTAGCACTCACGTTGGCCTGCACCGCGTGCAGCATGCACGCAACCGCCGCCGAGCCGGCCACACCGGCCACCGCATCCGCTCCGGATGGCATCCGGCACGTGCCTGCATTCGACCTGCCGGTGTCGGAGTTTCTGAGCCCGGCCGCACGTGCGCATATGGCCAAGGGGGTGGCCCGCGCCGATCCGTTGGACAAGGCCGACAACGCCACCTTGCTCAAGCAACTGCCGGGCATCCGTGCCGACACCGAACGGTGGGCCAAGGGCGTGATTGCGCAGCTGCGCACGCGCTACGCGGTGGAGATCACGCCCGAAACCTGGAATGGCGTGCCGGTGCTGCGGGTGGAGCCGCGCACGCGCACACCCGAGCAGGCCAGGCGCGTATTGATCGAACTGCATGGCGGTAGCTTCGTGATGGGCAGCGCGGCCTCGTTCGGGTTGATGGAGGCCATTCCGCTGGCGGCAATGACCGGCATGACGGTGGTCGCGGTGGATTACCGGATGGGCCCCGAGCACCAGTTCCCGGCCGCCAGCGAGGACGTGGCGGCGGTGTATCGCGCCGCGCTCAAGACCTACGCGCCCGAGCGCATCGGCTTGTTCGGGTGTTCGGCCGGCGGCGTGCTCACCGGCGAATCGCTGGCATGGTTCGCCAAGGAAAAGTTGCCGATGCCGGCAGCGGCCGGGCTGTTCTGCGCCGCAGGCGATGCGCGCTACCGCGGCGATTCGCGCATCGTGGTGGCGGCAGTGAACGATGCCTTGTTGCCGGACAAGGCCGGTGCGTTGCCGATCTGGGAAGACCTGTACTACGGCGACAACGTGGACTTCCACGACCCGCTGGTGTCGCCGGTGTTTTCCGATGCGGTGCTGCAGCAGTTCCCGCCAACGCTGTTTCTGACCGCCACGCGTGCGGCCGAGCTGAGCAATGCCGCCTACACGCATGCGCGCCTGGTGGATCTGGGCCGTGAATCGGATCTGCATGTGTGGGACGGGCTGGGCCACGCCTTCCACCTCACCAACGCGCTGCCGGAAAGCCAGCAGGCGCTGCGGGTGGCCGCGCGTTTCTTCAGCAAGCACCTGGGCCTGCCGCCACCGACGCTGGCCGCGCCACGCTAACGCCACGCTGACACCGACTAGGCGCGGTGCTTACATCCTCTGACCTAGGTTGAGACCGACTGGCGTTGCACATGCAACGCCGCTGTTGATCAGGAGAATCGAATGAGTCTGCAAATTCCTCAGGGTGCGTTGGTGGTGGTGGCCGATGGCGGCGAAGCACGCTGGTTCACCAATACCGGCAACGAAGCCAACGTGGTGCTGCGCCAGCACGCGCGCACCGATGTGCAGAACGTCGACGACGATGGCCCGGCCGGCAAGGCGCCGCAGGATCTCAGCGAGGCGGACATGGACGAGATGACCTTTGCCAAGCAGCTCTCGCATGCCCTGAACGATGGCGCGCTGAAGCACGAGTACACGCATCTGGTCTTGGTGGCCGACCCGACCACGCTGGGCCGCGTGCGCCCGCTGCTGCACAAGGAAACCCAACAGCGCCTGGTAGGCGACCTGGCCAAGGACCTGACCAACCTGCCGCTGGAAGACATCCAGCGCGCATTGTCGTAAGCACACCGGAGCGGCGAGACGATGGGGTTTGTTCGCGACTACGCCACCCAGGCGCCCGAACGTAGCGAGGTGGATGCACAGGCCGGCCTGCAGGTGCTGGAGTTCGGCACCGACTGGTGCGGCCACTGCATCGCCGCGCAGCCGCTGCTGCAGAAGTTGCTGGGTGGCGTTGCGGCGCTGGGCTACCGCAAGGTCGAAGATGGAAAAGGGCGGCCCCTGGGCCGCTCGTTTCGCGTCACGTTATGGCCGACCATCATCCTGCTGCGCGACGGTGTGGAAGTGGCGCGCGCCGTGCGCCCGCAGACGCGCGAAGATCTGCAGCCGCTGCTGTCGCAGCTGGGTGAGGCGCCGGTCTAGCGCGCAATGCGCCTGATCGATGGCTCGCCATGGCATGCAGATGGCTCGCGCATGCATGACGCGATGCAGGCGCGCATTGCGCCAGATGCCTTGAAACAAGCGGGTTTTCGCCATCTGGCGGCATCCCGCCTGCAGCGACCTGCGCGCTGTAGTACCATAGCGGGCTGATCAAGCCCTTGGGCATTGCCCATCCCTTGGTCGTCTGTCCCGCAGCGTCGCTGAGTTCACGCGGCCGTCCGGGAATGCCTCCGGCGTCATCCAGTGCCTGTGCCATTGCCATGCCTGACTGATGCGCCGTGTCCTGTGCGTTGCCAGGGCGAGTGGGCAGCGATGGCCGCACCTGGAGACACGACATATGCACGATACGCGCGCAATTGCCTCGCACTTCGGTTGGTTCAAGCGCCGCCGCCAACTGCAACTGGACGAGGTCACGGTGGTGGATCGCGGCATGCTGCGCAAGGCCGTGGGCGCTGCGGCGCTGGGCAATGCGATGGAGTGGTTCGACTTCGGCGTGTACGGCTATCTGGCGGTGACGCTGGGGCAGGTGTTCTTCCCGGCCAGCAATCCCACCGCGCAGTTGATCGCCACCTTTGCCACGTTCACCGTTGCGTTTCTGGTGCGGCCGATCGGCGGGCTGGTGTTCGGCCCGCTCGGCGACCGCTACGGGCGGCAGAAGGTACTGGCGGCCACCATGATCCTGATGGCGCTGGGCACCTTCAGCATCGGCCTGATTCCGTCCTACGCCAAGATCGGCCTGTGGGCACCGGCGCTGCTGTTGCTGGCGCGGCTGCTGCAGGGGTTTTCCACCGGTGGCGAATACGGCGGCGCGGCCACCTTCATTGCCGAATACGCCACCGACCGCAATCGCGGATTGATGGGCAGCTGGCTAGAATTCGGCACCCTGGGCGGCTACATCGCCGGTGCGGCCACAGTGACGGCGCTGCACATGACCGTGACCCCGGCGCAGATGCTCGACTGGGGCTGGCGGGTGCCGTTCCTGATTGCCGGCCCGCTGGGGCTGCTGGGCCTGTACATGCGCATGAAGCTGGAAGAAACCCCGGCGTTTCGCGCCTATGCCGAGCAATCCGAACAGCGCGAACGGGAAACCGCCGCGCAGGGCCTGCTGACCATGCTGCGCCTGCATTGGCCGCAGCTGCTCAAGTGCGTGGGCCTGGTGCTGGTCTTCAACGTCACCGACTACATGCTGCTGACCTACATGCCCAGCTACCTCAGCGTCACCATGGGCTATGCCGAGAGCAAGGGCCTGTTGCTGATCATCCTGGTGATGCTGGTGATGATGCCGCTCAACATCGTCGGCGGCCTGTTCAGCGACAGGCTGGGGCGCCGGCCGATGATCATCGGTGCCTGCATCGCGCTGTTCGCGCTGGCCATCCCCTGCCTGCTGCTGATCGGCAGCGGCCACGACGGGCTGATCTTCGCCGGCCTGATGCTGCTCGGCCTGGCGCTGGTGTGCTTCACCAGTTCGATGCCGTCCACGCTGCCGGCGCTGTTCTACACGCCGGTGCGCTACAGCGCGCTGTCGATCGCCTTCAACGTGTCGGTGTCGTTGTTCGGTGGCACCACGCCGCTGGTGACGGCCTGGTTGGTGGAGCGCAGCGGCGACCCGCTGGTGCCGGCCTACTACCTGATGGGCGCGGCGGCGATCGGCCTGGTGACCATGCTGTTCGTGCGCGAAACCGCCGGCCTGCCGCTGCGTGGCTCGCCGCCGGCGGTGGCCAGCGATGCCGAGGCACGCGCTTTGCTGCGCGCCGACAGCCCGGTGACGGTGGATGCGCAGCTGCCCGGCAGCACGGCACCGTCCATCGGCCCGGCACGCACGGCGTAGGCGGGCTCGGCACGCGCGGCCGGGCCCGTCACCGGTGCGCCTGTGCGGTTGGCACGCAAGGCCGTGGTCCGGCGCAGCGGTGGCGACCGTGCAGCCGCACTGCCACCGGGTGCCTGCAGTTGCCGCCGCTAGCGCGGCGCGTGGCCGTGCGGCTCGGGGTCGCGCATATCGGCCGAGGGCATGCCTTGGCCGGTTTCCACATAGCGTTTGAGGCTGCTGCCCAGGAAGAAGCGCCAGCCGCGGACGCAGGCGTCCCTGCAGGGCGAGTCGCGATAGCCGGAGTGTGCGAACTCCACCTGCGTGCCCTGGCTGGTGGAATGCAGATCGAAGCGCATCACCGTGCCCTCCCAGGCATCGGTGTCGAGCATGTTGGAGGCGTGGCAGCGCCACAGCACCAGGCGGTAGTCGGCGCCGTCGTCGATGCTCAGCTCCACCCGCCAGCCCTGCCGGCTCCACTCCAGCCGCACCCGGTTCCCGACCAGGCTTACCTCGCGCGTCCACCAGCAGGCCAGCTGCATGGGCTCGGACAACGCGACGCAGACCACTTCCGGTGCGGCCGCGATGACGATGCTGTGGCGGATCTCACGATTCATCTGACCAGCATTGGCTGCCTGATCCAGATGATCGCGCATTTTGCCGGCCGATTGCAGAATGCTTTTTCCTGACTGCCGGGTTCGCTCGTCCGGCGCTCACATGGCGCTGGGTACCATCGGCGCGAGCCCAACAACTGAAGAGCAGGCATGACGACGCTTCCGATAACGGTGATGGACGTTGCCGCGCAACGCGATCTGGCCACCGCGCACGCGCTGCTGGAAAACCCCGGTGTGGCAGCCCAGCTGGCCAATGCGTTGGGCGCACCGATCGAGAACCTGATGACCCGGCGGCTACCGAAACTGGTCACCCGCAGCATCGATGGCGTCACCCGCCGCGCGCTGCAGGTGGCGATGAAATCGGCATTACTGAGCCTGCGTGGCAGCACCGATGCGCAACAGCCCGCGTCCACCGCACGCCACACCATGGCGGTGGCCGTCGCCGGTGGTGCGGGCGGATTCTTCGGCCTGCCCGGCCTGCTGGTGGAGCTGCCGGTGACCACCACGGTGATGCTGCGCTCCATCGCCGATATCGCCCGTTCCGAGGGCGAATCGCTGCACGATCCGGAGACCGCGCTGGCCTGCCTGGAAGTGCTGGCGCATGGCGGGCGCAGTGTCGGCGACGACGGCGCCGAATCGGGCTACTTCGCGGTGCGCGCGGCGATGGCGCAACAACTCAGCGCCGCGGCGCATTACGTTGCCGCGCAAGGGTTTGCCAGCAAGGGCGCGCCGGTGCTGGTATCGCTGGTGTCGCGTGTTGCGGCCAAGTTCTCGGTCAATGTCGGCGAAAAACTCGCCGTGCAGGCCGTGCCGCTGGTCGGAGCGGTCAGCGGCGCCACGCTCAATACGGTGTTCATGCGCCACTTCCAGGCAATGGCGCGCGGGCACTTCATCGTGCGCCGCCTGGAGCGACGGTATGGCCAGGATGCGGTGCGACGTGCGTATGAGGCGCTGCCTGCGGCGCGTTGACGTAACGCACGGCGATGCTGCACACCGCGCGGCGGGTGGGCGTACGCGCCATCCCGGCAACCTGCAAGAACCGCAGGATTTGCAGGCCTGTACTGATGCACTGGCACCCGCATGCTGGCCTGGCATTGCATCGATCCAGTCGTGTGGCTGCACGCCGCCGTCTGCGCGCGCGACAATCGCGTTCGCTCTTCCCGGATGTTTTTCATGACCAAGCCCTTTTCTCCCGCCTCTGCGCGTAACCGCGACCCGATCCTGGAGGTGTTGCAACGACACGTTGCCGACCGTCGCAATGTCTTGGAAATTGGTGCGGGGACCGGGCAGCACGCTGTGCACTTTGCGGCGGCGATGCCGTGGCTGCGCTGGCAGGCCAGCGACCATGCCGATCATCTGCCGGGAATGAGCCAGTGGCTGGACGAGGCGGCACTGCCGAACACGCCGCCACCGATTGCATTGCAGGCGGTGTTGACGCCGACGCCCGGCCTGGCGCCCACCCCGCCATTGCCGCCCGCGCGGGCCGGCGTGCCTGCCGGCTATGACGCGGTCTACAGCGCCAACACCTTGCACATCATGGGCTGGCCGCAGGTGCAGGTCTTGTTTGCCGGGTTGCCGGCGGTGATGGCGCCGGATGCGCTGCTGGTGGTGTATGGGCCGTTCAACCGCCATGGGCAATTCACCAGCGAGAGCAACCGCGCATTCGATGCGATGTTGCGCGTGCGCGACCCTGCGTCGGGAATCCGCGATGCCGAAGCAGTGGACGCACTGGCGGCGTCGGTGGGGTTGCAGCTGATCGACGACGTGGCGTTGCCGGCGAACAATTGTTGCCGGGTGTGGTCGCGGCAGTCGCGGTGAGTGTGTTGCCGATCGTCTGCCGATGTTGCAGCGCCACTGTTTTCAACTCAATGCATGTCAGGTGCGACTGTCTGGGAGCAGCACCGCACGCGATCCTGCGCCGATGTGGCCTTGCGCTGCGGCAGTCAGCGCTGGCGTCGTTCCAGCCACCATAGGGCTGCGGCCAGCGTGAGCCAGGCCAGCAGCCAGGGCCAGCGGGTACCGGGTAGCGATGTAGGCGTGCCGATGCCTGCGCGCGCGTCGAAGGCGGCCATCGCAACGGTGGCGTCGCGGGTTTGCTGGGTGTACAGCGCGGAGGCACCGCCGGGCGCGCGCACATAGAGCCAGCGCTGTTGTGTGCCGGTCTGCAGGCGATGCCAGCCTGCGCTGGTCGGCCAGTAGCCGGCGCAGGTCCGGGCGCCGCTGGCGGCATCGATCAGCAGCGCCTGGGAGCGGCCGGTGGGGTCGGTGACATGCGCGTCTGCGGCGACACCGCACAGCGCCATGCGTTGGTGCGACCAGCCTGTCTGCACCGCAGCGGGCGCCGTGCCGCCGGCGCGTGCGACCGCACCGAACAGCTGCGCCCATAGCGCGGCATGCAGGTCGCTGCGGCCGGCCAGCACCAGGGCGAAGCTGTCTTCGACCAGGCCGATGCCGATGCGGCCGCGGCCTTGCTGGCGCCACCAGCCCAACGCGCTGCCGTCGTCTGCGCGTGCGGCGGTCACCACGTCGGCGTCCTGCGCTTGCAGCTCGCGGCGTTGCAGCGGCGGCAGGGACGTGGCGTCGGCCGGCGCTGCGGTGGGATTGCTGGCGCCGGGTGCTGCCAGCGCCAGTGGCGCGGCGACCGCGGCGCTGCTGCTGCCGCCTGTCACCGCCAGGCCCAGCGCGCCGAGCGCGGCGCGGGCGGCCGCATCCACGGGGCCGTCGGTGCGGACCAGCACGCCCAGGCCGCGGCCGATCGCAGCGCGCACGCCCTGGCGCTGTGCGTTGCCCAGGACGACCAGGCGGCGCTGGTCGATGACCAGCAGGTCCAGCGCATCCAGGCTGGCGGCATCCAGTGCAGCGCCCTCGCCCAGTTGCACGCCGGGGCCGACGGCGATCTGGCTGCGCACCTGCATGCCGGCATCGCTGGCCCAGCGGCGCAGGTATTTCAGGTCCGGCTGCGGGGCGCCGGCCAGCACCAGCATGCGTGCGGGCGGCACTGCGGCGATCAGCACCGGCACCGTCACGCGGCCGCGTTCTGCGCCTGCGGCATCGCGCAGGCGCAGTGCGAACACCACCTGCCCGGGTGCGCGCGCCAGGCCACGCAGCTGCACCTGGCCGCCCGCATCGGCGGCAGCGGTGTCGACCACCTGCCCGGCGGGATCCAGCAGCTCCACCCGCGCGCCCGGCAGCCCCTGCACGCGCGCGCTGATCGCGATGCGTTCGCCGGGTGCGACCGGGGGCGGCGTGGAGACGGCGACCAGGCCTGCCGGCGCCGGGGTCAGCGCCAGCCGCACCGGGATGCGCAGGGTGTCGCGGTCGCGTGCGAGCAGGCCGCTGCCATGCACGACCAGCGCGGTGGTGCCGGGCGCACGCCGCAACGCGGTGGCCAGATCCGGCATGCGAGTCACGCCTGGCAAGGCGGGCGCCTCGGGCAGCGCGACCCACGGCGCGGCATTGGGGCGAACCTGATCCGCCTGGGTGCCGGCGGTGGCGACATGCAGCTCGCTTGCACTGCCGGCGCGCGGCGGTGGCAGCAGCACCGGGTAGAGCAGGCCGGCGAGCAGCGGCTGGGCGGCGAGCAACAGCCACAGCCGCAAGCGCGCATGGGGCTGCCGCGCATGCGCGCGCAACAGCCGCCACCCGCTCAGCAGCACCAGCAGCAGCAAGGCACTGCCGACCAGCCAGGGCAGCGAAAGCGTCATGGTGGCGACTCCTGGCGCAGGGCATCCAGATAACGCTGGCCGCGCGCGTCCGGCGTGGGGCGACGGCGAACCGGGGCCGGCGGGGCAACGAGCGTGCGCCAGACCTGGGCGCGCAGCTGGGCGCGGCAGCTGGCGCAGCCCGGTTCGGCGCGCAGGGTTTCCACCGCGGCGGCCAGGCTCAGCGGATCGGGCAGGCGGTCCTGCTGGCTCTGCAGCCACTGCGCGTAGCGGGCCAGGGCGGCATCCGGGACCGGCGCCTGTTCGCCCAGCGCGTCCCATAGCTGCAGCGCGGATGGATCCGGATCCGGGCGGGTGTCCAGGCCGGCGGCACGGTCGCCCAGGCCGGCGCGGTCGCCGCTCAGGCGCCGGCCGGGGTCGATCGGCGGCAACTGCGTGCCGACCCGCGCCAGGTAGATGCGTTCGGCCTGCTGCACCTGCTTGATGAAGCCCAGCGCCTTGTTGGCAAACGGCAAGGCGCGTTCGGGGTGGCCCTGGCGCAGCTCGCCCTCGGACTGCCACATCTGGTCCAGCGCGGCGCGCAGCAACGCGCGGGTCTGCGGGTCGAGCAAGGTGGCGGCTTCGGCATGGTCGTGGGTGTGCCCGAACTCGGACAGCACATCCTGCGCCTGGCCGAAGCCGTGGCGTTCGGGCCCGCCGTCGCCGTGCGCATGGTCGTGGTCGTCCAGCGCGGCGGCGCCTGCGTCGGTGGCATGGTCGTGCGCATCGTGCCCGTGTTCGTCCCGGGCGGGCGCGGGCGCGGGCGCCGCCGCCGCAGGGGCGGCCGGTGCATCCGCGGTGGGCATGTCGGCGGTGGGCAGATCGTCGGCCGGGGTGTCGCTGGTGGGCGGGGCGTCGGCGGTCGGCGGGCCCTTGGGCGCGCCTTCGCTCTCTTCGCCCAGGAACTGGCCGTAGCGCAGCCGCAGCAGGCGCTGGTCCACGCCGATGGCGTCGGCGCGCTTGAGGTAGGTGGCCGCGTCCAGGCGCGGTTTTTCCTTCAGCAGTGCCTCGGCGTCGATGATGATCTGGCGCTGGCTGCGGAAGTAGGCCGGCAAGGTCTGCTTGACGCTGGCCTCCAGGCCGGCGGCCATGGTCTGCTCCGGCGGTGGCCAGCGCAGGATCACGCTGGCGCTGCGGCCTTCCTGCGGCCCGGGCTGGCGGGTGTCGTGAACGATGAGCTGGGCGATCAGGTCGTCGCCGGCCGCCATGCCCAGCGCCTGCGGCTGCAGCGTGGTGGAAAAGCCGCGCAGCCTGGCCGGGCCGCTGCCGCCGAGCGTGCGGCGCTGGGTGGTGAAGGTGATGTTCTCGCCGCTGCCCTGGGCCAGGGTCAGGCGCAGCTCGGCGCTGGCGGCCACCGCGTAGTCGTCGCTGGCCTCGAAGCGCAGCGTCCAGCCGCCATTGGAGGGCGTCCGCAGCACCAGGCTCTGTTCGGGCGCCAGCACGCGCACCTGCGGCGGGCGGTCCGGCAGCACGTCGAGGCGGTGCAGCCGGCGGTCGGCCGGCACGCCGTCGATGAGGATGCGGTACAGGCTGGCGCGCTCGGCGATCCACTGGCCCTGCCAGTGATCAGTAGTGCCCTGCCGGGCCAGCGCGATGCTGCGTCCGTCGGTCAGCCGCAGCGCCACGCTGCGCGGGGCCGGGCTGACCTGCAGCTGCCAGTGCAGCCGGGTGCCGGCCGGCACGCGCGCATCCAGGCCGGGCAGGCGGGTGGGCGGCAGGCCGGTGTAGGCGGGCGGGGTGCTGTGCAGCCGGGCCTGACCCAGCGTGGGGGCGCCGGTGTTGGCACCGGCGGCGGCGATCCGGTCCTTGCCTGCCGTGGGCCGGTGGGCGGAGTGCGGCCACAGCAGCACGGCGGCGCAGGCGAGCAGGCCGAGCAGGCTCCACGGCCAGCCGCGCCGCCAGGGCCAGGCCGGGCGCAGGTCGCGCGGCGTGCTGCGCAGGCGCTGTTCCAGGCGCTGGCGTTGCAGGGCCTGCAATGGGCCGAGCTGCCCGGGCGGGGCGAACAGCAGGTCGCTGCTGTCTTCCAGATCCGCATCGCGATCCAGCCGGCGGACCAGCCAGGCCTGGTCGAGCCGGCGTGCCGCCAGCACTGCCACGCCGAGCAGCACCAGCAGGCCCAGCAGGCCCAGCAACATCGGCAGGAGCGCCGGCTGCGCACCGGCGCGCCAGGCCAGCAGCGCCGGCAGCACGGCCAGCGGCAGCCCGCACAGCAGCACGCCTGCGGCCTGCCGCCGTCGCGCGGCCTGCCATGCGCGGTGCAGGGCAGGCGTGCTCATGCCGCGGTGCCCCGGCGCGGCGCGGTGGCCAGCCAGCGTTCGACCGCAAACAGCAGTAGCACCAGGCCGATCAGCCACGGCGCCAGCGGCCGGGGGGCATTGGCCAGGCGGATGGCGGGGCCGCGTTGCGGCTGCTGGGTCTGCGCCAGCGCGCGCTGTGGTGCGGGTACCGACTGCAGGGCGTCGTGCAGGCGGGTGGGGAAATCGGCCTCCAGCAGCGCCGGCAGCTGCTGCGGCTGCAGTGGCGCGGCCCAGCGCAGCAGGCGGCCGCGGCCGACGGCGCTGGCGTCGATCAGCGGGGCGCCGTGTGCATCCTGCAGCAGCGGTTGCAGCGGGTTGGCGAGTGCGGGCGGGGCCGGCGTCTGCGCCGCGAGCAGCAGTTGCCCGCCGGCGGCGACCCAGGCGATGACCGGTGCCGGCGGTGGCCGCTGCGACAGCCAGGCCACCACCGTGCCGGCCGGCCAGCGTGCCGGCGCTGCGTCCGCGGGCCTGCCCACCGGCAGTGCGCCGGGCAGTGCCCAGGCGGCATGGACGGCGCGCAGATAACGCAGGGCCGGGTCGGCGGGAGCGTCGGCGATGGCCTGCAGCCGCAACGGTGGAACGGCCGCCACGGCGGCCGCCGGCGACTGGCCGGGCAACACCTGCCACTGCACGTTGCGCGACAGCTGCAGGCGTTGCGCATCCAGCGGCCCCCACTGGCTGGGCACGATCACGCTGAGCGCGGTCTCCGGCGGCAGGCTGGCATCGAGTTCGCGCAGCAGGCTGCCGACCGGCGGCGCGGTGCCGGCGGGCGTGGCGGGTGGGCGTGCCGCATCGGCAGCGATCGGCGGGAAGCCTGGCGCCAGCCAGACCCACTGCGCGTTGGCCGCGTGGGTGAGTGCCCGGGCGGCGGCCAGATCCACGCCGGGGCTGACCGCGATGCGCGGGCGCGCCTGCCGGTGCTCGCGCAACGCCGGCTCGGCCAGCAGCAGGGCCATGGCGGCCAGCAACAGCAGGCGCACCAGCAACAGTGGCCATTCGTCGAACCGCACGCGGTGCCGGGGGCGCGGCAGCGCGCGCAGCCAGCGCAGTGCGGCAAAGTCGGTGGGGCGGTGTTCGCTGCGTCGGGCCAGATGGATCAGCATCGGCAGCAGCAACGCGGCCAACGCGGCCAGGCCGGCGGGGAACAGCAGAAGCAGGTTCACCGCTGCGCCCCCTCAGCTGCGGCGGTCGCGCCGGTGCGCCGGCTCATCGCCGCGCACCGTGCGCAAACAACGCGCGCAATGCCGCATCCGGTGGCGCATCCAGATAATGCACCGCGTGCGCAATGCCGGCGGCCTGCCAGCGCGCCTGCAGCGCGCGCTGGGCCGCGCCGAAGCGTTGCAGATACGCCGCGCGCATCGCGGCGCCATCGCCAAGCAGTTCTTCGCCGGTTTCCGGGTCGCGGAAGCGATGCCCGCCGTTGAAAGGGAAATCGCGTTCGTCGCAGGTCAGCACCTGCAGCTGCATCACCTCGCGGCGTGCGGCGGCGAGTTTTTCCAGGGCGCCGAGCAGTTCTTCGTCGAAGCCGTCGCCAATCGACAGCACCAGGGTGTGTGCGGCAATGCGTTCCCATAGCGGACGCACTGCGTCCATGCCCGGCCAGCGCCCACCGGCGCGCAGCCCGTGCAGGGCCAGCCACAGCCGGTCGCGCTGGCGCGGCCCGCCAGCGGCTGGCACGGCGACCAGGCCGCCGCCATGCACGGCGAACAGGCCGACCTGGTCGCCCTGGCGCAGCGCGACGTCGGCAGCGCACGCGGCCAGGGTCGCCATCGCCTGCAGGCGCGTGACCTGCGGGCGCGCCTGATCGGCCTGGCCGGCGGAGGCGGTGGCATCGAGCAACACCCACAGCGTCAGCGGACTCTCGCGCTCTGCTTCGCGCACGAAGAAGCGGTCCGAGCGGGCGTAGAGCTTCCAGTCGATCTGGCGCAGTGCATCGCCGGGTTCGTACGCGCGGTATTGCGAGAATTCCAGCCCGGCGCCGCGGCTGCGGCTGGCGTGCTGGCCGATGCCCTGCGCGCCCTGCGCATGCCGCGCGCGCAGCTGCAGGCCACGCAAGCGGCTGCGCAGCTCGGCAGGAAGCAGTGCCGGCACGTCCTCGCTCACGTTGCCGCGCGCCTCACGCCGGGAACGGCACGGCGCGCAGCAGCGCGGCGACCACATCGTCGGCGCTGCGTTGTTCGGCCTCGGCCGCGAACGACAGCAACAGGCGATGGCGCATCACCGGCGCGGCCAGCGCGGTGACGTCCTCGCGGGTGGCGGCAAGGCGGCCGTGCAACAACGCACGCGCCTTGGCCGCCAGCACCAGCGATTGCCCGGCGCGCGGGCCTGCGCCCCATTTGATCCACTGGCGCACCTCCTCGCTGGCCTGCGGGCCGGGGCGGCTGGCCCGCACCAGGCGATTGATCCAGGTCAGCAGGTCCGCGCCCACATGCACGTGCCGCACCTGTTGCTGCAGCGCCAGCACGCTGTCGGCATCCATCACCCTGGGCACCTGCGCACTGGTGGTGCCGGTGGTCTGGGTGAGGATGTCGCGCTCTTCCTGCTCGCTGGGGTAATCCACCCGCACATGCAGCAGGAAGCGGTCCAGCTGCGCTTCCGGCAATGGATAGGTGCCGGCCTGTTCGATCGGGTTCTGCGTGGCCAGCACGAAGAACGGCGCCGGCAACGCATAGGTGGTGCCGGCATAACTCACCGTGCGCTCGCTCATCGCCTCCAGCAGCGCGGCCTGGGTCTTGGGCGGGGTGCGATTGAGCTCGTCGGCCAGCAGCAGGTTGGTGAAGATCGGGCCCTGCTGGAACCGGAACTGCCGATGCCCGGTGCCGTGATCCTCTTCCAGCAACTCGGTGCCGAGGATGTCGCTGGGCATCAGGTCGGGGGTGAACTGCACGCGGCGGAACTGCAGCTCCAGCGCCTGCCCCAGCGAGCGCACCAGCAGCGTCTTGCCCAGGCCGGGCGCGCCTTCCAGCAGGCAGTGGCCGCCGGCCAGCAGGCCGATCAGCAATTGCTCCACCACCGCGTCCTGGCCCACCACCGCCTGGGCCAGGGCCGCACGCAGCGCGCCGAGTTGGGAGAGCTGTGCGGTGAGGATGTCGTCGCTGGGGGAAGTCATGGGGGATGTCTCGTTGTCTGGCTGCTGGCGTAGGAGCGCGCCTGCGCGCGATGCGTTACCGGTCAGTCTTCATCGCGCGCAAGCGCGCTCCTAAAAAGGCGTGCGCGGCTTGGGTATGCGACGGCGGGCGGTTGGCGGTGGTGTCGTGCCTGGGAAAATCTCGCGTGATTCCTGTAGGAGCGCGCCTGCGCGCGATGTGGCGTTACCGATAAAGCCTCATCGCGCGCAAGCGCGCTCCTGCGGATCGATTTCAGTTGGTCAATGCATACATCACGATGTTCACTGCGAACTTGGTGTTGTCTTCGGCCAGAAACCGCTTGTTGCGCCAGTCGTAATCCCATTCGCAGCCGTAGTCCTTGTTGCTGTACAACACGCCGAGCCGGCCATCGATGCTGATGCCCCTGAGATAATCGTGCACCAGATCGTCGCCCCAGCCATTGAGCTCGAAACTGGTGGCCGGCGGGCCGTCGGGGAACTTGAAGAATGCGCTGTACAGACGGTGGCTTTTGGGCAGCTTCTGCAATGCGCTCTTGCCGAAGATCGTTGCCATCTGCGCCTCGAACGAGGTGGCGAACAGGCCGTCGATATCGTGGTTGCAATCGTCCACGAACACGAACCCGCCATTGCGCACATAGCGTTCGAAGTTGCGCCGCTCGGCCGGATTGAACTCCACCAGCTTGTGCCCGGACAGGTAGCAGAACGGTGCCTGCAGCATGCGCGGATCGGCCAGGTCCAGCACGTGCTCCTGCGGGTCCACGCGCAGCTGGGTGTAGTCGATCAGCGAGGTGATCAGGTTGGACGGCATGCGCGCATCCACATCCCAATCGCCCGAATCGTAACGCAGCCGCGTAAACCAGAAATCGTAGTTGCCCGCCGCCCGCGCCTGCAGCGGCAGTGCCAGCGTTGCGGCACTACCGAGCAGCAGACCGAGGAAATGGCGTCGCGAAAGGGGAGCCGTGAGACCGTGAACGGGAGCCGCAAGCGCGAGCGCCTGCAAAGTATCAGTCTGCAAAGAGCGGCTTCTGCTTTCCGATTCCCGAATCCCCACTCCCGATTCCCGGCTCCGACTCACACCGCATCCGACAACGAGGTAAACGTAAAGTCGCGCAGCCGCATCGGCGGAATCATCATCACGTAGCTGGATTCATCGCCGGCCACGCGCACCGGCCTGCCCAGCTCGTCGATGTTGTTGAGCATGATGATCGGCGATTCGTTGAAGCGGAAATTCTTCACCGGGTACTTGATCTGCCCGTTCTCGATGTAGAAGGTGCCGTCGCGGGTCAGCCCGGTCAGCAGCACGGTCTGCGGGTCGACCATGCGGATGTACCAGGTGCGCGTGACCAGGATGCCCTTCTCGGTGCCGCGCACCAGTTCGGCGATGTTCTTGTCGCCACCGGCCATCAGCAGGTTGCCCGGCTCGCCGACGGCGCGCTTGCCGTTCTTCTGCGCCCAGAACCGCGAATACTGCAGATTGGCGATCTTGCCGTTTTCCACGATGGCCATCTTCTCGCGCGGCAGGCCTTCCTCGTCCCACGGCAGCACGGCGGCACGCGCATCCCACGGGTCGGCGGTGATGTTCACCCGCGGGTCGTAGACCTGCTCGCCCAGCTTGTTGCCGCCGCCCTTCTTGGACAGGAAGCTGCGGCCTTCGTCGGCCATGCGCGCATCGAAGTAGCGCATCATGAAGGAGATCAATCCTGCTGCCGCTGCCGGCTCCAGGATCACCGTGTACTTGCCCGGCTCCAGCGCCTTGGCTTCGGACGAATCGCTGGCCTTGCGCATGGCGATGCGGATGTCCTGCTCGGCCTTGAAGTCGGCGGCATCCTTCAGGTTGCGCCCCACCCAGCCCGAGCCGCGGCCGTCTTCGGTGCGCACGGTGCAGGTGTAGTCGAAACGCGCGCCGCGCTGGTAGCCGAAGTTGCCCTTGCTGTTGGCGAACGCGGTAAAGCTCTGGCCATCTTCCAGGAAACCGGCCGCGATCAGGCCCTTGCCCTTGCACGGCGCGATCGAATCGGCAGCCACCTGCGCGCGAAACGCCGGGTCGATGGCGGCGGTGGAGTCGCTGAAGGTGGGGCTGGGCCGGTAGGTCTGCTTGTCCACCGCCGGCATGAATTCCGGGTTTTCCGGCGCCAGTCGTGCCAGGTCTTCGGCGCGCCGCACCACGCGCTCCAGCGCGGCGTCGTCGAACTCGTTGATGGTGGCGACGCCCACGCGCTTGCCGAACGCCACCTGCACCTGCAGGTCGGTGTTGTCGACGATGCCGCTGGTGGACACGTTATTCAGTGCGAAACGGATGTTGCCGTCGATCGAGCCGCTGAGCGTGGCGGTGCACTCGTCGGCCTTGGACAGCTTGATGACCTTGTCCAGGATGGCCTTGGCCTGCGCTTCGGTAAGGATGCTCATATGGGTTTCTCCTGTCAGCCGAGCGAGCGGGCGGTATTGATGACGTTGATGCCGTCGAAACGGGCGGTGGACGAGCCATGCGAGACTGCCGAGGACTGGCTCGGCTGGCCCTTGCCGTCGAAGAACGAGCCGCCCAGGCGGTAGTCGCGTTGATCGGCCACGGCGCTGCAGGCATTCCAGAATTCCGGCGTGCGGATCTGGTAGGCCACGTCCTCGAGCATGCGGGTGATGGCGCCGTTCTTGATCTCGTAGAACAGCTGGCCGCCGAACTGCGCGTTGTAGCGCTGCTGGTCGATGGAGAACGAGCCGTCGCCGATGATGTAGATGCCGTTTTCCACGTCCTTGATCAACTCGCTCACGCTCAGCGGTGTCTTGCCGGCGGCCAGCGACACATTGGCCATGCGCTGGAACTGCACGCTGGACCACGAGTCGGCATAGCAGCAGCCGTCGGAGGCGGTCTTGCCGAGGATATGCGCCTGGTCGCGGATGGCTTGATAGTCCACCAGCTTGCCGTCGCGGATCAGGTCCCACTGCTTGGTCTTGACGCCCTCATCGTCGTAGCCCACCGCGCCCAGGCTGCCGGGCTGGAGCTTGTCGGCCAGGATATGCACCTTGTCGCTGCCGTACTGGAAGCCGGCCTTGAGCTTGTCCAGCGTGGCGAAGCTGGTGCCGGCGTAGTTGGCCTCGTAGCCGAGCACGCGGTCCAGCTCCAGCGGATGGCCGACCGACTCGTGGATGGTCAGCCAGGTGTGCGAGGGGTCCAGCACCAGGTCGTACTTGCCCGGCTTGACCGAGGGCGCCTTGAGCTTTTCCTGCGCCTGTTTGGCCGCGGCAATCGCGTCTTCCTTCATGTCGTAGGACAGGCCGTAATTGACCACGCCGTTGGGCGAGACGAACTTGCCCGAGGCGGCGCCATCCAGATACTCGTAGCCCAGCCCCATCGGCGCGGACAAGCCGTCGCGGGTGCGGAACTTGCCGCTGGCCTTGTCGATGGCGGTCACGCTCAGCGGCGCCCAGATGCGGTGCACGTCCTGGTCGATGTACGAGCCATCGGTGCTGGCAAAGTACTTCTGTTCGTTGACCACGAACAGCATCGAGTTGACGAAGCTGGCGCCGGCCGCGGTGGCGGCAGCGTTGACGCCCAGCAGCAGGTCCACCTTGTCCTTGATCGGCACTTCCATCGCGTTCTTGCTGATCGGCGTCTTCCAGCTGACCTCGCCCACGCCCGGCGTCGGCGCCAGCTGCACCGGCGTGCCCTGCACCTTGGCATTGGCCTTGGCGATCGCGGCGGCTTGCGACGCGGCCTTGGCCACGCCCTGCTCGGTGAGCACGTTGGTGGCGGCAAAGCCCCAGGCGCCGGCCACCAGAACGCGCACGCCGGCACCGATGGATTCGGTGTTGACCACGTTCTGCACCTTGTCCTCGCGGGTGATGACGAACTGGCGCAGATAGCGGCCGATGCGCACATCGCAATAGCTCGCACCGGCCTGGCGCGCGGCGTTGAGGCCGGCATCGGCCAGGCGCTTCTTGCGGCCCACATCCAGTTGCGTCACCAACTGCTCGGCGGCGATCGCCTTGCCGAAGTAGGCCGGCACCACCAGCCCGCCCATGGTCAGCCCGGTCAGGGCCAGGAAATCACGTCGCTGCACGGCAACTCCCCAATGATCCCGCGCGGCGCGCAGGTAGTGTGGTGACGCACAGATCGCTATCTGCACGGTATCGCCGATTCTTGCCGGGCGATGAACGCTGCGTCAAATGACTTTCGGCAGGGGTAGGTCTGCAAACGCAACACGTGCCTGAACCCGGTGGCGCAGCAGGCCTGCACATGTGGCGAGCGCGGCTGGCTGCGTGTGGTGCTGCCTCATCGCGTTGCCCTCGGTGCGATCGATACCACGCGTGCCTTTCTCGCTGGCGATCGTGGCATGCACGCGCGCATGCCATCACGCGCAGTCGCTGTTCACATGGGCCACGGCGGCTGAAAACGAAACGATGGTCTGCGGGGTTGCTGCTGGGCCCTTGCCCGCCCACCATCGCAGGACACGCCGCAAGTACGTCCGTGTAGGCTCTTACGCGGCATCCATGCCGCGTAAGGTCCCGCGACGGTGAGCGGGCAAGGACCAGTCGAGAGGGTCGGTACGCATAGTGAGAGCAAAGCATGACGTGCGTTGTTGAATAACGCCGCGGATCATCTTCGCAACGCGAGGCGATCAACCTGAGGCTTCAAAAAAAGCAACCGAATCACTCTCTGGTGCGGTGTCCTTGCCGATTGCGGGACCGTGTGGCGGCATGGATGCCGCCACCGAGCCTACATGGACGTACTTGCGGCGTGTCCCGCGAGCGGCGAGGGCACCGCGCACTCGACTAACCAAGCTTTTGATCGCACCCAACAACGCTAAGAATCGACATCACTATTAGCCGCTCTCAACCCAACGCACGCGCGGTGTTGATCACGTTGATGCCATCGAAGCGCGCCGTGGACGACCCGTGCGAGACCGCTGATACCTGGCTGGGTTGGCCCTTGCCATCGAAGAACGAGCCGCCCAGGCGGAAGTCGCGTTGGTCGCAGACCGCGCTGCAGGCGTTCCAGAACTCCGGCGTGCGGATCTGGTAGGCGCCGTCTTCCACCAGCCGCGTGACCTGGCCGTTTTCGATTTCGTAGAACAACTGCCCGCCGAACTGCGCGTTGTAGCGCTGCTGATCGATCGAATACGAGCCACGCCCGTGGATGTACAACCCGCGCTCGACGCTCTTGATCATGTCGGCAACCGCCAGCGGCGTCTTGCCTGCCGCCAGCGAGACGTTGGGCATGCGCTGGAACTGCACGCTGGACCACGAGTCGGCATAGCTGCAGCCATCGGAGGCGGTCTTGCCGAGCAGATGCGCCTGATCGCGCGTGCACTGGTAGTCGACCAGGATGCCGTCCTTCACCAGCTCCCATTGCTTGCTCTTGACGCCCTCGTCGTCGTACCCCACCGCGCCCAGGCTGCCGGGCTGGGTGCGGTCGGCGACGAAGGTCACCGCATCGCTGCCCCAGCGATAGCCGGCATCGCGCTTGTCCAGCGTGGCGAAGCTGGTACCGGCGTAGTTGGCCTCGTAGCCGAGCACGCGATCGAGCTCTAGCGGGTGGCCCACCGACTCGTGGATGGTGAGGAACAGGTTGCTCGGGTCGATCACCAGATCGTACTTGCCGGCCTTCACCGATGGTGCGGTGAGTTTGGCGCGCGCCTGCTTGGCGGCGGCGATCGCATCCTCGCGCGCATCGTAGCTGTGGCCGTAGCCGATCAGCCCGCCTGGCAGCTGGTGCTTCTGGCTGGCATCGCCGTCGAGATATTCGTAGCCCATGCCCATCGGCGCCGACAGCCCGTCGCGGGTGCGGAACTTGCCGCTGGCCTTGTCCACCGCAGTAACGGTGAACGGCAGCCATAACCGGTGCACGTCCTGGTCGATGTAGGAGCCGTCGGTGCTGGCGAAATACTTTTGCTCGTTGATCGCGAACATGCGCGAGGCCACGAAGGTCGCACCGGCATTCAACGCCGCCGCGTTGACGTCCATCAGCAGCGCCACCTTGTCGCCCAGCGGCACTTCCATCGCGTTCTTCTTGATCGGCGTGCGCCATTGCACCTGCCCGGCCGGCGTCACCGGCGCCAGCTGCACCGGCGCACCGCCCAGCCGCGCGTTGGCCTTGGCGATCGCCACCGCCTGGCGCGTGGCGGTGGCCACGCCATCGCTGGTCAGCGTATTGGTGGCCGCAAACCCCCAGGCGCCATCGGCCAGCACGCGCACGCCAACGCCACTGGATTCGGCATTGACCACGTTCTCCACCTGCGCCTCGCGGGTGATCACGAACTGGCGCAGATAACGGCCCACGCGCACATCGCAATAACTGGCACCAGCCGCCTTGGCGGTGCTGAGCGCGGTATCGGACAAGCGACGGCTGCGCGCGGCATCGTTGGGTGTGAGCAACTGCTCGGCCGCGATCAGGCGCGTGTTCGGCAGCAGCAGTCCTGCAGCACCGATGCCTGACAGGGTGAGGAAGGTACGACGGTCCACGGCGGTTCTCCGTTGAAGGCCAGCGGCACGACTCCCCGCCGCGCCAGTCCCCGAGACTGGCCCGTGCAGGCGACGCCGGTCAAGGGGGCAGTGCCGGCATGGCGTCAGGCAGCGCCAACTGCAAAGCGGAGACGCCGGCGCAGCCGGCAGGGCCGTGGCGCGAAGGCAATGCGGGCATGCCAGACTCGGCCGCCGTCACCGCAGCGACCGAAACGTCGTTCGCAGATGATCGACAAACACCGGCGGATTCTCCATCGCCGCAAAATGTCCGCCCCGCTGCGCTTGCCCAAAAAAACGGAGATCCGCAAAGCGGCGCTCTGCCCAGCGCCGGGAAAGGCGCACCTGCTCGCCGGGAAACATGCTGATGCCAGTTGGCGTGGGCATTGGATGCGAAGGCATCTGCGCCCTGGCTTCCTGCGCGGCTTCCCAATACAGACGCACCGAGCTGGGCCCTGCGTTCGGGAGCCAATACAGCATGATGTCATCGATGAGGTGGTCCAACGCGAACACCTTCTCCGGTTCAAAGCCGCTCTGGGAGACGTCCTGGAAGAGTGCATAGATCCATGCAGCCAGGCCCACCGGAGAGTCCGCCAAGCTGAAGCCCACCGATTGCGGCCGGGTGCTTTGCAGCTTCATGTAGCCGGAAAATTCCGTGTAGTAGCGTTGGGCGTCCTCCAGCATCTTCTGCTCGGCCGGTGTGGCTTCGGCGATTTCCTGCGTGCTGGGTTCGAACATCACCATGTTCAGATGGATGCCCACCAGGCCCGGTGGCTGCATGAATCCAAGCGCGGTGGTGATCGCACTGCCCCAATCGCCGCCCTGTGCGGCCCAGCGCTCGCCATACCCCAAGCGGCGCATCAGTTCGACCCATGCCGCAGCCGTGCGCCCGATTCCCCAGCCACGGGCGGTCGGCTTTGCAGAGAACCCAAAGCCAGGCAAGGATGGAATGATGAGATGAAAGGCATCCGACGCCTGCCCGCCATGGGCCACCGGGTCACTCAAGGGGCCGATCACCTCGCGGAATTCGAGCACCGAACCGGGCCACCCGTGCGTCAGCAGTAAAGCAAGCGCATCGGGCTCGGGCGAGCGTACATGCAGGAACTGGATCTCCAGTCCATCGATCGTCGTACGACTGCTGTTCCAGCCGTTCAACAACTGTTCTGTCGCACGCCAGTCGTAACCGGACTGCCAGCGGTCCACCAGGCGCCGGATGCGCTCGCTCTGTGGGCCCTGGCTGTGGTCCGCCACGGTTTCCCTACTCGGCCAACGCGTTTGCCTCAGCCGGTGTGCAAGGTCATCCAGCTCTGCTTGTGCAACCTGGATATGGAACGGTGCAATGCCATCGCGCATCTCAAGACTCCCGTACATAGGTGTTGGCCAGTGTCTGGCGGGCTGTTTGCCAGGAGCGCGCACCGTAGCGATCGTTATCCAGCGGGACCAACTTGCCGCGCCCGCTCATCATGTCGCGCAGATATTGCATGCCCTGCCAGGGAGGGAAGGGATCATCGCTGGCGGGTGTGAGTGCACGCACCGCACGGATGATTGCCGACATGGTCCCGAGCCCGCCGGGCCTGAGCGTGCGATAGCGCTGCCCGATGAGTTCGGTGAGCAGTTGCGCGATGTCGTTGGGCGAAATGCTGTTGCCGGCAATGCGCAGGTCCCGCGGGGCCGTGGCATCCTGTGCGGCCGCGGCCGTGTAGCTGGCGACGTCATCTTTGGCGGTGAAATCGAGCTGCTGGTGCGCGTCGCCAAAATGCATGACGCGACGGCCCGGGACCACCAGGCGCGCACTGCCCTCAAGCAGCTCCAGAAAGCCGCCGCACAACACCGAGGTGGCCGCGATCGGCGCGGCATCCAGCCGGTCTCTGAACCGGCGCCGCAGATCCAGGTTTCGATTGTCGCCCGGCCGTGTCTTCGTATAGTCCAGCGAGAAATCAGACGGGATGAAGCGAGGCACGCCGGCGCTGACCGCTGCATGCAACAGCTTTCCCTGCTGATCCAGCATGACGTCTTCCAAACCGTTGAGCGCGGACACGACACAGGCCGCATTCCCGACCGCCTCACGCAACGATTTGGCGTCTTCCATCTCGACGTAGCGGACCTCGATGTTCCTGCGTTGCAGGGCCGCAACACGGTCCTTCCCGGCACCTTGGCGAACAAGGGCAACGACAGCGGCTCCCTGGTCCTTCAGCGCAAAGGCGATCCGGCCACCCAGGTCGCCGGTGGCGCCTGCAACAACGATTCGGGATGTCGCATCTGTCTCCACAATTGCCTCGTGCCTGGGTCTTTTTGCGCCAACAATGGCAATGAGAACTGCAACAGCGCAGCAAGCTCTGCGTCACTCAGCAGCTCCGCCATTCGCCGGCCTGGAAGACCATGCAGCGAACAACTGAACGATATCGTTCAGTTGATGGGAATGCAAGCGACGTGTAACTTTTCGTCGATGAAAGCAGTCAAGCAAAAGTCAAAAGGCGGAAGGCCGCCACTCGATAAAGCGGGCGATGTGGAACGGCGCTTACTCGATGCGGCACTGCACCTCTTCCTGGAGCGCGGATTCGAGGACACCTCGTGTGAGGACATCGCGCGGCTGGCCGGTGCAGGCAAGGCAAGCTTTTACGCGCGCTATGCCAATAAGGACACCATTTTTGAAGCGGTGGTCCGTCGCGATGTCGACACCCAGCCCCTGCCTGCCGCAGCCAGCGTCCCCATGGATCTGGAGGGGCGCCTGAGACACGCAGGGCAAGGGATGCTTGCGCATGCATTACAGCCCCAGACGGTGGCCATGATGCGCCTGGTCGTCGGCACCTCCATTCGCGCGCCAGCGCTTGCCGCTGAAGTCAACCGCATCGGCTGGGAAGGCGGGCTGCGGCGCGTGCAGGCGGCGATCCAGGACGGCCCGGATCAACCGGCCAATCCGGCTGCGTTGGCAAGCCACTTCGTCGACCTGGTCTTCGCGCCGCATCAACTGCGCGCCCTGCTGGGCGAGGATCCAGGCAGCCTGGTCGCCACCGCATCGGACCGTGTGGAGTGGGCGCTTGCACTTCTCAAGGATGCTGGCCAGCTGAAGACTGGAATGGCGCAGTGACGCCCTTGCGTTGCAGGGATCACTGAACAACGTGACGGAACGACGCGACTTGATGGCGTATTCGGCGGTGTTCTCGGGCACGCGCATGTTGCCCTGCTTGCAGCAGAGAAATGGAACTTCTCAATGCTGCGGCATGTGAGGTGGCTGATTACGTCTTGAAGTCGGTAGGACGTTCCAGCTGATAGATCGCCTCACCCAGGTCATCGAGCTTGCTGGCAACGATGGCCTGCGCATCGTAGACGCCCCGATTGTAGAAATAGGCTCCCACCTCGTCGGCGAAGAAATCCAGCAGAAACTCCGCATCGAAGCGTCCGATCTGTTGTTTCAGCTCCTCGGTGAAATACAGCTGGATCTTGCGGGTGATCGCCGCCCGCTCGCCTTCGGTGAATTTGATTTCGGTCATGGATGCTCTGGTCGGCTCATACGGTATCGGGGCGATGTGCGTTGCGACACAGGCAGCTTGGGGCGATTTTTTTCCGAGAACTACGCGACCGACCTGCTGCGCCGTAATGTGGCTGCAAGATCGATCGATGAAAGATGTCGCATACAGGCTCCCTGCCTTCAAGCTGCCGCTGCTCCTCAAATAAACGAGCCGCGCCGCGATGCGGCGTCGGCTCGCCAGGGTTCACCTGGGCTGAGTTGCCGCGCGTTTGAAATACGCCGTGCGCATCACCGGGTTGCCGTCCTTGAAGTACGCTTCAATCTCGGTCATGACCTTGCCGTCGGCACTGACCGTATAGGTGCGTGTGGATGCCGGGACACCTTGATACATCAACTGCATCACCAGCACGCCGGGCTCGGGCATTTTGACTGCGGCGCGATCGACCAGGTAGGTGCCCGAGGCCTTGCCCGGCGTGCCGTCCAGCAACAGCGTGGATTGCGCCTGCAGCGTCTTGTTGTCGTGTTCGATGATCTCGGCGCTGGTGGCCCACTTGTTGCCTGGAACCTGTTTGAACTCCAGGACGACACGTTTGGGTCGTACCGCTGCCGGCATCGGGAGGCTGCTGGTGTCCAGCAGCCAGGTTCCGACCAGTGGCGATGGCGCGGTTGGCGCGGAGAAGGCGGGTGTGGCCTGCAACATGACGGCAGCCACCAGTGCAACACATGCGGTCTTCATGTGAACTCCCTGATCGTTATGTGATCCCTGCGGGCAGTCAGGCGACTGCTTGCAAGGCATTGCGCGTAGAGATCGACTTCCCGTAGACCGCCCCACTCCGGCCCGAGGGCGATACTCACCGCTGCCCGGTGGTGAGTCAACCGACGGCAGGATGTGGCTGCTGGCGCAGTTCTCGTCGCTCTGCAGACCATCATTGACTGCGTCATCAGCCGTCGTCACACACAAAGACACCCGCACGGGGCGGGTGTCTGGCAGGCGTCAGCGCGGCGTGTGGCTTGCGCCGAAAGTTCAGCCCTGCGCCTTGTCGAACTCCACGTGATAGCGCGTGGCCTCATTCACTTCGTTCTTCGAACCCAGGAACACCGGCACGCGCTGATGCAGCTGCGTCGGCTGGAGGTCCAGGATGCGCTCGCGCCCGGTGGTGGCCGCGCCGCCGGCCTGTTCCACCAGCATGCTCATCGGGTTGGCTTCGTACATCAGGCGCAGCTTGCCGGGCTTGGAGGCGTCCTTCTTGTCCCAGGGGTAGATGAAGATGCCGCCGCGGGTGAGGATGCGGTGCACGTCGGCGACCATGCTGGCGATCCAGCGCATGTTGAAGTCCTTGCCGCGGCTGCCGTCCTTGCCGGCCAGCAGGTCGCTGACATAGGACTGCATGGCCGGCTCCCAGTGGCGCTGGTTGGACATGTTGATGGCGTATTCGGCGGTGTCGTCGGGTACGCGCATGTTGGCCTGGGTCAGCAGGAAGCTGCCTTCCTCGCGCTCCAGGGTGAAGGCGTGGGTGCCATGGCCGAGCGTGAGCACCAGCATCGTGCTGGGGCCGTAGATGCAGTAGCCGGCGGCGACCTGCTGGGTGCCCGGCTGCAGGAAGTGCTCATCGCCGGGCTTTTCGGTGCCCTTGGGCGCGCGCAGCACCGAGAAGATGGTGCCGACCGAGACGTTGACGTCGATGTTGGAGCTGCCGTCCAGCGGATCGAACAGCAGCAGGAAATCGCCGCTGGGGTACTGGTCGGGCACCGGCTGGCTGTGATCCATTTCTTCCGACGCGCACGCGGCCAGGTGGCCGCCCCAGGCGTTGGCTTCGAGCAGGATGTCGTTGCTGAGCACGTCGAGCTTCTTCTGCGCCTCGCCCTGCACGTTGCCGGTGCCGGCATCGCCGAGCACGCCGCCCAGGGCGCCCTTGCTCACGGCGATGGAAATGCGCTTGCAGGCGCGCGAGACGATGGTGATCAGCTGGCGCAATTCCGGGTCGATACGGCCGGCGTGTTGCTCTTCGATCAGGAAGCGGGTCAGCGAGGGACGCGACATGGGGGCGGGCAGCCTGTGTAGGAAGTGGTCCGCCATTGTCGCCATTGCGCCGTTAGATTTCGATCACTGCATGCGCGTTTTGCCGCGTTGTTGATCGAACATGCGCGAATGGGGGAGCGATGGTCGCGCTGCGCTTGCCCCCGTCCGCCCTTCGGGCACCTTCGCCCGCCGGCGGGGAAGGACGCGGCGAGGGCTGGGAAGGGGGCGTTTGCGGGCATAAAAAAACCGGGAGGCTGGCGCGCTCCCGGTTTGCAGGCGTCGGCCGCGGTGGCCGATCGCGATGCGCTCGCTTACATCCGGCTGACGGTGGCCACGGCCTGTGCCACGTAGTCCAGGTTGCGCTGGCTCAGCGCGGCCACGCAGATACGGCCAGTGCCGACGGCGTAGATCGCGAATTCCTCGCGCAGGCGGTCCACCTGGGTCCTGGTCAGGCCCGAGTACGAGAACATGCCGGCCTGGCGCTGGATGAACGCAAACTCCGGCGCGCCCAATGTGTCCAGCTTGGCCACCAGGCCCGCGCGCAGGGCGTGGATGCGCTCGCGCATCTCGGTCAGCTCCTGCTCCCACAGATCGCGCAGCTCCGGGCTGGTCAGCACGCCGGCCACCAATGCGGCGCCATGCGTGGACGGGCTGGAGTAGATCGTGCGGATGATGCGCTTGACCTGCGACTGCACCGCCTTGGCTTCGGCCGCTGTGGCCGAGACCACCGACAGCGCGCCCACGCGCTCGCCATACAGCGAGAACGACTTAGAGTACGAGCTGGCGACCACGTAGCTGTCGATGCCTTCGGCAGCGAGCAGGCGCACCGCGTAGGCATCGGCCTCGATGCCCTTGTCGAAGCCCTGGTAGGCGATGTCGACGAACGGGAACAGCTTGCGTTCCTTCAACAGCCCGGCGACCTGCTTCCATTGCTCCTTGCTCAGGTCCGCGCCGGTCGGGTTGTGGCAGCAGGCGTGCAGCAGCACCACCGTGCCCGGCTCCAGCTTTGCCAGGTCGGCGAGCATGCCGTCGAAGTTCAGCCCATGGCTGGCAGCATCGAAATAGGTGTAGTCCACGACCTCGAAGCCGGCCGCGCCGAACACCGCGCGATGGTTTTCCCAGCTCGGGTTGCTGATGGCGATGGTGGCCGTGGGCAGCAGCTTCTTGAGCAGGTCCGCGCCCACGCGCAGGGCGCCGCTGCCGCCGACGGTCTGCGAGGTCGCCACGCGGCCGGAGGCCAGCAGCGCCGACTCGGTGCCGAACAGCAGCTCCTGGGTGGCCTTGTCGTAGGCGGCCAGGCCGTCGATGGGCAGGTAGCCGCGCGGTTTGGCATCCAGAGCAAGCTGCTGCTCGATCTTGTGCACGGCGCGCAACAGCGGGATGCGCCCGTTCTCGTCGTAATAGATGCCCACGCCCAGGTTGACCTTGTTGGGGCGGCTGTCGGCGTTGTAGGCCTCGGTCAGGCCCAGGATGGGGTCGCCTGGAACCTGTTCCACGTTTGCAAAGAAGGACACGGCATGACTCGCTGAAGGACGAAAGAGTGAGGGACTTCCGGATGCTCGGCCGCGGCTGGGCCAAACCACTTCATCGTAGCAGCCCATGGCCGGCGTAGCATGCTTCGTTCCGTACGCAACGATGCGCCCACAGTACGGATGAGGGACACTACGCCCATGCCCAGACTGACCTTGTTGGCCGCCGCCTGCGGCCTGTTCGCCACGGGCGCCGCGTCGCCCGTCCTGGCCGCCGATCCGGCGCTGCCCGCCTCCCCACCGATCCAGAGCTTGCCCACCGTGCAGGTGGACGCCGCGCGCGTGCACGGCGTGGACGACTTCGACCTGCCGGCCTCGTTCACCGTGGTGGCAGCCGATGCCGACAACCGCCGCGGCGCGCAGGTGTCCGAGCTGCTGGACGGCATCCCCGGGCTGGTGGCGCGCGATCGGCAGAACTACGCGCAGGACACCCAGCTGTCGATCCGCGGCTTCGGTGCGCGCTCCACCTTCGGTGTACGCGGCGTACGCCTGCTGGTCGACGGCATCCCGGCCAGCATGCCCGACGGCCAGGGCCAGCTGTCGCACTTCAACGTGCTGGGCGCGCAGCGGGTGGAAGTGCTGCGCGGGCCGTTCTCGGCGCTGTACGGCAACTCCTCCGGCGGCGTGCTGCAGCTGTGGAGCGCCGACGGCGCCCCAAATGACCCGTGGCGGCTGCGCGCCACCTACGGCAGCAATGCCACCGTCAACGTGGGTGCGCAGTTGCTCGGCCAACAGGGCGCGGTGCACTACAACCTGGCCGCCAATCATTTCGAAACCGACGGCTTCCGCGCCCATAGCCGCGCCAGGCGCGAGTCGGTCAACGCCAAGCTCGGTTTCGATCTGGCCGAGGGCCGCCGGCTGGACCTGGTGCTCAACTACCTGGACGCACCCGACGCGCAGGACCCGCTCGGCCTGACCCGCGCGCAGTTCAGGGCCGACCCGGCGCAGGCCACGGCGGTGGCCACCCAGTTCAACACCCGCAAATCGGTGCGGCAGTCGCAGGCCGGGGCCATCTTCACCCAGCAGCTGGACAGCCAGACGCTGCGGCTGATGGCCTACGGCGGGCAGCGCAGCGTGGAGCAGTTCCTGGCGATCCCGGTGGCGGTGCAGCGCAATCCGCTGCACTCGGGCGGGGTGATCGATCTGGACAGCAATTACGAAGGTGCCGACGCACGTTGGGCCTGGCAGGGGCAGGCTCTGGGCCGGCCCTTGCAGCTGACCGTGGGCGCAAACGTGGATCGTCAACGCCAGCACCGCACCGGTTACGAGAATTTCGTCGGCGACACGCTGGGCGTGCAGGGCGCGCTGCGCCGCAACCAGCGCGACCAGGTCGAGAACGTGGACCAGTTTGCGCAGGCGTGGTGGCAGTGGAGCGACCGCTGGTCGGCCTTGCTGGGCGTGCGGCATAGCCAGGTGCGCTTCGACTCGGACGACCACTACATTCTCGGGCGCAATCCCGACGACAGCGGCCAGCGCGATTATTCGGCAACCACGCCGGTGGCCGGCATCGTGTTCCGCGCCGCCGAGGATCTGCGTTTCTACGCCTCGGTCGGGCGCGGGTTCGAAACGCCCACCTTCAACGAGCTGGGCTATCGCAGCGACGGCGGCGCCGGGCTGGCGCTGGATCTGGGCGCGGCGACCAGCCGCAATTATGAAATCGGCAGCAAGTGGCGCGCGCAGAGCGGCGCAGCGGTGGAAGTGGCGCTGTTCCGCGCCGACACCGACGACGAACTGGCCGTGGCCAGCAACACCAACGGCCGCAGCACCTACCGCAACATCGGTGCCACCCGCCGCCAGGGTGCGGAGCTGAGCTGGAATCAACCGGTGGGCACCACCCAGCAGCTGCAGCTGGCCTACACCTTTGTCGATGCCACCGTGCGCGATGGCTACCTCACCTGCGCCAGCAGCGGCTGCGCCACGCCCACTGCGCCGGTGGCCAGCGGCGCGCGCCTGCCGGGCGTGCCGCGCCAGCAACTGTTCGCGCGCTGGCAGTGGCAGCCGTTGCAATGGCAGTTCGCCGCCGAAACGGTGGCCTCCGACGCCACCGTGGTCAACGACCTGGCGACCGAGCGCGCGCCCGGCTACGCGCTGGTCAACCTGGAAGCCTCCCGGCGCTGGACCACCACGCTGGGCGGGCTGCGCACCTTCGCCCGCATCGACAATGCGCTGGACCGGCACTACGTCGGCTCGGTCATCGTCAACGACGGCAACGGGCGCTATTACGAACCAGGCCCGGACCGCACCTACACGGTCGGCCTGCAATGGGATTTCGGCGGCTGAGCTACTGCAGGCGGCGCGCGCTCAACAACGCGCCCGCCACCCGTAGGAGCGCACCCGGGCGCGACAAAGCCGTCCCGCCAATGCACGTGCCGCCACGCGGCGGCACAACAGCATGCGGATGTCTCTCCAACAACCGGTCGGCCTGCAATGAGCGTTGGGCAGCCAATCCGGCCGCAGGCGGCGCGCGCTCAACAACACGCCCGTCACCGTAGGAGCGCACCCGGGCGCGACGAGCCGTCCCGCTGACCCACGGTGTGCCATCGACACTCCACACCTGTGCTCACCACCCAAGGCCCGCCATGGTCGTCATCGATCACGCCCCCGCAGACTGGTTTCTCCTGCGCGAGGACAACCGCGACTGGCTGGACATCAACTGCGCGATCTCGGCCACCGGCTTTTCGCTGCTGCTGGCGTTGGACGCAACCGAGCAGGCCGACGTGCTGGCAGACGGGCATGCCGCCTGCGCACGGCTGGCTGCGCAGGTGCAATGGCGGCCGCACGCCTTTGCCGCGCGCGATGTCAGCGCCAGCCACGGGGCGCAGGTGAGCGCAGCCGTGCAAGCGTGGCGTGCGGCAGACACCCGCACCGCTGGTACCTAAGCGCGCACTGCGTTCGGCAAGCCGCTCGCATTGCTTGCCGGGCGTCACGGCAGGGCGTCGCGTTTCTGCAGCAGTGACTGCGTGCAATGCGATGCACTAAGCTTGCACGCGCATTCCGCCACAAGGATGTCTCCGTTGAACACGCGCTACGCCCCGATCGATTTCAGCGACAAGCTCGCCCTGCTGTCGCAGCACTGGTCCCCGCGTGTCGTGGCGGAAATGAACGACTACCAGTTCAAACTGGTCAAGCTGCAAGGTGCGTTCGTGTGGCACCAGCATGCGGACACGGACGAGGTGTTCATCGTGCTGGACGGCAGCATGACCATCGAATTTCGCGATGGCGTGGTGGCGCTGTCGGCCGGGCAGATGCACGTGGTGCCCAAGGGTGTCGAACACCGGCCGGCGGCGGAGCACGAATGCAGCGTGCTGCTGGTCGAGCCGCGCGGCGTGGTCAATACCGGCGATGCGGGCGGCGCCTACACCGCAGACAACGACGTCTGGATCTGATCGCTGCGCTCGGTGCGCGGGTGCCGGCGGCATCGGTTTGCATCCACGCAGCCACCCCTGCGTGGCAGGTTATTTCAGTCGCTGAAATGGCGCACCTGGTCCTGCACGGCATCGCTGCAGCCCCTGCGGCCAGCCGGTCGTGGGGTGCGTGCTAGGCTCGGTGTTCCGCACACAGCGCATGGAGCATGGGATGACATTCCTGCAAGTGGTGTCGGTTGCGGCGCTCGGCGCGACCAGTCTGTTGAGCGGCACCATCGCCAGTGCCGCTGCACCCTCGGAACCAGGCACGCTGCAGGTAACGCGGACCTATCCGGCCGATAGCCCAGCCGTGGCGCAGGTGCATCGCTGGTTGCTGGCGCAGCCGTCCAGGCAACAGCGGCCGGCAAGCGCCGCCGAGCTAGGCCAGCTACGCACCAGTTACCGCACGCACGCGCCAGCTGCCGGCGGGCGTGCAGACCTGACCAGTCCCGAGGTGGCCTTCCCGAAGCATGGTCAGCCTGGGGATGCGGTCGCCATCGACGCATGTGGCGCGGGGATGCGCTACCACTGGACGTATCGGTGGACTGCGGCATCGGCCACAGCGGGTTGGCAGTTGCAGTCCTATCACCTGAGGAAGGTGCAGGATTGCGCTGCTGCCATGGCCGATCCCGACGTCTTCAAGCCGACTGCAGCGCGCGGCTGAGGTGCGTGCGCACGGTGTGCGAGTCACCCGTGGCGATCCACGGCGGCACTGCGGTCGCCGTCTGCAGCGATCGCGATGCGGGCGGAAGTCCAGGCACGTTGAGAGGCATGGTGGAGTAAGGTTTCGTACCCGCAGACTCCCCCTTGATGCGCAACGTGAGAGGGCGTTGGTCAGCGGCGATAATGCGCCGAGCTGGCTCGCGTCGGCGTTTCCCGTTGCCCGCACGCCGCCGTTTGCGTCGAGGAATACAGCATGACGCATGCCGGCATTGATGGCGGCGGCGGGGGGTTCTTGGCGGTGGGCATGTGCATCCGCGCGCTCCCGGGCCGCATCGGTGGGCGATGCGCTTGCGCGCCCGGTGTCAGGCCCGTTGCGGGCCGAGCCGGCGATACAGCGTGCTGCGGCTGATGCCGAGCCGGCGTGCCGCCTGCGCGACATTGCCGCCGCAGGCGTCCAGCGCCTGCCGCATCGCCGCCTGTGCCAGCTGCTCCAGGCTATCGGCCGGTGCCGGTGCCGCAGCGGCGACCGCCGACCCTGCGGTCCGGGCGGCGAGGTAGCCCGGCAGCGCGTCGCGGTCGATGCGCTCGCCGGGTTCGCTCAGCGCCACCAGCGTGCGCAGGCAGGCCGAGAGCTGGCGCAGGTTGCCCGGCCAGTCGTAGTCGGCCAGGACCTGCAGCGCGTCGCTGCTGAGCCGGCGGCCCTGGCCCAGGCGCTGCCACAGCTCTTGCACCAGCAGCGGGCGGTCGGCGTGCGCGCGCAGCGCCGGCAGCGCCACGACATGATGGGCGATGCGGTAGTACAGGTCGGCGCGGAAGCGGCCGTCGGCAATTGCCGCTTGCAGGTCCTGGTGGGTGGCGCAGACCAGCGCGAAATCCAGCCGCACCGGCTTGCCGCCACCCAGCGGCGACAGTTCGCGCTCCTGCAGCACGCGCAGCAGCCGCGGTTGCAGCGCCAGCGGCATGTCGCCGATCTCGTCGAGAAACAGCACCCCGCCCTCGGCCTGGCGCAGCAGCCCCGGGCTGCCGTGCTTGCGCGCTCCGGTGAAGGCGCCGTCCTCGTAGCCGAACAGCTCGGCCTCGATCAGACCCTCGGGCAGCGCGGCGCAGTTCACCGCGACGAACGGGCGGGCGGCGCGCGTGCAGCGGCGGTGCAGCTCGCGCGCGAACACCTCCTTGCCGGTGCCGGTCTCGCCCTGCACCAGCACTGGGAGCTCGGCATCCAGCACCCGGCAGGCGCGCCCGAGCAGGCGCTCGATCTCGGCCTCGAACAGCGGTGCGTCGCGGTCACCGTCCTGGCGGGCGGCCGAGACCGTGATCGGTGGCTGCGTGGCGCGCCGGCGCGGCCGCGCGTCGCCGCGCTCGTCCACGCGCCCGTACAGGGCGCGGCCCTGGCGATCGAACAGGGCGCCGTCGTGGCGCAGCCGGGTCAGCGGCTCCTCGAACAGCGCGTCGTAGCGCGCGCGCCCCAGTTCGTGGCGCTCCAGCCCGAACAGCTGCAGGCCGGCGCGGTTGGCTGCCACCAGGCGCCCGCCGCGGAATGCCAGCAGGCCCTCGTGCGCGGTGCCGAGCAGGGCCGGGTCGTGGTGTACGCGCAGCAGTTCGCAATCGGCGATGCCGTCGTCGAAGTAGCGGTGCTCGATGCTGGCGACCGCGCGCCGTGCCAGTCCCAGCGCGTGGATGTGCTGCAGACGCGCGTCGCCGGAGATGTCGAGCACGCCCACCAACTGCCCGTAAGGGTCGAAGATCGGCGCCGCGGCACAGCTGAGGATGCCGTGCGGGGCGAGGTAGTGCTCGCCGCCGCGGACCTCGATCGAGCGGCTCTCCACGATCGCGGTGCCGATGGCATTGGTGCCGAGCACGCTCTCGCTCCAACAGGCGCCGGGCATCAGCGCCACCCGCCCGGCGCGCTCAAGGAAGCCGGTGCTGCCCTCGGCATCGAGTATCCAGCCAGCCTCGTCGGTGAGCAGCACGACGCTGCCGGTGGCCGCTGCGTCGGCCGACAGCCCTTCCAGCTCGGCGCGCGCGCGCCGCCACAGGGTCTCGTGGCGTTCGCGCATCTCGCGCAGGCGTGCGGCGCTGACCGGTTCGATCGCCGGTGTCGCCTCGGCGGCCAGGCCCTGGCGCTGGCAGCGTCGCCACGACTGCAGGATCGCGTCCGGTACCTGCCCGGCCGGCATCGCGCCGTGCTCGAAGAACGAGCGCCGCGCGCGGCCCAGCTGCTGCTCCGTCGACATCGCCATCCGCCACCTCGTGTCGCAATTTGCGACAGTCCAGAAGATCACTGTCGCGATAAACACCATGTTTGCGGACACAGCGCAAGCGCTGCGCGTGATGCGCCGCAGCGAAGACCTCCACTATCGGCCGCACCCGCGGCGCGATCGGGCGTGACGCAATGCAGCAGGAAAAACCTGGCATCACCCTTGCGTGACAGCGGGGACGCCCGTCACGGGCTTCTTCCCATGTACCGCAGGAGACACCGATGAACGCCGTCACATCCGCCAAGCCGCTGAACACCGACCCGCAGTCCATCTTCAAGCCGCGCTACGACAACTTCATCGGCGGCAAGTGGGTGGCGCCGCACAGTGGCCAGTACTTCGACAACACCACGCCGATCAACGGCAAGGTGTTCACCTCGATCGCGCGCTCCAACGCGCAGGACATCGAAGCGGCGCTGGATGCGGCGCATGCGGCCAAGGACGCCTGGGGCAAGACCTCCACCACCGACCGCGCCAACGTGCTGCTCAGGATCGCCGACCGCATCGAGCAGAATCTGGAACTGCTCGCCCATGCCGAGACCTGGGACAACGGCAAGCCGGTGCGCGAGACGCTCAATGCCGACGTGCCGCTGTGCGTGGACCACTTCCGCTATTTTGCCGGCGCCATCCGCGCGCAGGAAGGCGGCATCTCCGAGATCGACAGCGACACCATTGCCTATCACTTCCACGAACCGCTCGGCGTGGTCGGGCAGATCATCCCGTGGAATTTTCCGCTGCTGATGGCGTGCTGGAAACTCGCACCGGCGCTGGCCGCCGGCAACTGCGTGGTGATGAAGCCGGCCGAGCAGACCCCGGCCTCGATCCTGGTGCTGATGGACGTCATCGGCGACCTGCTGCCGCCGGGCGTGCTCAACGTGGTCAACGGCTTTGGCCTGGAGGCGGGCAAGCCGCTGGCCAGCAACCCGCGCATCGCCAAGATCGCCTTCACCGGCGAAACCACCACCGGCCGGCTGATCATGCAGTACGCCAGCCAGAACCTGATCCCGGTGACGCTGGAGCTGGGCGGCAAATCGCCGAACATCTTCTTTGCCGATGTCATGGCCGAAGACGACGACTTCCTCGACAAGGCGGTGGAAGGCTTCGTGCTGTTCGCCTTCAACCAGGGCGAGGTGTGCACCTGCCCCTCGCGCGCGCTGATCCAGGAATCGATCTACGACAAATTCATGGAGAAGGCGCTGGCGCGCGTGGCCGCGATCAAGCAGGGCAACCCGCTGGATCCCAACACCATGGTCGGCGCGCAGGCCTCCAGCGAGCAGCTGGAAAAGATCCTGTCCTACATCGACATCGGCAAGCAGGAGGGTGCGCAGGTGCTGATCGGTGGCGAGCGCAACACGCTCGACGGCGAGCTGGCCGGGGGCTTCTACGTCAAGCCGACGGTGTTCAAGGGCCACAACAAGATGCGCGTGTTCCAGGAGGAGATCTTCGGGCCGGTGGTGTCGGTGACCACCTTCAAGGACGAGGCCGAGGCCCTGGCGATCGCCAACGACACGCTGTACGGCCTGGGTGCCGGCGTGTGGAGCCGCGATGCCTCCCGGCTGTACCGCATGGGCCGCGCGATCCAGGCCGGGCGCGTGTGGACCAACTGCTACCACGCCTATCCGGCGCATGCTGCGTTCGGCGGTTACAAGCAGTCCGGCATCGGCCGCGAGAATCACAAGATGATGCTCGACCATTACCAGCAGACCAAGAACCTGCTGGTGAGCTATTCGCCCAAGGCGCTGGGCTTCTTCTGACACCCATGCCGGTCGCGCGCGTGCGCGGCGACGATCGGCTGGCGCCGCGCGTCCGCACCGCGGCGTTGACCTCGATCAAGGCCCCGGTTGCGGCCCGGGGCTAAGGTTCCTCAACGACAGCGACAGGAGTGCAATGTGGACAAGACGATGAAAGCTGCAGTGGTACGCGAGTTCGGCAAGCCTCTGGTGATCGAGGAGGTGCAGGTGCCGCGTCCGGCCGCCGGCGACATCCTGGTCAAGATCGAAGCCTGTGGCGTCTGCCACACCGACCTGCACGCCGCCGAAGGCGACTGGCCGGTCAAGCCGAACCCGCCCTTCATTCCCGGCCACGAAGGTGTTGGCAACGTGGTGGCGGTCGGCGAAGGCGTCAAGCACATCAAGGAAGGCGACCGTGTCGGCATCCCGTGGCTGTACTCGGCTTGCGGGCATTGCGAGCACTGCCTGGGTGGCTGGGAAACCCTGTGCGAGGCGCAGCAGAACAGCGGCTACTCGGTCAACGGCGGCTTCGCGCAGTACGCGCTGGCCAATGCCGACTACGTCGGCCTCCTGCCCAAGGGCATCGGCTTCGTCGAGGTCGCGCCGATCCTTTGCGCGGGCGTCACCGTCTACAAGGGCCTGAAGGTCACCGAGACCAAGCCGGGTCAGTGGGTCGTGATTTCCGGCATCGGCGGGCTCGGCCACATGGCAGTGCAATATGCCAAGGCGATGGGAATGAACGTGGCCGCAGTGGATGTGGACGACACCAAGCTGGCACTGGCCAGGCGCCTGGGCGCAACGGTGACGGTCAATGCGCGCACCACCGATCCGGTGGCGTACCTCAAGAAGGAAATCGGCGGCGCACACGGCGCGTTGGTCACCGCGGTATCGCCCAAGGCGTTCGAGCAGGCGATCGGCATGGTGCGGCGTGGCGGCACGGTGTCGCTCAACGGCCTGCCACCGGGCCAGTTCCCGCTGGACATCTTCGGCATGGTGCTCAATGGCGTGACCGTGCGCGGCTCGATCGTCGGAACCCGGCTGGACCTGCAGGAGTCGCTTGCCTTTGCCGAGCAGGGCAAGGTTGCGGCGACCGTGGCCACCGACACCCTGGACAACATCAACGACGTGTTCGCGCGCATGCACGCCGGAACGATCGAGGGGCGTATCGTGCTCGACATGGCGGCCTGACCGCGCCGCAGGAGGCAGACGATGCAGGGCACCACCACGCAGACAGACCCACCGTTGCAGGTGATGGCCACGCTGGCGGCGTTGCAGCTGATCGACACGCTGCGCGCGCGCCACGGCGATGTGCTGTTCCATCAATCCGGCGGCTGCTGCGATGGCTCCTCGCCGATGTGTTTTCCGGTGGGCGATTTCATCGTCGGCGACCGCGACGTGCTGCTGGGCGAGATCGGCGGCGCGCCGTTCTATATCAGCCCCTCGCAGTTCGAATACTGGAAGCACACCCAGCTGATCATCGACGTGGTGCCGGGGCGCGGCGGCATGTTCTCGCTGGAAAACGGCGAGGGCGTGCGCTTTCTGGTGCGCTCGCGCCTGTTTGCCGATGAGGAATTTGCCCGGCTGCAGCAGGCAGGGCGGGCGTGACCCGCACCCGCCCGGCTGCTGTGGCCGGGCGGGTATTTCGGCTGGCGGTCGTCAGCGGTCTGCCACGGTCGACGGCGCGGTGCCCGGCTTCTTGGCCGGGGTGTCGCCATTGGCCGGAATCAGCGTGTCGGGCGCATCGCCGGCACCGCGGTCTTCGTAGTGCTCGGCATCGCGCTTGCCGTGCTGTTCGCCCGGCTGGGCCGGTTGCTCGCGTAGCGGGTCACGGGGCATGCGGTTCTCCTGGAAGTCGAGAGGGATGCGCAGTTCACCGCGTACCGGGTGAAGGGGGCGCAGTGGCAGCGGCAGACACATGGCTCACGCATGGATCACGGTGGCCGCGCTACAGCTATGGGCTACCCCAAACAGCACCCGGAGTCACACGCCGATGGCACGACCGATCTGGACCGGAACCCTGTCGTTCGGCTTGCTCAATGTGCCGGTGTCGTTGATGTCGGGCGAGCGCAAGGTGGACCTGCATTTCCGCATGCTCGATTCGCGCGACAAGAAGCCGATCCGCTTCGAGCGCGTCAACGCCGACACCGGCGATGAAGTGCCGTGGAAGGAGATCGTCAAGGCGTTCGAGTACGACAAGGGCAGCTATGTCATCGTCGAGGAGCAGGACATCCGCTCGGCCTCGCCGGAGAGCCACGAGACGGTGGAGGTGGAAACCTTCGTCGATGCCGCCGACATCGACCCGCGCTATTTCGAAAAGCCCTACATCCTGGTGCCCGGCAAGAAGGCCGAAAAGGGCTACGTGCTGTTGCGCGAGACGCTGCGCGACACCGGCAAGGTGGGCATTGCCAAGGTGGTGATCCGCACGCGCGAATACCTGGCCGCGGTGATGCCGCAGGGCGATGCCTTGATCCTGCTGCTGCTGCGCTACCAGCAGGAAGTGGTGGACCCGCAGGACTTCAAGCTGCCGGCCGGCGCGGTGGGCGAGTACCGCATCACGCCCAAGGAACAGGAGATGGCCAGACAGCTGATCGAGTCGATGTCCGGCACCTGGCAGCCGGAGGACTACCACGACGAATTCCGCGGCAAGCTCGAGCAGATCCTGCGCAAGCGCATCCAGGCCAAGGGTGGCACCACCACCGTGGATGTCGAGCCGCCGCAGCACGAGGACGCCACCACCAACGTGGTCGATTTCATGTCGCTGCTGCAAAAGAGCCTGCATGCCAACACGCGCACGCCGGCCAAGAAGAGCAGCGCGCCGGCAACCGCGCCAGCCAAGAAGACCGCCAAGACCGCCGCCAAGAAAGTGGCCAAGAAGGCCACCAAGAAGACTGCGGGCAAGGCCACCAAGGCCACGGCCAGCAAGGCAGCGCCGCGCCGCAAGGCCGGGTAGGCCCAGTCCATGTCACTGCGCGACTACAACGCCAAACGCCGCTTCGACCAGACCCCGGAGCCGGCCGGCGACACGCCCGCACGCGCCAGCAAGCAGCCGATCTTCGTGGTGCAACTGCATCACGCCAGCTCGCGTCATTACGACTTCCGTCTGGAACTCGACGGCGTGCTCAAGAGCTGGGCCGTGCCCAAGGGACCCTCGTTGCGTGTGGGCGAAAAACGCCTGGCGGTAGAGGTGGAAGACCACCCGCTGTCGTATGCCAGCTTCGCGGGCGATATCCCGCAAGGCCATTACGGCGCCGGGCATGTGGAGGTGTTCGACCACGGGCATTGGCAGTGCGAGGGCGACGCGTTGGCGGCACTGGACGCCGGCAAGCTGGAATTCGAACTGCAGGGCTCATTGCTGCGCGGTGGCTTCGCCTTGGTGCGCACGCAGATGCGTGGCGGCAAACCGCAGTGGCTGTTGTTCAAGCGCAGTGATGCGTCTGCGGCCGACCTGGATGCCGATGCGCTGGTGGCGCAGCAGGCGGCCGGCGCATCGGCAGCGGCCGCCCCAGCGACGCGTGCCAAGACCAGCCGGGCGCGGCGTGCGCCAGCGGCAAAAACGAGCGCCGCGACGTCGCCTGCGGCCAGCAAGCGCGCACGCCCAGCGCGTGCACGTTCCGCGCAATGGCATACCCGCGCCCTGGCGCTGGACGGCGCCCGCGATGCGCCATGCCCCACCGAGCTGCGCGCGCAACTGACCTTGCTGCGCGAGCAGGCACCCGATGGCGAGCGCTGGTTGCACGAGATCAAGTGGGACGGCTACCGCCTGCTGGCCGATCTGGTCGATGGCCAGGTGCAGCTGCGCTCGCGCAACGACCAGGCCTGGACGCAGCGCTTCCCGGAGGTGGTGCGCGCAGTGCAGGCCTTGCCGGTGCGCGATGCGCGCCTGGATGGCGAGCTGGTGGTGCTGGATGCCAAGGGGCGCACCGATTTCTCGGCGCTGCAGCGTGCGCTCGATGGCAGCGCCGTGCAGCCGCTGCGCTACATCGTGTTCGACCTGCTGGGCGTGGCCGGGGTGGACCTGCGCGATACCCCGTTGCTGCAACGCAAGCAGTTGCTGCGCGAATTGCTGGGCGATGCGCCGGGCACACTGGCGTTTAGCGACCATGTGATCGGCCATGGCCCGGAGGTCTTCGCGGCCAGCGCCGGCACCGGCTGGGAAGGCATCGTCAGCAAGCTCGCCGCTGCGCCCTACCGTGCAGGACGCAGCGCCGATTGGGTCAAGACCAAGCACGAGGACAGCGACGAGTTCGTGGTGGTGGGCTACACCGATCCCAAGGGCGCACGCAGCGGCTTTGGCGCCTTGCTGATGGCGCAGCGCGACGGCAAGACGCTGCGTTATGTCGGACGTGTGGGCACCGGATTCGACGATGCCTTGCTCGGCAAGATCACCGCGCTGCTGCAGGCGCTGCACAGCGACACCGCCACGCTGGAATTGCCCACGCACATCCCGGGGCGGCCACGCGATGTGCATTGGGTCCGGCCGGTGCTGATCGCCGAGGTCGCCTTCCGCGGCTGGGCGAAGGAAGGCCTGTTGCGGCAGGCCGCGTTCAAGCGTCTACGCGAGGACAAACCCATGAGCGAGTTGGGCGGCGACCGCGCCACGCCGGGCAAGGCGCGTGCTGCGGGCAAACGTGGTGCGGCAACGGCCGCTGCGCCGGCGCGCACGACGGCGACCACGAAAACATCCAGAACGACAGTCGACGCATCCACCAGCACCACCAGCAAACGCGCGCGTTCGACGGCATCGAAGACGACCGCGACCACGACATCCAAAAAGGCGGCGGCGGCCACGTCCACGGCCTCTAAATCCGCGGCGTCCAAGTCCACAACATCCAAATCCAAATCCACGTCCACGTCCACGTCGACAGACGGCATCACCATCACCCATCCCGAGCGGGTGGTGTTCCCCGCAGCGGGCATCAGCAAGGGCGAGGTGGCCGACTACTACCGGGCAGTGGCGCCGCTGGTGCTGGCGGAGATCGCACGCCGGCCCCTGTCGCTGCTGCGCTGCCCTGATGGCGCCGGTGGCGATTGCTTCTTCCAGAAGCACGAAGGCCGCCACCTGGGCACGCACATCAAGGCGATTCCGCTGCAGCAAAAAAGCGGCACCGAGGATTACATCTACGTCGAAGATGCCGCCGGCCTGCTCGAGCTGGTGCAGATGAACACGTTGGAGCTGCATCCCTGGGGGGCGCAGGTCGACGATCCGGAGCATCCGGATCGGCTGGTGTTCGACCTGGACCCCGGCGAGGCGGTGTCCTGGGCCGACGTGGTGGCTGCCGCGCGCGATATCCGCGCCAAGCTGCGCAGCGCGGGGCTGGAAAGCGCGGTGCGCCTGTCCGGCGGCAAGGGCCTGCACGTGGTGGTGCCGATCGTGCCGGAAGCGGACTGGGAGCAGGCGCGCGATTTCTGCGAGGCATTCGCCCAGGTGCTGGCAACGCATGCGCCTGACCGCTACGTGGCCACCATGAGCAAGGCCAAGCGCCACGGCGTGATCTTCGTCGACTGGCTGCGCAACGGGCGCGGCAACACCAGCGTCTGTTCGTGGTCGCTGCGCGCGCGCGAAAAAGCCACCGTCGCCGTCCCGCTGCGCTGGGAAGAACTCGGCAAGATCAGCGGCCCGGACGCCTTCCCGATGGACAAGGCCCTGCAGCGTGCCAAGCGTCAGCGTGCAGATCCATGGGAATCGGTGCTGGCGTTGCAGCAATCCTTGCCCACCGGCGGCGATGAGAACTAAGCGTGTCTAACAAACCTGCTGCCTAGCCGCGAGGCGGGCGCGGCCTGTGCCCGGAATCGGCATGGACTATTCCAGCCTCAGATTCTGAGTGCGGCGTCCACGCGTACATGACGACCGCTTGCAACGCGTCGTTATTCGACTTATCCAATAGGTGCGCATCACCCCCAGCTTGACCATGCGTACCGACCATCTTGACTGGCCCTTGCCCGCCCACCATCGCGGGACCTTACGCGGCATGGATGCCGCGTAAGAGCCTACAGGGACGTACTTGCGGCGTGTCCCGCGATGGTGGGCGGGCAAGGGCCCTGCAGCCAAGCCGCAGATCATCCGCTCTTCTACCGACGTATCTCGATTCCCCGATTCCCGATTCCCGTCAAGGCGAAACCGCACGCTCCCGCGTCACCCGGCTCAACGCATCGCTGCTGATCTCGGCAATCGAATGGGTGCCGGTCAAGGTCATCGCCACGCGCATTTCCTTTTCGATCAGGCTCAGCAGGTTCTCCACGCCGGCCTGCCCGCCAGCGGCCAGCGCGTAGACGAACGCCCGCCCCAGCAGCACCGCATCGGCGCCCAGCGCCAGCATGCGCACCACGTCCAGCCCGCTGCGGATGCCTGAATCGGCCAGGATCTTCAGCTGCCCCTTCACCGCATCGGCAATGGCCGGCAACGCGCGCGCGCTGGACAGCACGCCATCGAGCTGGCGCCCGCCGTGATTGGACACCACGATGCCGTCGGCGCCGAAGCGCACCGCATCGCGCGCGTCGTCCGGGTCCAGGATGCCCTTGATCACCATCGGCCCGGTCCAGAACTCGCGGATCCATTCCAGGTCCTTCCACGCGATGGACGGGTCGAAATTGGCGCCCAGCCAGCCGATGTAGTCCTGCAGGCCGGTCGGGCTGCCGCGGTAGGTCGAGATGTTGCCCAGATCATGCGGCTTGCCGAGCAGGCCCACGTCCCAGGCCCAGCGCGGATGGGTGACGGCCTGCAGCATGCGCCGCAGCCCCGCATTGGGCCCGCTCATGCCCGAATGCGCATCGCGGTAACGCGCGCCGGGCGTGGGCATGTCCACGGTGAACACCAGCGTGGTCACCCCGGCGGCCTTGGCGCGCTCCAGCGCGTTGCGCATGAAGCCGCGGTCCTTGAGCACGTACAGCTGGAACCACATCGGGCGCGTAATCGCCGGCGCCACTTCCTCGATCGGGCACACCGACACCGTGGACAGCGTGAACGGGATCCCGCGCGCCGCCGCCGCGCGTGCGGCCTGCACTTCGCCACGGCGCGCGTACATGCCGGTCAGCCCGACCGGTGCCAGTGCCACCGGCATCGCCAGCGCCTCGCCGAACAATTCGGTGCCCAGGCTCAGGTCCGACATGTTGCGCAGCACCCGCTGGCGCAGCGCGATATCGGCCAGATCGGTGACGTTGCGCCGCAAGGTGTGCTCGGCGTACGCGCCGCCATCGATGTAGTGGAACAGGAAGGGCGGCAGGCGCGCCTGCGCAGCGGCACGGTAGTCGGAAGCGGCGGAAATGATCATCGAAGACGCACGGCAGCTGCGGGTAGCCGCTGAGTGTAAGACCATCGGTGGGGCGGGGGGGCGGCTGCGCGCCCGGCCGGCTGCAAGCGGGCAGGGCGTGCTTCCGTGGCAATGGGCCGCGTGCCGATGTGCGGACGCGCCGCAGCGACGACAGCGGCGACGGGGCCGCGCGCCCACCTGCCGGAAGTCACTTTCTGCCTCCGTGCCATTGCCGCGCGGCCGCGCGGCCGTCAGCATCGCCGCATGACCTCGTCCCTGTTTCATTGCTTGCAACCGCTGCGTCTGGCCGGCGCGTTCACCATTGCCGCGGTGGCATTGTCGTTCGTGCCCGACGCCTCACCGCAGGGCGCCTGGCGCTGGGGCGTGCTGGCCGGCTTCACCGCCTTGTTTCTGCTGCATACCGTGTTGCCGCCGCTGCATGCGCTGCGCACTGTCGCCACGCTGCTGCAGGCGGCCATGGCCCTGCTGCTGGTCTGGATGGAGCCGCGTGCCGGCACCGCCCCGGTATTGCTGGTCATGCTGGTGGCACAGGCGGGCATGACCTGGCCGCCGGCGCGCGTGCTGCTGCTGGCGCTGGCGTTGAACGCGGGCATGTATGCGCTGCTGGTGCAGGCCGGGTTCGAGCGCCCGTGGTTGATCGTCGGCATCTACGCCGGTTTCCAGGCCTTCGCCGCGCTGACCGCGCATTACGCACGCACTGCCGAGCGCACCCGCGACGCGCTGGCCTACGTCAATGCCGACCTGCTGGCCACCCGCGCGCTGCTGGCCGACAGCGCGCGCGATGCCGAGCGCCTGCGCCTGGCGCGCGAGCTGCACGACGTGGCCGGGCACAAGCTCACCGCCATGCGCATCAATCTGCGCCTGCTCGGCGCCGACCCGGCACTGGCACGGCGCGAGGAGATCGCGGTGGTGGAGCAGTTGTCGGCCGACCTGCTGTCGGACATCCGCAACGTGGTGCAGTCGCTGCGCGACGACCAGGGCCTGGATCTGCAGACCGCCTTGCGCGCGCTGGCCGCACCGTTCCCGCGCCCGGCGCTGCGCCTGCAGATCGACCCGGCGGTGCGCATCACCGATGCCCGCGTGGCCGAGCTGCTGTTGCGGCTGGTGCAGGAGGCGCTGACCAACGCCGTCCGGCATGCCGACGCCAACGAGGTGGCCGTGCATCTGCATTGCGAGGGCGCGCAGCTGCACGTGGACATCCGCGACGATGGCCGCCGCGCCGAGCGCATCCGCGAAGGCAACGGCATCACCGGCATGCGCGAACGCCTGGCCGCCCTGCACGGGCGGCTTGAGCTCGGCCGCACCGCCCAGGGCGGCATGCACCTGATGGCGAGGCTGCCGGCATGAGTCCACGTCGCATCGCGCTGGCCGATGACCAGGTCCTGGTCCGCGCCGGCCTGCGCGCGCTGTTGCAGCAGCAGGGCGTGGAGGTGGCCTGCGAGGCCGACGACGGCCAGGGCCTGCTGGACGCGCTTGCCAGCACCACCGTGGACGTGGTGCTCAGCGACATCCGCATGCCCGGCCTGGACGGCATCCAGGCGCTGCAGCAACTGCGCGCCCGCGGCGACCGCACCCCGGTGCTGCTGCTGACCACCTTCGACGACAGCGACCTGCTGCTGCGTGCCACCGAGGCCGGCGCGCAGGGCTTCCTGCTCAAGGACGCCGCCCCGGAAGACCTGCGCGAGGCGATCGAGCGGGTCGCCAACGGCGAGACCCTGCTGCAGCCGGTCAGCACCGACCCGGTGCGCGCGCGTTACCAGTTCCGCGACCAGCAGCCCCCGCGCGAGACCTTCAGCGAGCGCGAGGTGGCGATCCTGCGCCTGCTCGCCGGCGGCTATTCCAACAAGGAGATCGCCCGCACCCTGTTCCTGGCCGAGGGCACGGTGAAGAACTACGTCTCCACCATCCTGGAAAAGCTCGGCACCCGCGACCGCACGCGCGCGGTGTTGAAGGCGATCACGTTGCGGGTGATTTGAGGGCGGGGAATCGGGAATCGGGAATCGGGAATCGTAAGAGCGGGCTCTGCAGCGCTGCCGCCGCCGCGCGCGGGAACTGGTTCGACGCGCGGGTACATCGCCACCCGCCGCACGACGCTGTCTCGCCAGGTTGCATGGCGTTGTTTTATAGGGAATTTCCGGGTTTCGGCAGGATGGGGCAGCAACCGTAAGGTTGCCGTCAGGTCGCGTGGGCGGCCGGGCAGGAAGGTTGTCCGGCGGCCACCGAGGTCGCCCGGGGACGCGCCGCGCTCCGGTCCGCTGCGGAGTCCGTCATGCGCCTGGTCCGGTACCTGTGGGTGTTGAGCGTCGTGCTGTCCACCAGCGCCTGGGCGGCGCCCACCCAGGCCGACTTGCCGATCGCCTGGGCCCAGGCCGCGCTGCATGTCCAGCCGCCAACCGAGCGCGACCTGCGGGTCAGCGTGGCGGCCTGCGCCGGGGCGGTGCGGGGCGCCGTGGCCCGCACCTGCGACGGCTGGTCCGCCCGCATCGATGCGCACGGGTGCGGCCCGGGGCTGGGCTGTCGGCCATGGGCAGGGCGTGGCGCTGGCGACCTCCGCACCGGCATGCCCGGCGCGTGGTCCACCCGCGGCCAGCTCAAGGTGGCCTTCAGCAACGGAGCCGAGCGGGATGACCGGCAGCAGGCGGTGGCGAGCCACTGCGCCGCGCGCCTGGCGGATGTCCCGGCCGGCACCCAACCGCACCCGCGGGACTGCGTGGGATGAGACGCCCTCGCCAGGCGCTGTTGGCTTCAGCGCGGCAGGCCTGGCTGTCGCCATCCACGGCTGGCCGGAGCACCCGGCAACACGCCCGCCAGCCAGGCGCAGCGAGCGCCATCGGGACCGCACGCAGGGTCCTCCCGTGACAACGGGTGCGTGCGCCGGTCGGCCTCAGGGGCCGGGGCCGTGGTTGTATCCACCACCGGCCCCGGCCCCTGGGCGTGCGCACGCTGTGGCCCTGCCCACGCATTGCGGCAACACACCGCCTGGTGGCGAACCGCCAGGCCGGTGGCCAGGCAGGGCTTACTACAGGGGCGGGGTTTCCTGCGGGTTGATCTGCGGATCGTTGCCAACCTGGGGATCGCAGCTGAACCAGGTCTTCTTGTCCTTGCGGCTTTCGTCTTCGACGATGATGGTCAGGAAGATCAGTGTCGGCACGCTATTGGCATTGCTGACCTGCACGCTGCGGCCGTCGGGGCTGATGCTGGGTTCTCCGATCTGCTTCAAGGCATCGGAACTCAACAGGCTCTTGATCTTGAAATGCCTGGGGACGACGTCTTCATCGAAGTAATACAGCAGGGTCGATGCCTTGTCGTGCTTATCCACGATCAGCAGGTCCGGGGCGAAGCTGTAGAAATATTCGCCGGCACCGGTGTTGCCGCCGAATCCCACCCGTGCCACGGTGAGTTTGATCTTGAAATCCGTCATGAGCTGTCCTGTTCCTTGAAAAGCGGGGCATAGAGGGAGACGAACCCCGGGTGGCGGTAGCCCGCCTGATACAGCCATCCGAGCTGTTGCGTAACGGCACTGCGTTGGCCCAGATGCACCTGCGCGCGAATCCAGGGGTCCAGCAGGGTCTTGTCGCGGCTGTTGCCGATGTCCTTGCCCAGCACGGCCACCGCGCGCTGCCATGCCGCGCGTGCACCGTCGTCGTCGCCGACGGCGGCGCGTTGTTCGCCATGCCACACCAGCGCTTGCGACAAGGCGGAGATGCCAAGCAGATCGTCGGGTCTGGCGCGATGCAGGGCATCCAGCCGCGCAACTATCTGATCAAGGTCGCCTGCGTGTGCGCCTGCGCGTCCGGTCTGTACGCGGTGCAGGCGCAGCGCAATGATGGCATCCAGCCATTGCCATTCGGGCAGCGGCTGGGCCTGTTGCAGCAGGCCAGCCATGGTCTGACGGGCCTGGCCAAGTTGCTGTTCGGCTTGACCGGGACGCCCATCCAACGCGGCCACCCAGCCAGCCTGCGCGTAGGCATGCGCCAGATCGCGTTGCCATGTGTGGTTGTCCGGCTGCAGCGCCACCAGCGGTTGCAACATCCGCACGCTGTCCTGCGCATCGGTCTGCGCCTGTGCCAGGTGACCCCGCGCCACCGCCAGGTTGGAGGTGCGGATCAACGAACCCGCCAGACGCCGTCGCCAGGCATTGGCATCGGGGTCGTTCTCGACCAGCACGCGCAACATCGCGATTTGATCGCGGTAGCCCTGCTCGGCAGGCGCCAGCAGGCCCTGGTTCTCCTGTGCCAAGCTGAGCCATGACAAACTGTCGATCAACTCGTAGCGCAACGACGGGTTGTCCGGAGCACGCGCGATCAGCATGCGCTTGAGCGAGATGTCGCGCGCGAAAAAACCGATCGCCGTCGTGGTATCGCCGCGTGTGGTGGCCAGCGTGCCGAGATTGTTGAGCGCGTACGACAGCTCCAGCTGCCAGCGTTGGTCATCCGGCGCCGTGCGCACCAGCCATTCACTGGCCGCCAGATACTGCGACCAGTAAGTCTGCGCCAACGGGAACTGCTTGCTGCGGTAGGCCATGTTTCCCAGCCAATACGCCGCCTGGCCCATTTCCGCGCGCGCCTCCAAGGTATCTGGCGCTCGCATGCGTGCCTGCTCGGCAGTGGCGGCCGCACGCGTGAATGCCGCCTGCGCCTGGTCCAGCTTGCCCTGGTTCATCAGCACTTCGCCGGTGGTGCGCAGCGCGCGGGCGTGGTTGACCAGATCGCCTGGCTGCATGCTCGTGCTGGGCAGGTCTTCCAGGTAGCGCAGCGCGCGGCTGCCCACGCTGTCGAGCAGTTTCAGATTGCCCACCGTGCGCAATTGCTCGGCCAGGTCGCCCAGCATGTAGCTCACCAGTTGCTGGGCCTGGTCGCGCCGTTCTTCAGCCACCTGCTGCGCTTGGCGCGCCTGCCAGCCCAGCAGCAGCGAGGCGCTTGCCAGCACCACCAGCATGCTTGCCGCCGCCGCATACAGGCCACGGCGGCGGCGCTGCGAGCGCTCGCAGGCATGCAGGAACGCGTGATCCAGCGCGTCCAGGTCCTGCGGCATGCGCCGCGCCGCCTCGCGCGCCTCGCTCAACGGGCGCCCGCTGTTGAGCAGGTGATCGCTGCGCCGGCCTTCGGCGGCCCAGCGTTGCGCGGCCAGTTGCAGCCGCTTGCGCGCCTGCAGCAGGCGGCGGTTTTCATGGATCCACTCGGCTGCACGCGGCCATTGCCGCAGCAAGGCCTCGTGCGCGACCGCAAAGCCGGGCTCGCCCGCCACCAGCTCGCTGACGAACAGGCGCGCATGCACGAAGGCCTCCACCAGCACGCGCGCTGCGCCGTGCGCCGGCAGGGCCGACCACAGCGCCCGCCGCGCGGTCACCGCATCGCTGTCGGGGTGGATCACGCTCAGCACGCTCAGCACCTGGCCCAATGCCGCCTGCGCGGCAGCCGGCAAGGCGCGGAAGGTGTGCTCGGCATGGTGCGCCAAGGCGCCTTCCAGCCCGCCCAATGCGCGGTAGGCGGCGAAGGTCAGCAGCCCGTCGTCGCTGCGTTGCGCATGCAAGGCATGCAACAGGTGCTGCAGCAACGGCAAGGCATCGGGCTGGCGCGCGGTGGCATCGCGCAGCACATCGTCCAGCCGGCTGGCGCTGTCGCGCTCTTCTTCGAAGCGCAGCCCGGCCATCGCCGCCGGCACGCGGATGATCTGGCCGATCTCGCCGTCGCGTGGCGCCAGCAGATCCACGTGTCCGTCGCCGCGCTTGAGCTCCACGATCTGCGGCAAGGCGTCGATCAGGCGCGGGTAGAAATCGCTGCGGGTGAGCATCAGCACCGCCACCTGCGCGCTGTCGCACAGCGCCTGCAAGGCGGCGGCCAGTGCGGCGCGGTCGGCATCGGTGATTCCCGGCGTGGCCACCAGCGCTTCTGCGTGATCGATCACCAGCAGCAGATGGCGCTGGGTCTGTGCGCTGTCGCGCGCTGGCGTGCCTTGACGCATCGCTTCGGCAATGGCCGCATGCAGCGGTGCAGGGCGTTGCAGCCACTCGGGCAACGCCGCCATCTGCGCCGGCGAAAACACCGCGCGCCCACCCGGTGCCCACTCGCCGAGCGCGCGCGCCAGCGTGTCGAGCACATCGCCGCCACGGCATTGGGCCAGGTTGCAGTACGCCACCGCGAGGGCTTGCAGGCCATCCAGCCCGCCGGGCTGCGCCAGCAACGGCACCACGCCGGCGCGCAGCAACGAGGTCTTGCCGCAGCCGCTGGCACCGCTGACCAGCACCAGCCCGCGCTGGCTGTGCAATTGGGCGCGCAGCGCGCCCAGCACCTGCGCAATCGCATGGCTGCGCCCGAAGAAGACCTCCGCATGCGCGGGATCGAAGGCCTGCAGCCCCACATACGGGTTGCCGTGTCCCCACACCTGCGCGCCCAGTACCGCACCGCGATAATCGTCGGGGAACACCACCTTGGGCAGCAGCCGGTAACCGCGCTTGCGGATGGTTTCGATGTAGCGCGGTTGGCGGCTGTCATCGCCCAGCTTGCGGCGCAGTTGGGCGATGGTCTTGTGCACCGGGTTGTCGCCGTAAAAGCTGCCGTGCCACACCTCGATCAGCAGCTGCTCGGCGCTGACCACTTCGCCGGCCCGCTCGGCCAGCGCGATCAGCACTTCCATCATGCGCGGTTCCAGCGCGATGACCTGGCCGTCGTCGATCAGCACCAGCCGTTCCGGCTCGACCAGCAATGGCCCAAGCCGAAATCGCGGGACAGAGCCCAGCTGCGTGACGCGCTCGCTTCGAAGAGACATTCGCTCGGATACCGGTCGCACGGTGGGAGGAGCCTCGACGATCGCCATCAGGCGCGGCCAGGCACGGCACGGCAGGCGCAAACGTAGCACAGGCGCTCGGGCAGGAAATCGAGGGTGATCGGCGTTCGTTCGCGCCCGTGTATGGACGATGCCGGCCGCGGCAACGCGGCGTGCCGTGCGATGACGGGCGTCTTCACGCATGGCGATGCGGCCGCGTGTGGCGCGCCGCGGGCTGTCTCGCCGGCAGGCCGACGATGTGCGCGTGTTCGGTGCCTTGGCCTCACCATGCCGGTGCCACGCAGCACCCGCTCCGCACCGCCGGTGGCAAACGCCGCTCGCCCCAAAGTCCGTCACACGCACTAAAATGCCGCCAGCATCTTGCTGACCAGGAGTCCACGTTGATCATCCATCCCAAAGTGCGCGGCTTCATCTGCACCACCACGCATCCGCTTGGCTGCGAGCGCAATGTGCTCGAGCAGATCGCCGCCACGCGTGCGCGCGGCGTGCGCAATGACGGCCCGAAGAAGGTGCTGGTGATCGGCGCATCCAGCGGTTACGGCCTGGCCTCGCGCATCACCGCTGCGTTCGGCTTCGGCGCCGACACGCTGGGCGTGTTCTTCGAAAAACCCGGCAGCGCCAGCAAGGCCGGCACCGCCGGCTGGTACAACTCCGCTGCGTTCGACAAGCACGCCAAGGCCGCGGGCCTGTACAGCAAGTCGATCAACGGCGATGCGTTTTCCGATGCCGCGCGCGAAAAGGTCATCGAACTGATCAAGACCGAGATGGGCGGCCAGGTCGACCTGGTGGTGTATTCGCTGGCCTCGCCGGTGCGCAAGCTGCCCGGCAGCGGCGAAGTAAAGCGCTCGGCGCTCAAGCCGATCGGCAACACCTACACCGCCACCGCCATCGACACCAACAAGGACACCATCATCCAGGCCTCGATCGAGCCGGCCAGCGCGCAGGAGATCGACGACACCGTCACCGTGATGGGCGGGCAGGACTGGGAGCTGTGGATCGATGCGCTGGACGGCGCCGGCGTGCTTGCCGATGGCGCACGCAGCGTGGCCTTCAGCTATATCGGCACCGAGATCACCTGGCCGATCTACTGGCACGGCGCGCTGGGCAAGGCCAAGGTCGACCTGGACCACACCGCGCAGCGCTTGAACGCGCGCCTGGCCAAGCGCGGCGGCAGCGCCAACGTGGCGGTGCTCAAGTCGGTGGTGACCCAGGCCAGCGCCGCGATCCCGGTGATGCCGCTGTACATCTCCATGGTCTACAAGATCATGAAGGAAAAGGGCCTGCACGAAGGCACCATCGAGCAGCTCGACCGCCTGTTCCGCGAGCGCCTGTTCCGCGAGCGCCTGTACCGCGAGGACGGCCAGCCCGCCGAGGTGGACGACGAAAACCGCCTGCGCCTGGACGACTGGGAATTGCGCGACGACGTGCAGGACGCCTGCAAGGCGCTGTGGCCGCAGGTCACCACCGAGAACCTGTTCCAGCTCACCGACTACGCCGGCTACAAGCACGAGTTCCTCAAGCTGTTCGGCTTCGAGCGTGACGATGTGGATTACGACGCCGATGTGGAGACGGACGTGACCTTCGACTGCATCGAGTTGGGGTGAGGCGCGGGAATCGGGAATCGGGATTGGGGAATCGGAAAAGCCGCAGGTTGCTGCATCGCTGAGATCCTAGGCGCACCCGGATCGATTACGGCAAGGGCAACGGGCACGCGATGCCGGTTGCCCTTGCTGTGACGAATCCCCACTGCAAGCACCAGCCCGCCGGCCCGTGAGCGCGTCAGACCTGACGCGCCGCGCTCGGTGGGCAACCAATCCGGAAAGTAACGCGGGAAGTCAGCGCTCTTGAGCTCCTACGATTCCCGATTCCCCACTCCCGATTCACCGCCTCACATCAAACCGCGCATCCCCCACGCAGGCCTGCACCTCGGCCACCGAGAGCGGATTGAAATCGCCGGGGATCGAGTGCTTCAGGCAGCCTGCTGCCAGGCCGAAGCGCACCGTGTCATCCAGTGACCAGCCTGCGATCAGGCCGTGCAGCACGCCGGCGGCGAACGCATCGCCGCCGCCGATGCGGTCGATGATCGGCGTGAGTTCCTCACTCGGCGCGCGCGCCACCGCACCACTGCGCGGCACCAGCAGCGCGCCCAGGCTGTGGTGGTCCACGTTGTGCGTCACGCGCTGGGTGCAGGCCATCAACTGCAGCTGCGGGAATGCGGCAAACGCCTGCTGCGCCGCCGCTTCCACCCGCGCTTCCAGCGTGTCCTGCGGGAACTCGCCGCCCAGCACCACGCCGATGTCGCGGTAGTCGGCAAACACCACATCCGCACAGGCGAACAGCTGGTGCAGGATGCCGCGCGCATCGCCCTGCCAGCGTTGCCATAGCTTGGGCCGGTAGTTGCCGTCGAACGAGACCTTGACCCCGGCCGCCCGCGCCGCGCGTGCCGCCGCCAGCGTGGCCTGCGCCACGTCCGCGCCCAGCGCCGGGCTGACCCCGGACAGGTGCAGCCACTGCACGCCCTCCAGCAGGGCCGGCCAGTCGTAGGCATCGGCCGGGGCCAGCGCAAACGCCGAATCGGCGCGGTCGTAGACCACCTCGCTGGGGCGGTGGATCGCGCCGGTGGTCAGGAAGTACAGCCCCATGCGGCCGTCCACCCGCCGCACATGCCGCGTGTCCACGTCGTGGCGGCGCAATTCGCCCAGCACCGCCGCCCCCAGCGGGTTGTCCGCCACCGTGCTGACCATGGCCACGTCATGGCCGAAATGCGCCAGCGACACGCCGACATTGGCCTCGGCCCCGCCGCAATGCACGTCCAGCCGCGGCTGCTGCAGCAGCAGCTCGTGACCAGGCGCCCCCAGGCGCAGCAACAACTCTCCAAAGCACAGGATACGGGCACGACTCATGCGGCAATTACCTCGGCTGTGTGGTGCGTCACGGTGTGGGGGAACCGTCGCGCGTCAGGATGACTATCGGTGTCATTCTAGCCGGCGCCAAACGCGCCGGGCGAGGCCCATGATGCGACGCGCAGTGACCGCTTGCACCCCTTTTGGGCAAATTTGGTGACGTTTTCTGCTGCGCTGCAAGATGTTACGGGAGGATTCAGCTGGTAACGTCGTTTTGACCAGCGGTGTCATTGCCGCTCACAACCAGACTTTCATGTTGTTCATGGACCCTTGGGAGGGGAGGACATGCAATTTCGGACCACCAGCCGGAAGACACCGGTTACCTTGCTGGCGTTGTCGATCGGCCTTGCGCTGAGCGGCCACCTGGCAGCACAAGACACCACCCAAGCGCCTGCAGAACCGGCCGTCGACCTGGACACCGTCACGGTGACGGGCTATCGCGCCTCGGTGGAAAAGGCCCTGGACATCAAGCGCGGCGAAGCCGGCGTGGTCGATGCGATTGTCGCCGAGGACATCGGCAAGTTCCCCGACCTCAACCTGGCCGAATCGCTGCAGCGCATCCCCGGCGTGGTGATCACCCGTGAGGCCGGCGAGGGCCGTGCCATCTCGGTGCGTGGCCTGGGCCCGGAGTTCACCCGCGTGCGCATCAACGGCATGGAAGCGCTCACCACCGTGGGTGCCGGCGACCAGAGTGGCGGCACCAACCGCGGCCGCGGCTTCGACTTCAACGTGTTTGCCTCGGACCTGTTCTCGCAGCTGATCGCGCGCAAGACGGCCTCGGCCGATGTGGAAGAAGGCTCGCTCGGCGCCACGGTCGACCTGCGCACCGCGCGTCCGTTCGATTACAACGGCTTCACCTTCGCCGCCAGCGGCCAGGCCGCCTACAACGCCATGGCCGAGAAGGCCAACCCGCGCGTGGCCGCGCTGATCGCCAACACCTGGGCCGACAACACCTTCGGCGCCCTGCTGTCGGTGGCCTACACCGAGCGCGAGGTGCTGGAAGAGGGTTCCAACACCGGCCGCTGGGCCAATGGTCCGAGCAACGGCGGCTTCAGCGCCACCTCGCCGTTCGCCGCGGCGCGCTCGGCCGACGTCTACCACCCGCGCTTCCCGCGCTATACCCAGCAGATCCACGACCAGCAGCGCCTGGGCGTCACCGGCGCGTTGCAGTGGAAGCCGACCGACCGCACCACGCTGTCGCTGGACATGCTGTATTCCAAGATCGACGCCAAGCGCGACGAGCGTTACATCGAAGCGATCTCCTTCAGCCGCGGCGGCAATGCACGCCCGGTGCTGGTCGGCAAGCCGGCCACGGTCGTGCGTAACGGCGAGGTCCGCAACAACGCCCTGGTGTACGGCGAATTCGACAATGTCGATATCCGTACCGAAAACCGCCACGACGAGTGGAACACCGAGTTCAGGCAGGTCAGCCTGGACCTGGAGCATCGTTTCAACGACGACTTCAGCATCAATGCCCGGGTCGGTACCTCGCGCTCGGCGCACGAGAACCCGGTGCAGACCACCATCATCATGGACAAGTACGACGTCGACGGCTACAGCTACGACTACCGTGGCAACAGCCGCGCGCCGGTGCTGAACTACGGCATCAACCCGACCGATCCCACCGGCTGGGAACTGGCCGAAATCCGCCTGCGTCCGCAGACGGTGGACAACGACTTCGACACCGGCCAGATCGACTTCAACTGGAACATCAGCCCCGGCTTCCGCCTCAAGGGCGGCGTGCTGGCCAAGAACTACACCTTCAGCACCGTGGAGCTGCGCCGCGCCAACGAACTGGCCGTGCCCACCTTCGCCAATGGCACGCGCATCGTGCCGGCCGATCTCACCGAACAGGCCGGGCTCAAGGGCATCAACGGCAGCCCCTCCAACTGGGTCGTGCCCAACCTGGATGCGGTGGCCGACCTGTTCGGCATCTACAGCAACAGCGGCAGCTTCGCCGTGGCCCCGCGCGTCAACAACAGCCGCAGCGTCGAGGAAAAGGACCGCGGCGTGTGGTTGATGGGCGAGTTCTCCACCGACCTGGGGTCGATTCCGTTCTCCGGTAACTTCGGCGTGCGCTATGTGGAGACCGAGCAGGAATCCACCGGCTATGCCTTGATCAACAACGCACCGGCGCTGACCACCGTGGGCCGCAAGTACAGCAACACGCTGCCCTCGTTCAACCTGGTCGCCGAGCTGGCGCCTGACCTGCTGCTGCGTCTTGGCGCGGCCAAGGTCATGAGCCGTCCCGGCCTGGGCAGCCTCACCCCCGGCGTGACCGTGGCGGTGGCCGGCGGTGCGCGCACCGTGGCCGGCGGCAACCCGGACCTGGACCCGATCGAGGCCACCAACGTCGACCTCGGCCTGGAGTGGTACTTCAACGAAGGCGCCATGCTCGGTGTCGGCCTGTTCTACAAGGACATCGAGAGCTTCATCCAGACCGCGCGCGAAGTGCGCCCGTATTCCAGCAGCGGCCTGCCGGCTTCCCTGCTGGAAGGCACTGGTGCCACCGTCAACGACGACTTCGCCTTCAGCATCCCGCTCAACACCCCGGGCGGCGAATTGAAGGGCGTGGAAGCCAACTACACCCAGCCCTTCACCTTCCTGCCGGGCAAGTGGGCCAACCTGGGCGTGCAGCTCAACTACACCTGGGTCGATTCGAAGATCCAGTACCTGGCCAGCAGCGGCGCGCCGGTGATGAAGAACGACCTGCTCGGGCTGTCGCGCTCGTCGTGGAACGCCACGCTGTTCTACGAAGGTGAGTCCTTCGCAGGGCGCGTGTCGGCCACCAACCGCGACGACTACCTCACCCAGGCACCGGGTGCGGAAACCGGCTTCAACGTCGACGGCGTGCACGGCATGACCGGCACCACCATCCTCGACGCCTCGCTGCGCTACAAGATCAGCAAGCAGCTGGAGCTGAGCCTGGAAGGCATCAACCTCACCAACGAGGCCTCCGACGAGTGGGTGTCCTCGCCACGCACCGGCCAGCTGCCGCTGCAGTACGCCGAAACCGGCCGCCAGTACCTGCTGGGCCTGCGCTACAAGTTCTGACCCGCTGCCTGCCCGCTGCGCACACGCGCAGCGGGCCCTTATTCCAACGCTTGACCGTCGTGGATGCGGTGCACGGGTGCGCGCATGCAACGCGGTGGGCGTGATGTTCGAAACGTCCAGCAAGAACGCAGCGCGCTTGCGCAGCGGTGTTGCTGGTCGCCCATTGCGACGCCATGGCCTTGGGGGGCTGAGCGCGTCATTGCAGCCAGTGCCATGGAGAGAGCCGCATCATGCATGTCCGTTCGCGTCGTTCCGCCTCCGTGGCGGCCGCTCGCCTGCCCACCGCGCGTCTGTCGGTGGCCATCGTCCTGGCACTGCATGCGGCCGCTGCCGTCGCGCAGACCACACCGGCCACACCGCCCACCGACGCGGTGGACCTGGACCGCGTACAGGTCAAGGCCACCTACCGCGAAAGCCTGCAGCAATCGCTCGATGCCAAGCGCTACAGCGTGGAGCAGGTGGATGCCATCTATGCCGAAGACATCGGCAAGTTTCCCGATCTGAACCTGGCCGAATCGATGCAGCGCATCGCCGGCGTCTCCATCGACCGCGAAGGCGGCGAGGGCAAGCAGATCTCCGTGCGCGGCCTGGGCTCGGACTTCACCCGCGTGCGCATCAACGGGCTGGAAGCGCTGGCCACTGCCGGCAGCGGCAGCGATGGCGTCAACCGCAGCCGCGGTTTCGACTTCAACACCTTCGCTTCCGAGCTGTTCAGCCGCGTCACCATCAGCAAGACCCAGTCGGCGCAGATGGACGAAGGCTCATTGGGCGCCACCGTCGACCTGCGTGGCTCGCGCCCGTTCGACTTCGACGGCTTCGAAGCGGCCGCCTCCACGCAATACGGCTACAACGACCTCTCGCGCGAAAAGGACCCGCGTTTTTCCGGCCTGATCAGCAATATCTGGGCCGATGGCCGCATCGGCGCGCTGATGTCGGTGTCCTACAGCGAGCGCCACCTGCGCGAGGAAGGCTACAACCCGGTGCGCTGGGAGCACGGCAACTACCGCAACTCCAACCAGAGCACCGCCACCAACAACGGCACCTACGGTTTCTGTTCGCCGGTGGGCTACAACCCGCAGACCCCGCGCAACTCGCTGGCCAACGAAACCCCTGCCGGGGTCGGCTCGCAGGCCAACCAGGACCGCAACAACGGCTGGGGCAGCTACGGCATCAGCGCCACCAACTGCGGCACCGGCATCCCGCGCCCGGCCAATACGCCGGAGAACATCCAGGCCTACGAGACCGCCACCAACGCCTGGATTCCGCGCTACCCGCGCTACATCCGCACCGATCACGAGATCAAGCGCCTGGGCGTCACCGGCGCGCTGCAATTCAAGGTCAGCGACGACACCCTGCTGAACTTCGACATGCTGTATTCCAAGCTGGACAAGGACCAGCGCGAAGACTCGGTCGGTGCCAACCTGCACCGCACCGCCAACTTCGGCGGCAAGACCCAGATCGCGGTGCGCGAAGCGCAGGTGGACGACCAGAACCGCCTTACCTACGGCGTGTTCGACAACGTCGACTTCCGCACCGAATCCAGCAACATCGAAGAATCCACCGAGTTCAAGCAGTTCAGCCTGGACCTACAGCACCGCTTCAACGACCAGGTGCGCGTCAACGCATTGGTCGGCCATTCGACCTCGGACTACGAACGCCCCGAGTTCTCGATGGTGAGCTTCGACAACACCAATCTCGATGGCTTTGTGCTCGACCGCCGCAATGGTGGCGATTACCCGAGCATGAGCTTCCCCTTCGATGCGGGTAACCCAAACAACTGGCAGTGGCTGGGCTACGGCGCGGTGCCGGTCAACAGCAACGGCACCGCGCGCGGCACCAACATCAGCGAGGTGCGGCTCAACCCGCAGTCGGTGGGCAACACCTTCGACACCGCTAAGGTGGATCTGGAATTCAACATCAGCCCCACCTTCACCTTCCGCACCGGGCTGGCCTACAAGAACTACGACATGGACACGTCGGAGTCGCGCAACATCTCCTACGGCCGACTGGCGCAGGCATTGCCGGCCGGTGTGGGCGTGGGCGATTTGAGCACCAACCTGGACGGCTTTGGCCGCAGCTTGAGCGGCAGCTTCCCCACCACCTGGGTGATTCCGGATTTTCAGAAAGTCGCCGACCTGCTCAACATCAACTGCGACTGCGACACCGGCGTGCCCGGCGGCGACTACCGGCTGGCCGATGTCGGCCACTTCGGCTCGTCCAACAACAATTTCGCCGTCAACGAAAAGAGCCTGGGCACCTACCTGCAGCTCGATTTCAATACCGACCTGTGGGGCCGCACGCTGCGTGGCAACCTGGGCGTGCGTTATGTGCAGACGCAGATTGCCGCCAGCGGCTATGCGCCGTGCACGGCCACCGCGGCCGGCGCCATCTCGCCCAACTGCCAGTCGTTCTTCGGCGTGGCCAGCGCCACCGCCGCGGCCGGCGAGCGCCTGCTGGTGCCCACCACGGTCAACCACAACTACCGCGACATCCTGCCCTCGTTGAATCTCTCGTGGGATGTCAGCGACGAGGTGGTGCTGCGCTTCGGTGCGGCCAAGACCATGGCGCGCCCCACGCTGGCGTATCTGTCGCCCAGCGTCAGCGGCGGCCCTACGCAGTATTTCGACGACGGGCGCTTCTTCTCGATCAACCTGGGCAACCCCAAGCTGGACCCGTTCCGCTCCACCAACTACGACCTCAGCGCCGAGTGGTATTTCCGCGAGGGTTCGCTGCTGTCGGCGGCGGTGTTCTACAAGGACATCGACAGCTACGTGCAGCGCACCCGCGTGCTCAGCACCTGGGAAGCGATGGGCTACTCGCTGGACCTGCTCCCCGCAGGCTTCACGCCGGACACCATCTTCAACGTGCAGAGCTACTTCAACACGCCCGGCGGGCCGCTCAAGGGCTTCGAGCTGACCTATCAGCAGGCCTTCGACTTCTTGCCCGGCTTCTGGCGCAACTTCGGCATCCAGCTCAACTACACCCAGGTCGATTCCAAGATCAATTACCTGTTCAGTACCGCCGGCAGCAGCAATACCAGCATCACCACCACCGCCACCGAGCGCGACCTGCTCAACCTCTCGCCGCAGTCCTACAACGCCACCGTCTATTACGACGACGGCCGCTTCAGTGCGCGCGTGTCCACCAGCTACCGCGATGGCTACATCAACAACATCCTCGCCCAGGAAGACGTCTACGACCTGGATGGCAAGCGCCTGGTCACGGCCGACGTGACCGGCAAATACAGCGTGGAAAACGTGGATTTCAACATGTCCTACAAGCTCAACGACCAGCTGTCGCTGACGTTTGAGGCCATCAACCTGCTCGACACACCCGACCGCCGCTACGTCGATTCCACGCTGGAACTGCCCGACAAGTACACCGTCACCGGGCGCCAGTACTACATCGGCGCGCGCTACAAGTTCTGACAGGAGCAACGCATGCAACTGCATCGCAGGATCGTGTTACGCACTCTCGCCGCCAGCGCCCTGCTGGCCGGGCTGTCGCTCGGCAGCACCGCCGCCATCGCCGCCGACCCGGTCTACACCGTGGCCAAGCAGGGCAGCGCCGGCTACCGCACCGTGCAGGCCGCCATCGACGCCGCCGTGCAGGGCGGCAAACGCGCGCAGATCAACATCGGCGCCGGCACCTACCAGGAACTGATCGTGGTGCCGTCCAACGCACCGGCGCTCAGGCTCACCGGTGCCGGCGCCACCCAGACCGTCATCACCTACGACAACTACGCCTCACGCATCAATCCGGCCACCGGCACCGAATACGGCACCTCCGGTTCGTCCAGCGTCATCATCGCCGGCAACGACGTCACCGCGGAAAAACTCGCCTTCGGCAATCACGCAGGCCCGGTCGGGCAGGCGGTGGCGGTGCGCGTGGATGGCGACCGCGCCGCGTTCCGCAACGTGCGCTTTCTCGGTTACCAGGACACGCTGTATTTGCGTGGCGCCAAGCTGTCCTACTTTCTCGACTGCTACGTCGAAGGCACCGTCGACTTCGTGTTCGGCGCCGGCACCGCGCTGTTCGAAAACGTGCAGCTGCACTCGCTGGGCGATGGCTATCTCACTGCCGCCTCCACCCCGCAGGAAAGCGCACACGGCTTCGTATTCCGCAATGCACGCGTCACCGCTGCCAGCGGCGTGTCGCGCGTGTTCCTGGGCCGGCCGTGGCGCCCGTACGCCAGCGTGAGCTTCATCAGCAGCCAGCTCGGCGCGCACATCGTGCCCGAGGGCTGGAACAACTGGGGCAACACCGCCAACGAGGCCACCGCCCGCTATAGCGAATACCAGAGCAGCGGCGCCGGCGCCAACCCGTCGCGCCGCGTGAAGTGGTCGCGTCAGCTCAGCGCCGCGCAAGCCGCCGCGCTGGATCGCAAAACCATCCTCGGCACCTGGAGGCCGTTCTGATGATCCGTTCGCACCTGCTCCGTTTCCACACGCTCGCCTTCGCCGGCGCCTTGCTGCTGGCCCCGCTGTCGGCCATGGCCGACAAGATCGCCGACAACATGCTGCTGCTGCAGACCGCCTCCGGCGGCTGGTCCAAGCAGTACAAGGGCGTTGCCGTCGACTACACCCGCACCTTCACCGCTGCGGAAATCGCCGAGCTGCAGCAACCCGGGCGCAAGGACGACGCCACCATCGACAACAAGGCCACCACCTACGAGATCGGCTACCTCTCCACCATTTACAAGACCGAGAAGAACGCCAAGTACGTGGCCGCCGCCAAGCGCGGCGTGGACTATCTGCTCACCGCGCAATACGCCAACGGCGGCTGGCCGCAGTTCTACCCGGACCTGTCGTCCTACCATCACCAGATCACCTACAACGACGACGCCATGGTGCGCGTGCTCAACCTGCTGCAGGACATCAGCGAGGGCAAGGGCGACACCGGCGCGCTGCTGCGTGCCAGCCACGGTGCACGCGCCCGCCAGGCAGTGACCAAGGGGCTGGAATGCGTGCTCGCCACCCAGGTCAAGATCGGCGGCACGCTCACCATCTGGGGCGCGCAGTACGACGAGGTCACGCTCAAGCCGGCCAAGGCGCGTGCGTACGAGCTGGCGTCGCTGGCCTCCAGCGAGTCGGTGAGTATCGTGCGTTTCCTGATGCGCCAGCCCAACCCGTCCGCGCAGATCAAGACCTCGGTCGAGGCCGCTGCGCGCTGGTTCGACACCCACCGCATGCGCGACCTGGCCACCAAGAAGATCGACGAACCCACCCAGGAAACCGGCAAGGACGTGATCCTCGTCGCGCAACCGGGTGCGTCACTATGGGCGCGCTTCTACGACCTGCAGAATCAACGCCCGCTGTATGCCAACCGCGAGGGCAAGGCCTTGACCGAGTACATGCAGGTGCCCAACGAGCGCCGCGTCGGCTATGCCTGGCATGGCACCTGGCCGGACAAGCTGTTGAAGGACGACATTCCCAAATGGCGTACTGCCAACGGTCTGTAGTGGACGCAGCCATCGCACCACCGCACGCGGCGCATGCTGGCGCGCGCAGCACGCAGGCACGGCATGTACGCTCGTACGTGCCGGCCCGCGTGCCCGCCGCCAAGCGTGCGCCGCGTGCCGCGTTGCGGTGGCGCGTTGCAGTGTCTGTCGCCCGTGCGGTGCGGCAGTGGTTTTGAAGCAGTGGTTTTGAAAAGTGGTTTTGAACCAGACGAGGTGCGTGTGCTGAAGGTTTGGATGGGTTTGTTGTGCCTGATCGCGCTGCCGGTAAGCGCGGCCACCACCACCGCGCCGGAACTGCTGTTCCGGGTCTCGGCCGACCGCGACCTGCAGGCCGATGTCGCCCGCGGCGACGGCGTGCCCAACTTCCGCGACAAGATCACGCTGGTGCCCACCGGCAAGCGCGGCAACGCCATCGAATGGGCCGACGACGGCGTGCTGTCGTGGAATGCCCCCGGCAACCTCTACACCCAGCGCGGCACGCTCGGCTTCTTCTGGCGCGCACGCTATGCGGTGGGCGAAGCGCCGTTCGTGATCTTCCGCGTCGGCTACGCCGACCACACCAGCTGGGACATGGCCTGGCTGCGCATCGACTGGAACGGCCACGGCTTCGATGCCTTCGTCACCGACGCCAACCTCGCGCGCACCCGCGTCTCCTTCAAGTTCGACAAGAACCCCACTGCCAGCGACTGGACCCATATCGCCTTCGCCTGGGACGAATCCCGCGGCGTGCGCCTGTATGTGGACGGCAAGGAAGCCGCACGCGTGGACTGCGGTGCGCCCTGCGCCAACGGCGGCGCGCTCGACTTCGACGCCGCGCTGGACCAGTTCGGCCTGGCCGGCCGCGTGATGTCGCCGCACCAGGTGCAGAGCCGCTACAACTTCCTGCGCGGCAGCGACTTCGACGAGATCCGCATCTACGACCGCATGCTCGACGCCAGCGGCGCCGCCGCGCTCGCACGCCTGCAGGAGCCCGCCACCGCCGAGCCGACCACACCGGCATCGCAACACGCCGCCTTCCTGCACCGTTACGGCTGGGACAACGGCCACGCACCGCCGCTGCTGGACGCACCGGTCACCCGCATCCGCAAGGTGGAATTCACCGACGCACGCGACCTCAAGCAATGGATGTGGAAGGCCACCGACGGCATCGCCGAGACCACCTGGCCCGGCGTGTACAACCGCTCGCGCCTGCCCGGCCGCAACGACTACTTCCAGCTGCCGGACTGGAACACCTATGTCGAAGGCGGCAAGGCGCTCGACCTCACCCTGCCGGACGAGCCGGTCAACCGCATCGAGCTGCGCGGCGCCGCCTACGGCCAGGCCAGCTACACCGCCCCCGCTGCCGCCGGTGCCACCACTGCGCAGGCGCAACCGCTGTTCGCACGCAGCCAGGGCGTGGTGCGCAGCGTAGACCAGTTCCCCGAGCGCCGCGGCGGCACCCTGCGCTTTGCCAATACCGCGCAGGAAACCCCCATCCAGGAAATCTGGGCCTACAACGTCCAGCCGGGCGAGGTGCCCAAGGGCAGCGCGCAACTCAGCTACACCGTGCGCAGCGACATCCAGCCCGACTACGACAACCTCGCGCCCTTGCGCGATGTCATCGCCGGCCGCTACCCGCCGGGCGAGCGCCAGACCGTGATCGCCCTGCCCACCAAGGCACCCGCGCGCAAGCGCCCCAGCGACAAGGCCGCGGCAAGCGCGCAGCAACCCATCGTGCACATCCTGGTGCCCTCCAGCCTGGGCAACCCGCCGCCGGACCAGGCGCTGATGCGCAGCTGGTCCTACGGCTGGGAGAACATGCACGACGGCCTGGACGGTATCGCCATCACCCTGCCGGCGCTCAACCTGCCGGCCACCCACACCGGCAGCATCCCGCTCAACATCCGCATCAAGGACCCCATCTGGCCTGCGCGCGACATGATCGATGTCTCGGTCGCGGTTACCCCCGGCCAGGCCCGCACCCTGTGGCTGGACCTGCGCGACAGAATCCTCAGCAACGACAGCCTGATGCTCAGCATCGCCGCCGCCGCGCCCGGCTTCGATGCCAACGCGCTCGACGGCACCCAGCTGCAGCTGGTGTTCAAGCCGCGCGCCGAGGCCATCACCGAGCACGTCGCCGACCGCTTCAACCAGGTCAAGGACAACTGGGGCTTTCTGGTGGAAGAGCACACCACCTCCAAGCGCCAGCTGCTCTACAAGCGCCTGGACGCCGACATCACCGACCTGCTGCGCGTCGACCCGGACCACGCCCTCGGCCGCCAGTACTGGAACGACATCAGCTACGCCAACCAGGGCGCGTTGCCTGTCGAACTGCCCACCGTACCCAAGGGCGTGCCCGCCTGGGCGTTCTGGCAGCTGCAAGACCTCAGCGCTACCCGCCGCTATATCCGCTGGTGGATCGAGCAGCGCCAGGTGGCCTACGGCGATTTCGGCGGCGGCATCTCCGACGACTCGGACCTGGTGCAGCAATGGCCCGGCGTCGCCCTGATGGGCGTGGACCCGGACATGCTCAACGCCTCCATGCTGGCGCTGTCCGATGCCAACTACCGCAACGGCATGTTCACCAACGGCCTGTCCACCATCGAAACCGATGAGCTGCATTCCTATGAGGAGGGCATCAACCTCAACAGCGCCCTGCTGTACCTCAACTGGGGCGACCCGCGCACCGTCGAGCGCCTGATGGAAACCGTCAAGGCCTTCGATAATGTCATCCAGGTCAACCCGCAAGGCCACCTGCTGTTTGCCAGCAACTGGTTCGGCGGCCGCAAGGTTTATCGCGAGCCCAACTGGCAATGGCAAAAGCCGTATTCCTTCCCCATCGTGCACCCGGCCATCCTGCTGGGCGGCTATAACGCCGACCCCAACAGCCGCCGCATCGTCACCGGCCTGGCAGACGGCTATCTCGCCCATGCCTACACCAACGCCAAGGGCAACTGGGCCCTGCCCAACGAGATCAACTGGCAAACCGGCAAAACCCGCGGCGGCGAACTGTTCGAAGGCAGCGGCGGCGCCGACACCTTGCACACCTTCTGGGCCGCCTACCGCTTCACCGGCGAGCAGCGCTATCTCAAGCCCATCGACTACCGCGTCGCCAACAGCGGCCCGAATGGCCTCTCGCTGCTCAATGAAAACTTCCTCGACGTCATGGGCAAGCGCAGCGACTGGAGCGGCAAGCTATTAGATGCCGCCAACAAGGACGACGGCAGCGCCCCGGACTTCCCGCACTTTGTTGCCTGGGAGCAGACCGGCAACCTCGAGTATCTCGCCGCCATTTACCGCAGCGAGGCAAGAGAGAAACTGCAGAACCTCTACATGAACACCGAAGGCCACTGGTGGAGCGACCGCGTGGAATCCCCCACGGTCAACCTGCAACGCGCGCGCTTAGGGGGAGTGGCTCTCAAGCGCAACCAGACCTACCCCGGCCACACCGTGAGCTGGCGCTTCGCCGATCCAGAGGCCGCAACGCAAGTGGCCATCGCCATCCCCGCACCCCGGCAAGACCGCTTCACCATCCTCGCCTACAACACCTCCAGTAAACCTCAGCGCGCCAGCATGACCGGCTGGAACGTCGCCCCGGGCCAATGGCGTATCACCCAGGGCGTGAGCAAAGGCAATGATGGCAAGCTCGACAGCAACACCAAGACGCAAGAGCTCGCTTTCGAAAAAAGTGCATCCATCGATATCGACTTCCCGGCAGGCCGCACCACCATCCTGCAGCTCGAACGCATTGCCGAAGCAAGTCCCGTCGAACTGCGCCCGGACCTGGGCATCGGCCATAGCGATGTGCGTGTGACCGCAGACGCCATCGAAGTGACCGTGCACAGCCTCGGCCACGCCGATGCACCGGCCGGGTTTGTGGTGTTGGAGGATGGGCGTGGGAAGGAGCTGGCGCGGGCGGGGTTTCCTGAGTTGGAGGCTCCGCGGAATTTGGTGCCGAAAACGGCGGTTGTGCGGTTGGCGGTGCCGGGTAGTGGCGCTGGTAAGGGCGCGCGGTTGCGTCTGGTGACGGATGGCGAAGTCGTTGAGGTAACTCAACGCAATAACATATTGGCAGTGCCCTGAAAGTAGGTAGCGAGCTCAAGTAGCAGATTCACCAGACCTCAGCGTTAGGGCGCGAATTAAATCGGTGTAATACGATGAGTCCGTAAGGATGCGGCCCGATGTGCTTCAAACTCGTAGCGATTGACCGCAGGCAGGGAGTCGGCGAGGATCGTGTTATGCCGCGCTTAGGCGGTCCAGTAGTAGTTAGCGCTGAGGATAAGCAATGCTCATTTCAGTACTTTCTGGCGGTTGGCTCATCCTGCTAGTTGGGCTTGGCTTGTTCCATACATGGGAATCTCGTTCTCACGTTATTGCGTTTAGATGGGGCGCCGCAATTGCTGGCGTAAACCTCGCAGCATCGCTAATCGTTCCAGCCCTCGTTCCAAAAGGCACCGATGCGCTCCAGATCAGCTTTGTCACAAATGGCTTCTTGCTGGCCGCAGCGATTGGAGCAAACATGATGGCCGGCGCTGCAACGTTCAACCTAAAGCGCTAAAAATTCATTCAAGCCGACGCCGCTTTGCGGCGCGGATTAATTCAGGCGTTAGGTTGCAGAGGGAAATTTAGTGCCAACCGAAATATTGCTTTACGGGCAAATCGCGTCAATCCTGGTTTTTCTGGGCGCACTCTTCGGAGTCTACAGGTCGCTCGCTGCACAAAAAGATGCGACGATCCAAGTGCTGAAGGAGCAGATTGAACTGCTCAAGCTCCAACTCGACCACGCGCAGTCTCAGACCCCTGACGTTGCAGTTGAGGCGCTATCAAAGCGTGTGAAGTCACTGACCGAGGAGCTGTCGAGGCTTCAGCAGGATGCCAACGCTAGCGCCGACACGGTCTTGAAGAAAGAGCGAGAACTTGAGAGTGCAAAAGACGAGATGAACCAATTGCGAGAGCAGGTCGCTCGAGCAGAAAAGTTGTTCGATGGATTCTCGTGTCCCACGTGCAAAGCGCCGATGGCAACGCGCGACTACCATTCCGAGATCGTCGAGTACAACGGCCGAGACGTTGACATAGACCACGAGTTCGTTACGTATGAGTGTGGTCTTGAGCTATCCGATGGAAAGGAGACACGTCGATGCACAAATCGCTAAGGACTAACAATTCATTCAAGCCGAACTGGCTTCGCCAGTCGGATTAATTCAAGTGTTAAGGGGCACACAAACATCATGGCAAACCGGCTTCCTCTCACCGACTCCATCGTGGTTGCCATTGCCCGACTTGTCGACGATTCGCAGAGCGATAAGCGCGAACCAAGTCACTCGGATATTGAGTTTCAGATCGATAAGGCCAAGCTTACCGAGGTGGACCCCGGGCGACAGGGCAAACCCGTCGGTAAGTACAAACGCGTGCGTGGCTGCCTTAGCTGGGCACTTTCAAACAACGTTGCCGCTGGCGAAAGTCTTGTCGCGGGTCTGATCGCTACAGTCCAGGGTTGCGGCGGCTTTCGGCAGTCGTCTAGCAACTATTGCGGCGCAGAGCCAATTGCAAACCTAGCTGCCGCCCTTTTGAGTCAAGGCTGGGAGCTCGCCACCGACGGCTCGCTACAGCCTCGCCTACTCGATTCGCTCTCTGGAAAGGAACTTACGGTAGCTTTGGCCGCGTACGCGGATCGAGCGCGACGAGGGGCGTTGGATACCCCCCTCGTCGCGGGTACCGCCAAGGACCTCTTGGAGGCTACTGCCGCTCACGTGCTGGTCGAGAAATGGGGCACGTACCACAGCACGTCAAACTTTCCAACGTTGCTGGGCCAAGCATTCACGGCGTTAGGTTTCGCAACGCCGGAGACCCCGCCGGTGTCCGGCGAACCTGCCCAAAGCGCGTTGAACGCTCCGCGTACGAGCTTGGCTGTGCCTTGAACGCTCTCCGCAACAAGCAAGGTACAGGCCATGGAAGGCCATGGCTCAGTAGCGTTACCCCGTCGCAAGTACGCTTTTCCATCGAGTCAATGGGCAACATTGCGTCACTAATGCTAGATGCCCTGCGGCCGTGCAGCTGCCCCTAACAATTCGTCCAAGCCGCCACCGCTTCGCGGCGCGGCTTAACTCAGGTATTAGGTGCCATTTTGAACACTGTCGCAAACGTCAAAAAAAGACACGAGCTTGCAGTCCTTAACGCTGCCTTGGCGGAGCACAATAAGTTGCATGGTTCCGTGCTGGAAATCATCTCTCGCCCTGCCCCCCCTGACGCGGCTTTATCGGACGGGTCTACCACAACATGGATGGAGCACACCGATGAATTCTTTTCGGGTGATTGGGCAAGGGGCCTGACAACCCATGTAGCAGATGTGGTCCATCGCCCTATGGAGCAACGTGGGTACTTTGAGCCAGACGCTCAGCTTGCGGCTGCCTTTTGTAAATGCGTTTTGGACAAGGATGGCAAGGTCACGTACTCAGCCAACATTGTTCAATACCGCCCAGGCGTACCTGTTATCGGCATCGAATCACCTTGGCTTGATGACGACACAATTCGTGAGATCAATGAGGCTTCGACTGAGCTGGGCACTCCTGACATCTCTGGCACATTCGCGCATGTCTATCTCGGGTATCGTGACGCGTCAGGTAACCGGGCAGCGGTCTGGGCAGGTACCTAACTAAATGAGCTGGATCGCAGACCTAATCAAGCACATTACGGCATCAAACAAGCTGATGACCGCTATTCTCATTACGTCGATTGTCGTAGTTCTGGGTCCAGCCTACGTCCCGGCTCTGAAGCCAGTACCAGAGGACTGGCAATGGGTGCCTGTATCAGCTGCCATCTTTAGTTTTACGATGCTTGCGCTGTCTTTGATGACTTTACTTTGGAGCAAAGCGGGTAAGCTCCCGAAGACGCTTGCTTCGGCTATTCTTGCCGCTAACCCACAAGGCCTAGAGCTTTTACTGCTCAAGCATCTCGGGGAGAAATTCGGTGAAGATCCCATGAACCTTGATGGTCTAGACTACTCAAAGGTAAATCGGCTTGATGTACTTGCTGCACGAGACGTGCTGGCCCAGAAAGGCCTCATAACAATCGGCGACTGGAGTCCGAACCTGATCTGGATCACTCGGGAAGGTAGAAGTTTTCTTACTAAGCAGGCCCGATGATAGCGGGGCCGAGAAATGGGTCAGGTTGAGAAAGAACGGGGCCAGGTGCAATTAATAAGTCAAGTTGACCCCTTTTCCCCAATGCCTTGGGAGGCCTTTACTCGGCGACGCTCCATCTCTACCCGGAAGAGGCTGAGCAAGGAAGTTTAGCTCAGCCGCGCCTGTTCGCTACCGGACCCATTCATTACCAAGGCGCCATGTTTCACGGCAATGGTGTTTCACTCTGCTATGCAAACCTTCGTGGCTAAAAATTTGTCCAAGCCGACGCTGCTTAGCGGCACGGTTTAACTCAGGTGTTAGGCTTTGATACACACTTAGATGAGGGCTTTGAGATGTCCAATAAATACAGCGTTGGTGACATAGTTAAGCTTCGATCCGGTGGTCCGGATATGACAGTGCAGGACGTACCCGTAGCGGGCAATCAGTACAAAGATCACTACCGCTGCCAATGGTTCGCAGGCAAAAAGCTTGAGGGCGGCAACTTTCAAGAGGAATCATTGGAGCTCGTGTCGGCGTAGGAGCGTTAGCAATGCAATCTCACATTGACTGGATGCTTGAGAGAATCGACAAAGAAGGCTGCCTTTACCAAGATGATGTTGTCGATTACTTAGTAACGAGCAAGAAAGAAGATCTCTTGAGAGAGAGCGCGGAAGGAAACCTAGTTCTTGGGAGAGCGATTCTAGAGGGCTTTCGCAAGGCTACAGAGAATAATGTTGTCTGGGTCAAGCCAGACTTCTACTGGCGTCGCAGAGTTCCAGAGGACGAGCCTGGCAGAGAGGCTCGTGGCTAGGCAAAGCCTAACAATTCATTCAAGCCGACGCCGCTTCGCGGCGCGGTTTAATTTAGACGTTAGACGTCATCAACATTTCCGGACGCCCTAATGGATGACCTCGCAACTCGAGCAACGAAGATGCTCCGAACAGAGGAACCGTTCCGGCTTGTTGGAACGAACCGCTCGGTCCACTTCCTGAGAGGCGTATTCTCACGTGCCAGCATGTGTATTCCCGCGTTTTACTACTTTTTGGGCTCAGCTTCAGCGCATGGGGCGGCAAAAACAACAAGTGATTACCCATTCAAGATCGCGCAGACCTACTCCGAGTTCTCGGACCTAAACACGCTTACCTTGGCGTGTCGAAAAATGTTCGATCATGCGGCGAAGCCTGATCTCACAGGAGCGAACTTTGGTAAAATTTCGGATCAAGTACTCTCAGAGCACGCGAAACACTGGGAAAAGTACTCCGACAAAAATGCAGATGAGTGCTTGAGTGCATTAGTATTCTTGCGTAAATTTTTCTCTGAGTATTCCAAGAGTGATAGCGTTCTCCTCAAAAAGAGCGGCTGCCTACATAAGCGGATCGGACTGCTCAAGCAGCACGCCGATCGAGCTGCCGCTCACCTTTCGCTTGAGGACTATGCACTCGACATCATCGACCTGGCCCACTTCACTGCATCTGTAACAATTGTGGGTGAAATAGTCCGCAGCTTCGATAACCCAGGAGTAGGAGAAGAATACTTTAATGAAATAGACGAAGGCTCGCACGCAGCCGCAAAAAGGATTTTTCCACAGATTGCAGACTTTCGGCTTTTTAGTCATGTGCAAGTGCATCGGCAAGCCCGCTTTTACTGGAAGTGCCAAGACTATGAGAGTATTGAATCTTATTTTGACAAGTTGCAATGTGCGATCGGTTAATATGATCAGGTAGGCATCTAAAAATTCATTTAATCCGACGTAATTTTGTGGCGCGGCTTCGAAAAAATGAGTTTCGAGAGAGATTTTTCAACTTATCAACGGATGAGTTGCGCTCTAGCAGTGGCCCCTCACCAGAAATTCATATAAATGGGATCAGATTTATTTTTTAAGGAGCCGTGTGCGGTCCACAACACTTAAAAAAGTGTGAAAACTATGCGGCTACAGTGCAAATTCCTAGCTTCAGCCTTAATGGGGAAATGGGTGGTACTCGACGATCTTTATCAGCACGCTATGTTTACTACGGTGACGCAAGACAATGCCGAATTGCAGAGAGCGCTTGGCATAGGGCTTATGGACGACCTTGACGACTCAATCCCCGTCGATGAACTTCAGTTCTATGTGATGCGCGTCGGGTTCACTCTTGCGCATGCGATAGGCTGGGTCGAGCAGCTCTATCAAGCCGTGCACTTTATGACCGATTTTGGATACGGTAAGAAAGCAAGAGATCTAGGAATCAAACGACCCGCCCATCTGCTTTACAACATCGAGAATTATCTCATTAGGTTGCAGTCGGTATACGACCGTTGCCTGCAACTGACAAACGCTGTCTTCCATATTTGCATCTCAGATGAACTGGTTACACATGGCTTGATCGTCAGTAATCTTCATGTCTCCCGCACGCCAGTACCGAAGCTGTTGAAGGCCGTCAAAAAAACAATCGAGAACAACGCGCAAGATCGACACCAGCTGATTCACAGGCACTCGCACATGGATCCTCAGCTTCGAAAGATCGAACTGCTATACATGCATTCTAAAGAAACGTGGAAGGATGATACGAACTTGACCTATGAGCGCCTGATGCTACATCGTGCCGAACGAGTCAGAACTTTCACCACCAAGCGTAAGGTCGAGTTTCTGAAGATCAACTCAGTACTTGTGTCTGCGCTCTGCCCACTCTTTGACGAGCTGTTGCTTCAGTACAAACGGCAAAAGATACGACTGGAAAAGTTTATTTAACGAGTGCGGTTTGAGTGAGGGTTACACCTACAAGTGAAAGAAATGAGCTGGGTTGATTTACAAGGCAGCTAGCTATATCTCAGAGGCAGGTCTCATCTGGCCTGTAGGTTAGTTATCAATAATTGGAGTCAATATGCCGGTTGTAATTCTTGGAACGCAAATGGAACGTGGTCCGGTAAGATGGAGTGTTGTCACATCGGGCCTTGAAGGGGTGGGGCCTGCTGATAAGACACTTGTAATCAAATTCCAAGGCAATCCGGCCGAGCTTTCGGGATTTAATGGTAATGAATTAAATATTGCCGATTTTCGTCAAAATTGTAGCTTGGCGAAGCAAGATTGGATTCCTGAAGAAGGGGTATTTAGCTGTTCATTGAACGTAGGTATGCCTCCTTACATTACAGTCTCTTTTAAGTAAGGATAACGGATCAGAGTCATTTATACCTAATCTGAAACGGCGACGACCTTGTTGGCTTTCGATCAGTGCTTTACCATCCAAAGCAGTTGACATCCCAACCAACCCGCAGCAATCTCTACCACAAGGAGCGTAGAAACTCCTCACAGAGCGGTACCCACCTCCGTCAAACCGGTGGGTTTTTTGTGCCTGCAGCATCTTGCAGGTGCAACCGACGCGATGCCTGCGTCGGGAGGGCGGCTAATACAACACCCTTCGGGGAAATACGCCCGCCGGCTCTGTGCGGTTTCTAACCTCCCGACATCCCGTCGCCACCCGGCGGCGGGGCCTGTTCGTCAAGGAGGGCTTTGCCATGCGTCGATCCACGTCCCGCCCCAAGTCAGCGCGCAAGCGTGCCACGGTGCCGCCGCCCACCGAGGTCGTCTGGCGCTCGCTCGACCCAACGATCACGCCGCGGCCCTACCTTGACCGCCCCGCCATCCCCGAGCCCCGCCCCGATCCCACCAAGCCGCGGCGCCCAGGCCACCCGCGTGCGCCGCAACACTGCACCGTCGGCTACGGCTACTACCCCGACAGCCACCAGAGCATCCCCACCCTGCGCCTACGCGGCCGCTGGCTGGAACGACTCGGCTTCACCATCGGCAGCAAACTCAACATCCGCATGCGCAACGGTGAACTGGTCGTCACCGTGGCGGATGATGGCGAGAAGGCGACAGACAAGGCAGCCAACAATTGACGGTAGGCACTGACTCGACGAGCATCATGCTGACGCCGGCCGCGCACCAGCGCGCGTAGCGCTGTGCTTGAGGTGGTGCTTGGGCTACTGGGTTATCTGACAACTTATCCAAGCCAAAGTTGCTCCGCGACTCGGCTTAACACAGAGGCTAGATCCTACTTTGGCAGCGATGAAACAAGCGAACTTTTATATCGCAGTATTGTTGGCATTTGTCGTCGCGGCGTGCTCTCGTCCAGTCGCTCCGTTCTCACCTGCACACGTTGATCAGTCTGTATCACAGCAGAGTCGCTATCCGTTGGCAGCAGAGCCATCACTTGTCGGAACTTATTCAGGGCGGTCGAAGTCTGGAGGTGGCTACTTCTATGACCACGTCCTTGAGTACAGGGTCTGGCTCCATCCCGAGCAGGGAGCGGCGCCACTGGCTGGAGACGATGACTACTTCGCCGCGTTCGCGCAGTACGAGTCGGCGTTGGCCTTCTCGCAGGCGCACAAGGGTGCCGAGCCGCCCGTGGTCTTGGTGCGGCAGCTTGAATCGATCAATGAACCCAGTCCAGGTGTCTATCAGCACCAAAGCGGCGCACGGATCACTGAGTGGCAGCCTCAATGGCTGCCTGGATCCAAGCGCGAGCCTGATAGCATCACCAAGTTCCTGGCCGCGCACGCGTCAGCGCAGAAGTAGGCCTGGGAGTTCGTCCAAGCCGAGTCGCTTCGCGGTACGGGTTAATTCAGACATTGGAGTCCAATGGGAGCACTAGAGTATTCCGTAGCAACACTCCGATTCTTTGGAGACGATCTGGTGCCCGACGAGATCAGCGCGTTGCTTTCGGGCAGCCCAACGGCCTCCAGGCATAAGGGGCAAGAACTTAAGTTGAAGAACGGCGCATTGCGCATTGCCAAGACTGGCAGCTGGAGACTGACTTCAACGCAACGCGAGCCTGAGGATCTTGAGGCACAAATTTTCGAAATCCTGGACCAGCTCACCCAAGACTTGACTGTGTGGGAACACTTGAGCAATCGCTATGAGCCTGACCTGTTCTGCGGCATCTTCATGGCTGGGAGGAATGACGGTTTAGCACTTTCCGCTAAAGCCCTGTTGGCGCTCGGACAAAGAGGTATTTCCTTAGAATTGGATATCTATGACCCAACCCGCTAGAGATCCAATGCCGCGTCAGAAAATTCATTCAAGGCAAACCTTCCTTGGGGGCGGCTGAACTCCAAACGCCAGATCTGACCCAGGGTGCCCCCACTCACTTATGTGCCCCGTAACACTGCACCGTCGGCCAGAGCTATTACCTCACCAGCCACCAACGCATCCCCGCGCTGCGCCTACGCGGCCGCTCGCTGGAACAACTCGGCTTCACCAACGGCAGTAAACTCCACATCCGCATGTGCAACGGCGAGCTGGTCGTCAGTGTGGCGCCCGCGGACTAACGTGTGGGCTACGCGTACACATCTGTTGGGTCTGGTGTGCCGCCGGTGAGCGGGGCTGCCGCCTCACACCATTCGATGAGGTGGAGTAATCGAAGTTTTCTGTTGCTGTTCCTGCTGTTGCCGGTACATCTGGCCAAGCGCCTGCACCTGGCTCGACTGCTCTACTGGCCGTGCGATGGCGTCGCCTGTTTTCATGTTCGCCATCAGGTTAGCAGAGTTGTCGAGCGCCCCTTGAATAGCAAACGCAAAAACAGGGTCAGGCTCACTTTAGAAACCAAGCTGGCCGCGTTTTCTAGCGGGCTGGCTTAACTTAGGTATTGGAACTCATGGCAAGCATCGGAGTTATCTTGCGAGCAAATGAAGATCTGGATGAGTTACCTGAGAACTGGGCTCCAGAGCCACTTGGTCCAAGGGCAGATGTCCTGGCTGCAATCGGAAGTTGCGTGCCCGCTGAGGTTGCCAGTTTGGCACTAAATTCCGAGTCGAGGAACCTGAGGATAGCGAGGAGCCGCGGACCATATCCGTATCAGGCGCCTGGGGTCAAAGAGAGGCTGCAATGTTGCAGAGGCTGTGCAACTTGCTTGGTGCGCGGTTCTACGATGCTGAGGCTGGGGATTTCATAAATTTAGCGCAGAAAGGGTGAGATTCACTTAGAAGTCAACCTAGCCCTGTTTCCCATTCCACATCTTCGCCCTCTGCATCCAGAGGCGTTGTAGAGTGGAGTCTATCAATCCACTCAAGCTGTACCCGCTTCACGGGAAGGCTTGATCAAACGTTAGGCCTAAGCGGGGCACTCCGATGAAACTTGCAGCACTCCTGGCCATTGCTCTAGCGAGTACCTTGCTTGCGGCTCCGCTAGCGCATGGCGGGAAGCTCAGGGTTAAGACAGATCAAGTCGTAGACCTGACACGATTCCTTGAGGAGAAGCCGCTTGACGAAAGCGCGCCAGCCATTCGCTCGCTCCTTATAGATTGGGAAAAGAAGAGCAAGGATGTGGTCGATTACGTTTGCCCAGGCGTACTTACACCAATTCTAGCGACCGATGTTCCCAACTCCGCAGAGCTATTGGTACAGTTCATTTTTGGAAGCGCCGCGCATCAAATTGGCAACCCAAGCGACAAGGGGAAGGTCGTGCCCGGACAACTCGCTGGGATGCGCAGCATGCTCAAGGCTTATGGAGCATTTCTTGTGGCGGATCCGGCGGCCCGGATCCCGAGACTAGACGAGCTAACTCAGATGAGTGCTGCAGGAACATTGCCCGAGTACCTTGAGCCAATCGTAGTGAAAGAATGCGGCGATGGTTCTTGAGGCTTAGTCCAATCATTCAAGCCGAAGCCGCTCCACGGCGCGGCTCAACTTAGGGCGTTAGGCTCACCAGCATGTCTCGCATCGCTAGATACAGAATTGGTTATTTGCTCGTGCTTGGCGCACTAAGCGCGCTGACGTATACCGTGGTCCGCGCTGCAGGCGGCTCCAGCGCTGCATTACTTACGGTCGGCTTCCTGCTCCTCGTGCCTGGCAGACTTCAGGGCTTGCTGCTGCGGCCCCTGTTTGGAGGACAGCGCGCACTTGCTGAAGGCAAGCCTGAGGAGGCGACCGTCCAGTTCCATCACCAGCTCACTCAGCTCCAAGCACAGCCATGGCGGCGTCTCGCACTCTGGCTAGGCTGGTCTACGTATACTCCAAGCCTCGCTGCCATGGTGACCAACAACCTCGGAGTCGCTTATGCGGCGCTGGGTGAGCTTGAGCAGGCACAAGCTGCCTGGAAACATGCATTGGCGCTAGATCATCTGTACCCGGTTCCGTATGCCAACTTGGCTGCCGCCGCTGCCGCTCGTGGCGCTTCCGATGAGGTGCACTCGCTATTGTGCCAAGCACGGAAGCTGGGCTACAGCGGCGGCCCTTTGGATCAGGCCACGCACCGAATGCAGCAATTACTAGCCGCCGTGGAGTCTCGCGGGACTGCGTTGTGAGGCTCAATAATTCATCCGTGTCGACGCCGCCTTGCGGCGCGGCTCTTCTGTTGTCTCTCCAGCGTGCTTTGCTTGGTGAGATCCATTCACAGCTTAGACAAGCGTCGATTGAGGCTGATCCCGGGACAAGCGTTGTTCGGTTGCGATTTGAGTACGACGGAGAGCCTTCCAAGGCTGCGCTCGACAGCAGCTCATGCGCTGCGACGGAAGTGATTGCTGACTTCCCTGCGCCGTGGAATTTAGATGATCAGCATGTTTCCGTGGCATATCCACACAAGCTCTCGGCGTTGGCCCATATTGCCTACCGTCGTTGGGAGCCTGAGCATGCTACCTAGCGGCTAGTCTGTGTCCCGCAATCCGGCGGCGTACATCAATTCATTCAAGTCGGCGCCATTTCGGTGCACGGCGCACTTCGAATCATGGTGTGGTCAGAATGCATGCATGGTCCAGCATTGAAGAGTGGGCGCAAGCGTACATCCGCGTTCATGAGGCGGAGGCTTCACTGGATGATTCGCACCCGGACTACCTGGCTGCCTATGAGTTCATGGTGGAGCTGGTCGGTGAAAATGCAGAGCAATGTTGGGCCGGCATTCTTGAGGTAGTTCGGCGCCGGCCAACAGAGCGTGTGCTTGGTATGGTCGCCGCCGGGCTGGTCGAAGACTTACTCGATGGCTCCGGTGCGGTATTCATTGAGCGCATCGAGGCTCAGGCAGGCACCGATTCCGTCTTTCGCAAGATGCTCCATGGTGCCTGGGAGAGCGGCACGCCAGAGGTCTGGTCGCGGTTCGTGGCAGCTCGTGGGGAGTTCGCAGATGCTGGCTGACACTTCATCGATGCCGGGCGACCAAGAACGGTGTCAGCTTCACTTATAAGGCTAAGCTGACCTTGTTTCGCAGTGGTGCTGAGTCCGTGTTGACCTGTACCCCCAGGTCGTTGCGTCCTGATAATGCGTTCAAGCCAAACCCGCCGCCGCGGATGTCCTCGCGCAGCTGCTGACGCAGCGGGCAATTGGAATTGCCGAGTGTCACCGCATAGGTAGGGCCGCCTTTCGTTGGTCTTGGCCTGACCTCAAGGCAATCGGATAACGCTCGCTTCTCCATTCCTTGTGTCGTACGCCACCAATGCCTCCTGGAAAGCGTCAGCGCTGCACAGGCATTCACCATCGCTGCTCCATATGGCAGACCGACCCGCTCCTATGAAGGTGTCGGCGGGGCCTACACAGTTCGCCATCAAGACAGTCATGGAATGCGTTTTTGCAATCGTCGGATGATGGCTGTAGGCCGATGTCACGCCTCTCTCGGATTTGGCCACGCTTGCCAGGTACACGCCAGCACCTGACGCTGCAGCTTGTTCCGCATGGCTTGCCTGCAGTGACTCGTAGCAAATGGCAGGCGCCAGCAGCTGATCTGCGTGTCTGAGAACATGCTGCTCGCTACCGGCGGTGAAGAACGGGAACTCGTCGGGGTGTAACTGCTGTTTGGAGTAGCTTGTGCGCTCCAGCCCCGGTTGGAAGCAGAGCATGCTGATTTCGGTGCCCTTTGCCCCCTTCGTGGGCGCGCCAACGGCGATGAGCATGCCGTACCGGTCACTTGCCAGCTGAAATTGATCAAAGCGCTGATCAGCCGGCTGCACCGCCAGGGCCTGCGCCAATCCGGGTTCGTAACCGGTGAGGGACAGCTCGGGAAAGACCAGCACATCGGCACCCTTGCTCGCAGCCAGGCGAATGACATCGAGGTGCTTACTGATGTTCTCTTCGATTTGGCCAGGCGTCGAAAGGATCTGCGCGGCTGTTAGCTTCATTGCCTGTCTCGTGTCCACGTATTGGGATTGAGCGTAGCGGATTCCAACAGACTGGTAACCAGCATGCTCTCGAATTACGCATATGCTGCTCGCACGCTCGTGCCCTCAAAAGCGGAGCGTCTTGGCCCGTGCTTGTCTTCATCAACGGCACAGGGCAGATGTATAGCGTGGGTTTTTACCAATCTTCTCCTACTTGCTTCTTTGGAAAAAAAGGCACGCCGCTGAGGGATGTACTCATTTATTGAGCACCTCGGTTGTCCATACCTGGTCGTAATCCGCGTTGTGCGCCTTGGTAAAACCGTGGGCATCGCTGAATCCATCATCGACCTTCTGGCCATCCTTGTAGATCACGTAATGGCGCCCGCCGGCAGCCTGGTCGCCGTGATAATGCAGCTGCATCCGGTACACCAGCCTGCTCTCTTCTACTGCTGGCGTCGCGTGCTGCTGTCCACCGCTGCTGGTGAGTTGCTGTATGTGCAACAGCGGTGTGGTCTGCTGCGGATGGGCCACAACCCAGCTTCTGAACTTGGCTTGGTCCTGCGCTGACGTCTGCCCGGACGCTGGCCAGATGTAGAGAAACGTTGCCGGCGTATCGGGTGCCGTACTGGCGGCCGGAAGGTGCCACTCGTAGACCTGGTGCTTGCCATCGGCTGTCGTCATCTCGAGCAGGCGTGCACTGGCTTGCGATGGGTTGCCGGCGGCGACCGGCAGTTCACTGATCGGCGCGAGGCTGGAGTCCGGGATGGCGCCCGCCAGTGCCAGCAGCAGATCGCGCTGGTTTGTCACTTCCTGCGCGTTCAACGACAGCGAGCGCAGGTAGCGCGAACGCAGACTGAAACGGTAGCGCGTTCCCTGCAGGGTGAATTCTCCCTCGACCCTGGAGGCTTCGTGCCAGTCGTGCCCATGTGCCAGATTGACAGCGCCGTGCATGACGCAAAACCCCTGCCGGGATTGCGCCGCTGGCGGGAAGGGCGATGCGCTGCTGGTGATCGAGGCCAGGATGTCCTTGGTGCGCCGTTCGGTGATGTCCTGCAGGCGGCTGATGGCCGTTTTCTGGAAACGAAAGGTCGTGCCATCGCGATGGGCGAAGCCAGTGACCTCTACGACATTCGGGTCGAGCGGCAGCGCGTCTTCCGCGTGTGCGACGATGACCCTGCCATCGTCCTGCGCCAGCGTTTCCACGGGCTTGATCAGTTGGCGCACCCGGCCATTGCTGGCCGGTGCTTGCGCGGCCAGCAGGCGCTGCGCATAGCTGGTTGCGTCTTCGCGGTAGCTGTCGATGTCGCCCCAGTAAAACTGCGCGGAACTTCCCAGAAAGTGCAGGGGCACATTGGACGTCACGGCAAGCCGCCCGATGCAGTAATTTGCGTTGGCGGTAGTGTCCACCGATGGCGGCGGCGTGTTGGTGGTGGTGTTCGTGCTGCAAGCGGCAAGCAACGCCACGGAAAGAAACAGAAGTGCGCGCAGCGGGCGTGGGGCGGGACGTCTCAACGCAATTCCTTCAGAACAGCAATCGGCAATGATAGATGACGCCGGTCCACGTGGTGCGCCACCGCTGGCCAGGTGATCTGGTGCTTCCTGCTGCTTCCGTGCATTGGCCGATTGCGGGGTCGAGCGAGCCGCATCCGTTCTGGCCGGTGCAGGCCAACGGAAACCGCACTGCGCCACCTCGCATCGGCTTTTATGCCGTAGTGATGGCGTGCCTGCTTCCGTTGAGCGGGGGCGCTTGGGCCTGCGTTGGGGATGGGCCAGTGGTTGGAGGTCGCGCAACCAGGTGTGCGCCTTCCTCTGCGGGAGTGCGGCGCACAGGGTGCCTGCGCTTGCTATGGCTTCTTTCGATACACCCCACCGAAGGACACGTTCATTCCGCCGCATTCCAGGTTGTCGTCGGCCAGCAGCATGTCGCCCAGCAATTGCAGGCGCACCTTGCACGTGTTCTCGTTGACCTCGACGCGGTTGCCTTCTGGATAGCCGCGCGCGGTGACCGAACCGGTGTGCGGACCGCCCGGCGTCTGTTCCGGATCGGGATAGGCGCTGGGCCAGTACGCATCGCCGTTGACGGTGATGCTGCCGTCTGCGTTAGTGGTCAATTGCAGCGCGTTGTCGCCATAGTGCCAGTGTCCGTTCCACGCCTGCGGTGTGGGCGTGGCCGCGCTTGGTTGCATCTGCAGGCTGGACTGTGCGACCCAACCGGCGGTGCCGCCGCCCTTGTTGGGATAGAGCACGCAGACATAGGCATTGCGGCGCTGCGCCGTCAGGACGATATCGTTCTTGACCACGTAGGCGCGCTCCTGGCATGCGGCCCCGCCCGTATCCGGGCAGCCATCGGTGTCTTTGAGCAGGTACAGGCGCGGCGGGATGACCTTGCCGAGGGAGAACGCCACCGGCGCGCTGGTGAACAACCCGTTGCGGCAGGTGGCATCGTCGCCGGCAGGTGCGGCGTGGACCAACGGCGAAACGCCCAACAGGGCAAGCATCCAGGCCTTATGCATGGCAATCACTCCAAATGTGGCGCGGTAGTGTGCGGCAAACCGCGCCGTCTTTCAGCAGGGAAAGTGTCACCACACGCTACGCATGCCCAGCCGCGCTGGCCCACGTGCAGTTCCACGCCCGCGCGCAGGCGCGTGCCGCCGCGTGCGGTGCGGTAAATGGTGCGGCGTTATGTCTTCGCCCTGCAGCCCACGCTTGTGTCTGATTACCCCAGTGGACGTGTATGAGCCCTCTTCACCTGGGGAGGGCGATGCTGCTGTCTTCAATCGAAAGGGAGTGGAGCATGAAACAATCACTGTTGGTCCTGTCCATGGTCGCGGCGCTGGCGCTCGCTGGCTGCAAGCCTGATGCCGACAAGGAGGCCGCAGCGCCTGCCGCGTCCACCGAGCCGACGCCGACCGGTGGCGCGGCGACCCCGACCACGCCGCCTGTCGGCGAAGCCAGCCCGGCGCCGGAAGGCGCGGCGCGGGCGAGCTCCGGCGATGACATCGCCCTGGGCCTGCTCGGGGCGGTGAACAACCACGAGATCGCCGCAGCGAAGCAGGCGCAGGACAAGAAGGTCACCGGCGCGGTGCTCGAGTACGCGAAGATGATGGAGAAAGAACACACCGAGAACCTGGAAAAGACCAAGGCGCTGGGGACGCTGGCCGAAACCCCGGACGTCAAGAAGCTGGAGAGCAAGGGCGAGCAGGACCTGTCCACGCTGGGGCAGAAGTCCGGCAAGGACTACGCGGCGGCCTACATCGATGCAATGATCGCCGGGCACAAGGACGCGCTGCAGCTGATCCAGACGCAGATGATGACGGTGGCGTCGACCGAGCCGGTCAAGCAGCACCTGACCGAGACCAAGACGCACGTCGAGCAGCACCTGGCGAAGGCGGAAGCCATCAAGAAGGCGATGTAAGCGTGGGCGTGGCAGGCCGCTGGTCTGCCACGCTCGGTCTGCAAGCGGCGAGTGAGCGCGACGTCGCCGTTTCCGAGCTTCAGGGACCCGAAAAGGGAATCAGGGAAACAGCGATTCCTCCCACAACTGCCAACAGCGCCAGCACGCTAAGAATTATCGAATACAGACGCCTGGAAAAATTGGGGCGGCGCCGGATGGCCCGAAGAATGGCGATCGGAATTAATGCATAGACCGCACAAAGGGCAATGAAGTACCAGTTGATCTGATAGGAGGAGCCCTTGCCCAGCGTGTTTCCGACTTGAAACAAGACCACTCCACCAACAAGCGACAGGAAAGAGCGGAGCGCGAATGCATTGGTGGTTCTTGTTTGAATGCTCATATCTTCACATCTCTACAATCTGGAATGTTGCCACAGCTGGGTGCCTTATCAATGTGATCTCCTCTTACGCATCCATTGAACGTGATTGCTTCAGGACCAGTGTCATCGCAACGTTGCGATGACGTCAACGCGCTGCGGTGCCACCACCCAGCAAAATCAGCGCTAGCCACTAACCAGCGCTTTCCCGCACTGTTTACATCATCGGACCCGCCATAATCGCCGAAGAGCGGCTCGGGTTCACTTGATACGCGTGCCCGGACGTTGATCGAACGTTCTCTGGCGATGCGTTCGAGCCGACGTTGCGTTGCCGTAAACGCGATGGCAACCGGCTTTCCGCTCAGCGGCACCGATCAAAGGTTCTGACGCGCGTTTGCTCTGCAATGATCAGGCGATCTTCCATCTCGCTCAGGATGAAGACTGCAGGAACGTCCTTCTTCGGCGCGTTGGCAGACGCGGTGATGATGCGCCATGTCCATGGTGTGCGTGCCAGCAGGGTGACCGCGTTGGGCCAGAGGTCTTCGCCCTTGCCGGTCATGTCATCCCAGCCGAACTGGATGAGGTGTTTGGGGTCCGCTGTCTCGGCGTCGCGGCAGGCGATCCCTGCGGTGACCCAGGCGCCTCTTAGCGGCTCAGGGAAATGGGCCTTGGGGACATGTGGTTCGTAGCTGCCAGCGCCGGTAATGCGCGCCAGGGCGCCTGGCTTCCAGGTATAAGCCCAGCTGTAGCTGCCGGGGGCGGGACAGCGCTGCGATCCGTCCGGATTGGGTTGTTCCCGTTTGCAGATCGGGGAGCTTTCCTGCACGAGGAACACGACCTCGATGCGATTGCCTTGGACTGCAAGGCGCATCACTTCGCCAGGAATCTGCTCGCTGGCGTCTGGCGTATAACCGGTCCTGCGTGCCCTGATTTCCCATGCGTCGATTGGAGCGCTGACGTTGGGTGACTTCCCGGGTGAGTACTTGCGCAATACATCGATGCTGTTGGGGCAGTCGGAAGTGGAACCCGAGCAGTACGAAGAACTCAGATAGACGATCTCATCGACTCCATCCTTGTCCAGGTCGACAACCTGCACGAAGCCGGCGTAGTCCTCCTTGACGATGTCGTCGTTGACGCTGACATCTTGCCAGAGCCCGACGATCTCTCCGGCGCGGCTCGGGCTCAGCCTCTGATCCTTTGCCGTTGCAACCGTGGCGATGGCCAATAGTGCCGCCATGACGTAGCTCCGCATCCTTGCGCTCCTTGCAGGTTGAGGCCCTAGCCTACAACGCCTGGGCGTTGGCCAGTGCTGCCTGAGCCCTCACCACAGCCGCGCTTGTTTGATTTTCGTCAATTCCACCGACACATGAAATTCGCAGCCGGGGTGCTTGACTGCATCGGTCAAGAATCGTTGCGGAGTTGCGCATGAGTGCAGTCACGGTGGGAAGGGTCGACCAGGGATCGGGTGGAGATGGGTCGATCCGGACGGGAGTTGGACTGGTGCGTCGTGAACGAGCGCCGGCGGATGTGCGGGGCGCGTCGGCCCGCATCGCTTTCTTCATCACGGCGCGCGTATGCGCCGTGGTCGGCTGAGGGGGCGCCATGCGGATCTGTGTTCTCAACGAGGCAACCGGGGACCACGCCGGGCTGGAGCAGCGCTGCAGGTCGGCGCGCGAGGCGGGCTTTGATCATGTGGTGCTCGCCCCGCCGTTTGCGCGCGACGCCCAGGGCCGGCTGAGTGAGGTGGCCGGTGCCAGCGAGGCCGACGCGCAGCGCCTGCGCGAGGTGGTGCAGGCCGCGCACCGCGCCGGCGTGAAGCTGCTGCTCGACGTGCGCCTGGACGAAGTGGGTGGCGACAGTGCGGTGGTACGCGACAACCCGCAGTGGTTCCGGGCGCGCAGCACGGCGGTGCCGGACCCGCGCCAGCCGCGCGCCACGCCCGAAGTGGCCGAGGCACGCTTCACCTATGCGCAGGAAGGTGCGGCGCTGGTGGAGTGGTGGAGCGCGCGCCTGCTGGAGTGGGCATCGCAAGGCGTGGCCGGCTTCCGGCTGTTGCAGCCGCAGCAGGTGCCGGCGCAGCGCTGGCGCGAGCTGATCACACGCGTGCATGCGCAGGCGCCGGAGGTGGTGTTTGCAGCCTGGACGCCGGGCCTGGGCATCGAGACCTTGCAGCAGCTGGCCGGTGCCGGCTTCGATGCGGCGTTCTCCTCGCTTGCCTGGTGGGACAGCCGCGGTAGCTGGTTCTTCGACGAAGACACCGCATTGCGCGCATTGGCGTCGCAGGTGGTCGCGGTGGTGGGCGCGCCCGAGGGCAAACCTGCGGCCGCTGCCGGGCAGCACTGGCAGCTGGCCCAGGCCCTGGGCGGGGCTTGGTTGCTGGACGAGGCGCAGCTGGAGACGTTGCCGTTGTCGATCAGGGCGCGCGATGGCGTGCCGCCCAGCAATGCCGGCCTGCGCTTGCGCCCGCTGCTGCGCGAGGGCACCGGCCTGACGGCGGTGGCCATCGAGTCGTTGGGTGGCTTGCCGTCGCTGCTGCTGATCAATGGCGATGCCGATCATGTGGTGCCGGTCCCGGCGCCGGACCTGTTGCGCCTGCTTGGCGATGCCGAAGCGCTGGTAGGCGAAGACGGCAGCACGCTCTCCGGTGCGACGCTGGAAGCACTGGAGCCGGGCGAGGTGCGGGTGTACCGCAGCGTGCCGGCGCGGCATGTGCTGGCGGTGCCGCGCATGCGTCCGCGCGCGCAGACCGCGGCCGCCTGGCCGCGTGTGTGCATCGAGTCGGTGACGCCGTCGGTCGATAACGGCCGTTTCCCGGTCAAGCGCACCGTGGGCGACCGCATCTGCGTGGAAGCCGATGCGTTCTGCGACGGGCACGACCGTATCGCGGTGGCGGTGCTGTGGCGTCCGGCCGATGCCAAGACCTGGGCCAGTGCGCCGATGCGTGCGCTGGGCAACGATCGCTGGCGCGCGGAGTTCCCGCTCGAGCGCATCGGCACCTATGAATTCCGCGTCGAAGGCTGGCGCGATGTGTTCGCCACCTTGCATGCGGATCTGGAAAAGAAGCGTGCCGCCAACACGGTGCTGCCGGTGGACGTGCAGGAAGCGGTGGCCGTGGTGCAGGCTGCGCACGCACGCAGCACCGGTGCGTTGGCCGAGCGCCTGCAGGCCATCCTGACCCGCATCGGTGCGCAGAGCGAGCCGCTGCAGCAGCTGGCGATCGTGCTGGAGCCGGATACCGCGCAGGCGATGGCAGCGGCCGACGACAAGCCGTTCCGCTCCGAAACCCCGATGACCTTCCGGGTGGAGTCGGAGCGGCGCGCGGCGCATTTTGCCAGCTGGTACGAATTGTTCCCGCGCTCGCAAAGCGGCGATCCGCAGCGGCACGGCACCTTCGACGATGTGATCAAGCGGCTGGCGCATATCCGCGCGATGAACTTCGACGTGCTGTACATGCCGCCGATCCACCCGATCGGCTTGAACAACCGCAAGGGCCGCAACAACTCGGTCACTGCGGTCGATGGCGAGCCGGGCAGCCCGTATGCGATCGGCGCCAGCGATGGCGGGCACACCGAGGTGCATGCCGAGCTCGGCGGGCTGGATGGTTTCCGCCGCCTGATCCAGGCCGCGCGTGCGCATGGGCTGGAGGTGGCGCTGGATTTCGCCATCCAGTGCGCGCCGGATCACCCGTGGTTGAAGGAGCACAAGGACTGGTTCACCTGGCGCGCGGATGGCTCGATTCCGTACGCGGAAAACCCGCCGAAGAAATACCAGGACATCGTCAACGTCGATTTCTACGCCAGCGGTGCGGTGCCGGACCTGTGGAACACGCTGCGCGATGCGGTGCTGTTCTGGGTCAACGAGGGGGTGACGCTTTTCCGCGTCGACAACCCGCATACCAAGCCGTTCCCGTTCTGGGAATGGCTGATTGCCGACATCCGCGGGCGCCGGCCGGACGTGGTGTTCCTGTCGGAGGCCTTCACCCGGCCGAAGATGATGTACCGGCTGGCCAAGTGCGGCTTCTCGCAGTCCTATACCTACTTCACCTGGCGCAACCACAAGCACGAGCTGCAGGAGTACGTGGAAGAGTTGAACCAGGGCGTGCCACGCGAATGCTTCCGCCCGCATTTCTTCGTCAACACGCCGGACATCAATCCGCTGTTCCTGCAGACCAGCGGGCGCAACGGCCACCTGATCCGCGCCGCGCTGGCAACCACGCTGTCGGGGCTGTGGGGCATGTACCAGGGCTTCGAGCTGTGCGAGGCCACGCCGCTGGCGCCGGGCAAGGAAGAGTATCTGGACTCGGAAAAGTTCCAGCTGCGTGCCTGGCCCGAGCGTGCGCCCGGCGACATCGTCGATGAGATCACCCGCTTCAATCAGCTGCGCCGCATGCATCCGGAACTGCAGTCGCACCTGGGCACGCGCTTCTACCAGGCGCACAACGATCAGGTGCTGTACTTCGGCAAGTTCCTGGATGCCGGCTACCTGTCGCGCAGCCGCAGCATGGTGCTGGTGGCGATCAACCTGGACCCGCAGGCGGGCCAGGACGCGGACATCGAAATTCCACTGTGGGAGTTGGGCCTGCCCGATCACGCCAGCGTGGCGGTGGACGACCTGTGGGACGGCCATCGCTTCACATGGCAAGGCAAGTATCAACACATCCGTTTAGAGGCGACGCGGCCGTTCGCGTTATGGCGCATCCGCGCAGGAGAGGTCGCATGAATGCAGTCCCATCGTTACAAGCCGACGCGGAACAGTCCGCGGTGGTGGCAGATCAGCTTTGGTACAAAGACGCGATCATTTACCAGGTGCACGTCAAGTCGTTCTTCGACTCCAATGACGATGGCATCGGCGATTTCCCGGGGCTGATTTCCAAGCTGGATTACATCGCCGAACTCGGCGTGGACACGATCTGGCTGCTGCCGTTCTACCCCAGCCCGCGCCGCGACGACGGCTACGACATCGCCGAATACATGGCGGTGCATCCGGACTACGGCAGCATCGAGGATTTCGAGCAGCTGGTGGCGCAGGCGCATGCACGCGGCATCCGCATCGTCACCGAGCTGGTGATCAACCACACCTCCGACCAGCACCCGTGGTTCCAGCGCGCACGCACTGCGCCGGCCGGCTCGCCGGAGCGCGACTTCTACGTGTGGTCGGACACCGACCAGGAGTACGAAGGCACGCGGATCATCTTCTGTGATACCGAAAAGTCCAACTGGACCTGGGACCCGGTGGCCGGGCAGTACTTCTGGCACCGGTTCTATTCGCACCAGCCGGACCTGAACTTCGACAACCCCGCGGTGCTGGAGGCGGTGCTGGAGGTGATGCGCTTCTGGCTGGATCGCGGCGTGGACGGCCTGCGCCTGGATGCGGTGCCGTACCTGATCGAGCGCTCGGGCACCTCCAACGAGAACCTGCCAGAAACCCACGCGATCCTGCGCAAGATCCGCGCCACGCTGGATGCCGAATACCCGGACCGTATGCTGCTGGCCGAGGCCAACATGTGGCCGGAAGACACCCAACAATACTTCGGCCAGAACGCCGACGAATGCCATATGGCGTTCCACTTCCCGCTGATGCCGCGTATGTACATGGCGATCGCGCGCGAAGACCGCTTCCCGATCACCGACATCATGCGCCAGACCCCGGAAATTCCGGAGAGCTGCCAGTGGGCGATCTTCCTGCGCAACCACGATGAGCTGACGCTGGAAATGGTTACCGATTCGGAGCGCGATTACCTGTGGCAGACCTATGCCGCCGACCGCCGCGCGCGTATCAACCTGGGCATCCGGCGCCGGCTGGCGCCGCTGCTGGAGCGCGACCGCCGCCGCATCGAATTGATGACCTCCCTGTTGCTGACCATGCCCGGCACGCCGGTGCTGTACTACGGCGACGAGATCGGCATGGGCGACAACATCCATCTGGGCGACCGCGATGGCGTGCGTACGCCGATGCAGTGGTCGATCGATCGCAATGGCGGCTTCTCGCGCGCCGACCCGGCGCAGCTGGTGCTGCCGCCGGTGATGGACCCGCTGTACGGCTTCCAGGCCGTCAATGTGGAAGCGCAGATCCGCGACCAGCATTCGCTGCTGACCTGGACCCGCCGCGTGCTCAGCGTGCGCAAGCGCTACCAGGCCTTCGGTCGCGGCACCCTGCGCTTCCTGTACCCGGGCAACCGCCGCATGCTTGCCTACCTGCGGTGCTACCAGGACGAGACGGTGCTGTGCGTGGCCAACCTGTCGCACACGCTGCAGGCGGTGGAGCTGGACCTGTCCGAGTTCGAGGGCCGCGTGCCGGTGGACATCATCGGCGGCGGCAGCTTCCCGCCGGTCGGCCGGCTGACCTATCTGCTCACGGTGCCGCCGTTCGGCTTCTACGCGTTCCAGCTGGTCAGCGAAGGCACCTTGCCGGATTGGCATGTGCCCAGCCCGGTACCGTTGCCGGATTACCGCACGCTGGTGCTGCGCAGCGATACCGACGAGAGCAACGCATTGCTGCCGCATCTGTCCACGCTGGAAGCGGAAATCCTGCCGGCCTGGTTGTCGGCACGGCGCTGGTTCTCGGCCAAGGACCAGGCACTGAAGCATGTGCGCATCTCGCGCCGTACGCCATTGCCCGGCGATGAGCCGATGAGCCTGCTGGAGCTGGACGTGGAGCTGGAAGACGGCCGCCACGAGAGCTACATGCTGCCGATCGGCATCGTGTGGGAGCGCGACCACCCCAGCACGCTGGCCGAGCAGCTGGCGCTGGCGCGCGTGCGCCAGGGCCGCGAGGTGGGGTATCTCACCGATGCCTTCGCACTCAAGCCGATGGTGCGCGGGGTGATCGACGCCTTGCGCGACAACGCCGCGCTGGACTTCTGCGATGGCGACGATGCCTCGCAGCAGGGCCAGGTGCGCTTCGAGGCGACCCCGGCGCTGGCCACGCTGGACATTCCGCAGGATCCGGAGATCCGCTGGCTGTCGGCCGAGCAGAGCAACAGCTCGCTGGTGGTTGCCGACAAGGCGGTGTTCAAGCTGCTGCGGCACGTGGCCAATGGTGCCAACCCGGAGATCGAGATCGGCCGTCGCCTAACCGAGATGGGCTATGCCAATGCCGCGCCCTTGCTGGGCAGCGTCAGCCGCATCGACACGCAGGGCACCATCACCACGATCGCGCTGCTGCAGGGCTTCATCCGCAACCAGGGCGATGCCTGGCGCTGGACGCTGGACCATCTGGCGCGCAGCTTCGACGAGTACGCCACCGCGCAGACCGACGAATCGCGCGCCGAAGCCATCGCCGGGTACGACGCCTTCGCCGCGGTGGTCGGCAAGCGCCTGGCCGAGCTGCACGAAGCCTTGTCACGCGACACCGACGATGCCGACTTCGCCCCGCAGCGCATCGACCTGCCGGCCGCCAACGATGTGGTGGCCGGCGTCGCCCGCCAGGTCGAGGAGATGTGGGAGACGGTCAATGCGCGTCTGGCCGGCACCGATGACGCCACCGAACGCGAAGCGCTGCAGGCGGTGCTGGCCGAGCGCCCGCAGCTGGATGCCTTGCTCGCCCAGGCGCCGAGTGTGCTGGCCGATTCCCTGCTGACCCGCGTGCACGGCGATTTCCACCTGGGCCAGATCCTGGTGGCCTTCGACGATGTGGTGCTGATCGACTTCGAAGGCGAGCCGGCCAAGCCGCTGTCCGAACGGCGCGCCAAGGCCAGCCCGCTGCGCGATGTGGCCGGCTTCCTGCGCTCGCTCGACTACGCCAGCGAAGTGTCGGCACGTGGCGAGGAAGGCACCGCCGCACGCGCGGGCGTGGGCGTGGACACGCATCTGGACGAGTTCCTGGTGCAGTTCCGCCGCCGCTCCACACAGGCGTTTCTGGATGCGTACCATGCCGTGCTCGATGCCAGCACGCACCCGTGGATCGCACCGGCGGCGTTCAACGCGGCCACCTTGCTGTTCCTGGTGGAGAAGGCCTGTTACGAGGTGCGTTACGAGGCCGCCAACCGCCCTGGCTGGCTGATGGTGCCGATCGAGGGCTTGCGACGCATCCTGCACCGCGCGCGCGCTGGTGCGGGAGACACATGATGAGTGGAGTGATGACAGCAGTGACCAATCGATGGGATCCCGGCGCGACCCGCGCCCTGGCCGAGGCACGCCATGGCGATGCATTCGCCATTCTTGGCGCGCACCCGACCGATAGCGGTCGGGTGCTGCGCACCTATCAACCGGGTGCCGACTACGTCAATGCCGTGCTCGACGATGGCCAGGTCATCGCGCTGGACGCGGGCCCGGAGCCGGGCCTGTTCGCCGGCGCGTTGCCGGCGCAGGGCGGGTATCGCCTGCGCATCGGCTGGCCCGGCGGCGAGCAGGACACCGCCGACCCGTACGCGTTCGGCCCGCAGCTCAGCGACTTCGACCTGCACCTGATCAGCGAAGGCCATCACCTGCAGCTGGCCGATGCACTTGGCGCCAACGTGATCGAGGTCGATGGCGTACGCGGCACGCGCTTTGCGGTGTGGGCGCCCAATGCCACGCGCGTGGCGGTGGTGGGCGACTTCAACAGCTGGGACGCACGCCGGCATCCGATGCGGCTGCGGCACCAATCCGGCGTGTGGGAGCTGTTCGTGCCCGACGTCGGCCCGGGGGCGCACTACAAGTACCAGCTGCGCGGCCCGCATGGGAACGAGTTGCCGGCCAAGGCCGACCCGGTGGCGCGGCGTGCCGAGCTGGCGCCGGGCACCGCCTCGATCGTGGCCGACCCCACCCCGCACCAGTGGAGTGATGACGGCTGGATGGCCACGCGCGCGCGCCGTCAGGCGCACGACGCACCGATGAGCATCTACGAGATCCATGCCGGTTCCTGGTTGCGCCAGGAAGGCGTGGACCTGGACTGGGATGGCCTGGCCGACCGCCTGATTCCGTACGTGGCGGACATGGGCTTCACCCATGTCGAGCTGATGCCGGTGACCGAGCATCCGTTCGGCGGCTCGTGGGGCTACCAGCCGCTGGGCCTGTTCGCGCCGACTGCGCGCTTCGGTTCGCCGGATGGCTTTGCCCGTTTCGTCGATCGCTGCCACCGCGAAGGCATCGGCGTGATCGTCGACTGGGTGCCGGCGCATTTCCCCACCGATGCCCACGGCCTGGCGCATTTCGACGGCACCGCGCTGTACGAACATGCCGACCCGCGCGAAGGCTTCCATCGCGACTGGAATACGCTGATCTACAACCACGGGCGGCGCGAGGTGTCCGGGTTCCTGATCGCCAGTGCGCTGGAGTTCCTGCAGCGCTTCCACGTCGACGGCCTGCGCGTGGATGCGGTGGCCTCGATGCTGTACCGCGACTACAGCCGCAATGCCGGCGAGTGGGTGCCCAACATCCATGGCGGGCGCGAGAACTACGAGACCATCGCCTTCCTGCGCCGGCTCAACGAGGTGGTGCGCGAGCACACCCCGGGCGCGGTGATGATTGCCGAGGAATCCACCGCATTCCCCGGCGTCACTGCCGATGTGGCGCATGGCGGCCTGGGCTTCCACTACAAGTGGAACATGGGCTGGATGCACGACACCCTGCATTACGCCGCGCTGGATCCGATCTACCGCCGTTACCACCATGGCGAGCTGACCTTCAGCATGGTCTATGCGTATTCGGAGCGCTTCGTGCTGCCGATCTCGCACGACGAAGTGGTGCACGGCAAGGGCTCGTTGCTGGGCCGCATGCCGGGCGACGACTGGCAGCGTTTTGCCAACCTGCGAGCCTACCTGGGTTATATGTTCACCCACCCGGGGCGCAAGTTGCTGTTCATGGGCTGCGAGTTCGGCCAGCCCACCGAGTGGAACCACGACGGCGGCATCCCCTGGCATCTGCTGGACGACCCGCGCCATCGCGGCGTGCAGACCCTGGTGCGTGACTTGAACCGGCTGTATGTCGAATACCCCGCGCTGCACGCGCAGGATGACGATCCGGCCGGGTTTGCGTGGGTGGTGGGCGATGACGCGGCCAACAGCGTGGTCGCGTTCCTGCGCAAGGGCAAGCGTGGCGACGCCCCGGTGCTGGTGGTGATCAACTTCACCCCGATCGTGCAGCACGGCTACCGCATCGGCGTGCCGCAGGGCGGCCAGTGGCGCGAGGTGTTCAACAGCGATGCCGGTATCTATGGCGGCGCGAATCTGGGCAATGGCGGTGTGGTGGGCGCCGAGCAGCAGTCCATGCATGGCCATGCGCAATCCCTGCCGCTGCTGTTGCCACCGCTGGGCGTCATCGTGCTGACGCCGCAGGGCTGATGCAGCACCCACGGCGCCGGGCCGCTGGTCCGGCGCCGTGGCACCTGTTAGATTGCGCGCCGTAGAGTGGTCCAGACCGTGTTGCGTGCGCCTGCCGGGCGGCGCAGCTGGGTGTCGACCACTGATATCAGGCGGCCCGGGGAGGGCTGCCGGGCACAGCCGCCGCCATGCCTTCCGTCGATCTCGTTACGGGAGCGTTGTGCGTGGGCGTTTTGAGTGCTGCTACTTCTTCGATGCTTGAGTGGCCTGTTCCTGTCGTGCGCAGGGTCGGGCGCGCAGATGCACCCGTGCGGGCTGCGTATTCGGGGTATGCCGGGGCGCAGGGCGGCGGCACGCGGCCTGTGCTCTCGGGCAGCTTGTCGCCCTCCGCTTCGATGCAGGTGCAGGCATGAGCGGCCTGATGACGGCGTGCTATCTGCTCGCCGCTGCGGTCTCGGTGCTGGCGTTCTACTTGGCAACCAGGCATCAACGCCTGTGGCCGCAGCGCCGGCTGTCGGCGCGTGCGCTACGCCTCGGCGCCAGCGCGTTGCTGCTGCTGTCGCTGGGCTGCGCCATCGCTGCCTTGGGCACCTGGGCCGGCATCTTCGCCGCAGTGACGGCGTTGATGCTGGTGGCGGTGGCGCTGCCGTACCTGGATGCCTGGCAGCAGGCGCGCGTGCAACGCAGGCAGGTACGCCATGTGGGCTAGATGGCTGGCCGCCGTGGTGCTGGGGCTGCCGCTTGCGGTGGGCGTGGTCGGCCTGTGCGCCTTGTTGCTGCCGGGGCCGCAGCGGAGCTACACGCTGGCGTGGTTGCTGCTGATGTTTCCGGCATGGATCGGTGCGATGGCGCTGCCGTTCGTGTTTCGTAGCGCATCGCGTGCCTGGGTCGTACTCGGCGGGTTGACGCTGCTGTGCTATCTCGCGCTTGCAGGCATCAAGGCCACGGGCTGGACGGAGCTGGGCGCATGAAAGCAGCGACCTTGCGTGCGTTTCTGTCGGTCCACAGCTGGATGGGCCTGTTAGCCGGCATGGCCTTGTTCATCGCCTTCTATGCCGGTGCCATCACCGTGTTTACTCACCAATTGAGCGGCTGGCAGACCACCCCGCCTGCCACGCAGCCGGCGCCGGCAGATCCTGTCGCCGCCGCGCAGCGCCTGCTGGATGCGGTGATCGCCCGGCATCCGCAGGTGGCCGACTCCTTCCTGGTGCTGCTGCCCGGCGAGCACGGGCCACTGGCGCGGCTGTACTGGTACGGCCCGCAGGCCGAGGCCAGCGGTGGCATGCGGCAGTACCAACAAGCCGCCGATGGCAGCCTGCTGGAGCTGCCGCAGCGGGTGGGCTTTGCCGACTTTCTCTATGACCTGCACTTCACCGCCGGGCTGCCGCGCGTGTTCGGCACCTATCTGTTCGGGGTGGTGAGCGTGTTGTACGGGCTGGCCCTGGTCAGCGGCGTGGTGCTGTATGCGCCGGTGTTCTTCAAGGACCTGTTCGCGCTGCGCATCGGCGCCAACGTCAAGCGCCTGTGGCAGGACGCGCACAACGTGGTCGGCATGCTGTCGCTGCCGTTCCATGTGATCTTCGCCTGGTCCGGTGCGGTGTTGTGCCTGGGCGTGCTGCTGCTGGCGCCGTTCCAGTTCCTGGTGTTCGACGGCAAGCTGATGCAGATCCTGGAGCCGGACTTCGAGCTCACCCCGCATGTGCAACCGGCCAGGCGTGCGGCGCCGGTGTTGCCGCTGGCGGTGCTGCTGGACAAGGCGCGCGCGGCCAGCCCGGGCTTCGTACCGGAAAGCATCGGGTTTCACGATGCAGGCGATGCCAATGCGCGTGCGGAGGTGTATGGCCATCACGCGCAGCGCCGGCTCAACACCCTCGGTGGCGTGGCGCTGGACGCGGCAACCGGCAAGGTCCTGCGCGTACTCGAACCAAGGACGATGTCACCAGGCACCGCTGCATTGCGCGGGCTGCAAGGGCTGCACTTCGGCAACTTCGGGCAGGCGCCGGTGCAGTGGCTGTATTTCCTGCTCGGGCTGGGGGGCGCGTTCCTGTTCTACAGCGGCAACCTGCTGTGGATCGAGACACGCCGCAAGCGTCGGCTGGTCGATCAACCGCGGCGCACCCACGCGATGGCGCGCCTCACCGTCGGCGTGTGCCTGGGCAGCGTGGCCGGCGTCTCGGCGCTGTTCATCGCCGCGCGCCTGCTGCCGCAAGGACAGGAGCGTCATGTCTATTACGCGGTCTTCGCGACCGTGCTGGTGTGGGCACTGATCCGCCCCACCGCACGTGGGGCGTACGAGGCGCTGCTGGCCTGCGCAGGCCTGACGGCGCTGATTCCGTTGGCCAGCTGCGTTTCCGCGCGCGGCGTGGTGCTGCCATCGCAGGACGCCACGGTACTCGGCGTGGACCTGATCGCGCTGGTGTTGGCATGGGCGTACTGGCAACTGGCGCGTGCAAGCAAACGCCGCGGACTGCAGGGCGATCCCAACAGCGTCTGGGCCTGGAAAGCGCGGACAACACAGTGAGTCGATGCACCGAGTTGATTGATACCCGGCACGCCACGGTGCGCCGGGCAACAGCTGCCGTGGCGAGGTTGGCTGCTGAACATGCTGCCGACGCTAAAAGGCGCCACGTTGACGCGACGGCATCACCCGGCAGTGCATCCTCATCGCCCGCCACCTTCACCCACGCCCGATGACGGCTGCAGCCTTACGCATTGGCCTGATCTCCGACACGCACGGCCTGCTACGGCCCGAGGCCGTGGCTGCATTGCAGGGCTGCGCGGCGATCATCCATGCCGGTGATGTGGGCAAGCCGGAGATCCTCACCGCGCTGGGCGCGCTGGCACCGTTGCATGCAATCGCCGGCAATATCGACAACACGCCGTGGGCAGCGCAACTTCCGCAAACGCTGGACCTGCTGATCGCAAATGTGCGCATCCATGTGCTGCACGATCTGAAAACGCTGGCAGCGGATGTCGCCGCAGATGTGATCATCAGCGGACATTCGCACAAGCCAGCGGTCCAGACACGCGACGGGGTGCTGTACATCAATCCGGGCAGCGCCGGCCCGCGTCGCTTCAGCCTGCCGATCAGCGTGGGCACGCTGTGGCTGGGCGATGGCCCACCGCGGGCACAGGTGCAACTGCTGGAGATCCACTGATGGACGTTGGATCCATGCAATACGGACTTGTGCAGGGATCTGGAGTGGCTGGCAAAACGACTGCACAGCCGTCAGGCAGGCGCGCTCGGTGCTCGGAAGCAACATATGCCACGCGTGCACTGCGGTTCTGAGCGTGCCGTCCGCACACAGTCGACTACCGCTCGCGACGCTGTGTCAGCCGCTCTTAGGCAACGCCACGCGATGAAGTGTAGCGGCCGGGAACACAGGCCACTTCTGCATGTCCCGAGCATGCGGTGCATGCAATGACCACCAGCAGCGACCGCTGACAACCTGTGCTGACGTGCCTGCTTGCCTAAACCTGCACGCGGGCCGTTCGTTGCCTGCATGTGTACGCGCGCGCGCCTTGCGCTGACCTGGTCTGCACGCAGGCGGGACCATGCTTGTGCATCGAGTCGCCGCAAGGATTTCCCCCATGAATACCCGTCGCCAGTTCCTTTCCGCCGCCGCTGCCGGCACCGCCGCATTGGCTGCCGCCCCGTTGTTGGCGCAGACCTCCGCGCCCGGCAGCGTGATGCCCACGCGCGGCAAGGCCGCCGCTTCCGCGTTGCCGACCAATCCCGCAGCCAAGGGCGCGCGCTATCGGCCGTCGAGTCGCCTGGGCTTCGGTGGCGTGGCAATCGGCAACGGGTTTGCGCCCACCAGCGATGCGCAAAGCGAAGCAACCCTGGCGGCAGTGTGGGAATCGGGCGTGCGCTATTTCGATACCTCGCCGTGGTACGGCCTGGGCCTGTCCGAGCGTCGTACCGGCCACCATCTGCACAATCACGCTGCAGGCGACTACGTGCTGTCGACCAAGGTCGGGCGCCTGCTCACTGCCACCGACAAGCCGCCGAAGACGATGTGGCAGCAGCCCTCGCCCTTCGACTACCGCTACGACTACAGCGCCTCTGGCGTGCGTCGCTCGATCGAAGACAGCCTGCAGCGGCTGGGCGTGTCGCAGATCGATATCGCCTACATCCACGACCTGTCCCCGGAGAACGAGAAAGACCTCGGCATGCCGTGGGAACAGCGCTTTGCCGAGGCGGTGAAAGGCGCGATGCCCGAGCTGACCAAGATGCGCAAGGAGGGCCTGATCAAGGCCTGGGGCTTTGGCGTCAATCGCCCCGAGCCGGCCTTGCGTGCAATTGAGGAGGCCGATCCGGATATCTTCCTGCTGGCTTGCCAGTATTCGTTGCTCGACCACGCGCAGGCGCTGCACGACACCTTCCCGAAGATCGCAAAGCACGGCGCGTCGGTGGTGGTCGGTGCGCCGTTGTTGGCGGGCTATCTGGCCGGCCGCGAGCGGTATCTCTACGACGGCACCGTGCCGGAATGGGCACCGGCCAAGCGCCAGAAGGCACTCGCCATCTGCGAGCGCCACGGCGTGGATCTGCGCACGGTGTCGCTGCAATTTGCCGCCGCGCCGAGGGTGGTGTCCGCGGTGATTCCGGGTGCGCGCACGCCCGAGCAGGCGCATGCGAATGCGGCCTCGATGCGCGTGGCGATTTCGGCAGCGGTGTGGGAAGAGCTCAAGCGCGAGCAGGTGATCGAAGCGGATGCGCCAGTGCCTGTCGTGAGCTGATGCAGCTAGGAGCGACCAACAAAACCTGGCGAGCGAGTGCTTGTCAGTGAGTGCAGGGTCGACTGCGCGGTCCCTTCACCGCTCGCGGGACACGCCGTGAACCCATCCCCGGGGGCGCGGTGGCGGCATCCAAGCCGCCACACGGTCCCGCAATTGGTGAGGACACCGCACCAGGAAGTTGGTCGATTGCTTTGCCGAAAACCATACGCACCGACCCTCTCGACTAGTCCTTGCCCGCCCATCGTCGCGGGACCTTGAGCGGCATGGATGCCGCGCCAGAGCCTACATGGATGTACTTGCGGCGTGTCCCGCGATGGTGGGCGGGCAAGGGCCCTGCAGCAAACTCGCAGCGTCGAGATCGCGGTGCCCTCACCGCTCCAGACACTGTGCTGATTGTTTTATTGAAAGCCCTGCGTGCCAATCATCTCGACAGGTCTTGCCTGCCGCTGTCGCGGGACCTTACGCGGCATGGATGCCGCTACAAGGACGTACTTGCGGCGTGTCTCGCGATGGTGGGCGGGCAAGGGCCCTGCAGCCAGGCAGCACATCAGCCGGCCTGCAATTGACTGGCGTCAAGTAGGTTTGTTAGCCGCTCTAGTTGATCAGATGAAATGACGCATCACGGAATCAACAACGGCCGCAACGCGGGCACGTGCTTTGCCAACTCGTCGGCAACAATCGCCGCGAACAGATCCGCGCCGTCCGCACCAAGATGGGTGTAGTCGAACGCGAGTTTGGCCTGGCCCATCGGCTCGGCGTTGGCATTGTCCTGCGCGCTGGCGGAGACGCTGCCCGCTGCCGCAATCTTTGACGGCGGCGGCGCATGCAATGCCTGCACCGGCGTCTTGCCAATCGTGGTGCCCGATTGCGCGGCAAGCACTTGCGCGGGATCGGCAGGCCGCTGCGCCAGCCGCATCGCCAACACCGGACCCATGCCCTGCACCAGCGCACGACTGCGCGCATGCAGATCGATCAACGGCACCTGCAATTCCTGCGCAACCTTGCGCGTGGCCTCCGCCCACGGGCCAAGGTCATCCACTAATTGGCCGCGCGCGAACTGCCGCCGCGTCAATGGCGTGACCAGCACCGGAATCGCACCGGCGGCGCGCGCCTCGGCCACATACCGGCGCAGGTTGGCGGGGAATTCGGTCGTCAGGTCGGTGGAACGCCCCGGTTTGCCGGGTTGGTCGTTGTGACCGAACTGGATCAGCACATAGACCTGTCGATAACCGCCGCTGCGCAGCTCGTGCAGCGCGATCTCCCACGACCCTTCGGCACGGTAGTTGGAGGTGCTGCGGCCGCCGCGCGCCAGATTGAGGCAGCTCAGGAACGAGGTCACATGCTGTGCGCAGAAACTCGGCCCCCAGCCACCTTGCACGGCGGTGGTGGAATCGCCGACCAGCACGATCTTGCTGGCGGCAAGCTGCGTGCCGGTCGCGGGCACGCCAGATGCCGGCACGGGTGCAGGCGGCGCTTCAACGGCGTGTGCAGCAGGTGTAGCGGTTGCTGCCAGCAGGACCAGCGGTACGAGAGACAGGAAGCGCATGAGTCACCAGAGACGAAGAAGCGATCAAGAAACGGATGTCAGTCGGAAGACGAACGGAAGACGAAAGGCAGGCAGACGCCGAAATCGAGTTGGAAGACCAAAGGCAGTCAGAAAGCCCCAAGCACGATCACCGGGGCCACGCCTTGATCGGTGCCACCCTGTAGCGGCAAAAACCCTGCCGCTGCAGACGGCCATCAGCCCGCGCGAGGTGGCGCTCCACCACGCAGGCGCTCAAAACGTGCCGCGTTGAATGAAAGGCGCCTGCTGGTACAGCTTGCGCTCGCCACCGCGCGGGTCGTGTTCCAGCCGGCTCGGTGTATCGAACAGCAGCGTCTCGCGGCGTTGCAGCGAATACGGCGTCCAATGCGGCAGGCTGCGATGATTCGGGTTGCCGCTGCGCGCGAACGCCAGCAGTGCCTGGCTCATCTGCGCGGCCATGCGCTGCGCATCGGCACCGTCGCCGGTGCGCGCGCCGGGCTGCGCAATGGTGTCGAAGACCAGCGGAATATCCAGCGTGTGGAAGGCGCCGAACTTGCCGCCATCCAGCGGCGAGCCCCAGTCCAGCTGATACACCCAGGTCGGTGCGCCCTGGCGCGCACGCGCTTCGGCCTCTTCGACCGCGCCGCGCCACGAGCGGCCGGCGGTGGTCGCCGCAAAGAACACGTCCGAGGGCGAGTACTGCGGATACAGACGGCGATATTCGGCGATCACCACCTGCGGCAGCAGGTCGACGTATTGCTGGCTTTCCAGCCTGGCCGGCAGCTCGTCCCAGCTCAACGCGAAGTTCTTGGCGTCGTTGCCGAGAAACGCGCGCGTCTCGTCGCGGGTATTGCCGATCACCATGGGAATGCGGGCCGATTGCAGTGGCGCAGTCGGCCAGAATGGGTGCACCGGCACATTGCGCGCATCCAGCACCGGGCCGAAATACAACGCGCTGTTTTCCACCCGCGAGGGGTCGCGCAGCTGCGCGGCAGCCAGCAGCTGCGCCACCGGTAGCGTGCGGATCCGCGCAAGCTCGCCTGGCGCAAGTTTCAGCGCATCCAGCAGCAATTGCGCGCGCTGGGTGGCCGCGCGTGGCCCTGCCACGGTGACCTGTTGCCCGCTCATGGTCCAGGCGCGATGGAACAGGCCACGCGCGGCCGGCATCGCCATCAGCGTGGCGATCTTGGCGCCGCCACCGGACTGGCCGAACACGGTGACGTTGCCGGCATCGCCGCCGAATTCGCCCGCGTGCTGGCGCACCCACTGCAGTGCCTGGATCAGGTCCAGCTGACCGGCATTGCCGGAGTCGGCAAAGCCGGCATCGCCCAGCTGCGCCAGCGACAGGTAGCCGAACAGGTTGAGCCGGTGATTGACGGTGACCACCACCACGTCGCCGCGCTTGCACAGGCGCACCCCGTCGTACAGCGGGTCGCTGCCGGAGCCGGTGGTGTAGCCGCCGCCGTGGATATAGAACAGGATCGGCCGCTTGCCGCCATCGCGCAGGCCGGGCGTCCACACGTTGAGAAACAGGCAGTCCTCGCTGGTGGGTTCGCTGGCCTTGAGTTGCGGTGCGGCTGCACCGTAGGCGCCGGCATCGCGCACGTCCTGCCAAGGCGTTTCCAGCACAGGTGCCTGAAAGCGCCGCGCGGCGGTGTCGCCGCCGTACGGGATGCCCTTGAACACGCAGATGCCCTGGTCGCGATAGCCGCGCAGCGCGCCGCCACGCACGCGTGCCAGCGGCGCGCTGTCCTCGCGTGGCGGCGGTGCGGCCGCGCCGGCGACGCCGGGCAGCGCTGCTGCGGCAGTGGCAAGCAACCCGCCACGCAGCAGCGTGCGTCGGCGCGTGTCGGGCATGGACGGCGCTGTCATCGCGCCGCGTCCTGCGCAGGGATCACTGCCGGTGCCGGTGAAGATGCAGATGCAGGCGTCTGCCCCCTGGTGACATGCGCGATCCAGGCCTGCGCCAGCTGCGGCCATGCGGCCACGGTCAGGCCGGTGCCGCTGGCGGTGCCGAAGCCATGGCCGCCCTGCGGGAAGACATGCAGCTCGCTCGCCACGCCGGCGCGCAGCAGCGCCTCGTGCATCAGCAGGCTGTTGCGCACCGGCACCACGGTGTCGTCCTGTGCATGCAGCAGGAAACTGGGCGGCGTGCGGGCATCCACATGCAGTTGCGGCGAATACGCGCGCACCTGCGCCGCGTCTGGACTGCTGCCGAGCAGGCGCTCACGCGAGCCCGGGTGCGCGTTGGCGCTGTCCATGTCGATGACCGGGTAGATCAGCAGTTCAAAATCCGGCCGCGCGCTCAGCGCATCGGCCGCGTCCTGGGCCGGGTACACCTGCGCGGCGTAGCGCGTGCCCAGGCTGGCGGCGACATGGCCGCCGGCCGAAAAGCCCATCACCCCGACCCGCTGCGCATCGATGCCGTAGCGGGCGGCATTGGCGCGGATCAGCCGCAGCGCACGCTGTGCATCGGCCAGCGGCACGTCGGCGCCGTTCGGGTGGCCTTCGCCGGGCAGCCGGTAGCGCAGCACGAACAGGGTGATGCCGGCCTGGTCGACGAAGCTGGGCGCCAGCGCGCTGCCTTCGTTGTCGAGCACGATGCGCTGGTAGCCGCCGCCGGGGGTGACCAGCAGGGCGGTGCCGTTCGGCTGCCTGGGCCGATAGACCACCAGATACGGCGTGCTGATCTGCTGAATATAGCGATCGGGCAGCGCAGGGTCGCTGCTGCGTTGGACGATGCGTTGCGGCTGCTGCAGCGCCTTGTCACCCGGTGCCAGCCCCTTGGGCCACAGCGGGATCCGGCTGGCCTGCTCGGCTGCGGTCTCTGCGCCAGGTGCCTCGGCGGCCAGCACCGGCCCTGCCAGCAGCAAACCCATCACCCCCACGGTCATGCACCGGCGCATGAGGCTCGAAAACGCGGCAAACACGCGCGTCTGGCTTGTCTGTTCCATCCACCCCTCCCAGGGTTGCTTCGTTCCTGCGGCCACTTTGCCGCACTGCACATTGCCAATGACACCGGTTTACCATATACAGCACACCGTGCCACTGTCGATTGGCAGTGCAAAAAAAACACCTATCAGGGAGACACCCTTGAGCAACGACGCCGCCACTCCGCCATCGTCCACATCCTCGCTGTCGCAGATCGCGCAGCGCTTTGTGGAGGCACGCCGTGCAGGGGCATCGCTGCCCGACTTTCCCGGGCAAATCCCTGACGATCTGGTCACTGCCTACCAGGTGCAGGATATCGCCATCAGCCAGTGGGACGACCGGGTGGTCGGCTGGAAGGTGGGCTATATCGCTGCCGAGCGCCGCGACCATTCCGGCGACGAGCGCCTGCTCGGCCCGATCTTCTCGCACAAGCTCTGGAATGCCACCGGTGGAACAACCGAGTTTTCGATCTACGAAGGCGGCTTTGGCGCGGTCGAGGCCGAGTACGTGCTGCGCCTGGACGCGGACGCGCCGGCCGAGCAGACCCACTTCACCCCGGAGGAGGCGGCGCAGCTGCCGGCCACCTTGTTCATCGGCGTGGAGATCGCCAGCAGCCCGCTGGCCACCATCAACAAGCTGGGCCCGCGCGTGGTGATCTCCGACTTCGGCAACAACAACGGCCTGATCCTGGGGCCGGAAGTGACCGACTGGCTGGCGCGCGACGAATCTGCGCTGACCGCTGAAACCCTGATCGACGACCAGCTGGTCGGCACCGGCGGGGCCACCACGTTGCCGGGCGGGCTGCGCGCCGCCTACGCATTTGCGCTCGGCCGTTCGGCCCAGCGCGGGCGTCCGCTCAAGCGCGGTGATCTCATCGCCACGGGCAATGCCACCGGTATCCATGACATCGAAGTGGGACAGCATGCCCTGATTCGCTTCGCCGGCATCGGCGACATTTCCTGTACGGCTGTGTCCGCCAAGTAACGCCGGACCCAGTGACCAGACGCTTGGGAGGGCGCCAATGATCACACGCAGACATTTCCTCGGTGCCGGGCTCGGCGCCGCCGCGGCCGGCCCCTGGCTGGGCGCCGGTGCCACCACGCCGATTCCCGGTGGGCAGCTGCTCACCGCCACCGACGTGCACGTCGGCGACTACCCCACGGTGGAAGCGGTGCGCTGGTTCGGCAAGCAGCTCGAAGCGCGTACCAATGGCCGGCTCAAGCTGCGCCAGTACCACTCAGGCCAGCTCGGGCGCGAGTCGGAGGCGATCGACATGGCGCGCTTTGGTGCCATCGACATCACCCGCGTGTATTCGGGTGCGTTGAACAACACCTTTCCGCTGACCCAGGCGCTGTGCCTGCCGTACGTGTTCGACTCGGTGCCGCATCTGCGCCGCGCCATCGACGGCCATGTCGGCGACAGCGTGCTGCGCAGCTTCGAGCAGCGCGATCTGGTGGGCCTGGCGATCTACGATTCGGGCGCGCGCTGCTTCTACAACACCAAGCATCCGCTGCACCGCCCGGAAGATCTCAAGGGCCTGAAACTGCGCGTGGCCTCGTCGGACATCTTCCTCAAGCTGATGCGCATGCTGGGCGCCAATCCCACGCCGATGTCGCTGGGCGAGACGTTCTCGGCGATGGAAACGCACATGATCGACGGTGCGGAAAACAACATGCGCAGCTTCCAGTCCAGCCGGCATTTCGAAGCCGCGCATTACTGGTCGCAGAGCGAGCATTCCTACGCGCCGGACATCCTGGTGATGTCGCGGCAGAGTTTCCAGTCGCTGAGCCCGGCCGACCGCGGCCTGGTGGTGGAGCTGGCACGCGCCTCGGTCCCGGTGATGCGCAATCTGTGGGATGCCTCCGAGACCATCGCGCGCAAGCAGGTGATCGACTACGGCGTGAAGCTCAACCAGGTCGACATGCCGGCGTTCCGCGCCGCCGCCGCGCCGCTGCTGGCCGAATACCGCAAGCAGCCCGAGATCGAAGCGCTGTACCGCCGCATCCGCGATTTTGCATAGAGGTGACCCGATGACCGAACCCGAGACCGTCGCCGTCCCGGTCGCGCCGTTGCAGCGCGCGCTGGACCGCGTTTCCGATACCGCCGTTGGCGTGGCTTCCATCGCGCTGCTGGGCCTGGTGGTCGTGCAGGGCTGGCAGGTGTTCACCCGCTACGTGCTCAACGACTCGCCCAGCTGGACCGAGCCGGTGACGCTGCTGCTGCTGAGCACCGCGCTGAGCCTGGGCGCGGCCGCCGGCGTGCATACCAACCGCCACTTCGGCTTCTACCTGCTGGGCGAACACGTGCCACCGCTGGTGCGCCGCGTGTTCGACCTGATCCGCCCGCTGATGATCATTGCCATCGGCGCGGTGCTGGCGTGGTGGAGTGCGGCGCTGCTGCTCGATGGCCTGGACATCAAGATGGCCGGCGCGCAGATGCCGCAGAGCATCAACTACCTGCCGCTGTCGATCGGCGGCGCGCTGATGGTGCTCTTTGCCTTGTACAAGCTGTGGCGTGTGCTGCGCCCGATCCAGGCCGGAGGAGTGCGCTGATGGGCATCGCGATGTTGTTGGGAACCTTCGTGGTGCTGCTGCTGATCGGCGTGCCGGTGGCCTACGCCTTGGGCGCGGCCGCACTGGCCACGCTGCTGTATCTGGACCTGCCCACGGTCGTGCTGGTGCAGCAGATTTCCGCCGGCAGCGGCTCGGCGTCGTTGATCGCCATCCCGCTGTTCATCTTCGCCGGCGAGTTGATGTTGCGTGGTGGTATTTCCGAACGCCTGATCGCGCTGGCCTCGTCGCTGGTGGGGCGCGTGCGTGGTGGCCTGGGGCAGGTCAGCGTACTGTCGTCGCTGTTCTTCGGCGGCGTGTCCGGCTCGGCGATTGCCGACGTCTCGGCGGTCGGCGGCACCATGATCCCGCAGATGATCAAGCGCGGGTACGACCGCGATTACGCGGTCAACGTGAGCATGACCGCCGCGCTGGTGGCCTTGCTGGTACCGCCCTCGCACAACCTGATCCTGTTCTCGGCCGCGGCCGGTGGCGGGCTGTCGATCGCCGACCTGTTCGCCGCCGGTATCTTCCCCGCGCTGCTGATGACCGCAGCAATGATGGTCACCGGCTATGCGGTGGCACGCCATCGCGGCTACGGCACCGAGCCGTTCCCGGGCTGGCGCGCGGTGGCGCTGCGCCTGTTCGGCGCGTTGCCGGGCCTGGGCCTGGTCGCGTTGATCTTCATCGGCATCCGCGCCGGCATCTTCACCGCGGTGGAGAGTGCGGCGATCGCGGTGGTGTACGCCTTGATCGTCACCGCGCTGCTGTATCGCCAGCTGCGTTGGGCCGAGTTCTTCGCGGCAGTGACGCATGCGGCGCGCACCACCGGCGTGATCCTGTTCGTGATCGCCACCGCGGCGGTGTTCGGCTGGTTGCTGGCCTACCTGCAGGTGCCGGCGGCGGCGGTGAAGTTCCTGCAGGCGATTGCCGACAGCAAGAACACCGTGCTGCTGATGATCGTGGTGATGCTGTTGCTGCTGGGCATGTTCATGGACCTGGCGCCGAAGATCCTGATCTGCACGCCGATCTTCCTGCCGGTGGTCAAGGCTTACGGCATCGACCCGATCCACTTCGGTCTGGTGATGGTGCTGGCCGGCGGCATCGGGCTGATCACCCCGCCGATCGGCTCGGTGCTGTTCATCGGCACCTCGATCGGGCAGATCACCATCGCCCAGAGCATGCGCACGATCTGGCCGTTCTGGCTGGCGGCCTTGTGCGTGCTGTTGATCGTGGCGTTCTTCCCCGAACTGTCGCTGTGGTTGCCACGCGCATTGCGCGCGTAACGCCATGACGCGCTAAGCGATCGGGTGCCTGGTGGATGGGCGTGATCGATGCGGCAGGTGATGCCGCATCGATGCTCCACCTGCCGGGCGCGTGCGACGCCTTGCCGAGCGTGCAGGACGTTGCTGCCGGCGGGAAGGTTCCGCCTCATCCGGTTAACCGGTGGCATTGCCCACCGGTTGCCGCCAAGCCCCGGGATCCGGGGGACAGGAGAGAGCATGCGTACAGGTATCACTTCATCCCGATGGCGTTGGCTGCTGGCCAGCGGCCTGCTGCTGTGCGCCGGGCTCGGTGCCGCGGCCGACTGGAAGCGCGGCATCGAGCACCAGCGCGTTGCCGATCAAGGCAACGGCACCTTCCTCAACCCGGTGCTGGCAGGCGACCACCCCGACCCGTCGGTGCTCAAGGACGGGCAGGACTACTACCTCACGCTGTCCTCCTTCGATGCCTATCCGGGCCTGCCGATCTGGCATTCGCGCGACCTGGTCAACTGGCAGCCGCTGGGCCACGCCATCACCCAGAACGTCGGTGCGATCTGGGCGCCGGACCTGATCAAGCACGGCAAGCGCTATTACATCTACTTCCCGGCGCGGCGCGGCGACCAGGGCGAGCGCAGCAACTTCGTGGTCTGGGCCGACGACATCAACGGCCCGTGGAGCAAGCCGATCGACATCGGCCTGGGCAAGTACATCGACCCCGGCCATGCGGTGGGCGAAGACGGCAAGCGCTACCTGTTCCTGAGTGGCGGCGATTACGTGCAGCTCTCCGACGACGGCCTGAAGGTGGTCGGCACCCCGAAGCACGTCTACGACGGCTGGAAGTACCCGGAAAGCTGGGACGTGGAAGGCTACGCGCAGGAAGGCCCCAAGATCACCCGCCACAACGGCTGGTACTACATGACCACCGCCGTGGGCGGCACCGCCGGCCCGCCGACCGGGCACATGGTGATCACCGCGCGCTCGCGCTCGATCCACGGCCCCTGGCAGAACGCGCCCAACAACCCGATCACCCGCACCAGGAGTGCCGACGAGCCGTGGTGGTCGCGTGGCCACGCCACCCTGGTGGAAGGCACCGACAAACGCTGGTGGATGCTCTACCACGGCTACGAACACGGCTACTGGACGCTGGGCCGGCAGGCACTGCTCGACCCGATCGAATGGACCCCGGATGGCTGGTTCGTCGCCAAGGGCGGCGACCTGGGCACGCCGTTGAAAAAGCCCAGCGGGCAGGCCCTGCCGCATGGGCTGGCGTTGTCGGACGACTTCCGCGCCAGCACGCTGGGCCCGCAGTGGTCCTTCTTCAACCCGGCCGCCGACGAGGCCAAGCGGCTGCAGGTGGGCAATGGCGTGCTGCGCCTGCAGGGCAAGGGCAGCGCCCCGCGCGATGCCTCGCCGCTGACCGTGATCGCCACCGACCAGGCCTACCAGTTCGAAGTGCAGATGACCGTGGCACCGGGCGGGCAGGGCGGGGCGCTGCTGTTCTACAGCGACAAGCTCTACGCCGGCGTCGGCAGCAATGGCGAGCAGTTCGTCATGCACCGCTACGGCGAGGAGCGCCCGGCCAAGCTGGCGCCCAGCAGCACCGGCGGCAGCGTGTGGCTGCGCGTCACCAACAACCGCCACATCGTCACCATCCACAGCAGCACCGACGGCACCACCTGGACCAAGTACCCGGTGCAGATGGAAGTGTCCGGCTACCACCACAACGTGGCCGGCAAGTTCCTGGCCCTGAAACCGGCGCTGTATGCCGCCGGGCAGGGCCAGGTGGAGTTCCGCAACTTCCGCTACCGCGCCCTGGACTGACCGTTCTGCATTGGCGGGCATGTCGCGGCGCACCGGGCCGCGGCGCGTCCGGTGCTGCGGATGCGGGACATCGGCAAGCCTGCGACGGCTTGCCGACCCGCTGGCCGGTAGAATCCATTCAACTCGAACGGTTGACCGCTATGCCCGCCCGCAAGATGCCCGAAGAGGGAATGCCTGGCCTGCCGAAGGGCAAGGTAGCCACGATCAACGACATCGCCCGGATGTCCGGGGTCTCCAAGAAGACCGTCTCGCGGATCATCAACAACTCGCCGCTGGTGCGGCAGGACACCCGCGAGAAGGTCGAGGCGCTGATGCGCGAGGTCGGCTACGCGCCGGACCCGCTGGCGCGCGGGCTGGCGTTCCGGCGCTCGTTCCTGATCGGCATGGTCTACGACAACCCCACCGCGCAGTACATCGTGGACATGCAGTACGGCGCGCTGGACGCGCTGCGCGGCTCCAGCTTCGAGCTGGTGGTGCACCCCTGCGACAGCCGCAGCCCCGGCTACATCGAAGGCGTGCGCCGCTTCGCCCAGGCGCAGAAGCTGCACGGGGTGATCCTGGTGCCGCGCGCCTCAGAGGACCAGGCGCTGGCCGACATGCTGGCCGAGATCGGCTGCCGCTACACCCGCATCGCCTCGGTGGCGCTGGACACCACCTCGCAGACGGTGATCACCCACGACCGCGACGGTGCCGCCGAGGCGGCCGATTACCTGCTCTCGCTCGGCCACCGCGACATCGCGCTGGTCACCGGCCCCAGCGCCTACCGGTCCTCGATCGAGCGCACCTCCGGCTTTGCCGATGCGCTGACCCGGCGCGGCATCGAATTGCCACCCGAGCGCATCGTCGAAGCCGGCTACACCTTCGAATCGGGCGTGGCCGCGGCCGAAAAGCTGCTGCTGGGCAAGAAACGCCCCACCGCCATTTTCACCGGTAACGACGAAATGGCCGCCGGTATCTACAAGGTGGCGCTGCGCGCCGGCATCAGCATCCCGCGCCAGCTGTCGGTGATCGGCTACGACGACAGCTCGCTGGCCTCCCGGCTGTGGCCGCCGCTGACCTCGGTGCGCCGCCACACCCGCGACACCGGCCGCACTGCGGCGGCGATGCTGATCCAGCCCGACAACGCCCCCCAGCTGCCCACCGCCAGCGTGCGCCCGCACCTGATCGTGCGCGACTCCTGCCAACCGCCGGAAGATTGAGCGCCGCGCCGCGCCGGAAGATTTGAGGGCCGCGCGTCGCGCCCACGCGGTGCTGGCTTCCGCTCCACCTTGCATGACCGTGTGCCCGTCGAGGTGAGAACAGCTGGCGCGTTCGGCCAACGGCTTGCCCCCATCCGCCCTTCGGGCACCTTCCCCCGCAGGCGGGGGAAGGCAGTCCGCCGATCGCTGCCGTGAAGCCCCTCTCCCGCCTGCGGGAGAGGGGTTGGGGTGAGGGCAAGGCGGCAGGCAGCCATCTAAGCGCAACGTAGGCATGCGCCAGAAACGCGCCAAGACACCCCCCGCCGCGCATGCCGCACACCCGACACGCCGCTCCACCCTAGTAGTGCGTTGTGACCATCGGGGTGAGAACAGCTGGCTCGTTCGGCCAATGGCTGCCCCCATCCGCCCTTCGGGCACCTTCCCCCGCAGGCGGGGGAAGGCAGTTCGCCGACCGCTGCCGTGAAGCCCCTCTCCCGCTGGCGGGAGAGGGGTTGGGGTGAGGGAGGGGTCGCCGCACTGTCGAACCCCCATCGTGCACTGCGCAATGACACCGGTTAACCAGTGCCGGTAGAATGGCCCGGTGCCAGCCAATCCCCCCGCGCGTGGCACCGGAGATCGCGCATGTCCCTGTACTGCAAGACCCACTACGCCACCCATCCCGACGCCATCAAGGGCGCCAGCAACGACGACCTGCGCGAGCTCTATCTGCTCGATGGCCTGTTCGTCGACGATGCGGTCACGCTGAAGTACACCCACTACGAGCGCTTCGTGCTCGGTGGCGCGGCGCCACTCGGCACCGCATTGGAACTGCCCAGGCAGACCGAGCCGGCCTCCGCTGCCGGTCATGCCTTCCTGGAGCGCCGCGAGCTGGGCGTGATCAACGTCGGCGCGGGCACCGGCACCGTGACCGTGGACGGCACCGCCTACACGCTTGGCCCCAAGGATGGGCTGTACGTGGCAATGGGCAGTACCGATGTAAGCTTCGCTTCGGACGACGCCGCCAACCCGGCCAAGTTCTATCTGGCCTCGACGCCGGCGCATGCGCGCTTCGAGACCAGGCAACTCTCGATCAAGGATGCCGTGGCCCTGGACCGCGGCGCGCTGGAAACCAGCAACGAGCGCACCATCTACCAATACATCGTGCCGGCCACCTGCCAGTCCTCGCAGCTGCTGCTGGGCCTGACCGTGCTCAAGCCGGGCAGCGTCTGGAACACCATGCCGCCGCATCTGCACGACCGCCGCAGCGAGGTGTATTTCTACTTCGATCTCGGCGCCAACGACCGCGTCTATCACTTCATGGGCGAGCCCGAGGCGCAGCGCCACATCGTGATCCAGAACAACGAAGCGGTGGTGTCGCCGCCGTGGTCCATCCACATGGGCGCCGGCACCAGCAATTACGCCTTCATCTGGGCGATGGGCGGCGAGAACCTGGATTACACCGACATGCACGTGCTGGACATCTGCCAGCTCAAGTAAGCCTGATTCTCGCCATCGTTCGCTTCGGTAAAGCCTGCGATCCAGGCCAGCACCGGCAACGCCAGCGCGCTCCACCTCAGGCGTTCGCGACGCAGCAGTCGAAACGACATCAACGCATTCTGCCGCGCGCCGCGCGGTTCACTCATCACAACGTGGCACATCCAGCAGGAGCGATAAGGTAATGAGTAATCCGTTCAGTCTCGAAGGCAAGGTCGCACTGGTCACCGGTGCCAACACGGGCCTGGGCCAGGGCATCGCGCTGGCACTGGCACAGGCCGGCGCCGACATCGCCGCCGCCGGCATCCAGGCGCCGACCGAGACCGAAGCACTGGTCAAGGGCCTGGGCCGCCGCTTCATCGCCATCCAGGCCAACCTGATCAGCGTCGAGCCGGTCGAGCGCATCCTCAAGGAAACGCTGGACGGCCTGGGTCGCCTGGACATCCTGGTCAACAACGCCGGCCTGATCCGCCGCACCGACGCGGTGGATTTCAGCGAGCAGGATTGGGACGACGTGATGAACGTCAACCTCAAGTCGGCCTTCTTCATGGCGCAGGCCGCCGGCCGCCATTTCATCGCCCAGGGTAGCGGCAAGATCATCAACATCGCCTCGATGCTGTCGTTCCAGGGCGGCATCCGCGTGCCGTCCTACACCGCCAGCAAGTCCGGTATCGCCGGCATCACCCGCCTGCTGGCCAACGAATGGGCCAGCAAGGGCGTGACCACCAATGCCATCGCGCCCGGCTACATGGCCACCGACAACACCGCCCAGCTGCGTGCCGACCAGGAGCGCAACAAGGCCATCCTGGACCGCATCCCGGCCGCGCGCTGGGGCGTGCCGGCCGACCTCGGCGGCACCGCGGTGTTCCTGGCCAGCAGCGCCTCGGACTACGTCAACGGCGCCATCATTCCGGTCGACGGCGGCTGGCTGGCACGCTGAGTCAAACGCGCTTTCCTGCGGGCATTGCGTCATTCCTTCTCCCTCCGGGAGAAGGTGCCCGCAGGGCGGATGAGGGCCATCCACATTCGAAACAACGTCCCCAAACCCAATCGGAGCATTCCCATGAAAATCGCACTCATGAACGAGTTCAGTCAGGCCGGCAAGAACCCGGTGATCCTGCAGCAGCTCAACGACGTCGCCGGCGAGCAGGGCCACACCGTCTTCAACGTCGGCATGGACGGTGACAACGACCATCGCCTGACCTACATCCACCTGGGCATCGTCGCCAGCCTGCTGCTGAACTCCAAGGCCGTGGACTTCGTCGTCGCCGGCTGCGGTACCGGCCAGGGCGCGATGATGTCGCTCAATGCGCATCCGGGCGTGTTCTGCGGCTACTGCATCGAGCCGACCGACGCCTACCTGTTCGCCCAGGTCAACAACGGCAACGCGCTGTCGCTGGCATTTGCCAAGGGCTATGGCTGGGGCGCGGAAATCAACGTGCGCTACATCTTCGAAAAAGCCTTCAGCGGCGAGCGTGGCCTGGGCTACCCGGCCGAGCGTCGCGAATCGCAGGCCGCCAATGCCGGCATCCTGACCCAGGTCAAGCAGGCCACCGCCAAGTCCTACCTCGACGGCCTGCGCGCCATCGACCCGGAGCTGATCAAGCAGGCCGTGGGCGGCGAGCGTTTCCAGCAGTGCTTCTTCGACAACGCGCAGGACGCCGAGATCCGCGCCTTCGTCGCCGGCGTGCTGGGCAAGCCGGAAGCCACTGCAGCAGCTGCGTAATTAGCCACTGCGTTTTAGCCCCTCTCCCGCCGGGAGAGGGGTTGGGGTGAGGGTAAGGCGGCAGACAGCTGCCCTGAACGGGGAGGCTTGAAAGGCTTGAGACGACAGTATGGCCGTCCAACATTTCCTGTGCCGCCGCATCCTCATCCGCCCTTCGGGCACCTTCTCCCGATGGGAGAAGGAAAAGCGTCGCGTACTTAGCATTGTTCCCGGAGCCCACCATGCGTCTGCTGCTGTTCGCATTGCTGCTGCTCTGCGCAAATAATGCCCGTGCCGACCCACACCGCATCTTCATCGCCGGCGATTCCACCGCTGCCGAATACGGTGCCGAGCGTGCGCCGCAGGCCGGCTGGGGCCAGATGCTGCAGGAGTGGTTCGACCCGGCGCAATGGCAGGTGCGCAACCATGCCAAGGGCGGCCGCAGCACCCGTAGTTTCATCGCCGAAGGGCGCCTGGACGCCATCGCCAAGGACCTCCGTGCCGGCGACGTGCTGCTGATCCAGTTCGGCCACAACGACGCCAAACACGAAGATCCAACCCGCTACACCGACCCGCAGGGTGACTATCAGCAGTTCCTGCGCCGCTATATCGCCACCGCGCGCGACAAGGGCGCCACGCCGATCCTGATCACCCCCGCAGCCCGCCTGCTCTACGACTTCGGCGCGCTGCTCGACACCCATGGCCGCTACACCCTGGCCATGCAGCACGTTGCCGCGCAGGAACACGTCGGCCTGATCGATCTCAACGCCAGTTCCAGCGCCTGGATCCGCGCCCTCGGCGAACAGGCGGCCAGACCCTATTTCCTGTTCGTTCCCGAACAGGGCAAGGCCGATGGCACCCATTTCAGCCGCGCCGGCGCCACGGCCGTGGCGTGCCTGGTCGTGCAGGGCTGGGTGCAGCTGCAACCTGGTCTCGCAGCACAGCTGCGCCGCGATGCCGACTGCGGCGCTGCCGCGGACACCGCCGCCCAACGCGCGGCGCAGGCGCATCCCTCGCTGGTGGTACACGAACGCGACCTGGCACGCCCACAACCCGGCCCGCACGGCGGCGCCGGCCCCACCACGGCGTATCCGTTCTTCGCCGATGCGCCCGACCTGAAATTCGTGCTGCGCAAGCGCGTGCTGCACAAAGGCGCCGGCATCGGCCTGCACCTGCACGACAAGGACGAGATCTACTACATCGTCAGCGGCCGTGGGCTGTATGCGCTGGATGGAAAGCAATACGCAGTCAGCGCAGGCGATGCGCTGCTGACACGGCCGGGAAGTACGCACGCCTTGCAGCAGGCCGGCGAGGAACCGCTCGTGCTGCTGTTGGCCTATCTTCCCAAGCCGGCAGGGTGAGCCGTCATCTTGGTGCATCGCAGGTGGCGGCACCGCAGATACGATGCCCAACCGCTACCTGCACCACGGCGCTGTCGCGCGGTCCCGGCCGCAGCCCTGTTCGCAAGCCGACGACCGTCGGCAGCATGTGCCGACAACGCGTGTAGCGTCGATGCGCACCATCGCCACCTGCCGCCCGCACCTGTCCAGCGGCCAGCGTGCGCTGTTACGCCTTGTCGACCCCGTAGTGGGTCAGCCCCAGCCGGGCCAGTTCGCCGCAGCGGCGGTAGTAGACCTCTTCCCAGCCATCCACGCGCTGGCGGTCGGTCTCGCTCATGGCATCGAGGATGTCTTCGATGCTGAGCAGGTTGGGGTCTTCTTCCAGGCGTTCGAATACCGTGCCCAGGCCTTCGATCGCCTGGCGCGCCTGTGCCGCGCCCATCGCGGCCAGCCCCTGCAAGGCATCGCGCCGGGTGGCGGCATCCCAGCGGTCGAAGTAGCGCGCATAGCCGCTCTCGCTCATGTCCGCATCCAGCCGTGCCAAGGCCACCAGCTCGCGCTCGCCCGGCGAGAGGGCATCCATGCGCCCGCGCAGCGCGCTCAGTTTGGTTTGCGCGCGTGCGCTGCGCCGGCGCCACAACAGCTCGGGCATGTTGAGCAACCCGTCTGCCGTGGGGGGCGCCACTGCCGGCCAGTTCACCCCGAAGCCGTCGTCGGTGAGCTGCCACTGCGCGCGCTGCGGCGGCGCTGCCTTGAACAACAACCGATGCGCCTGGATCGGCTCGTCGATGCGGATGCCGTTGGCCAGGGTGAACAGCAGGCGGGTGTCGTCCAGCTCCAAACGCCGGATGCGAAGCTGCGTCAGGTCCATTGAGCGAGGGCGGTGTGGGAAGGGTCGACCATAGTCCGGCTCGGCGGTGGTGTCGAGTCGGTGCAGCCTCAGACGTCGCCGTCTGTGCTCCAGCCGTCGCCGCTGCCGCGCTGCAGGACCCGATCGGTGTCCAGCACCGTGCCGGCCGGCACCTGCGCCTGCTGCGCGAGATCGGCATAGATCGGGGTGAAGTCAGGTGCGGTGGCGTCCATCAACTGCGCAAAGCTGTCGATGACGAAGTAGGTCTTCTGAAAGCTGTCGATGCGGTAGCGCGTGCGCATGATCCGTTGCAGGTCGAAGCCGATCCGGTTGGGCGCGGGCGATTCCAGCGAATGCAGCGATTCGCCCTTGGACGACACGATGCCGGCACCAAAGATGCGCAGCCCCTGCGGCGTGGCGATCAGGCCGAATTCCACCGTGTACCAATACAGGCGGGTGAGGTTCTGCAGTGCGTCCGCACCGATGCCGTGTGCCTTGACTCCGCCACGGCCATAGGCCTGCATGAAGTCGGCAAACAGCGGATTCATCAGCAGTGGCACATGCCCGAACAGGTCGTGGAACAGGTCCGGTTCGGCGATGTAGTCGATCTGCTCGGGGCGGCGGATCCACCAGGTCACCGGGAAGCGCCTGTTGGCCAGATGCTCGAAGAAATCCAACTCCGGCAGCAGGCCTTGCACGCCGACCAGGGTCCAGCCGGTGGCCGCCTGCAGCACCGCATTGAGCGCATCGAACCGCGGAATGTGGGTCTCGCCCATGCCCATTGCATCCTGCGCCTGCAGGAATTCGTCGCAGGCGCGGTCCACCAGCAACGCGCGCTGGCGGCGATACAGGGTGCCCCAGGTGGCGTGGTCGTCGGCGCTGTAGCCCTCCCACGGCTGCTCGATCACGGCGGTGGTGTAGACCGGCACATAGCCCTTGTCGGTGAGCTGGTTTTCAACGCGTTGCGGTGCGGTGTTCATGCGGCAGCGGTTCCCGATGATCAGCGCTCACCTTAGCCCGACGGCCACGCAACGGGATTGCGAATCTTGCGTGCCCAAGCCCTTCAAGCGCAAGATTCGTGCGTTATCCACTGCTGCTGCGCAACATATGGACCAGCCAATCGCCCTGGACCGCACCGATTTGCGGCTGCTCGCGCTGCTGCAGACGCAGGGCCGCAGCAGCAATGCGGAGCTGGCGGTGCAGGTCAATCTGTCGGCCTCGGCCTGCCTGCGCCGCACCCAGCGGCTGGAGGCGGCCGGCATCATCGCCGGCTATGGCGCGCGCCTGGATGCCAAGGCACTGGGGCTGGGGCTGCAGGCCTTCGTGCGGGTGCAGCTGGAGCAGCACGGCCAGGCCGATATCGAACATTTCGCCGCGGGCGTGCGCGGCTGGGACGAGGTGGTGGCCTGCTGGGCGCTCACCGGCGACATGGATTACCTGCTGCAGATCCAGGTGCGCGACCTGGAGCATTTCTCGCGCTTCCTGCTCGACCACCTGCTCAATGCGACCGGCGTGTCCGACGTCAATTCCAGCTTCGTGCTGCGCACGGTGAAAGCGCCGGAAGGCTTGCCGCTCTCGCATCTGGGATGATCCGGCCGGTTGCAGGACAGTCACGCACGCACTGTGACTTGCCTCTCAAACGCAAACGATTTACATTTACGTAACATCCGGCGGCGTCCGGCATGTCTTCTCGTCGATCCGCCAGCCCGGCAGGGCCAGCCAGCTCGTCGCCCGAGTGGGACGCGCCGCGCATGCCTGCGCTTTCCTGCCCCGTGACGCCACGCGTCCCGCACCGATCGATGAGAAACCTTCCAATGCCCGCGATTTCCCCCCCTTTGGCCACGTTGTCCGCTGCCTTGCTGTGCGCGTTGGCGCTGACGCCCTGTGCTGCGCGTGCCGCCGATGCCGCCGATGCAAGCAACGCCAAGACGCTGGACCAGGTCAACGTCAACGGGGCGGTGAGCCGCGCACAGCCGGCCACCACCACGCGCCTGCCGCTGACCCTGCAGGAAACCCCGCAATCGGTGAGCGTGATCGGGCTGCAGCGGCTGGAAGAGCAATCGCTGTTCAGCATCGACGATGTGATGCGCAACGTCACCGGCGTCAACGTGTCGTTCTACGACACCCAGCGCCCGCTGTATTACGCACGCGGCTTCCAGATCACCGACTTCCAGGTCGATGGCCTGCCCACCTACAGCGGCGCGACCAACCAGGAATACGACACGGTCTTCTATGACCGCATCGAGGTGATCCGCGGCGCCAATGGCCTGCTCACCGGCGCCGGCATTCCCTCGGCCACGGTCAACCTGCTGCGCAAGCGCCCGGGCAAGGACTTCGATGCCTCGTTCGCGGTAAGCGCGGGCACCTGGGATTTCCGCCGCATGCAGGCCGATGTCAATGCGCCGCTGACCGACGACGGACGCTGGCGCAGCCGCGTGGTGGCGGCCTGGCAGGACCGCGACTATTACTACGACCGTTACCACGACAACAAGATGTCGGGCATGGCGGTGCTGGAAGGCGACCTGACCGACAGCACCACGCTCACCGTCGGGTATCAGCGCCAGGACAACACCCCCGTCGGCTCGACCTGGGGCACGGTGCCGTTCTTCGCTGCCGATGGGTCGCCGGCCAACCTGCCGCGTTCGACCAACATGGCGCCCACGTGGAGCCGCTGGCAGCGCGAAACCAGCACCGCCTTCGCCAACCTCGAGCAGCGCTTCGGCGAGAACTGGTTGCTGCGCGTCAACTACGCGCACACCAAGGGCGATGTGCAGAGCCTGCGCGCCTATGGCACCGGCTATCCGGCCGCCGATGGCAGCGGCATCTTCCTGCGCACTGCCGCCGGCGAAACCAGCGATGCGCGCGACGGCGTGGACGTGTACCTGTCCGGCGGTTTCTCCTTGTTCGGCCGCCAGCACGATGTGGTGGTCGGCGGCAGCTGGCAGGATCTGCAGTCGACCTCCTACGGCGTCGCGCAGACCTATCCCGATGACTGGGCCACCTGCGATGGCGAACGTTGCTATTTCATCCCCAACATCCGCAACTGGGATGGCGATATCTCCGAAGTGACCTATGCGCGCAACGGCCGCCGCAGCGAAGCACGTACCACCCAGCGCGGCGTGTATGCCTCCACACGCTTCCGCCTGGCCGACCCGCTGTCGCTGATCGCCGGCGCCCGCCTGAGCTCCTGGGAAACCCGCACCCAGGCCTTCAGCACCAGCGGCGCCTACACCGGCACCAGCGGCCGCTACGAGGTGAGCGACGAAGTCACCCCGTACGTGGGGCTGGTCTATGACATCGTGCCGGACGTGTCGCTCTACGCCAGCTATACCGAAATCTTCAATCCGCAGAACTTCCGCGACAAGGACAACAACCTGCTCGCCCCGGTGGAAGGCTCCAACCTGGAGGCCGGCATCAAGGCGCAGGTGTTCGACGGCCATGCGATGGCCACCGCTGCCGTGTTCGAGGCCAAGCAGGACAACTTCGCCGTGCGCGACATGACCCAGCCGGAATCCTCGCTGCCGGACGGCAATTCGGCCTACATCGGCATCAACGGCACCAAGAGCCGTGGCTGGGAAATGGATGTCAACGGCGAGATCCTGCCCGGCTGGACCGTCAATGCCGGCTTTACCCATGTCAAGGTGACGCGCCCGCCCACCGATGCGATCTACGCCAACCTGCCCGAGGATTACCTGCAGCTGTCCACGCAGCTGCGCCTGCCCGGTGCCTGGGAGCGCCTGAGCATCGGCGGCGGCGTCAGCTGGCAGAGCGCGGTACGCGGCTTCAACATCGCGCGTCCCACCGGCGACGTCACCGGCGCCACCACGCCGGTGACGGTGGTGCAGAACGCGTATGCACTGGTGCACTTCAACGCCAACTACCGCATCAGCGATCAATGGACCGCCACGTTGGCGGTACGCAATGCCTTCGACAAGCGCTACTGGGCCAACCTGGATTACCAGAACTACGGCGAGCCGCGCTTTGTCAGCGTGTCGTTGCGTTGGCGCTACTAAGGCGTTGCCGATGATGCGGATGCGTTACCGGTAAGGCATCGCGGCCAGGGCCGCTCCTACAGGAGCGGTGCTGGCCGCGCCGTTGACCACTGCACCCGACGTCACCGTAGGAGCGGCCCCGGCCGCGACCCACCCGCCACACCGTCAGCGCCCCCAAAACGCCGCACCTCGTAGGAGCGGCCCCGGCCGCGACCCACCGGCACGCCGTCAGTCCCCCAAAACGCCGCACCTCGTAGGAGCGGCCCCGGCCGCGACCCACCCGGCACGCCGTCAGTCCCCCAAAACGCCGCGCCCTCGTAGGAGCGGCCCCGGCCGCGACCCACCGGCATGCCGTCAGTCCCCCAAAACGCCGCACCTTCGTAGGAGCGGCCCAGGCCGCGACCACGCCCGGCACATCGACACAGCAGCAATACCGCAGTCGCCCCACGCATCGGCGTTAAAAGCGCGCATCGCAAACAGGCACGCCACACCCGCGTCGCTCCGCATGGCCGCGCGCGGTACCCGCATCACCTCCGCATTTCCTCGCACTGCATCGGCCTCACGGCGCGACGCAGGCCTCGTCCTTGCCGCGCAGTTTCTGCCAGCGCGAGCGCTCTGCCAGACAGCGCCGATACGCGTCCGCCTTGGCGGCGGCTGCCTGCTCGGCGGCAGTACGCGTGGCGCTGCTGCGCTGCGCCTGCAACTGCGCGATCCTGGCGCGGATCTGCGGCATTGCCGCCATCGCGGCCCGTTCGCCTTCCAGGATGGCCGCACCACGCTGGTTGAAGTCGGCCGAGCCGATGTCGCTGACCTTGGGACGGATCACCACGTCGGCACGCTTGAGTTCGGCCTCGCCCAGGCGCTGGCCCATGATCGAGATCGACTGGTTGACGGTGCCGAGCAGGTCGCCGGGATTCTTGCCGCTGGCCTTGCTGGAGATGTCCACCGCCACCACGAATTCGGCACCGAGCTGGCGCGCGGCATCCACCGGTACCGGGCTGACTACGCCGCCGTCCACATAGTGGTATTGGCCGATGGTCACCGGCTCGAACACGCCGGGAATGCTGCTGGACGCGCGCACCGCCTGGCCGGCATTGCCGCGCACGAACACGGTGCGTTCGCCGTCTTCCAGGCGCGTGGCGACCGCCGCGAACGGCTTGCGCAACTTGTCGATCGGCTTGCCGCCCAGTTGCGCATTGACGTAGTCCTGCAGCTTCTGGCCCTGCACCAGGCCGCCGGAAAAGATCCGCACATCGCGGATGCTGGTCTGGTCGAGGGCAACGGCTTTTTCCTGCATCTGGAACGCATCCATGCCGCTGGCATACAGCGCCCCGACGACGCTGCCGGCGCTGGTGCCCGACACCACCACCGGCGCAAAGCCGTTGGCCTCGAGCATCTTGATCACGCCGATATGCGCAAAGCCCTTGGCAGCGCCGCCGCCGAGCGCAATGCCGATCTTCACCGGCTTGGGCGCGCCGGCAGACGGCGCCTGCACGACCGGCGCCGGTGCCGCCGGACGCGGCTCGCCGCCGCAGGCGCAAAGCAGGCCGAGCAAGGACATCAGGGCGAGAAGGCGGGGGCGGCGGAGCGCGGTCATGGCGGAAATGTCGATGGGAAAGGCGAGGGAGAATACACGCGTGCCATCACTGTGGCGCTGATGGTCGGCGTGCGTGGAGATTACTCAGAACGGCATCGTTTGCAGGCGTTGCACTCCTGGTCCCGGCAAGAAGGGCGCGCCGGTTCATTCGTGCGATGACCGCAGCCACCTGCACGCAGCACGGAACCAGAGCCCTCTCCCCGCGGGGCAAGAAGGCACTGCTTGCGCGCCATGGCGCACGTGCCTTGGAGCGCCCGCGCCGCAAGCGCGGGGCGGGGGGGGAGGGTACGGAGCGATGCCACATGGGAATGCGACCGCAGCAGGCTTCGTCCGTTCCCTCATCCGGCGCTACGCGCCACCTTCTCCCGGCGGGAGAAGGGTGGCAGTGCACCCGCCTGCCGCTTCACCCCATCAGAACCGGTTGTCCCCATCCAGCAACCGGCCCAGTCCGCCCAGCACCGAGCCTTCGCCGCGTTGCTGGCCGCCGGCCTGCGGGGCGGCCTGCAGCATGCGCCCGGCCATGCGCGAGAACGGCAGCGATTGCAGCCAGACCTTGCCGGGGCCGGTGAGGGTGGCCAGGAACACGCCTTCGCCGCCAAAGAACATGCTCTTCAGGCCGGCGACGCGGCGCACGTCCATGTCCACGCCGGCGTGATAGGCGACCACGCAGCCGGTATCCACATCGATGCGTTCGCCGGGGCCGAGCTCGCGTTCCACCACGGTGCCGCCGGCATGCACGAAGACCCAGCCATCGCCTTCGAGCTTCTGCATGATGAAGCCCTCGCCGCCGAACAGGCCGGTGAGGATCTTGCGTTGAAACGCGATGCCCAACGACACCCCGCGCGCGCCGGCCAGGAAGCTGTCCTTCTGGCAGATCAGTTGCCCGCCATGCTCGGACAGGCGCAGCGCCAGCACCGTGCCCGGATAGGGCGCGGCGAATGCGACCCTGGCCTTGCCGCTGCCGGCATGGGTGAACACCGTGGTGAACATGCTCTCGCCGGTGACCACGCGCTTGCCCGCCGACAGCAGCTTGCCCATCAGCCCGCCGCCGCCGCTTTGGCCGGCATGCGAGCCGTCGCCGAACACGGTGTCCATCTGCACTGCGGCGTCCTTGTACATCAGCGCGCCGGCCTCGGCGATGGCGCTTTCACCCGGGTCCAGCTCGACCTCGACGAACTGCATGTCGTTGCCGACGATGCGGTAGTCGATCTCGTCGGCACGCCCGGCCGCGCCGGTCAGCGGGGGCGGCAGGCTGCCGCCGCCCTGCAGCTCGGCCAGCTGGCGGGCCGGCGTCCAGCCATCGAGTCCGTCGCGCCAGGCCAGCGCGTCGGGCTGGCGCTGGGCATGCGCGCGGGCGCTGGCGTCGTCGAGTGGGCCGATGCGATCGGCCTGTCCGGGAACATGGAAATACCACTGGGCCATCGGAACGACTCCTGATCTGTGCGTGCGCCGAGTCTAAGCGCAGCCGCCGCGACCGCGTCCCGTGTCCAAGGTCATGCCGGGAGGGCGGTCAGGTGTGGTTGCCACCGGGCAGATATCCCACGCGTGCCGCTCAGGCCTGCATGCCGCCAGGGCGGTCGTGAGCAGGCAATCGCGTCGACGTGGGCCGGAGCGTGGCTGGCGCCTGCCTCCGACAACGCCGTTACGCTGACCGCCGCATTGGCCTCGCGCTTATTCCCCGACCGTCGCCCAGTAGCGCTCGCCGTCGCGCTGCACCCGCACCGGGCCGGCGAACACATCCGACAGGCTGGCATCGGTGAGCAGCGCATCGCGCGGACCGTCGGCCACCACGGTGCCGGCCCGCAACAAGATCACCCGCGCGATCTCCGGCACGATCTCCTCGATGTGATGGGTCACCAGGATCAGCGTGATGCCTTGCCGGGCCAGGTGGCGCATGGTGTCGAGCAGGTGCTGGCGCGCCACCAGGTCCAGGCCGGTGGACGGCTCGTCCAGCAGCAACGCCTGCGGGCGGTTGACCAGTGCGCGCGCGATCAGCACGCGGCGGGTTTCGCCGGCCGACAGTTCGGCAAACTGCCGGTCCAGCAACGGCAGGGCGCGCGCCAGGGCCAATGCCTCACGTGCCCGCGCGCGCATGGCGTCGCTGATCTCGCGATGCGGCGGCACCACATAGCTGGCGAAGAAACCGGACAGCACCGCGCTCTCCACATCCAGCCCCGGCATGTCGGCCAGGTTGACGCTGAGATCGCCGGTGACGATGCCCAGCTGCGAGCGCAGGCGATCCACCTGCCAACGCGTCTGCCCAAGCACCTTCACCGCCGCCTGGCCATCGGCGCGCACCAGCGGATACAGCTCGCGGGTGATCAGCTTGATGAAGGAGGATTTGCCGCAGCCATTGGGGCCGAGGATGGCGGTGTGCTGCCCCAGCGCGATGCGCAGGCTGAGCGCATGCAGCACACGCACCTGGCCGCGCATCACGCTGGCCTGGTCGAGCTCGATTAACGGGGTGGCGTTCGCAACAGCAGCAGGATCGGTGGACATCTGGGCAGTAGCCGTCATACGGGTGACATCAGGCGCAGTGGGGAAAGGAGGCGTGTGAACCGCTTTAGAAATGTAGGGCGCACCCTACGCATCCGAAGGGTGAAGTTTGCCGCCATCGCCCCCATCATGTCTGCATCGACCCAACCCGATGGCGCCGCTGTGGAGATGCCGATGTTGTCCGACCCGATCATCGACGTTCTGACCTCCGGCGTGGCCGGGCTGGGCGTGTGGGGCATGCTGGCGGTGCTGCTGGTGTTCACCCAGCTCACCATCTTCGCGGTGACCCTGTACCTGCATCGCAGCCAGGCTCATCGCGGTGTGGATTTCCATCCGGTGGTGGCGCACTTCTTCCGCTTCTGGACCTGGCTGACTACCTCGATGATCACCCGCGAATGGGTGGCGATCCATCGCAAGCATCACGCCAAGGTCGAGACCGAGGAAGACCCGCACAGCCCGCAGACCAAGGGCATTGGCCAGGTGTTCTGGCGTGGCGTGGAGCTGTACCGCGAAGCGCGCGCGCAGCGTGCCGACATCGAGCAGTACGGCAAGGGCGCGCCCACCGACTGGATCGAGCGGCATCTGTACACCCCGCATGCCAATGCCGGCCCGATCGCGCTGCTGGTGATCAACGCGGTCCTGTTCGGTTTGCCCGGCATCGCGCTGTGGGCGATCCAGATGGCGTGGATTCCGTTCTGGGCCGCCGGCGTGGTCAACGGCCTGGGGCACTGGTGGGGCTATCGCAATTTCGAATCGGCCGACACCTCCACCAACCTCACGCCGTGGGCGCTGTGGATCGGTGGCGAAGAGCTGCACAACAACCATCATGCGTTCCCGAGTTCGGCGCGGTTCTCGATGCGGCGCTGGGAGCTGGATATCGGCTGGGTCGCCATTCGCGGGCTGCAGGCGATCGGCCTGGCCAAGGTGCTGCGCGTGGCGCCGTCGCTGGACATCCGCCCCAACATCGCCGTGCCCGATGCCGACACGCTCAAGGCCCTGCTCTCGCATCGCTTCCAGGCCATGACCGACTACCAGCGCAATGTGTTCACCCCGGCGCTGCGCGAAGAGGCCGCGGCCACCGGCGCCAAGCTGCGGCAGTTGCTGCCGCGGCGCCTGCGCAAGGGCCTGGTCGATGACGGGCGTTGGCTCAAGCCCGATGCGCGTGCGCAATTGCAGCACTGGGTGGCCGAGCGCCCGCGCATGCGCACGCTGGTGGAGTACCGCGCACGCCTGACCGCCGTGCTGGAGGCGCGCAGCCACGATGCGTCCGAACGGCTCAAGCACCTGCAGCAGTGGTGCCACGAAGCCGAAGCCAGCGGCAATGCCGCCTTGCAGGCCTATGCGGCGCGGTTGAAGGGTTATGCGCTGAGTGGGTCGTGAGCATGGCGGCACGCGGGCTGATGTGCGTGCGCGCGGAGCGCATGGTTCGGTCATGCGCGGTCTGGTGATGGCCTGTGGTGTGTGCGGGCCGGCCGTGTTCGCGCAAGCGCAGGTGCAGGACAGCCAGCAGTATCTGCAGCGCATGGATACCGATGGCGATGGCCGCGTCGGCCGCGATGAATACCTGGTGTGGATGAGCTACGCCTTCGATCAGCGCGACCTGGACCACGACGGCGTGTTGCAGGGTGACGAACTGCCTGGCCGACGCGGCAAGCCGATCACCCGCGCCGCGCATCGCGCCACGCTGATCGAGCGTTTTGCGCGGCAGGACGCCAACGGCGACGGCTACCTGAGCGCACGCGAATTGCTGGCGCCGCCGCGCTGATGCGCACCTTCGCGCGCGTCTGACGCTGCGTTCGGCAAGCTCGAGCGCATGTTCACTCTCGACCAGGTCAGCCGTCGCTACGGCCAGGCCATTGCCCTCGACACCGTCTCCCTGCAGTTCGCCAGCGGCATCACCACCGCCTTGATCGGCCCCAGCGGCGCCGGCAAGTCCACCGTGCTGCGGATGCTGGTGGGGCTGGAATGGCCGGACAGCGGCACGGTCGCTTTCGATGGTGCGCCGCTGCAACGCGCCGGCCTGCAGGCGCAGCGCCAGCGCATCGGCTATGTGATCCAGGAAGGCGGGCTGTTTCCGCATCTGGATGCACGCAGCAATGTGGTGTTGCTGGCGCAGACGCTGGGCTGGACGCGGCAGCGCATCGATCAACGCCTGCAGACCTTGTGCGCGCTGTGCCAGTTGCCGCCGGAGCTGTTGGCGCGTTATCCGGCCGAGCTCTCCGGTGGTCAACGCCAGCGCGTGGGATTGATCCGGGCGCTGATGCTGGATCCACCGGCCTTGCTGCTGGACGAGCCGCTGGGCGCGCTCGACCCGATCGTGCGTTACGACCTGCAGGCGCAGATGCGTGCGCTGTTCGCCCAGCTCGGCAAGACCGTGGTGCTGGTGACCCACGATGTGGCCGAAGCGGCCTACCTGGCCGACACCCTGGTACTGATGCGCGCCGGCCAGGTGGTGCAGCAGGGCAGTGCGCGCAGCCTGCTGGAACAGCCGGCTGATCCGTTCGTGCAGCGCTTTCTCACTGCGCAGCGCAGCATCGACGACGCCGCATGAGCGCGCGCGTGCTGCTCGCCATTGTATTGCTGATCGGAAGCGTCGGTGCGCAGGCCGCGCAGGTGACAATCGGCTCGAAGAACTTCACCGAGGCCGTGCTGCTGGGCGAGATCGCCACCGCCGCCGGGCAGCGCGACGGGGTGGACGTGCAACACCGCGCGCAACTCGGTGGCACGCGCATCCTGTGGCGTGCGTTGGAAACCGGGCAGATCGACGCCTACGCCGAATACACCGGCACGCTGGCGCAGGAACTGCTGCAGCTGCCCAAGGCCAGCCAGGCCGAACTGCGCGCCGCACTGGACGCGCGCGGGCTGGCGATGACCGATTCGCTCGGCTTCCAGAACACCTATGCCTTCGGCATGCGCGTCGAACGTGCGCAGGCGCTCGGCATCGCCTCGATGTCGGATCTGGCGCGGCATCCATCGCTCACGATCGGCCTGAGCAACGAATTCATGCAGCGCGCCGACGGCTGGCCGGGCGTACGCGCCGCGTATGCACTGCCGCAGACCGCGACCGGGCTGGATCACGATCTGGCCTATCGCGCGCTGCAGAGCGGGGCGATCGAGGTCACCGATCTGTACAGCACCGACGCGGAAATTCCGTATTACCGGTTGCAGGTGCTGCGCGACGACCGCCACTATTTTCCCGATTACCAGGCGGTGTTCCTGTATCGCAAGGACCTGGCGCAGCGCTCACCGGCGATGCTCACGGCATTGCAGGGGCTGCAGGGGCGCATCGACGAGGCGACCATGCAGCGGCTCAACGCGCAGGTGAAGCTGGAGCGTCAGTCCGAGGCGGCCGTGGCGGCGCAATGGCTGGGCGTGGCGCCCGCATCCGCAGCCGATTCGCGCATCAGCCGCCTGCTGCGACATACGCGCGAGCATCTGGCCCTGGTCGGCATCTCGTTGGGGTTTGCCTTGCTGATCGCGTTGCCGCTGGGCGTGCTGGCGGCGCGGCGGCCACGGCTCGGGCAGGTGGTGCTCTCCCTGACCGGCGTGCTGCAGACGCTGCCGTCGCTGGCGGTGTTCGTGTTCATGATTCCGCTGTTCGGCATCGGCGCCAAACCGGCGATTGCCGCATTGTTTCTCTACAGCCTGCTGCCGATCGTGCGCAACACGCATGCCGGGCTGACCGCGATCCCGCGTGAGTTGCGCCAGACCGCCCGGGCGATCGGGCTGCCGGCGTGGACGCGCCTGTGGCGGGTGGAGCTGCCGCTGGCGCGTCGCACCATCGTGGCCGGCATCCAGACCGCGGCGGTGATCAACGTGGGCACCGCCACGCTGGGCGCCTTGATCGGCGCAGGCGGCTACGGCCAACCGATCCTCACCGGCATCCGCCTGGACGACATCGGCCTGATCCTGGAAGGCGCGATTCCCGCAGCGGTACTCGCGCTGGTCGTGCAGGCAGTGTTCGAAGGCCTGGAGCGCTGGGTCACGCCGCGTGGCTTGCGCCTCAGCCAACGCGCCTGACCACGTAGGAGCGGACCCGGCCGCGACGGGGCCTTACCGAGCGTTGTCAGGCGTTACCGGGATGACGCCATGTTTCGGTAATGCCCCGTCGCGGCCGGGTCCGCTCCTACGGGCGCTGCGTCATGGCTCTGGCAGCGCTGCGATCAGGGCTGAGAGCGCATCACCGGTGACACTCAGGTGCGGTGCGATACGTAGGCGTCCGTGCCGCCGCGTGCAGATCGCCCCGCGTTCGCCGAATGCCGTTGCCACGGCCTCCAGCCGGTGTGCCGGCGGCTGCAGGGCGGTCAGATGCGGCGCGTGCGCGGGTGTGCACCAGCTGCCCAGACCGCGTGCCTGCAGCGCCGCATCCCACTGCGCGGTGAGCGCGCCCAACGCCTGCCCGATGCGCGCCGGGCGCCAGGCCGCGACCTGCTGCAATGCCGCCGTCGCCATCGCAATCCGCAACGGATCGGCAACCCCGCCGGCATCGAAGCGCCGCGCGCCGCCGCGATAGGACGGCGCCTGGGCGACCGGGAATTCCCAACTACTGCCGGCATCGCGGCCGATCCAGTGCTCCTCGATCGGCACGCCCCGCGCACGCCATTGCGGGGCCACCCATAGCCAGGCCAGTCCCATCGGCCCGAGCAGCCATTTGTGGCCGACGCTGACCACAAAATCCGGCCGCCAGCGCGGCAGCTCGGTGGGCAGCACGCCCAGGCTCTGGCTCAGGTCCAGCACCAGCGCCGAACCGCGTGCGTGTACCGCGGCGCTGATGCGGTCCAGATCGAGCTGTCGTCCATCCAGCCAGTACGCCTGCGGCAACGTCACGATGCGCAGCGCCGCGGTGTCGGCAATGGCCTGTAGCACCGCATCGGTCAGGCCATCGCCACCGCCCGTGGACACCGCCACGATATGTGCACCGACCTCGGCACAGCAGCGTTGCCAGATCAGCAGGTTGGAAGGGAACTGGCCGTCCAGCAGCAACACCGCCTCGCCGCGTTGCAACGGCAGATTGCGCGCGGCGGTCGCCAGGCCGTGTGCGGCCGAGGGCAGCATCGCCACGCCGTCGGCATCGTCGTCGAACAGGCCGGCAGCGAGCGCACGCAAACGCTCGATGTCCTGCAGCCAGGCATCGAACGGCAGCCGCCACGGCGTGGCCAGTGCATCCACCGCCTGATGCGCAACGGTGTGCACCGCGCGCAGCAGCGGGCCGCGCGAGGCGGCATCCAGATAGATGATGTCGCCAGGCAACGCAAATGCCTGCTGGCGATGTTCCCATGCGACGGGCGTGGGGAGCAGGCTGGACAAAGAAATTGAGGACATGGCAACAGCTTACCGCTGGCTGCCACGCTGCCGACACGGCGCGTTCACGTGCGGTCCTCAAGCATATGGCGATGTCTGCACTCTCACCTCTGCTGGGCCACCACCAGCAACGGCAGTTGACGCTGCTGGAACGCTACGCGCAGACCCGCGCGCTGAGCGATCGCCTCGCCGCACCCTTGAGCGCTGAAGACGCAATGGTGCAGAGCATGCCCGACGCCAGCCCCAGCAAGTGGCATCTGGCGCATACCACCTGGTTTTTCGAACGCTTCGTGCTGCAGGCCGATCCGGCCTACCGCGTGTTCGACCCGGCCTGGGATTTCCTGTTCAACAGCTACTACCAGAGCGTGGGCCCGATGCATGCGCGCGCGCGCCGCGGGGTGTTGTCGCGGCCGTCGTTGCAGCAGGTGCGCGACTACCGGGCCGCAGTCGATACGCAGATGCAGCAGCGCCTGGGTGATGGGACGTTGGATGCGCAGGCCTGCACCATCGTGCAACTCGGCATCCAGCACGAGCAGCAGCACCAGGAATTGCTGTTGACCGATATCAAGCATGCGCTGTGGAGCAACCCGCTGCAGCCGGCGTATCGCGATGCGCCGGCCCCGCCTGCTGCCGTTGCCAGCACGCTGCGCTGGCAGGCGCGCGACGAACAGATCGTGGAGATCGGTGCGGCCGCATGGCCGCAGGCCGATGCCTTCGCCTACGACAACGAGTCGCCGCGTCACCGCGTGCTGGTCGGCGCGCATGCGTTGGCGCATCGGGTGGTCAGCAACGCCGAGTTCCAGCAGTTCATCGACGCCGGAGGCTACCGCAGTGCCGGTGCCTGGCTCAGCGATGGCTGGGCGATGGTGCAGGCGCAGGGCTGGCAACATCCGCTGTATTGGGATGCGGACGGGCGCGAGTTCACCCTGGATGGCTGGCGCCAGCGCGATGCGCATGCGCCGGTATGCCACCTGAGCCTGTTCGAAGCCGATGCGTTCGCGCGCTGGGCCGGCGCGCGCCTGCCCACCGAAGCCGAGTGGGAACAGGCCGCCACCGGTGTGCCGGTGCAGGGCAATTTCGTCGATAGCGACACCTTGCATCCGCGCGGTGCCGACGCGGTGGATACCGGCCTGCAGCAGTTGTTCGGCGATGTCTGGGAATGGACCGGCAGCGCCTACCTGCCGTATCCCGGCTTTGCGCCGTGGCCCGGGTCGCTGGGCGAATACAACGGCAAATTCATGAATGCGCAATGGGTGCTGCGCGGTGGCAGCTGTGCCACCCCGGCCAGCCACGTCCGCGCCAGTTATCGCAACTTTTTTCCCTCCGATGCGCGTTGGCAGTTTGCCGGCGTGCGCCTTGCCAAGGATCTGCCTTGAACGCCGCCGCCCATGCCATGCAACGCGCGCACGCCGCACTGACCGACCTGCGCCCGCAACCGGACGACATCACTGCCGACGCGCTGGCCGGCCTGTCGCAAACGCCCAAGACGCTGCCCTCGAAGTATTTCTACGATGCACGCGGCTCGCAGTTGTTCGAGGCGATCACCCGGCAGCCGGAGTACTACCTCACCGGCACCGAACTGGCGTTGCTGGAGGCGAGCATGCCGGCGATCGCGCAGGCGATCGGCGCCGGCGTGCACGTGGTCGAATACGGCAGCGGCAGCGGGCGCAAGACCGAGTTGCTGCTGCAGGGGCTGCGCGATGTAGTGGCCTACACGCCGCTGGAAATCTCGCGCACCGCCTTGCTCGACAGCACCGCGCGGCTGGCGCAGCAGTTTCCGCAGATCCAGATGCTGCCGGTGTGCACCGACTTCACCAAGCCGCTGCAGCTGCCGCAGGCGCAGCGCCCGGCACGCCGGCATCTGGTGTTCTTCCCCGGTTCCACGCTGGGCAATTTCACCGACGCTGCCGCCATCGAGTTGCTGGATGCGATGCGCCAGACCATGGGCAGCGACGGCTGCGCGCTGATCGGCATCGACCTGGACAAGGATGCCGGCCTGATCGAGGCCGCCTACAACGATGCGGCCGGCGTCACGGCCGAATTCACCTTGAACCTGTTGGCGCGGCTCAACCGCGAGATCGGCAGTGACTTCGATCTGGACGGCTTCCGCCACCATGCGGTGTACGCGCGCGAACGTGGCCGTATCGAAACCTTCCTGATCAGCCAGCGCGCACAGCGCGTGCAGGTGGGCGGCAAGGAATTCGAATTTGCCGACGGCGAAGCGATGCAGGTCGAATACAGCTACAAGTACACCGACGCACGCTTTGCCGAACTCGCCGCTGCCGCGGGGTTGAAGGTCACCCACGGCTGGAACGATGCCAAGGACTGGTTCGGCCTGCGCGTGTTGCGTCCGCTCTGATCTCGCGCGCCTGGCGTGCAAGGAATCGATGACGGACAGATCGCCGCGACCATGCGCGCGCTGCTGGCGCGCCGGCTGCCGCAGCAGTCGATCTGCCCGTCCGAAGTCGCCCGCGCGCTCAGCGGGGACGAGAACCGCTGGCGTGCGCTGATGCCGCAGGTACGCGCCGTTGCTGCCGATCTGGCCCGCAAGGACGTGGTACGGGTCACCCAGCGCGGCGACGTGGTCGACCTGGGCACGGTGCGTGGCCCGGTCCGTCTGATGCGTGGTCGGCATTTCGAATGACGCGCGCTGCCCTGCGTGCGTATCACCGCTTGTGCAAGGCAGGAAGATGTGGCCGATCATTGCACCGGCAGCGCATTGCCCCGGCATGTGCTGACCGCTGCCGTGCATAAACGCGATGGCCGTGCATAAACGCGATGCTGTGCCGCAGCGGCGCCGGCGCGATCTCCCAGCTTCACCACAGGAGCCTGTCGCTACTGCACTGCCGGCAAGCGTCAGCCGATCCGCGCGCAAGGTTCCAGCGCTGCAACGCGGACCTGGCCGCCCTGTCGTCTAGGCCGCCTGCACCACATGCAAGGCCTTGGGATTGCGCCACTGCGCCAGCAGCGCGGCTTGGCGTGCCTTGGCTTCCTCCAGGTGCGCGTGCTTGATATGCCCATAGCCACGGATATGCTCGGGAATGCTGGCGATCTGCGCCGCCAGGCCGACGTTGTCGGTATCCAGCCGTTCCAGAAGCGTGTCCACTGTCGCCACGTAATCGGCAATGAGCTGACGCTCGCCACGCCGTTCGGCGCTGTAGCCGAACACATCGAGCTTGCCGCCGCGCAGGAATCTCAGCCGCGCCAACAGCTTGAACGCAGTGAACATCCACGGCCCGTATTCGCGCTTGATCGCATGGCCGTGCGCATCCTTCCTGGCCAACAGCGGCGGTGCCAGGTGGAAGCGCAGCGTGTAGTCGCCTTCGAACTGCTGCTGCAGCCGGCGCTGGAAGTCGCCGCGCGTGTACAGGCGCGCCACTTCGTATTCGTCCTTGTAGGCCATCAGCTTGAAGGCATAGCGCGCTACAGCTTCGGTCAAGGCAGTGCTGCCGGGCGCGCGTTGGGCCTCTTGCGCACGCACGCGCTCCACCAGCGTGAGATAGCGCTGCGCGTAGGCAGTGTCTTGATAGTCGGTCAGAAACGCGATGCGGCGCGTAATCGCCTCGTCCAAGGACTGCGCCAGCTGCTCATCGTCGAGCGGATGCACCGGCGCATCGACCTCGCCATGCAGCGTGCTGCCATCGGTCCGCGCCAATGCACGCGGCGCGCTCTGTCCGCCGAGATCGTGGTCTTCCCAGCTGCCGGGCGCACGCGCGGCCGGCGTGTCGCCGTGCAGGTGCACAGACGTGTCAGCGGTGGTCATACCGGCAGCGCGTTGCACCGCCGGCAGATCCACTGCCGCCAGCCGCCCCCATGCAAACGCCTGCTGGTTCATCGCCACCGCCGCGCCATTGAGCTCGATCGCGCGCATCAATGCCGCATGCGACAGCGGCACCAGCCCGTGCTGCCAGGCATAGCCGAGCACGAACAGGTTGCTGGCGATCGCATCGCCCAGCAGCGCGGTCGCCAGTTGCGTGGCATCCAGCAACAGCGGTTCCTGGCCGCCCAGGGCGGTGCGCACGCCGGCGATGATCTCGGCGGCGGGGAACTGCAGATCCGGCTGGGTGGTGAAGTTGCCCGGCATCGCTTCGTAGGTGTTGAGCACCACCTGGGTGCGGCCGTCGCGCACCTTGGACAGGGCCCAGTAATCGTTGACCACCACCATGTCGCAGCCCAGCACCAGGTCCGCTTCGCCGGCGGCGATGCGCACCGCGTGGATATCGGCCGGCCGGCGCGCGATGCGGATATGCGTGGTCACCGCGCCGCCCTTCTGCGCCAGCCCGGTCTGGTCCAGCACCGTGGCACCCTTGCCTTCCAGATGCCCGGCCATGCCGAGCAGCGCACCGATGGTCACCACGCCGGTGCCGCCGACGCCGGTGATCAGGATGTTCCAGGGCTGTTCCAGCGTGGTGCGTTGCGGCGGCGCGGGCAGGTTGTCCAGCAATGCGCTGGCATCGCGCTGCTTGCCCTTGCGCGGTGCACCGCCATGCACGGTGACAAAGCTCGGGCAAAAGCCCGACACGCAGGAATAATCCTTGTTGCAGTTGGATTGGTCGATCTGCCGCTTGCGGCCGAATTCGGTGTGCTTGGGCAAGACCGACACGCAGAAACTCTTTTCGCCGCAATCGCCGCAGCCCTCGCACACCAGCGAATTGATCATCACGCGCTTGGGCGGGTCGATCAGCTTGCCGCGCTTGCGGCGGCGGCGTTTTTCGGTGGCGCAGGTCTGGTCGTAAATCAGGATCGACACGCCCTTGATCGTGCGCAGATGCTGCTGCACCGCATCCAGCTCGCTGCGGTCGTGAAACGCCACGTCGCTGGGGAAGCGCTCGCGCCGGCGCGTCCATTTGCCGATGTCGTCGCTGACCACGATGATCGCGTGGATGCCTTCGGCGCGCAGCTGGTGCGCGATGTCCGGCACGGTGAGCGTGCCGTCCACCGGCTGGCCGCCGGTCATCGCCACCGCATCGTTGTAGAGGATCTTGTAGGTGATGTTGACGCCGGTGGCCACCGACTGCCGGATCGCCAGCGAGCCGCTGTGGAAATAGGTGCCGTCGCCCAGGTTCTGGAACACGTGCGGCGTCTCGGTGAACGGTGCCTGCCCCGACCAGGTGACGCCTTCGCCGCCCATATGGGTGAAGGTGTCGGTGGAGCGGTTCATCCAGGTCACCATGTAATGGCAACCGATCCCGCCCAGCGCACGCGCGCCTTCCGGCACCGCGGTGGAGGTGTTGTGCGGGCAACCGGAGCAGTAATGCGGCACGCGCGGGAACAGCGCGCGCGGCAAGGCCATTTCGGCTTCCTTGGTCTCCATCCAGCGCAGCCGGTGGTCAATCGACTCGGTCATCGCGCTGGACGGCAGCGCAAAGCGCTGGATGCGCTTGCCGATCACTGCCGCGATCGTGGCCGGGGTCAGCTCGCCAGTGGAGGGCAGGATCCATTCGCCCTGCTCGTCGTACTTGCCAACGATGCTCGGCCGCGCACCGGCGCTGGCCGGCCAGTTGTAGAACAGCTCCTTCATCTGGCGCTCGATGAAGGCCTTCTTCTCCTCCACCACCACGATGTCGTCGAGCCCACGCGCGAACGCGCTGATGCCCACCGGCTCCAGCGGCCAGGTCATGCCGACCTTGTACACGCGGATGCCGATCTGCGCGCAGGCCTGCGCGTCCAGGCCCAGGTATTCCAGCGCCTGCAGCACGTCCAGATAGCTCTTGCCGGTGGTGACGATGCCCAGCCGCGCATGCGGCGAATCCAGCACCACTTTGTCGATCCGGTTGGCGCGTGCGAAGGCCTGTGCGGCGGCGATCGCATAGCGATGCAGGCGCATTTCCTGGTCCACCGGCGGGTCCGGCCAACGAATGCTCAAGCCACCCGGCGGCAGCGCGAAGTCCTCCGGCAGCACGATGCTGCGTGCGAACGGATCCACATCCACCGAGGCGGAAGATTCCACCGTCTCGGCGATGGTCTTGAAGCCGACCCAGCGCCCGGTATAGCGGCTCATCGCCCAGCCGAGCAGGCCCATGTCCAGGATGTCCTGCACCCCGGCCGGGTTGAGGATCGGCATCATCGCGCTGACGAATTCCTCTTCCGAGCCGTGCGGCAGGGTCGAGCTGCGGCAGGCATGGTCGTCGGCGGCCAGTGCCAGCACGCCGCCATGCGGCGAGGTGCCGGCGGCGTTGCCGTGCTTGAACACATCGCCGCTGCGGTCCACGCCCGGGCCCTTGCCGTACCACATGCCGTAGACGCCCTGCACCTTGGCGCCGGGGAACAGGTTGGTCTGCTGGGTGCCCCAGACCATGGTGGCGGCCAGGTCCTCGTTGAGGCCGGGGGTGAAGGTCACCCTGGCCGCGTCCAGATGCTTGCGCGCACGCCACAGTTCCAGATCGAAGCCGCCCAGCGGGCTGCCGCGATAGCCGCTGACAAAGCCGGCAGTGGCAAGGCCGGCGGCATCATCGCGCAGGCGTTGCATCAACGGCAGCCGTACCAGTGCCTGCACGCCGGACAAGTAGATGCGCCCGTCGGCGCGCGTGTACTTGTGCTCCAGCGTGTAATCCGCATCGACCTGGCCGAGTTCCGGCGTGTTGGCAGCGTCGGGAGAAGAGAGTGCAGCGGTACTGGTCATGGCGTGCCCGGAAAGGGTGGCTGGGACCCGGTGCGTGTCATCCGAAACCGGATGACACGCCCGACGGATTCCAAAACGGCGGCCCAAAGTGTAGCAGTCGCCTTTCACGCGCCCGTTGCATGCGGATGCGCAGCCGCCGCGCTGCGGTTACGATGGGAACGGGAAGGGTCGTTTGCTGTCAGGGGATAAAGCCAGTGAAAAGGAAATACGCATGGGCCGCGATGTTGGCCTTGCTCGGGGGCGTGTGGTCGATGGCGCAGGCGCAGAACCTGCCCAAGCCCAAGGAGTTCTATTTCGACGAAGATCGCGGTACCACCAAGGCGGTGGTGGCCGTGCAGGGGCAGGGCGATGCAGTGATCGACCGTTTGGCGGCGATGGTGCAGCGTGACGCCCGCGCTGCCGAACCGCGCGCGCAGCTGGCGTCGCTGGCCTATGCGGGGGGACGCACGCAGTTGGGCGACGAGCTCTATCAGGGCGCCCTGGGGCTGGTCTCCAGTGGCAGCCAGCAATACCGCGCCATCACCTGGAACTACGGCTGGGACCTGTTGCGCGCCGACCAGGCCGACAAGGCCCTGCAGCAGTGGGCCACCCTGGCCAACGGCCGCCCGGCCGCGCCGGCCTGGCTGCCGACCACTGCGGCATTGGCGCTATGGCGCACCGGGCGTAAGCAGGAAGCGGTCGAGTGGTATGCCGCCGCTGTGCGCACCTGGCCGGATCGCTGGAGCAGCACCACCGGCTACGCCACCCTGCTGCCGGACTGGCGCGAGGCCGAACGCGCCACGCTGGCCGAGGTCTTTGCCGCATGGCAGGCGAACCCGCCGGCATTTCCGTAACTCGGCGGGGTGCTGCGGAAAGCCCTTGCAGCGCGCCGCTGTATCACCTCTCGAGTCGTTTTGCGGCCGGCACCAGCAGGCCAACGCGACTTGCGGTTGGCCTGTGCGGGCAGGTCAGTCGTACAGCGGATGATTTGCGGCCTGGCTGCAGGGGCCCTTGCCCGCCCACCATCGCGGGACACGCCGCAAGTACGTCCTTGTAGGCTCTTACGCGGCATCCATGCCGCGTAAGGTCCCGCGACGGTGAGCGGGCAAGGACCAGTCGGGATGGTCGGTGCGCAAGGTTAAGAGCGGTGCTCGATATGCCCTGTTCGATCAGCATGCATCTGCTCCACGTCTGGTGCACGCCGCACGACAGACAGCGAGCGCCGACCAACTTTCCTGGTGCGGTGCCCTCGCCGGTTGCGGGACCGTGTGGCGGCAAGGATGCCGTCACCGAGCCTCCCCGGATGGCTCTACGGCGTGTCCCGCGAGCGGTGAGGCAGCGCGCCTCTCGAACGCCCAGCGTTTGGCGGCACCCGGGTAACCGCAAGACTCGGCATGTCCGTCACCAGGAGTTGATCGAGCGATCTGCGCGACGCGTCGGCGTGCTTGCCGATTTGGCTGGTCGCCAATCCAGCCCGGCATCGATCCAGGCACGACACGCCCACTATGCGATCCTGAGCGTCGCTCTCCCACGGACCTGACCACGCCATGGCGGTGGATGCATTTGCGTTGATTCTGGCGATGCTGGGGCTCGGCCTGCTGTTCGCGCGCCTGCGGGTGCTGCCGGACAACAGCGCCGATGTGCTCAATCGCATCGTGTTGTACATCTGCCTGCCGGCTTCGGTGCTGACCTATGTGCCGCGTCTGCATCTGGATGCCTCGCTCGGTGGCGTGATCGCCACGCCGTGGTTGCTGACCGCACTCATCGTGCCGCTGCTGTGGAGCTGCAGCCGGCTGTTGCGGTTCAAGCGCGAGGAATACGCCGCGCTGCTGATGTGCGTGGTGTTCACCAACTCCAGCTTCATCGGCTTTCCGATGGTGCGCGCCTTGATCGGCGATCACGCCCTGCCGTATGCGGTGGTCTACGACCAGTTCGGCACCTTCGTGCTGCTGTCCACGTTCGGGCTGTACGTGCTGGCCCGCTACAGCGGCGACACGCCGCCGACTGCACGGCTGATCCTGGTGCGCGTGCTGCGGTTTCCGCCGCTGTGGGCGTTGCTGTTCGCGCTGACGGTGATGCCGGAACAGCCGCCGGCCTGGATCGGCTCGGGCTTGAAGAGCCTGGCCGACGCGATGCTGCCGCTGGTGATGCTGGCGGTGGGCTTCTCGCTGCAGTTGCGCCTGCCTGCAGACGAACTCAAACCCTTGGCCGTCGGCCTGGTCTTCAAGCTGGCCGTGATGCCGGTGCTGGCATTGCCGCTGTCCTGGGCGCTCGGCCTGCATGGCGCGATGCTGCAGACCAACGTGCTCGAATCGGCCATGCCCACCATGATCACCGCCGCCGCGCTGGCCATCTCGCACCGGCTGGCGCCGCGTTTGGCCGCGGCGATGGTCGGCTACAGCATCCTGCTGTCGCTGCTGACCCTGCCGGCATGGGCCTGGCTGTTGGCGCGCCTGGCCGCTTGATGCGGCGTACCCCGTGTGAAATGCTGGCGCGCACCATTGCGCGCCCCACACGGACAGGAGCAACACATGCACGGATATCGCTTGATCACCACTGCGCTGCTATGGCTTGGCGGCGTCTTCGCGACGCAGTCCGCTCTGGCGGCATCGCCCGCCACCCCACCGGTTCCGGCGGATGATCCGCTGATGACTCACTGGGTGAGCCAGGTCGGCCAGACCATGCAGGCACGCCTGCGCAGCATGGCGGCCAGCGGCGAGCCCAGGCAGCTGTATCTGGCCGGTCTGCTGTGGATCGATGCCGAGGACGAGGCAGTGTCGGCCGCAGACGGAGGCTATGCACCCATCCAGCGCGCCTGGCTGCAGCGTGCCCTGGACGCGCGGCCGCGCGATCGGTTGGTGGCGCGGATGGAAGCGGTCGGTTGTGCCCCCGGATTGCGCTGCGACCCAGGCGCCGCGCGGGCGTTCCTGGAGCAAACCGATGCCGGCAATGCCGCCGTGCATCTGCGCGCCTATGCGGCTGCACAGCGCCGCGGCGACCAGGCGGCCGCCGAACGCGCCTGGCAGGCGGCCGTGCAGTCCGATCATTTCGACAGCGGTGTGCTGGAGCTGGGCCAGGCCCTTTATGCCGTCTACGACGGCGTGCAATGGCCATCGCTGGCCTCGGTCAGCTTGCGCGAGCGACTCGACGCCCAAGGGTTTCCGTCCACGGGCGCCGGCATGGCGGCGATGTTCGTGATGGGTACCTGGTCTGCACATGCACTCCCCGCGCTCGGCGATCTGATGCGGCGCTGCAACCCCGGTGCCACCACGCCCGCGTTACGCGACGAGTGCATGGTCGTGCTGAACAACGTGGCCAACGACGAGTCCACCCTGACCACGGCCGTGATCGGCACCAAGGGCATGGCCGCACTGAGCAGCGGCGCCGACGCCACCCGCTGGCAGGCGCGGACGCGGGAGCTGCAGTGGCTGCAGCAGCAACTGCAGCGCAGCGCACCCTCGGTCGATGCGCAGGTCGCCGCACTGGATGCGATCCTGACGCAGGGCGAAGTGCCGGCGTTGCGCGCGCGCCTGCAGCGTCAAGGCCTTGCCGCGCAACCGCCGGCGGACTGGCAGCCGGGCGCCGCGAGCAGCCAGCCCCGCTGATCCGCTGATCCGCGTGGTCGTTGCATGCGGCAGCGGCCATGTACCGGGGCCGATGTTGCAGCGCGATGGCGCCTGCCGAGGGACGTTTAACGCCTTTCGACTACTTCCTCACTTCGTCGCGGTGTACGCTGCCGGCTTGCTCCCGGAAGCGAGGCGTGCATGAAGACAGTCCTGGTGGCCGCCTCCAAAGGCGGCGTCGGCAAGACCACGATCGCCACCAATCTGGCCGCACATGCGGCCCTGCAGGGCCAGCGCACCGTGCTGGCCGACGCCGATCCGCAAGGCTCGTCCACGCGTTGGGCGCAGCGTCGCGCCAGCCTGGAAAGTGCGGTGCTGCCGATCGATGCCACCCGCCGTCGCAACTGGCAGGCCGCGGTGCCCGACGGCACCGACCAGCTGATCATCGATGCCCCGGCCGGTGCAATGGCCGATGACCTGAGCGGCTTCCTCGACCATGTCGACGCCATCGTGGTGCCGGTGCTGTCCTCGGCGCTGGATATCGAAGCGGTGGTCGGCTTCCTCAACACGCTGGCCAAGGTGCCGCGCGTGCATCAGCGCAAGCTGCCGGTGGGCCTGGTGCTCAACCGCGCCCGCCCCTGGACCCAGACCTCGCAGCAAGCTGCCGAGATGATCGGCGCCTGGCCCTATCCCCTGGTGGCCCAGCTGCGCGACACCCAGGCCTATGTGGTCATGGCCGGGCTGGGACGCAGCCTGTTCGATTACCGCTCGGCGCAGGTGCGCGACCATCAACAGGATTGGGAGCCGCTGTTCAAGTGGCTCAAGAAATCCTAGACCGGAGTGTTTTCATGCGCGAACTGATACTGCTGCGACACGCCCACGCCGAGCCGGCCGATACCGGCCAGGCCGATCTGGACCGCCCGCTGTCCCCGCACGGCATCGCCGAGGCCGAATCGGCCGGCCGCTGGCTGCGGGAGCAGCGCCTGGTGCCCGATCGCGTGCTGTGCTCGCCGGCGCGGCGTGCGCGCGAGACGCTGGAAGCGGTGCTGGAGCTCACCGGTTATATCGAACAACGCCTGGACGAACGGATCTACGACGCCACCCCCGGCACCCTGGCCAGCCTGGTGGACGAACACCGCGATGCCGAGCGGCTGCTGCTGGTCGGCCACAACCCGGGCCTGGAACGGCTGGCGGCGCTGATGCACAGCGGCCAGACCGGCGACTACCGCGGCATGCCGACCGCCGCGATCGCCCTGCTGGCACTGCCACTGGACGCGGCCATCGAACCAGGCATCGCCCGCCTGACCGCCTTCTGGTGGCCTTGATCCGTGCCATCGTCGCTGCGCTGGTTTGCCTGGCTCGCGCTCTGGGTCGCTCTTCCCTGCGTGGCGCAGCAGAAGCTGCATTCCATCGATCCGGTGCAATCGCGCTTCGGGTTCGAGATCAGGACGCGCTTCGGCATGAAGATCGAAGGGTTTTTTCCGCGCTTTCGCGGTGAACTGGCGGAATTGCCGGACGGACGCCAGCAGGTGCGTTTCCGTCTGGATGCCACGCAGGTGGAAATTCCCGGCAAGGATCGCTACACCGCGTGGATGCGCGGTGAGGATTTTTTCGACGTCGCGCAGTATCCGGTGGTGGAATTCGAGTCGCGTCCCTACGCCGAGGAGGTGGTGAAGAAGGGCGGTGACATCACCGGCAACCTGACCATTCGCGGAATCACCCACGTCGAGACCCTGCATGTGGTGCCGGCTGAATGCGCGCGGCCGGGCTATGATTGCGATGTGATCAGTCGAGGTACGGTCCTGCGTGGACGTTACGGAATGAATGCGTGGCAGATGGCCCTGGGCGACAGGGTGACGTTCATTCTGCGTGGGCGGCTGCAGGAGGCGCGGCGCCCGTGAGGTTCCTGTTGAGGGTGATTGTGCTGGCAACGCTGTTGCTCGGCACCGGATGTGCCGGCCTGTCACAAATCGAGCGCAACCGTGCCGCCGGGGTGGCGGCCGCCGCCCGCAGCACCGTTGTCAGCTGCACGCAGGCCAATCGTTGCGCCCAGCCCTCGCCGCTGCGCGCGCTGGGTGGCGAGGCGATCACCGCCTCCACGCCGGCCGCGCCGCGGCATTACGCCACCATCGTCGACCATGGCGAAGAATCGCTGGTGGCGCGGCTCAACCTGATCCGCAGTGCCACCCGCAGCATCGACCTGCAGACCTACATCTTCGACAAGGACGACAGCGCGCGCATGGTGCTGGATGCGCTGACCGATGCGGCGCAGCGCGGGGTCAAGGTGCGCATCCTGATCGATCAGCTCTCGGCGATCGCCGATCTGCAGATTCTCGGTGCGCTGGCCAGCACCCATGAAAACCTGCAGCTACGCATCTACAACCCGACCTTCGGCAAGGTCAAGCTCAATTACTTCGACTATGCCGGCAGCGTGGTGTGCTGCTTCCGTCGCTTCAACCAGCGCATGCACAACAAGCTGCTGGTGGTGGACGACGTGCTCGGCGTGGTCGGCGGGCGCAATTACCAGGACGACTATTACGACTGGGACAGCGAGTACAACTTCCGCGACCGCGACGTGATCCTGGCCGGGCCGGAAGTGCGTGCGATGGCGGCCAACTTCGACGCGTTCTGGCACGCGCGCCGCAGCGTGCCGGCCGAGCGTCTGAACGATGTCGGTCGCCTGCTGCTGGAACAGGGCGCACCGAAGATGCCGCCAGCCACGTTCCGCCGCCCCGAGCGGGTGGAACGGGTCGACCAGGAGGCGCGCGATCCGCAGTTCGTGCGCGAGGCGTTCGTGGCCCCGGCCATGCCGGTGCAGCGCGTGCTGTATGTGGCCGACCTGCCGCAGAAGCACCGCAAGGAACACACCGCCAAGGCCGTGTCCACCGCGCCCGAGCTGGACGGCCTGATCGCCAATGCGCAGCAGGAAGTGCTGCTGCAGACGCCCTACCTGGTGCTGTCCGACCAGGCCCAGGCAATCTTCCGCGCACTGCGCCAGCGCCCGCAGCCGCCGCGTATCGTGGTGTCCACCAACAGCCTGGCCGCCACCGACAACCCGATCGTGTATGCGCTGTCGTACAAGTTCAAACGCCGCAACATGCGCGAGCTGGGCTTCAACATCTACGAGTTCAAGCCGTTCCCGCTGAATGCACCGGTGGACTACGCCAACCTGGTGCCCGATCCGTTCAACCCGGAGGCGGCCGAGCCGGCCGACGACGATAGTCGCGTCAATCGGGTGATTGGCGGCAGTGCAGCCGGCAATGCGATGCGGGGCAGTGGCAGTGACGGTGGTGGTGGCGGCACGGCCGGCAGCGCAATCCGCGGCAGCGGGGGCGGCGCAGGCCGCGTGCCGGGCGGCAGCGAGGTCGATCGGCGCGTGCTGCGCACCGAGACGCGGCCGTCGTTCCTGGGCACGCGCGCGGTCAACAAGCCGCTGCCGGTGACCCGTGCCGGTGCGCGTATGGGCCTGCATGCCAAGTCCTTGGTGGTGGACCGCCGCATCGGCGTGATCGGCACGCACAACTTCGATCCGCGCAGCGAGAACTACAACACCGAAGCGGCGGTGGTGATCGACGATGCGCGCTTTGCGCAGGCGCTGGCGGCCAGCATCGCGCGCGACATGGCACCGGAAAACGCCTGGACCGTGGCCCCGCGCGAAAAGCCGCCGGTGCTGAGCGGGTTGAACTACAGCGTGGGCAAGGTGTCCGAAGCCTTGCCGGTGCTGGATTTCTGGCCCTGGCGCTACGCCACCAACTACGAGTTCCAGCCGGGGCCGGGTTGCCCGTTCCCGCTCAAGCGCCAGGACCCGCAGTTCCGGAAGTGCTATGTGGCGGTAGGCGATTTCCCCGAGGTCAACGTCGGCCCGAAGTGGCTGCTGGTGCGGATGCTGACCGCCTTCGGTGCGGGATTGGTGCCGATCCTCTGATCCAGCGGCGCCGGTCCCGGCGCCGGCATCGAGACGGCGCGTGGTCGTTGGTGCATCGTGGAGAGGCACCGCCGCATAGGCGCAGTACGCTGAACCAGGTCGCGTCACACCGCCAGCCGGTTGAAAGCGGCCGTGGCGGCTCTGCTTGCAGGGGCAGTCACAGTAGTTGCACCAGCCCCCCGCGCCGCGGATGCTTTCCCGATTCCCGATTCCCGATTCCCGATTCCCGATTCCCGATTCCCGATTCCCGATTCCCGATTCCCCCAATCCCCAATCC